>NZ_CP061287.1:0-743859 GCF_018687275.1 Polynucleobacter sp. MWH-Aus1W21
GGATAACTTTGGGGGATCGCTACAATGGATCCTCCAAAAATATGAGCAACTTACACAATCCCCCCGCCTTGAATTCAATCAGCCCACTGGGATTTTGGGATGATGCCATCGGCATTTTATCTCGCGAACTGTCGCCCCAACAGTTTAAAACATGGATTCAGCCCCTAACTTTATTGTCATTTATTGAAAGTGATGACTCACTAACAATAGGAGCGCCAAACCGCTTTAAGTTAGATTGGATTAAGAAAACTTTTGCCGACCGCTTTCAAGAGCTGGCATCTCAGTACTTTGGTCGCCCCATAAATGTAGGATTTACATTGGCGACCGAGGCCAGTCCAGAGAGCAAAACAACCACGGCACCCGACGAGGTACAACAAAAAGTGGTTGCCCTAGAGGTTATGGAACCCGTTGCTTCCGTTGAAGAAGGAGGTTTTGAGATTGAGGATCACTCAAAACTTAACCCAAACCTCACCTTCGAAACATTTGTAACCGGTAAGGCAAACCAGCTGGCAAGGGCCGCGTCAATTCAGGTGGCTCACAACCCCGGCACCTCATATAACCCCATGTTTTTATATGGTGGGGTGGGGCTAGGCAAAACCCATTTAATTCACGCCATTGGGAATCACCTTCTTAAAGAGAAGCCTAACGCCCGAATTCGCTACATACACGCAGAGCAGTATGTTTCTGACGTGGTGCGGGCTTATCAACAAAAAGCTTTCGACCGCTTTAAGCGCTACTACCATTCCTTAGACCTTCTATTAATTGACGATATTCAGTTTTTTAGCGGGAAATCCAGGACTCAAGAAGAGTTTTTCTATGCGTTTGAGGCCCTACTAAGCAATAAATCCCAGGTCATTATTACTAGCGACACCTACCCCAAAGAAATGGCGGGTATTGATGATCGACTTATATCCCGTTTTGATTCAGGCCTAACCGTGGCAATTGAACCGCCAGAGCTCGAAATGCGGGTTGCTATTTTGATGAAAAAAGCAATTAATGAGGGCATCCCCATGAGTGAGGATGTGGCTTTCTTTGTAGCAAAACACCTTCGATCAAACGTTAGAGAGCTTGAGGGGGCCTTAAGAAAAATTTTGGCTTTTGTACGTTTTCATGGCAAAGAGGTAACTATTGAGGTTGCTAGAACGGCGCTGAAGGACTTGCTGTCAATTCAAAACCGACAAATTTCTGTGGAAAACATCCAAAAAGCTGTTGCTGATTTTTACAGTATTAAGGTTGCGGATATGTATTCAAAGAAGCGCCCAGCAAACATAGCCAGACCCCGCCAAATCGCGATGTTTATGGCTAAGGAGTTGACACAAAAAAGTCTTCCAGAGATTGGGGAATTGTTCGGCGGCAGGGATCACACCACAGTTTTACATGCTGTTCGGAAGATTGCGGATGAGCGTGCGCACGATAGTCAACTGAACCATGAAATTCACGTTATTGAACAAACCTTGAAGGCTTAATTCTGGGCTGTGGATAAGGTTGTGGAGAACCCTAGGGATAAGTTTGGGGATTACATGTGGATAAATTGTGGAAAGTCTCAGCTTCATGCAAAAATAGGGTGTTGATAAAAAGTTATCCCCGTTTTATGCAGTGCTTATACAAAAGTTTTCCACAGGTTTTTTAGCGTTTAAGGTGTTGTTTTGTAGGGTGTTTTTGACTTATCCACGGAATTTCAAACCCTTATTACTATTACTACTAAGATATATACAAGGATTTAAAAGCAATGCAACTCGTTAACACTTCACGCGATAACTTACTAAAACCTCTTCAGGTTGTTAGTGGAATTGTTGAACGTAGACATACATTGCCAATTTTGGCAAACCTACTGTTTAAAAAAGTAGGCGAAAAAGTTTCTTTTATCTCTACCGATATTGAAATACAAATTACAACTAATGCCAATTTTGGTGTTGGTTCTGAAGACGTAACGACCACTGTTGCTGCAAGAAAATTGTTGGATATTTTGCGTGCCTTACCTGAGGGCCCGGTTTCTTTAAACCTTAAAGATAACAAGATGGTTGTGCAGAGTGGAAAGAGCCGCTTTTCTTTGCAAACACTATCTGCAACTGAGTTTCCTGTGATGCAAAGCGTTGGTGAAGTTACTGCTGCATGGAAGATGTCTCAAAAAAGCTTCCGTCAACTAATTAGCCAAGTGCACTTTTCAATGGCTCAACAAGATATTCGTTACTACTTGAATGGTATGTTGTTGGTGATTGAGGGTAAAGATGTTGTTGCTGTTGCAACAGATGGCCATCGTCTTGCTTATTCACAGGTTGAGTTGGCTGAGGCGCCATCTGGTTCAGGTCAGAAACAAGAAATCATCATTCCACGTAAAACTATTTTGGAGTGTCAGCACTTATTGGAAGATTCTGATGAGTCACTTGAGATTAGCTTGACTGCAAACCAAGTGAAGTTTTCTTTTGGCGATATTGAATTAATTTCCAAACTGGTTGAAGGTAAATTCCCAGACTTCCAAAGGGTGATTCCTAAGGGTCAGAAAAATTCACTGGTGGTTGGTAGGGATGCACTGCAATCCGCCCTTCAACGTGCCGCCATTTTGACAACCGATAAGTTCAAAGGTGTTCGGTTTTCTTTATCCCCTAATCGCATCACAATTCAATCAACTAACGCTGAACAAGAAGAGGCGCAAGAAGAGATTGAAACCGAGTACGCTGGTGATGCAGTGGAGATTGGGTTTAATGTAAGTTATTTACTTGATGTTTTATCAAACCTTAAGAACGAAAAGATTCAAATTAGTTTGGGTGATGCAAATAGTAGTGCTGTGATTACTCTGCCTGGCTCAGAGAGCTTTAAGTATGTTGTGATGCCAATGCGTATTTAACTTAGAAAAAAATGACTGAAGAAAAAAAAGTAGTAGAGCAGTACGGCGCTGCATCGATTCAAATCCTAGAGGGTCTTGAGGCTGTTCGTAAACGTCCTGGTATGTACATCGGAGATACCTCTGATGGAACTGGTTTACACCACCTTGTTTTTGAGGTGTTGGATAACTCAATTGACGAAGCGCTAGCAGGGTATTGCTCTGAAATTACTGTAGTTATCCAAACTGACAACTCAATTTCTATTGTTGACAACGGGCGCGGTGTTCCTACAGGTATCAAATACGACGATAAGCATGAGCCTAAGCGAAGTGCTGCTGAAATCGTTATGACCGAACTACATGCAGGTGGTAAGTTCGACCAAAATAGTTATAAAGTTTCTGGTGGTCTACATGGTGTAGGTGTTAGTTGTGTAAACGCATTATCTAAATGGTTAAAGTTAACCATTCGTCGTGACGGTAAAGCGCATTACATGGAATTTGCCCGTGGCGTTATTCAAAACCGTAATGTTGTAGATGAGAACGGCGTTTTGGTTTCCCCAATTACCGTTACAGGTGATACAGAGCTTTCCGGAACTGAAGTTCATTTCTTGGCTGACGAAGAAATTTTTGGAAACGTAGAATTCCATTATGAAATTTTGGTGAAGCGCATTCGCGAACTTTCATTTTTAAATAATGGCGTTCACATTAGGTTGATTGATCAGCGTACAGGTCAAGAAGAGGACTTTGCTTTCTCTGGCGGCGTTAAAGGCTTTGTTGAATACATTAATCAAACTAAAAACGTATTACACCCCAATATTTTTTACGCTGAAGGTGTTCGCCCATCTGACCTGGGTGGACAAATTACTGCTGAAGTATCAATGCAGTGGAATGACAGCTTTAGCGAACAGGTACTTTGTTTTACCAACAACATTCCCCAAAGGGACGGTGGTACACACTTAACTGGTTTGCGCGCCGCAATGACACGCGTCATCAACAAATACATTGATGAGAATGAGGTTGCTAAAAAAGCAAAGGTAGAAATTTCTGGTGATGATATGCGCGAAGGTTTGGCATGCGTATTGTCGGTAAAAGTTCCTGAGCCAAAATTCTCAAGCCAAACCAAAGACAAGCTGGTTTCAAGCGAGGTTCGTGGACCGGTAGAAGAAATCGTTGCTGAGGCTTTAAGTGCTTATTTGCAAGAGCGCCCAGCGGACGCAAAGATTTTGTGCGGCAAGATTGTTGACGCAGCTCGCGCTCGTGAAGCGGCGCGCAAAGCGCGAGATATGACCCGTCGCAAGGGCGCATTAGATGGATTGGGCTTACCCGGAAAGTTGGCTGATTGCCAAGAAAAAGACCCATCAAAGTCTGAATTATTTATTGTTGAGGGCGACTCTGCGGGCGGCTCTGCTAAGCAAGGGCGTGATCGTCGCTTCCAGGCGATTCTGCCTCTAAAAGGCAAAATCTTAAACGTTGAAAAAGCTCGTTTCGACAAAATGCTTGCAAGCCAGGAAGTGGTTACCTTAATTACCGTTCTTGGGACAGGCATTGGGATTGAAGAATACAAAGCGGATAAACTCCGTTATCACCGCATCATCATCATGACCGACGCGGACGTTGACGGTAGTCACATCCGCACACTTTTATTAACTTTCTTCTATAGACAGATGCCTGAGTTAATTGAGCGGGGCCATATTTATATTGCTCAACCACCTCTTTACAAAGTGAAGTTTGGTAAGAGCGAGCAATACATCAAAGATGACAACGAGCTAAATCAACTATTGTTGAAGATTGCCCTTGAAACCGCCTCTCTACAAACGCCATCTGGCGAAGTTATTGAGGGCGCCGCATTAAACGAGTTGGCAAAACATTATCAAGTGATTCAGTCGATTGTCGATCGTCTTTCTCGCACTATCGATGAAGATGCTTTGCGTGCTATTGCTTCAGGTACTTCATTAAATCTGGATACTGAAAAATCAGCAAACGAGTCTGCTGATCGTTTACGCCAAGCGCTTGCGGATTCTTTAAATCCACTGGCTGTGGCACCAGAAATTATTGTGCAAAAAGAAGACCGCACAGAGCGTTTCCGCTTACTGCTTTCCCGCCGCATTCATGGAAACCTCAAACTATCCTCCATTAACTCCGACTTTGTACATGGCGACGATTATCAAAGCCTTGCAAATGCTGCTGCAGTTTTGTCTGGCAAAGTTGTTTCAGGATCTAAAGTTCGTCGCGGCGACCCAGACAAAAACCAAAAAGAGCAAACCATTGGTGACTTTAGGGCTGCTTTTGCTTGGTTGCTGTCTGAAGCAGAGCGCGTACTAAGCCGTCAACGTTACAAAGGTCTTGGTGAGATGAATCCATCACAGCTGTGGGAAACCACGATGGATGCAAGCTCAAGAACGCTTTTGCAAGTAAAGATTGAAGATGCGATTGCTGCAGACCAAGTATTTACAACCCTAATGGGTGATGAGGTTGAACCTCGTCGAGCGTTTATTGAAAAGAACGCCCTGATTGCTCGTAACTTAGACGTATAAAAATGGCTGACAAAAAACTAAAACCACCAAAGGTGGACAGATCTTCTATTGTTGTTAAATCCTCCCCAATACATGGCAAAGGTGTTTTTGTTGCGAAGCCAATTAAGAAAGGTGAAGCAATCATCGAATACAAGGGTGAGCGCATCAGCTGGAAGTTGGCTGAAAAGCGTCATCCACATGATCCCAAAGACCCCAACCATACCTTTTACTTTTCATTGGAAGATGGTCGTGTAATCGATGCAAAGTACGGCGGCAATGCTGCGCGCTGGATTAACCACTCATGTAAGCCTAGCTGCGAAACCCGTGAGGACACCTTTGACGGCGAGCCAAGAGTGTTTGTTTATGCAAAGCGCGCCCTCAAGGTTGGCGAAGAGTTGTTTTATGACTATTCACTAGATATCGAGGGAAAAATTACCAAGCAAATGAAAAAAGATTACGAGTGTCGCTGTGGCGCCAAAAAGTGTCGCGGCACCATGTTGGCGACAAAAGAGAAGTAAAAATTTCTATGTTGTTTGTAACAATTCAAGAGCTAGAGGCAGCAATCAATTATTGGCGCAGCCAATCACCGTCAGAGGGCGATGAGTTGCGCCTTTGTCCAGAGGCCTCAGCCCTTGCCAAGCCTTACGCTCTCATGATTGTGCAGGGTGCCCAACGCGTGCCAGTCGATGTTCTCGATGACATGGCTCGTTCTGCAATTCAACAATTTCAAAAAATAGCTTAAATATTTTTTGTTTGTCTCTCGCGGGTTGTTTAGGGTTATTGCTATATATAGCAAGACTATCTTGGGGTATTCTCATATTCTTGCTCCCAAGTAGGGGGTAGAGGGTATGAGATTGCAAGAAACGATATTAAAAACAATTGGGCTGGGAAAATCCTTCAAAGGTTTTTCTGCGGTCACTGATGTGAACCTGGATGTCACTCGGGGAACCATTCACGCTTTGATTGGACCGAACGGCGCCGGTAAAACAACCTGCTTTAACTTGCTTACTAAATTTTTAGAGCCTAGTAGCGGTCAAATCCTATTTAATGGTTTTAATATTACCAACGAGGCTCCAGCACAAATTGCGCGGCGCGGCGTTATTCGATCTTTTCAAATTTCAGCGGTTTTCCCCCATCTGACGGTTATTGAGAACGTTCGTGTTGCACTGCAGCGAGGATTGGGAACCGAATTCCATTTTTGGAAGTCCGGTAACTCCTTAAATGTTTTAAACGAGCGTGCGCTAGAGCTTCTTCATGAAGTTGGGTTGGAAGGTTTTGCGAACGAAGAAACTCTAAACCTGGCATATGGCCGCAAGCGTGCGCTTGAAATTGCAACCACATTGGCCATGGAGCCGGAGTTAATGCTCTTAGATGAGCCGACTCAGGGCATGGGTCACGAGGATGTCGAGCGCGTAACCGAATTAATTGATCGTGTTGCCAAAGGGCGGACGATTCTCATGGTTGAGCACAACATGAAGGTGGTTTCTTCTATTGCTGACCGAATTACCGTATTGCAGCGCGGCTCAGTTTTGGCTGAGGGTTCTTATCATGAGGTTTCTAACAACCCATTGGTTGTTGAGGCCTATATGGGAAGCCATGGGGGAGACAACCTATGAGCACCATGGCATTAGAGGTAAAAAATCTAGAGTCTTGGTATGGCGAGTCGCACATATTGCACGGCGTTAATTTTGCCGTGCGAGATGGCGAAGTGGTGACCTTGCTTGGTAGAAATGGCGCCGGAAGAAGCACCATTCTGAAAACCATTCTTGGTTTAACTAGCAAGAGAACTGGTTCGGTAGAGGTTTATGGAACACAAACAATTTCGATGCCCACCTACAAGATTGCGCGCCTGGGCGTTGGTTTTTGTCCCGAAGAGAGAGGGATTTTTGCAAGCTTAAGCACTGAAGAGAATTTGTTGCTTTTGCCGGAGATCGCTCCTGGCGGCATGGGTTTGGACGAAATTTATGAAATGTTCCCCAATCTCTATGAGAGAAGAAACAGCCCCGGCACACGTTTGTCTGGTGGTGAGCAACAAATGCTGGCAATGGCGCGAATCTTAAGAACCGGCGCCAAGCTTCTGTTGCTTGATGAAATTACTGAAGGTTTAGCCCCAGTGATTGTGCAAAAGCTTGGCGAGGTTGTAACCAGTTTGCGCAATAAGGGGTTCACTATTGTGTTGGTTGAACAGAATTTCCGTTTTGCGGCACCCTTGGCTGATCGTCATTATGTTGTTGAACATGGAAATGTGGTTGAGGTTGTAAATCAGAATGAGCTTGCTGAAAAAGCAGCTTTATTAAATGAGTATCTTGGTGTTTAGTGGATTTCTATAGGAGATGGCAATGAAGTTAAAGCAAATAACCGCGTGTCTGGTTGCGGCGACCATGTTTGGTTCAAACCCAGTGTTTGCACAAAGCGCGCCGAAGGTTAGTGGCGATGTTATTAAGATTGGCGTGTTGACCGATCTTTCCTCAACCTATTCTGACTTGGCCGGCCCGGGTGCTGTAATTGCGGCAAAGATGGCGATTGCAGATTTTTCTAAAGACGGTACTGTAATCGGTAAGAAGATTGAGTTAGTTAGCGCCGATCACCAGAACAAGGCTGATATTGCTGCAAACAAGGCTCGCGAGTGGTACGACAAAGACGGTGTAGACGTTATTGTTGAGTTGGTTTCAACCAATGTTGCTTTGGCTGTAATGGAGGTTGCCGAACAAAAGAACAAGATTACTTTGGTTTCTGGCGCAGCTTCTTTGCCAATCACCAATGAGAAATGTACCGCTAATAACGTACATTGGACTTATGACACTTATGCGCTCTCTAACGGCACAGCAAAAGCGGTTGTAAAGCAAGGCAAAAAGAATTGGTACTTCCTTACTGCTGACTACGCTTTTGGCGCAGCTTTGGAAAAAGACTCAACTAACGTTGTTAATGCGAACGGCGGTAAGGTTTTAGGAACCAGCAAGCACCCGTTCCCAAACAGCGACTTTTCTTCTTATCTCTTGAAGGCTCAAGCCAGTGGTGCTGACGTAGTTGCTTTGGCAAACGCTGGGCAAGACACCATCAACAGTGTTAAGCAGGCCTCCGAGTTTGGTATCAATAAAAAGCAAACCGTTGTGCCTTTGTTGATGTTTATTACTGACGTTCACTCTCTAGGTTTGAATGCTGCACAAGGTATGTACCTTACAGAGGGCTTCTACTGGGATAAAGACGACAAGACACGTGCTTTTGCAAAACGTTTCATCTTGCAACATAAGCGTATGCCATCAAGCGTTCAGGCAGGTGTTTACTCATCTGTTCTTGCTTATTTAAATGCCGTACAAAAAGCTGGTACCGACGATACCCAGGCTGTAATGAAGGCTCTGAAATCTACAAACATCGATGATGGTCTTTTCAAAGGCAAGATTCGTGCTGATGGTAAGTTTGAGCATGACATGTACTTGCTAGAAGTGAAGAAGCCATCTGAATCTAAGAGCCCATGGGATTATTACAACGTCAAGGCAGTTATTCCTGCTGCTGAAGCGACTCAACCACTTTCATTGTCACGATGCAAGCTGGTTACTAACAAGTAATTGATCTCTATTAAGCATGTTTGAACTTCTTGGAATTACCCCTCAAGGGCTGGTAGCCCAGCTCTTGGTGGGGCTTATTAATGGCTCGTTCTATGCCATATTGAGTTTGGGATTGGCCATTATTTTTGGCCTTCTCAACATTATTAATTTTGCGCATGGTGCTCAGTACACCATGGGCGCATTTATTGCTTGGATTGGTTTAACTCAAATCAGCCAATGGCTTGGCTTTCCTGAGCTATCAATCAATTATTGGTTTGCTTTAATTGTTGTCCCGTTGGTTTTGGCGGGCTTTGGTTTAATTCTTGAGCGCACGATGCTGCGCCGTCTGTATCACCTTGACCATTTATATGGCTTGTTATTAACGTTTGGATTGGCTCTAATTATTGAGGGTATGTTCCGTCATTGGTATGGAATTTCTGGTGAGAGCTATCCAGCCCCAGAGATGCTACAGGGCGCTATTCCTCTTGAGTCTCTGGGTATTATTTTGCCGAAGTATCGAGTGTGGGTGGTGATCATCTCTCTTGTGGTTTGTTTCTCTACCTGGTACGTGATTGAAAGAACAAAGTTAGGCGCCTATTTGCGTGCTGGAACCGAAAATCCTAAATTACTACAGGCTTTCGGTATCAATGTTCCCTTGATGATTTCTTTGGCCTATGCCTATGGCGTTGGCCTGGCTGGTTTTGCTGGTGTTTTAGCTGCCCCTATTTTTCAAGTAAACCCATTAATGGGCTCCAACCTCATCATCGTTGTTTTTGCGGTTGTGGTGATTGGCGGCATGGGCTCCATCATGGGCGCCATCTTGACAGGTTTAGGTTTGGGCTTGATTGAAGGCCTGACCAAAGTCTTTTATCCAGAAGCTTCTGGCGTCGTGATTTTTGTGATCATGGCAATTGTTTTGTTGGTTCGTCCTGCTGGACTGTTTGGGCGGGAGAAATAAGCATGAATCCAAAAACAAAATTACTTTACGGAATTTTGGTCCTCATTGGTCTGTTATTACCATTCCAAGACTTTATTTATCTTGTGTTTGCGATGAAGGTTTTATGTTTCGCATTGTTTGCATGTGCATTTAATTTGCTTCTAGGTTTTACAGGCTTGCTGTCATTTGGCCATGCTGCATTCTTTGGAACGGCGGCTTACATCACCGCCTACTTTTGCAAAGAGGCGGGCCTTTCCCCTGAACTGGGGATTATCTTGGGTGTTGTTGGTTCGGGGGTTTTAGGTTTCTTAATTGGATCTTTGGCTATTCGTAGGCAAGGAATCTACTTTGCGATGGTGACCTTGGCTCTTTCGCAAATGATTTATTTTTTAGCTGTTCAACTACCTTTTACTGGTGGTGAGGATGGTATTCAAGGCGTGCCTCGTGGAATGTTATTTGGTTTTATCGACCTAAAAGATGACGTGGCGATGTACTACTTTGTGTTGGCGGTTTTCCTGTTTGGCTTCGCTTTGATCATGCGTGCAGTTCATTCCCCATTTGGTCAGGTTCTCAAGGCTATTCGTGAAAATGAGCCACGCGCAATTTCTTTGGGTTATGACGTCGATCGATTTAAATTAATGTCGTTTGTTATTTCTGCGGCATTAGCTGGCCTTGCTGGATCAATGAAGTCCTTGGTGTTTCAGCTTGCAACACTTACTGACGTTCATTGGCATATGTCGGGTGAAGTTGTATTGATGACTTTGCTTGGAGGAATGGGAACTATTCTTGGTCCAGTAGTTGGCGCAGGAATTGTCGTTGGTTTGCAAAACTATCTAGCCAACATTGGATCTTGGAGCACAATTGCTACCGGATTTATTTTTGTAATTTGCGTTCTAGCTTTCCGTCGCGGCGTTGTTGGTGAAATCGCTGCGCACTTCAAAAACAAAAACTAATTTTTGTTTTTTCCTTTTATTATTTGGTTTTAGTTTGACGTCAATTTTTAATTGCGTCACACTCATTTAATTAAAAGAGACTCTCATCGAATTTTCAATTTATATCTGGCCATTGCTTTTAGCGATGGCTTTTTTTGCCGGGCTGGTTGATGCGGTAGCTGGTGGTGGTGGCCTAATTCAGGTCCCCGCTCTTTTTGCAGCCTATCCAGAGGCGCCGCCCGCAACCCTGCTCTCAACCAATAAGGTATCTGCGGTTGGTGGAACACTCAATGCTGCGCGAAGATATTTACGGCATGTGTCTTTGCCGTGGGCTGTTGTTGGTCCCGCAATTGTTGCGGGTTTTGTTGGATCGTTGTTGGGTGCCAATGCGGTAAGTAACTTTCCTGCAGAGCCACTTCGTAAGGCTTTGCCATTTGTATTGTTATTTCTCTTGTTGTACACCTGGTTTCAGCCTTCACTTGGCGAAGCTCATGCGCCAAAAATTCTTGGACGCCTTCAACAGCTTAAAGCAGCAATTCTTGGTTTAACAATTGGTTTTTATGACGGCTTCTTTGGCCCGGGCACGGGCAGCTTTTTGCTGTTTGGTTTTGTTCGCTTCTTCAGCTTTGATTTTCTGCATGCTTCTGCTGCAACAAAGCTGGTAAACGTTGCAACTAATCTAGCGGCCATTTTGATGTTAGCCAGCCTAGGGCAAATTAATTGGGCTCTTGGGTTTGCCATGATGATGGCCAATATTGCAGGCAGTCAGTTCGGAAGTCGTCTGGCAATTAAGCATGGCAGTACCTTTGTAAGAAAGGCTTTTTTGATTATTGTGAGCGTGTTAATTTTGAAGTCCGCTTGGGATGCCTATTTTTCTAATTAAATCAAGTACTTATAAATAAAACTCTTGATTTTTTAGAAATTTTCGATCTTTTGTTTCACGTGAAACAAACAAAATGCTATGATCATCGCCCTATCTGAGGCAAATCATGCGTTATTCCAAAAATTTCGATGTCATTGTGGTTGGTGGCGGTCATGCTGGGACTGAGGCCGCCCTCGCCTCGGCTCGTATGGGTTGCGATACGTTATTGATTACCCATAGCATTGAAAATCTGGGTGCTATGAGCTGTAATCCCTCTATTGGCGGAATCGGTAAAGGCCATCTAGTAAAAGAGATTGATGCAATGGGCGGTGCGATGGCAGCTGCTACTGACGAGGCTGGCATCCAGTTTCGAATCCTGAATTCAAGCAAAGGCCCCGCTGTACGGGCCACCCGTGCCCAGGGCGATCGTGTTCTATATAAAGCTGCAATTCGCCGTCGTTTAGAAAACCAACCAAATTTAAGTCTATTTCAGGCTGCTGTTGATGATCTGCTGGTAAAGGGCGATGAGGTACAGGGCGTTGTTACGCAAATGGGCCTGGAGTTTATCGCTAAAAAGGTAGTGCTTACAGCGGGTACCTTTTTGGACGGAAAGATCCACGTTGGATTAAATAATTATGCCGGCGGTCGCGCAGGTGATCCGGCAGCAGTTTCCTTATCTGCCAGATTAAAAGAGTTAAAACTTCCTCAGGGGAGATTGAAGACCGGCACTCCCCCACGCATTGATGGTCGTACTATCGACTTTTTGGTGATGCTGGAGCAGCCGGGAGATTTAGATCCCGTACCAGTGTTCTCGTATTTAGGTCGCCCAGAGCAGCATCCCAAGCAAGTTCCTTGCTGGATTTCTCATACAAATGAAAAGACGCATGACATTATTCGTAGCGGTTTAGATCGTTCGCCGATGTATACCGGTGTAATTGAAGGGGTCGGCCCACGCTACTGCCCTTCTATTGAGGACAAAATTCATCGTTTTGCCTCCAGAAATAGTCATCAGATCTTTCTGGAGCCAGAGGGCCTAACAACCAACGAGTTTTACCCAAATGGAATTTCTACTAGCCTGCCCTTTGATGTTCAGTGGGATTTGGTTCGCAGTATCCGAGGTATGGAGTCTGCGGTTATTGTTCGCCCCGGCTATGCAATTGAGTATGACTTCTTTGATCCGCGCCAATTACGCCACAGTCTTGAGACCAGAGTAATCGCTGGCCTTTACTTTGCCGGCCAGATTAACGGTACTACAGGCTACGAAGAGGCTGCAGCGCAGGGAATGCTGGCCGGCATCAATGCTGGTTTGGCGGCTAAAGGAAAAGAGCCTTGGCTGCCAAAGCGCAGCGAGTCCTATATTGGCGTTCTTGTAGACGACCTGATTACCCGCGGGGTTCAGGAGCCTTATCGTATGTTTACCAGTCGGGCTGAGTATCGCCTCAGTTTGCGTGAAGATAACGCGGATATGCGTTTAACCACGATTGGTCGAGAGCTTGGTTTGGTGGATGATCATCGCTGGGAGGTGTTTTGCAGAAAACAAGAGGCTGTTTCACGTGAAACATCTCGTTTGCAAAATATTTGGGTGGGCCCTAAGAGCGAGGCCGCTCCTTTTGTCTCGCAATTGTTGGGACAAGACCTTTCCCATGAATGTAGTTTGGCTGAGCTTTTAAGGCGTCCAGGCATTACTTATGAAGCAATTACTACTCTAGGCGATGGAATGTGGGCCCTAGAATCATTGGATGAAGATCTTGGGCTGGCTGCTCAAATAAGCGACCAAGTAGAGATTTCTGTTAAATATCAGGGCTACATTGAGCGTCAGGCAACCGAAATTGCTCGTCAAGAACATAATGAGACATTCCCTCTCCCGGGATCACTCGATTATTCGCAGGTTGTTGGTTTGTCCATAGAGGTACAACAAAAGCTTAACTTACATAAACCTGAAACATTGGGTCAAGCCGGTCGTATTTCAGGAGTAACTCCCGCAGCCCTCTCCCTTTTGTTGGTGCATCTGAAAAAAGGCTTGGGGCGCACTCAAGAAACGCATGAGTGAGGGGCTTCTTGCTTTAGGAATTGAGGATCTTGGCCTCGAATTAAGTTCGACCAATATTGCTGATTTAGAGCTGTTTTTGCAGGAAATGGGTCGTTGGAACCAGGTTCACAATCTCACGGCAATTGAGGGTGAGAAAGATTCTATACGGTTGCATCTTATTGATTCTATTGCGGTTTTGCCGGTATTAAGAGAGTTTTTAAAAGGCCGCTCACCTAAAATTGCCGACCTAGGCTCTGGTGGTGGACTGCCGGCGATTCCGATTGCGATTGTTCAGACGGAGTGGCAACTTTCTTTGATTGAGGCCATCCGTAAAAAGACAGCATTCTTGCAGCATGTGCGCGGGAAGTTAAAACTCAAAAACATTGAAGTCCTATGTGAAAGGGTTGAAGATGCTGCAATGCAGCAACCAGCGCAATTTGATGCGGTTATTTCTCGTGCATTTACCAACCTGGCACGCTTTTTAGATTTGTCATTGCCCTTCCTGAAGCCTGATGGCTTGGTATTCGCAATGAAGGCTAAGCGTGCAGACGATGAAATGAAAGATGTTTCTATGGAGGAGTGGCGCTTAGTCGCCGATGAACCCCTACATATTCCTAATTTAGCGGTGGAGCGACGCCTTTTGGTGTTGGCCCCCGTGAGAAAATCCACCCTCACCCCTTAAGTAGACCCAAAAGTAGCCATGGCAAAAATATTCTGTATCGCAAATCAAAAAGGTGGCGTTGGCAAGACCACGACTGCCGTTAATTTAGCCGCAGGCTTGGCAGGGCTCAAACAGCGGGTTTTGTTGGTTGACTTAGACCCCCAGGGCAATGCAACCATGGGTTCCGGGGTTGAAAAGGCAGATTTAAACACCAGCGTCTATCAAGTCCTGATTGGTATGGCATCTGTTAAGGAATGTGCGCAGCGTTGCGAAAGTTCGGGCTATGACGTATTGCCAGCCAATCGTGATTTAGCAGGCGCCGAAATTGAATTAGTAGATTTAGATTTACGCGAAGTGCGATTGAAGGATGCGCTTGCGCAGGTCGCCGACGACTACGATTTCATTTTGATCGATTGTCCGCCCGCTTTGTCATTGTTAACTCTTAATGGGTTGTGCGCAGCAAACGGTGTGATTGTTCCAATGCAATGCGAATATTTTGCATTGGAGGGTTTGTCTGATTTGGTGAACACCATCAAACAAGTGCACGCAAATTTAAATCCGGATTTAGTAATCATTGGTTTATTGCGCGTAATGTTTGATGCGCGCATGACATTGCAACAACAAGTCTCTGATCAGCTGCTCGAACATTTTGGCGATAAAGTTTTCAAGACCATTATTCCGCGTAACGTGCGCCTTGCCGAAGCCCCTTCTTATGGGCTTCCTGGGGTTGCCTTTGACAAGTCATCACGTGGTGCAAAAGCGTATTTAGAGTTTGGCGCTGAAATGGTTGAGCGCATCAAACATATGTAATTTGTAGAAAGAAAAAGATCATGGTTGCTATTAAGAAAAAAGGCTTAGGTAGAGGTCTTGAGGCTTTGCTTGGCGAAAAGACTCAAGCAGCAGGTTCGTCTACCGATATCAATCGTTTGCCGTTAACAGCGCTGCAAGCTGGCAAATATCAGCCACGTCAAAAAATGGAGGCAGGCGCCTTGCAAGAGCTGGCAGAAAGCATTCGCGAGCAAGGAGTGATGCAGCCGCTGTTGGTGCGTTTAGTGGCTCCAGGCAAATATGAAATTATTGCGGGCGAAAGACGTTTTCGCGCCGCAACCATTGCTGGGTTAAAAGAGGTTCCCGTTTTAGTTTCTAGTGCGGATGATCAAGCTGCCGCAGCGATGGCCTTGGTCGAAAATATGCAGCGTGAGGATTTAAATCCTCTTGAAGAGTCCCAAGGTTTGGCTCGGTTGATTGAGGAATTTGGTTTTACGCATGAACAGGCCGCAAAGGCAGTGGGCAAGTCCCGCAGTGCCATTACCAATTTATTGCGCCTTGCACAGCTGGCAAAGCCTGTTCAAGCCATGCTATTGGCTGGCGACATAGATATGGGGCATGCTCGCGCGCTTCTACCCCTTCCGGGCTCTAGCCAGGTTGCCTTGGCCCAAAGAATATCTGCCCAAGGCCTATCAGTGCGTGAGGCGGAGAGAATGACGGCTGCTTTGGTGATTGCTGGCGGCCAAATTGGCGACAAAAAGGCAAAAAGTAAAACTGGCAGCTCAGCAAAGAGCGCTGATCCTGATATGCAGCGCTTAACCCAAGAAATCGCCGATTTGATTGGTTTAAGCACGGAATTTAAGCTTAAGGGCAAAGGTGGGGAGCTCAGAATCCGCTTTAGCCAGTTTGACGAGCTTGATTCCTTATTAAAAAAGTTGGGTATTGAGTCGTAAATAAGGCAGAAAAATGTCCCCAAATCCTTTGACATATTGCACTGCACACATTAAACTTTCGGGGCTAAATTGATTCCTCAAAAAAATCAATTTTCTAAGGTAAATGAATGGGATGAGCCCGAAGAAGAAGTGATTCGGGTTTACAGCAAGGAAGAGATTATTGCGTTGCAGCAAAATAACGCTGTAAGGTACCGATCACTTTCTCCTTGGAAAATAGTTTTGGCTCAAGTGCTGATTACGGCTATCAGCATGTTGTTTTGGTCAATTTTTGGGGAGCCGGTAGGGGTAAGCCTTTATACTCAGTCGGCCTTTTTAGGTGGTTTAATTAGCGTCTTGCCTACAACCCTGTTTTTAGTGAGGTTGGAGTTGGCAAAAAAATCGCAAATATTGAATCCAAGAAGTTTTTTAGCAGCATTAGTTTCAGGCGAATTTATCAAAATCGTCGTAACTCTGATGCTGTTTGTTGGGATTGCGTATTTTGTCCCTGGCGTGCTTTGGGTCCCCCTGTTGGTGACTTACCTGCTTGCCTTGAAGTGTGTTTGGCTAGCGTGGTTGTGGCGCTAAGTAGTGACAATTGAGATTGAAACAAAGGACTAGTTAAGAGATGTCTAGCGAAGTAAACCAAGCCCACGGGGCAGCAGAACAAATGACGCCAACGGCGTACATTTCTGAGCATTTACAAAACCTCAACAACACAGGCGGACCACAGTCGTCCATCATTGATTTCAGCATCATTAATTTAGATACGATTTTTTGGGCGTCCCTCATGGGCTTGCTCGCTGTATTTATTTTGTTGATCGCAGCGCGTCGTGCAACTCCTGGCGTACCAGGTCGTTTCCAGTGCTTCGTTGAAATGATTGTTGAAATGGCAGAGACACAATCTAAGAGCATTGTTCACGGCGATCGTTCTTACATCGCCCCGCTTGCGCTATTTGTATTCTTTTGGATCATCTTGCTCAACACCTTGGACTTAGTGCCGGTGGATTGGGTGTTGGGCGTAAATCATTTCATTGAGAGTTTTGGCGTGCACGTGCCACACCATAAAGTTGTTCCAACAACTGACCTCAATGCAACGATGGGCATGTCTATGTCCGTCTTGCTCTTAGTTTTCTTTTATAGCTTCAAAGTAAAAGGTTTTGGCGGCTTCTTGCATGAGCTGGTTTCTGCCCCATTTGGCGCGAAGTGGTACTTGGCCCCATTCAACCTCGCCTTGAACATCATCGAATATCTTGCTAAAGGTGTTTCATTGGGAATGCGACTTTTCGGCAACATGTATGCCGGCGAGCTGGTCTTCTTATTGATCGCATTGCTAGGTAGTGTGTGGACATTTAATTTAGATTTATCCCTGTTCGGATTGGTGGGTCATGTTATTGCTGGATCAGCTTGGGCCATCTTCCACATTTTGGTTATTTTGTTGCAAGCCTTTATTTTCATGATGTTGACCTTGGTCTACATCGGGCAAGCGCATAGCCATCACTAAGATTTTTATTTTTAACTTATCTCTTTAACTTCAGGAGTCAGCAACATGCAACAATTTCTCGCAAACATTCAAGGTTTCACAGCAATCGCTATCGGCATCATCATCGGCCTCGGCGCGATCGGTGCTTGTTTAGGTATTGCATTGATGGGCGGTAAGTACATCGAAGCTTGTGCACGTCAACCAGAATTGATGGAGCCACTCCAAACTAAGATGTTCCTTTTGGCTGGTTTGATCGACGCGGCGTTCTTGATCGGCGTTGGTGTTGCAATGTTGTTTGCTTTCGCAAACCCACTGCTCGCAGTTATTAAGTAATTGTTTTGGCGTGGATGACCAAGGTGTCATCCAACTGTTCTCAACAATACTGAAAGGAATATCGTGAATCTGAACGCGACCCTATTCGCGCAAATGATCGTTTTCTTCGTCTTATGGTGGGTTGTTGCACGCTTTGTGTGGCCACCGCTTGTTAAGGCGTTAGATGAGCGTTCAAGCAAAATTGCTGATGGTTTAGCTGCTGCCGAGCGCGGTAAAGAAGCACTCGCATTAGCCAGCAATGAAGCTGAGCAAGAATTAACTAAAGCACGCCAAGAAGGTGTTCAACGTGTTGCCGAAGCTGAAAAACGTGCACAAATGTCAGCCGATGAAATTCGCGCTAACGCACAAGCTGAAGCCGCTCGAATCATTTCTCAAGCTAAGCAAGATGCAGATCAACAAGTAACGCGCGCTCGTGAAGTGCTGCGTGCTGAAGTTGCTGTTCTCGCTGTTAGAGGCGCTGAGCAAATTTTGCGTCGTGAGATTGATGCAAAAGCCCACGGCCAATTGCTTGATCAACTAAAGGCAGAACTTTGATATGGCTGATTTAGCCACTATTGCACGTCCTTATGCGGAAGCGCTTTTTCAAAGCGCCAAGCCAGCTGAGCTTGCCGGTTGTTTGGAGCAGTTAAACGAATTGGCTCAGCTTGCTGCTTTGCCAGAAGTTGCTGCTTTGTCAAACAACCCAAAAGTATCTGCTGATGATTTAAGTAAGTTACTTTCTGGCATGGTTAAGACCAAGCTTGATGGCAAGGTTGCCAGCTTTTTAAATCTTGTAAATCAAAACCACCGCTTAGCAGCCGTTCCTGAAATTGCACAGCAATTTGAAGCAATGAAGAACAAGAGCGAAGGCGCAGCAGAAGTAAATATTACCAGCGCATTCCCTTTAGAGGGTTCTGCGTTAAATGATTTGTTGTCAAGTTTGAAGAAGCGCTTTGGGGGTAAGGAATTGCGCCCAACTATTCAAGTTGACCCAACATTGATTGGCGGAGTTCGCATTCAGGTTGGCGACGAAGTAATGGATAGTTCAGTTAAGGCCCAGTTAGCTCAAATGCAAGCAAGTCTTGGCGCATAAGTGATCCCTATTAAGAACATACGAAATAAGACCCAGGAGTAAGTAATGCAACTCAACCCTTCCGAGATCAGCGAGCTGATCAAAAGCCGAATTAGCGAATTGGGCGTTGACTCCCAAGTTCGTAACGAAGGCACTGTTATTTCAGTGACCGACGGTATTTGCCGCGTACATGGCTTGTCAGGCGTTATGCAGGGCGAAATGTTGGAGTTTCCAAACAACACTATCGGCCTCGCGTTAAACCTTGAGCGTGATTCTGTTGGTGCCGTAGTGTTGGGTGAATACACCCATATTAAAGAAGGCGACCCAGTGAAATGTACTGGCCGCATTTTGGAAGTTCCAGTTGGCCCAGAGTTACTCGGTCGCGTTGTAAACGCGCTCGGTCAGCCGATCGATGGCAAAGGCCCAATTAACACCAAGTTAACTGACTTTATTGAAAAAGTTGCTCCTGGCGTTATTGCACGTCAATCTGTTAGCCAGCCAGTACAAACTGGTTTGAAGGCGATTGATGCGATGGTTCCTATTGGTCGCGGTCAACGTGAGTTGATCATTGGCGACCGCCAAACTGGTAAGACAGCTGTTGCGGTTGACGCGATCATTAACCAAAAAGGTAAAGGCGTTTATTGCGTTTATGTGGCGATCGGTCAAAAAGCTTCTACTATTGCTAACGTTGTTCGCAAGCTCACTGAATTGGGTGCGATGGAGTACACCGTGGTTGTTGCGGCGAGTGCTTCTGAGTCTGCAGCGATGCAGTACCTCTCTGCCTACGCAGGTTGCACCATGGGCGAATACTTCCGTGATCGCGGTGAAGATGCATTAATTGTTTACGATGACTTGACCAAGCAAGCAGTTGCTTATCGTCAAATCTCCTTGTTGCTCCGCCGCCCACCAGGCCGCGAAGCTTATCCTGGCGACGTTTTCTACCTCCACTCACGCTTGCTCGAGCGCGCTGCTCGTGTAAATGCTGAATACGTTGAGAAGTTCACTAACGGTGCAGTAAAAGGCAAAACTGGTTCTTTGACCGCATTGCCAATTATTGAAACTCAAGCCGGTGACGTTTCTGCATTCGTTCCAACCAACGTAATTTCGATTACTGACGGTCAGATCTTCTTGGAAACTGACTTGTTTAACGCTGGCGTACGTCCTGCGATTAACGCCGGTATTTCTGTATCCCGCGTTGGTGGTGCTGCACAAACTAAAGTTATTAAGAAATTGTCTGGCGGTATTCGTACCGACTTAGCGCAATATCGTGAATTGGCAGCGTTTGCGCAGTTCGCATCTGATCTTGACGAAGCAACCCGCAAGCAGCTCGAGCGTGGTCGTCGCGTTACTGAATTGTGTAAGCAAGCTCAATATAAGCCACTCCAAGTTTGGGAAATGGCTGCTTCACTCTACGCTGTGAATAACGGCTACTTCGATGACCTCGAAGTGAAGAACGTATTGGCCTTCGAAAAAGGTTTGCAAGATCATTTGAAATCTAAATACGCTGACTTAGTTGCACGTATTGAAGAAACCAAAGACTTGAGCAAAGATGACGAAGCTGCTTTGCGCGCTGCTATTGAGGATTACAAGCGTTCTGCCTCTTTCTAAGAGGGCTCGCATAAATCATGGCAAGCACAAAAGAGATACGATCTAAGATCAAGAGCGTGCAAAACACGCGCAAGATCACGAAGGCAATGGAAATGGTCGCCGCATCCAAGATGCGTCGCGCCCAAGAGCGTATGCGTAATGCGCGTCCATACGCTGAAAAAATTCGTGAGATTGTTGCTAACCTTTCAAAAGCAAATCCTGAGTTCCGCCCTGCTTACATGGCAACTCGTGAAGTGAAGAAAGTTGGCACGATTTTGGTTACTACAGACAAAGGCCTGTGCGGCGGTTTAAATACCAACGTCTTGCGTTTGATTGCTAACCAAGTGCGCGATTTGCAAGAAAACAATATTGACATTGCGTACACCGCAATTGGTTCAAAAGGTTTGCAATTTTTGAATCGCTCAAAAGCAAAACTTATTTCTCAAACAATTCAGATTGGCGATACGCCGCATTTGGATGTTTTGATTGGCGCAATTACTGCCCAGTTGGAAGCGTTTGAGCGTGGCGAGATTGATGCCGTTTATTTGGCGTACACCCGCTTTGTAAATGCAATGAAACAAGAGCCTGTTTTAGAAAAACTCTTGCCTTTGGAGGCAGAAGCCTTGACTCCGGAAGAGCAAACAGGCAATTCTTGGGATTACATCTACGAACCTGATGCAGAGTCCATTTTGAATGGCCTGCTTAAGCGTTACTTTGAGGCAATGATTTATCAGGCTGTTGCTGAAAACATGGCTTCTGAGCAGTCTGCACGCATGGTCTCAATGAAGGCCGCTTCAGATAATGCGAAGAACGTAATTGGCGAATTGCAATTGGATTACAACAAGACACGACAAGCTGCTATTACTAAAGAGCTGTCAGAGATTGTTGGCGGAGCGGCTGCGGTTTAAGCGGTCAGCGTTTAGGAATACGAAAGAATTCAGGAATTAAAAGCGGAGAAATGCGATGAGTAACGGAAATATCGTGCAGTGTATCGGTCCAGTGGTGGACATTCAGTTCCCACGCGACAAAATGCCAAACATTTATGATGCATTGACATTAGTTGAAAGCAGCGAAAAATCATTTGCTGAAAAAGGCTTGACCTTTGAAGTTCAGCAACAAATCGGTGACGGCGTAGTTCGCGCGATTGCCATGGGCGCAAGCGATGGTTTGCGCCGCGGTATGGAAGTGAAATCTACAGGCAAGCCAATTTCTGTGCCAGTTGGTCCAGCAACTTTGGGCCGTATCATGGACGTTTTGGGTCGCCCAATTGACGACGCAGGTCCGATCGCTACTGAAGAGCGTCGCGCTATTCACCAGCCAGCGCCTAAGTTTGATGAGCTCTCACCTTCTGTTGACTTGCTCGAAACCGGTATTAAGGTTATTGACTTAGTTTGCCCATTCGCTAAAGGCGGTAAGGTGGGCTTGTTCGGTGGTGCGGGTGTTGGTAAGACCGTGAACATGATGGAATTGATTAACAACATCGCTAAGCAGCACTCTGGTTTGTCAGTGTTTGCTGGTGTTGGTGAGCGTACTCGTGAAGGTAATGACTTCTACCACGAGATGAAAGAATCTAACGTTATCGACAAAGTGGCAATGGTGTTTGGTCAGATGAACGAACCTCCAGGCAACCGCTTGCGCGTTGCGTTGACTGGTTTGACAATGGCTGAAGCATTCCGTGACGAAGGCCGTGACATTTTGTTCTTCGTTGACAACATCTACCGTTACACATTGGCCGGTACTGAAGTTTCTGCGTTGCTCGGTCGTATGCCTTCTGCTGTGGGTTACCAACCTACATTGGCTGAAGAGATGGGTAAATTGCAAGAGCGTATTACTTCTACTAAGACTGGTTCTGTTACATCTATTCAGGCCGTTTACGTTCCTGCGGATGACTTGACCGACCCGTCACCAGCTACAACCTTCTTGCACTTAGACTCCACAGTTGTGTTGTCACGTGACATCGCTGCATTGGGTATTTACCCAGCGGTTGATCCATTGGATTCAACCAGCCGTCAGCTCGACCCACAAGTGGTTGGTCAAGAGCACTATGAAGTTGCTCGTGACGTACAGATGACATTGCAGCGCTACAAAGAATTGCGCGACATTATTGCGATTTTGGGTATGGATGAATTGTCCCCAGAAGACAAATTGGCTGTATCACGTGCTCGTAAGATTCAACGTTTCTTGTCACAACCTTTCCACGTTGCTGAAGTGTTTACTGGTTCACCAGGCAAATACGTTCCATTGAAAGAAACTATCCGTGGCTTCAAAATGATCTGCAGCGGCGAATTGGATCACTTGCCAGAGCAAGCGTTCTACATGGTGGGCTCAATTGATGAAGCCATCGAGAAAGCCAAGAAGCTTTAATCTAGGGAAATTATGTCAACCATACGCGTCGATGTAGTAAGTGCTGAGCAGTCTATTTTCAGCGGGGAGGCTAAGTTTGTTGCACTTCCTGGCGAAAGTGGTGAGCTCGGCATTTTGCGCGGCCACACTCCTTTGATTACACGTATTCGTCCAGGCTCAGTTCGTATTGAAAAAGCTGATGGTGACGAAGAGTTTGTATTCGTAGCAGGTGGCTATTTAGAAGTTCAGCCAGATCACGTTACTGTATTAGCGGATACCGCTATTCGTGGGCATGATCTTGATGAAGCTAAAGCTATTGAAGCCAAGAAACGTGCCGAAGAAGCGATGCAAAATCGTGGCACTGACTTTGATTTGGCCTTGGCCCAGTCTGAGTTTGCAATGGCAGCTGCGCAGTTGGCTGCAATTGCTCGTTTCCGTCGTAAAAAGTAACAGCCGGTCATCTCCTTGCTGTTAAACGATCGGTTTTTAAAGGCCTGCCTGGGCGAAGCGGTTGATCAAACACCGCTTTGGCTCATGCGCCAAGCCGGCCGCTATCTCCCTGAATACAACGCTACACGCGCTAGAGCCGGAAGTTTTCTAGGGCTCGCAAAAAATCCTGCTTATGCTACTGAAGTAACACTTCAGCCTTTGGATCGCTATCCATTGGATGCGGCTATTTTGTTCTCCGATATTTTGACCATTCCCGATGCAATGGGATTGGGTCTGAAATTTACGGCTGGCGAAGGCCCAAGCTTTGAGCACCCCCTTCGCACAGAAGAGGCGGTTAAGAAATTACGTGTAGCTGATATGGATCAGCTCAAATATGTTTTTGATGCCGTCTCTGAAATTCGCAAAGCATTGATGCAGGATGGTAAGCAACGCGTCCCATTGATTGGCTTCTCCGGAAGCCCATGGACATTGGCTTGCTACATGATTGATGGCTCCAGCGCAGATGATTTCCGTCATGCCAAAACCATGATGTTTAGCCGCCCTGATTTGATGCAACACATATTGGATATCAACGCACAATCTGTTGCCGACTATTTAACTGAGCAAGTAAAAGCTGGTGCACAAGCATTGATGATTTTTGATACCTGGGGCGGGATGCTTCCAGATGGTTGGTATCAAAAGATGTCTTTGGCGTCTATGCAAAAAGTGATTGCTTTGTTGCCTCGTGAGCATGAGGGTAGAAAAATTCCGGTGATCATGTTTACTAAAGGTGGCGCAATTTGGCTCAATGATATGGCGCAAGTTGGTGCCGACGTGATTGCAATTGATTGGACTATGTCACTTAGTCGCGCAAGAAAACAATTGCTCGCTCTGAATAAGCCGTTGGCATTGCAAGGCAATCTAGATCCGCTAATCCTGTTTGCAGAGCCAAAACAAATCGCGGAACAAGCAAACCTTCTTCTTGAAGATTTGGCGGGCGCACCAGCCCTTAAATCTGGTTTACATCCTTTAGATGGCCATGTGTTTAATTTGGGCCACGGCATTTCTCAGTTCACCCCTCCTGAGAGCGTCACCGCACTGGCAGAAGCCGTCATTAATCGCTCTAGGGCACTTAGGGCAAAGTCGTAATACTAAGTGATCGCTAACTTGCTGCCAAAATTTTTAGTGAAAGTTATGCACAGTTAGCAACAAAATTCGAAATTCAGTGAGATTGCGATTAAAGATGAAAATTCACTTTCGAATACCTATATAAGTTATTGATAAATATAAGAAATTACCAAAAAGCTTTAAAAGGGTGCAAAAACGGAAAGCTGATAAATTAGCTTATAAATCAGAATCCTTGGATGATATCCACAGACTTATCCACAAGCAAAATAGAGATTTGAAGTAAATCATGCCCTCTCCAATCGTAGTGCAAGTTGTTGTTGATAAGCCCCTTGCCCAGGGCTTTGACTACTTATGGGATGAAGCATCATTAGGGGGGCAGCCAGAGGTTGGGGCAGTAGTAGAGGTTCCATTTGGGCGCAGCAAGCTGGTTGGGATTGTAATAAAAGTAAGTGCTTACTCTGACTATGATATCGATAAATTAAAAGGGGTAACCAGGGTCGCCCCGCTGCCCCCATTAGATCCTGCTGTTTTGCGCTTGATGAACTTTGCAAGCCAGTACTACATTCATGCCCTTGGTGAGACCATCATTCCCACCATTCCGCAGATGTGGAAAAAGTCCGATGACTGGGAAAAAATTCCTAAAAAGTTAGTTGCTGCCGGAGAAAAGCAAAAGAAAAAAACCAAACAAGAAGTTGTTGAGAGATATGTAGACGAAGATAATTTAAACGAAGGACAAAAACTCGCATTAGAAAAATTGCGCGCTTGCCCTTCGAATGAATTCAAAGCAATTCTTTTGCAAGGACAAACAGGTAGCGGAAAAACTGCTGTATTTCTAAATTGGCTGAGTGGAATATTGAAGGATGCAAGCGCACAAGTGCTGCTCTTGGTTCCTGAAATAAATTTAACGCCACAGTTAGAGCGCAGAGTGCGCGCATATTTCCCAGATAAAAAAATGGTTGTACTTCACAGTGGCGTTAGTGAAAAGGTCAGAGGAATTGCATGGCATGAAGCAATGACTGGCAAAGCACAAATCATTTTGGGCACACGCTTGGCAGCATTAACACCCCTACCCAACTTACGCGCTATCGTTGTAGATGAGGAACATGACCCATCCTATAAACAGCAAGATGGCATTCGTTATTCTGCGCGCGACCTTGCAGTTTGGCGCGCTCATGACCTTAAGGTGCCAATCTTGTTAGCATCTGCAACGCCATCGCTTGAAACATGGATGGCTGCTAAAGCGGGACGCTATGAATATATTCGCTTAGATCAACGCGCACAAGGCGCAAGCCTTCCCAAAGTACATTTGGTGAACACGCGAGATCCACAAACACAATTTAGCCCTGGTGATATTGAGAGGCCAAAATCCAAGAGCCTAATCACTAAAACGCTTGCGCATGCAGTAAGTCAGAATTTAGAAAAACGGCAGCAGAGTTTAATTCTTATCAATCGACGTGGTTATGCGCCGGTATTAAGCTGTAGCGCATGCTCATGGCTTTCTAAATGTGAGCAATGTAGCTCATACATGGTGCTTCATAAGGCTGGCGCTTTAGCTAGGAAATCCGTTTTAAGTTGCCATCACTGCGGACTGGCGAAGAATATCCCGAATCATTGCCCTGAGTGCGGCAATGCTGATCTCAAGACCCTAGGGCAAGGTACCCAAAAGATTGAAGACTCTATTGAAGAGATGTGGCCAAGTGCCAGAGTGTTGCGAGTGGATACGGATTCAAGTAGAAAGAGTAAAGGTGCTGAAGAGCTCTTTCAGGAAATACATCAGGGAAATGTTGATATTGTTGTTGGTACCCAAATGATCGCCAAGGGGCACGATTATCAAAATATTGGTTTGGTTGCCGTATTGGATGCCGATAGCAGATTGTTTTCACAAGACTTTAGGGCGGCAGAAAGATTGTTTGCCCAACTGGTTCAGGTGGCTGGTCGCGCGGGGAGATCGGGCAAAGACGGAGAAGCGGGTGGCGCAATTTATATCGAAACTCAATTTCCAGAGGCTGCAGTTTTTCAGTTCTTACTGCGCCACGACGTAGACGGTTTTTTATCCTACACGGCAAACGAAAGAAAAGAAGCTGGCTTGCCGCCATTTGCATATCAGGCATTAGTTCATGCTGAGGCCAAAAGTCTTGATAAGGCAATCCAGTTTTTGAGCGTTTTGAAGGGCTATTTAAAGTCTAGCGGCCTTATAGCCAATGGGCTCAGAGTCTACGACCCCGTTCCCAAGGCGATGATGCGAGTGGCAGGTTCAGAGCGTGCTCAGCTCCTGGTGGAGTCTGATGATCGTAAAAACCTACAAGAAATTTTAGAGGTGATGGATCGCTATTTGCGGGAGAATTCTCAGGGGCGCATTAGCAAGGAAGGTCGCATTCGTTGGCTCATTGAGCGCGACCCTATTTCTATCTAATTTTTAGGCTCCAGGCCCTGCGTTATATTTTTCTAAAGTTAAGAGCTGGTTTAAATCAGAGGCAAGAGTGTCATCGGATGTGGGTTTGATTTTGAAAAGCCATACGCTGTAAGGCTTTTCATTGACAAGCTCAGGTGATGCATCCACTTCTTCATTGAGCGCAACAATTTCACCGCTCACGGGGGCATGAATATCGCTTGCTGCTTTTACTGATTCAATCACTGCAATAGCTTCACCCTGCTTTACTTGTTGGCCAAGCTTTGGCGCCTGAAAGAACATTACATCACCAAGAGCTTCTTGGGCGTGGTTGCTAATGCCAACCCAAATTAGCCCATCATCTTCCTGGTCGGCCCATTCGTGAGTTTCTGCAAATTTAAAAGTATCTTGGCTGTTCATTGTTTTATCCTTTAGGCACATTTTATGCCCACTCTCATAAAATGATTGATCATCAAATATATGAATTTATCTGCTGGATATATATGCCAATCAAATTAGGAATTGTTCCCGTTACCCCTTATGAGCAAAATTGCTCCATCTTGGTTTGCCAAGAGACAGGCGATGCTGCGGTGGTAGATCCCGGTGGAGATATTGACAAGATCCTTGAAGGCGTTAAGCAGATGGGCGGAAACGTAAAAAAGATCTTACTAACTCATGGGCATCTTGATCATTGCGCAGCCGCTAAAGACTTGGCTGATCAGCTGGGCGTGCCTATTGAGGGGCCGCAGGAAGATGAGCGATTTTGGATTGATCAATTACCAGAGCAAACAGTGCGCTTTGGTTTTGGACACGCCAAAGTTTTTGAGCCTGATCGTTGGTTAAATAATGGCGATCATGTAAAAGTTGGCAATGTTGATCTTGAAGTATTTCATTGTCCCGGTCATACCCCAGGACACGTTGTATTTTTTGACAAGGAAGATCGTTTGGCAATAGTTGGAGATGTTTTATTTGCAGGCTCTATTGGCAGGACAGATTTTCCGCGTGGCAACCATGCGGATTTAATTCATGCGATTAAAACTAAATTGTGGCCCTTGGGAGATGATGTTCAGTTTGTGCCGGGCCATGGACCAATGTCGACATTTGGTCAGGAGCGAAAAACGAATCCCTATGTTGGGGATCGCGCTTAAAACTTTTTACTACTAGTGATATTAGGTTTTTGCTGAACCAGTACGATGTGTACGGTTGTATAAACAGCTAGCGCAGATCCAGCGTTGCTTACGATTGCTTGTCGGAATCCATGTGCCACCCTCAAGTCGTTTTTCACGGCTGCAAGAAGAGCAAAATTTAAGGCTCTGAGAGGTTTCTTGGGTAGCTGCTGGAGTCGAGGTAGTCATTGGCAATCCGGGTAAGGCAAATCTATACAGAAAATCTATTTTACCCGTTTTGTCCCGCTGGAGCTGGGCTTAGGACAACTCTGACTGAATCGGCCGTTTTATTGCCGTCAAAGTCTAGCCAAGCCTTGTTTTCAAAGTCATAAAGCTTGCACTTGCGCGCAGTATCGAAATACCAGCCCCAAGAGAACTTTTGTACAAAAATGCGCTCTGGAAGGATGGTTTCAAGAGTCTGCTGGGCTTCTGGCAGGCGATAAAGCGGTACGCTCATGTCCACATGGTGCGCTGTGTGCTCCATGATGTGGTGCATCAATTTGCCCCAAATCCAGTTAAAAGTCAGATGAACGGTGGTGGAGACGAATGGCTGAGCACGTAACCACTCAGATTTTTTGTCGTACCAAGAGACTTTTGGATGAGTGTGGTGTACGTAGACCACAAAACCGATCATGCCGTTCCAGAATAAGAATGGAACTGCGAAACCAGTGATTAAACCAATCCAAATAGATTGACCAGTTGCGATGGCGCCAGCAATTAAACAAGCAATCCAAACAATCGCAAATGCGGTAACGAGCAAATTATCTTTTAGGAAAATTGGGCGATCACCCGGTTTGTTTTTAGCATTTGGGAAGTACTCGCGTCTCCACCAAATTTCAATTAAGTAGTAGAAAACAGGGCCCCAGCCGCTACGATAAAGATGCTCCAAAGCCTTACGCCATGGGGGAAGCGCGTCATATTCTGATTTTGATAAAGGCGCCCAAACGAAGTCAAATCCCTTCAGATTTGTTTGTCCGTGATGCACAACGTTATGACCAACGTCCCACAAGCTATATGGTGTGAGTGATGGTAAGAACGCAATGCGACCTAAAACTTTATTAAGCTCACGATTGGGTGTGTAGCTTTGGTGACATGCATCGTGACCTAGAATAAAAATGCGTCCCGTTACAAATCCTGCGATGAGACCAAATACAACTTTAAGCAGAACGCTCTCAACAAATATAGTACCTGCTATGCAGCCGAGCCACAAAAGGGCGTCTATTACTAGGAGCATGATTGCGCGCCCAGTTTCGCCTTGTGCCATTGGAATTAACCAGCTTCGAATGATTTTTCGATGCGGTAATGGCGCCTCTGGCGGCAAGGGGTTAGTCAATGAGGGCTCTGAAAGGGCGGAATTTAGATGTGTAGACACGATAAGAATCAATAAGTTAGGTGGAAATGATAGCGGTTTTCGCAATTTCCCGCATGATGTAAGTCAAAAACCCCTTTGTTTTTGGCGCGCCCGGCAGGAATCGAACCTGCGACCCTTGGCTTCGGAGGCCAATACTCTATCCACTGAGCTACGGGCGCCAGTGAAAATCTGGCTACCCCTCTATTGTAAGTGCCTATAACCCTACTCTCTAGTTATAATCACGGCAAAACAACCCTAAAACCCGTCAAACGATAAATTCTTATGAGCAACGAGCACGGAAGTCTGATTAAGTCCCCAAAACAACTCATCATCATGGTGTTTGCAAGCTTTTTTGTGCCACTCATCATCATTTTATTGCTGATGGTGTTTGTGAACAACGGCAAGCGTAGCGATTCTGCTGCAAGCGCTGAGCAATTGATTAAGCCAGTGGCGCAGTTGAACTTTAAAGACGCTAGCACCCCTAAAGAGCTTCAAACAGGCGAGCAAGTTTATAAAGCGGTTTGCGCAGCATGTCATGCAAGCGGCGCTGCGGGTGCCCCTAAATTTGGCGATGCCGGTGCATGGGCGTCACGTTTAGGTAAGGGCTATGACGGCTTGCTAGCATCTGTAATTAAAGGTAAAGGCGCTATGCCTGCTCGTGGCGGAGCTGCTCCTGCTGATGTGAGCGACTATGAGTTGGGTCGTGCGGTTGTGTATATGGCAAATTCTGCTGGTGGCAAATTACCAGAGCCAAAAGCACCAGCCGCTCCTGCGACAAAATAATTTTTTTGCGCTGATTTAAAAGCTGGCTATATGCCAGCTTTTTTATTTCTGCTTATTCGTTTTTTGCATCCAAGGCGATTTGGTAAGCCTCTTTTTTTGTAAGTCCTAGAGTTTGCGAGAGAACTGCAGCAATTTCTTTGCTACCCATGTAAGGGCTTAGCGCGTTTGCCCATAACAGCAGCGACGCATGTTCAGGCGTCTCGTCGCCCTTGGCTGAGCGAGCTGCAACCACGATCACAAATTCGCCCCTAAGACTCTCTGCGCCCTCAAGCCAGCTACTAACATTGTGTGCCTCAAGAGAAATAATTTCTTCAAATTTTTTTGTTAACTCGCGACAAATTAAAAGTTGACGATCAGGTTCAAGATGATTTGCCAATAGCGCTAACGTCTCTTTGATGTGGTGTGGCGATTCAAAAAAGATGCTTGCTTTTTTGCTACTCGAAATATCTTGCAAAAAGATGTCGCGATCTTTTGTTTTGTTCGGCCAAAAACCTAAAAATTGAAAGCGCCCTTCTGAGCCATACATCACAGACCCCGCCGCTGAAATCGCCCCGGATACTGCGCTTGCACCAGGAATGGGTATTACCCGCAACCCGGCTTTTTGAACTTCACTTACAAGTCTTGCCCCGGGGTCAGAAACGCCTGGTGTGCCTGCGTCTGAGATATAGGCCCAACGTTCGCCATTTGTGAGGTGCTGAATAACTGTTTGAGCTCCACTGATTTCATTGTGCTCATGAAGCGCTAAACATTTTTTATGGATACCAAATTGCTGGAGTAACGCTGCGCTATGCCTGGTGTCTTCACAGGCAATTCCATCCACGGCATTTAATACGTGTAGGGCGCGTAAAGTAATGTCACCCAAATTACCAATAGGTGTGGCGACCATGTAAAGAGCCCCAGCGGGTAAATCCTGCTGCTTTAAAAAATCAAATGAGCCAAGTTCCATGGGGTTTGCCTGAAAAAGTTAAATAATTAGTAAGAGAATACGTTGCTTTTGGGATGACCCGATTGCCGCTGAAATTAGCCTATCTTTGGCGCATAATATTGATATGGAAAAAGATCTCAATGAACGTTTGCGCAAGCGCGCCTCCCAACATTTTTTAGATAGCATTGCGGTAAAGCAAGAGGCCGAGAAAGTGCTGCCTGATTTTGTTGCTGCTGGCGTGTTGGCAATGGTGGAGTGTTTACGCGCCGGAGGCAAGGTTATGGCTTGCGGCAACGGCGGTTCGGCGGCCGATGCACAACACTTTGCTGCTGAGTTGATTGGCCGCTTTGAAAGAGAGCGTCAAGAGCTGGCGGCGATTGCTTTGACAACCGACACCTCCATACTCACTGCAGTTGGAAATGATTACAGCTTTGACGAAGTTTTCAGCAAACAAGTTCGTGGGCTTGGAAAAAAAGGTGACATTCTTTTGGGAATTTCAACTTCTGGAAACTCAAAGAACGTTGTTAAAGCAATTGAAGCTGCAAAAAAGATGGGCATCAAAACTATTGCGTTGACCGGTAATGGCGGTGGAAAAATTGCGCAATTGTTAGATAAAGATGATATTCATTTATCCGCGCCATCAACTCGAACTGCGCGCATCCAGGAAACCCATTTGGTTTTACTGCATGCCTTGTGCGATGGCGTAGATCATGTTTTGCTTGACTAAAATTTATTGAAACTCAACACAGAAAATATCCCAATGAAAATTTCCGCTATCGCCAAGTTATTTGTTGCACTATTAATCGCATCGCAGTTAACAGCATGTGGTGTGCTTGCAGTAGGCGGTGTTGCAGCTGGCTCTACCGTCCTGGCCGATCGTCGCACCCCTGGCGTTCAAGCCATTGATAAAGGCATTGAACTTGAAGCAGGAAACGTATTAGCTAAGAAATTTGGGGATAACGCACACATTAATGTCACTTCGTTTAATCAAAAAGTGTTGCTGACCGGAGAGGTTAAGAATGCTGATATTAAGAACGAGGCTGGTGCCTATGTAAAGGCGATGAAAAACGCGCGCTCCGTATTTAATGAATTAATTATTGGACCAAATAGTAGCTACACATCTCGCGCAAATGACTCTTATCTCGAGTCGAAAATTAAAACCCAAATGATCTTCACTGAGCAGCTGCCATCTAATTCTATGGTGATAGTTGCTGAAGGAAGTAGCGTTTATCTGATGGGCATGTTGACGCAAAACGAAGCAGATATTGCTAAGAAAGTAACCAGCAATACGAACGGCGTAAAAGATGTTTATGTTTACTTTGACATTATTTCTCAAGAAGAAAAAGCACGTTTAGAAAAGCAAGGCAAGGCGGACCAATCACAACCTAGCAGTCCTCCAAAGTTTCAGTAATTTTTTGAATCTTGGTGATGTTTAAAAAGCGAGTCACTTCGAAAAGATTTTTTTTGTTTGCTGTGCTCGCCTACTGTATACCAATCGCACACGCAAGCGCTGAAGATGAAAAAGCATTTTCCATTGCTAAACAAAATGCATGTTTAGGTTGTCATGCAATTAATAAAAAAATTGTTGGCCCAAGCTTTCAAGCAATCGCAGAAAAATATAAGAGCGATGCAAATGCTCAAACGTTTTTAAAAAACAAAATCAGCAAAGGCGGGTCTGGATCTTGGGGCGTGGTGCCTATGCCGGCTAATACAAAACTAAACGACGCGGACTTATCTGCATTGGCCAGCTGGATATTACGCGGCGCACCCAATAAAAATTAATGCAGAGTTAGTTAACGTGCAAGCCCAGGCCTACCTAAGAACCACCACCACGCTTGATTAGAGCGCTTGAGGTTTTGTTTTAGTGCGTAATCCATATCGGCCCACTGTTCATTTGCGGCTTCTTCCACAATGGTTGCGGGACTCGCGGGCGGCAACTTAAGGCAAGCGTCAGCATCGCCGTAAGCGTACTCAACTGTCATTCCAGCCTTTTGTGCCAAATGCATCATCGCCTTATTGTTTGCAAGGCAGTGAACATACAGTGTTTCAATGCGGGTATTGCGTGAGTGCACGGAAGAGCGCTGCAATAGTGCTGTTCCCAGGCCCTGTGAGCGCCCTTCTGGCAATACTGACACACCAAATTCAGCGGCGCGCGCTTGGCCCTTATGCTCTGGTAGATAGGCTAAATGGGCCATGCCAATGAGCTTCAGGTCTAAATCAAACACGCCGAAAATAGCATCCTTATTGAAATCTAGATTCTCAACATAGTGACGAATGACTTCATCAGGAGTTTGAGTCCCAAAGCGTAAGCGCCTATCTTCATCATTTAGCTGTAGTAAATGATTCAATATCTCTTCTCTGTAGCCCGCATGAAGTTCGCGAACGGGCACAGTCTGCCCTGCCGAATATGGGCTCGCAGGTAAGTGACTATTCGCTAATTTAGTGTGCATGGCAACATTTTAACAGGGATAGGGAAAAAATTCAGGGTTTTCCCTAATGTGTGGCTTATGCGCAATAAGGGATGAAATTGGTGGTCAAAAATCGACTGAATTCATGCCTTGAATTCAAAAAAGCCTAAAAAAATAGAAATTTAAGAAAAAAGTTGAAAATTTTTTTCAAAACTAAGTGCTTGTTTTTATTGAACTTATTTTTTTAATAGGAAAAAACCCTGCCTTTTTTAAGAAAAAGACTACGAAAGGTGTTGACGACCCAAAATAAGTGCGCTATAGTCTCACCTCTCTGCTGAATGTTATTTGAAATACAAAACAAGTCAGCCCTCTTTAAAAATTAGTCAACCGATAATTGTGGGTACTAAGTGAAAGCATCCAGTCCTTCGGGACAGATGTAAATAAATAGTACTCATAGACAGTAAAAAGATTTGGTTTTATTACCAAGTCAATTTCTTGAATGAGTGCGACGATCCGCAAGGATCACAGGAATTGAACTGAAGAGTTTGATCCTGGCTCAGATTGAACGCTGGCGGCATGCCTTACACATGCAAGTCGAACGGCAGCACGGGTGCTTGCACCTGGTGGCGAGTGGCGAACGGGTGAGTAATACATCGGAACGTACCTTATCGTGGGGGATAACGCAGCGAAAGCTGTGCTAATACCGCATACGCCCTGAGGGGGAAAGCGGGGGATCGAAAGACCTCGCGCGATTAGAGCGGCCGATGCCTGATTAGCTTGTTGGTGGGGTAAAAGCCCACCAAGGCGACGATCAGTAGCTGGTCTGAGAGGACGATCAGCCACACTGGGACTGAGACACGGCCCAGACTCCTACGGGAGGCAGCAGTGGGGAATTTTGGACAATGGGGGAAACCCTGATCCAGCAATGCCGCGTGAGTGAAGAAGGCCTTCGGGTTGTAAAGCTCTTTTGTCAGGGAAGAAACACCGGCTCTAACACAGTCCGGGAATGACGGTACCTGAAGAATAAGCACCGGCTAACTACGTGCCAGCAGCCGCGGTAATACGTAGGGTGCGAGCGTTAATCGGAATTACTGGGCGTAAAGCGTGCGCAGGCGGTTATACAAGACAGGCGTGAAATCCCCGGGCTTAACCTGGGAATGGCGCCTGTGACTGTATAGCTAGAGTGTGTCAGAGGGGGGTAGAATTCCACGTGTAGCAGTGAAATGCGTAGATATGTGGAGGAATACCAATGGCGAAGGCAGCCCCCTGGGATAACACTGACGCTCATGCACGAAAGCGTGGGGAGCAAACAGGATTAGATACCCTGGTAGTCCACGCCCTAAACGATGCTGACTAGTTGTTCGGGATTTACATCCTGAGTAACGTAGCTAACGCGTGAAGTCAGCCGCCTGGGGAGTACGGTCGCAAGATTAAAACTCAAAGGAATTGACGGGGACCCGCACAAGCGGTGGATGATGTGGATTAATTCGATGCAACGCGAAAAACCTTACCTACCCTTGACATGTCACTAACGAAGTAGAGATACATTAGGTGCTCGTAAGAGAAAGTGAACACAGGTGCTGCATGGCTGTCGTCAGCTCGTGTCGTGAGATGTTGGGTTAAGTCCCGCAACGAGCGCAACCCTTGTCTTTAGTTGCTACGCAAGAGCACTCTAAAGAGACTGCCGGTGACAAACCGGAGGAAGGTGGGGATGACGTCAAGTCCTCATGGCCCTTATGGGTAGGGCTTCACACGTCATACAATGGTGCATACAGAGGGTTGCCAACCCGCGAGGGGGAGCTAATCTCAGAAAATGCATCGTAGTCCGGATCGTAGTCTGCAACTCGACTACGTGAAGCTGGAATCGCTAGTAATCGCGGATCAGAATGTCGCGGTGAATACGTTCCCGGGTCTTGTACACACCGCCCGTCATACCATGGGAGTGGGTTTTGCCAGAAGCCGTTAGCCTAACCGCAAGGGGGGCGACTGCCACGGCAGGGTTCATGACTGGGGTAAAGTCGTAACAAGGTAGCCGTATCGGAAGGTGCGGCTGGATCACCTCCTTTCTAGAGAAAAGATGCTGGATCTATAGTGCCCACACTTATCGGTTGACAATAAAAGCCACGGGTCTGTAGCTCAGCTGGTTAGAGCACTGTGTTGATAACGCAGGGGTCGTAGGTTCAAGTCCTACCAGACCCACCACCAGCCAGAAACAAACTTAGTGGACGTTGGGGGATTAGCTCAGCTGGGAGAGCACCTGCTTTGCAAGCAGGGGGTCGTCGGTTCGATCCCGTCATCCTCCACCAACTTATAAATGTCAAAACTAAGCGATTGTTAATTGTTTAGTTTTGCCATTTATGGCTGTTCTTTAAAAATTTGAGTAAGCAAAGTGTCAAATGTTTCTTTGAGAGGACATTTGACAATGTAATAAGGGTAAAGATTGAATCATCAATCAGTAATACAAACGAGTTTTACCAAGTTCTTAACAAAGTACTTACAGTTTGGATTACGGCAAACATGTCAGAAGTAGAAGTAAACCTGTAACAGGTACTAGCAATGGTGCTCGTTATAGGATCAAGTGAATAAGTGCACATGATGGATGCCTTGGCGATTACAGGCGACGAAAGACGTTATAACCTGCGATAAGCCCCGGGGAGCTGGTAAATAAGCTTTGATCCGGGGATTTCTGAATGGGGAAACCCACCACTTTTGTGGTATCCATACCTGAATACATAGGGTATGAGAAGCGAACCTCGTGAACTGAAACATCTAAGTAGCGAGAGGAAAAGACATCAACCGAGATTCCCAAAGTAGTGGCGAGCGAAATGGGAAGAGCCTTCTAGTGATAGCTCAGTAATTAACAGAATGGAATGGAAAGTCCAACAATAAAGGGTGATAGTCCCGTATGTGAAAATTATTGGGTGGTACTAGGCTAGAGACAAGTAGGGCGGGACACGTGAAATCCTGTCTGAATATGGGGGGACCATCCTCCAAGGCTAAATACTCGTAATCGACCGATAGTGAACAAGTACCGTGAGGGAAAGGCGAAAAGAACCCCGGGAGGGGAGTGAAATAGATCCTGAAATTGTGTGCATACAAACAGTAGGAGCCTCGTAAGGGGTGACTGCGTACCTTTTGTATAATGGGTCAGCGACTTACATTCAGTAGCAAGCTTAACCGAATAGGGAAGGCGTAGCGAAAGCGAGTCCGAATAGGGCGCTAGTTGCTGGGTGTAGACCCGAAACCAGTTGATCTATCCATGGCCAGGTTGAAGGTGCGGTAACACGTACTGGAGGACCGAACCCACTAACGTTGAAAAGTTAGGGGATGAGCTGTGGATAGGGGTGAAAGGCTAAACAAAACTGGAAATAGCTGGTTCTCTCCGAAAACTATTTAGGTAGTGCCTCGTGTATCACTGTAGGGGGTAGAGCACTGTCATGGTAGTGGGGTCCATTGCGGATTACTGCGCCATAGCAAACTCCGAATACCTACAAGTGCAAGCACGGGAGACAGACATCGGGTGCTAACGTCCGGTGTCAAGAGGGAAACAACCCAGACCGCCAGCTAAGGTCCCTAATATATGCTAAGTGGGAAACGAAGTGGGAAGGCTAAAACAGTCAGGAGGTTGGCTTAGAAGCAGCCATCCTTTAAAGAAAGCGTAATAGCTCACTGATCGAGTCGTCCTGCGCGGAAGATGTAACGGGGCTAAGCATATAACCGAAGCTGCGGATCACAGCAATGTGATGGTAGGAGAGCGTTCTGTAAGCCTGTGAAGGTGTCTTGTAAAGGATGCTGGAGGTATCAGAAGTGCGAATGCTGACATGAGTAGCGATAAAGGGGGTGAAAAGCCCCCTCGCCGTAAGCCCAAGGTTTCCTGTTCAACGTTCATCGGAACAGGGTGAGTCGGCCCCTAAGGCGAGGCAGAGATGCGTAGCTGATGGGAACAAGGTTAATATTCCTTGACCATTGTTAGATGCGATGGGGGGACGGATCGCGGAAAGTTGTCCGGGTGTTGGAAGTCCCGGTTCTTGCGTTGGAGATGGCTATTAGGTAAATCCGGTAGCGTAATTCAAGGGCGTGAGACGAGCGAATTTATTCGCGAAGCAATTGGAAGTGGTTCCAAGAAAAGCCTCTAAGCTTCAGTCTAACAAGACCGTACCGCAAACCGACACAGGTGGGCGAGATGAGTATTCTAAGGCGCTTGAGAGAACTCAGGAGAAGGAACTCGGCAAATTTGCACCGTAACTTCGGGATAAGGTGCGCCCTTGTAGTTTGACCGTGAACAACGGAAGGACGAAAGGGTTGCAATAAAAAGGTGGCTGCGACTGTTTAATAAAAACACAGCACTCTGCAAACACGAAAGTGGACGTATAGGGTGTGACGCCTGCCCGGTGCTGGAAGATTAAATGATGGGGTGCAAGCTCTTGATTGAAGTCCCAGTAAACGGCGGCCGTAACTATAACGGTCCTAAGGTAGCGAAATTCCTTGTCGGGTAAGTTCCGACCTGCACGAATGGCGTAACGATGGCCACACTGTCTCCTCCTGAGACTCAGCGAAGTTGAAATGTTTGTGATGATGCAATCTACCCGTGGCTAGACGGAAAGACCCCATGAACCTTTACTGTAGCTTTGCATTGGACTTTGAATCGGTCTGTGTAGGATAGGTGGGAGGCGTTGATAACAGGATGCTAGTTCTGTTGGAGCCAACCTTGAAATACCACCCTGATTTATTTGAGGTTCTAACCTTGGCCCGTTATCCGGGTCGGGAACAGTGCATGGTAGGCAGTTTGACTGGGGCGGTCTCCTCCCAAAGTGTAACGGAGGAGTACGAAGGTACGCTTGGTACGGTCGGACATCGTACCTAAAGTGCAATGGCAAAAGCGTGCTTAACTGCGAGACCGACAAGTCGAGCAGGTGCGAAAGCAGGTCATAGTGATCCGGTGGTTCTGTATGGAAGGGCCATCGCTCAACGGATAAAAGGTACTCTGGGGATAACAGGCTGATACCGCCCAAGAGTTCATATCGACGGCGGTGTTTGGCACCTCGATGTCGGCTCATCTCATCCTGGGGCTGTAGCCGGTCCCAAGGGTATGGCTGTTCGCCATTTAAAGAGGTACGTGAGCTGGGTTTAAAACGTCGTGAGACAGTTTGGTCCCTATCTGCCATGGGCGTTGGAGATTTGACGGGGGCTGCTCCTAGTACGAGAGGACCGGAGTGGACGTACCGCTGGTGTACCTGTTGTTTCGCCAGAAGCATCGCAGGGTAGCTATGTACGGAAGAGATAACCGCTGAAAGCATCTAAGCGGGAAACTTGCCTGAAGATGAGATCTCCCGTAGGTTTAACCTACATAAAGGGTCGTTGAAGACCACAACGTTGATAGGTCGGGTGTGGAAGTGCAGTAATGCATTAAGCTAACCGATACTAATTGCCCGTTAGGCTTGATCCTATAACCAGCACTATTGTGTTGGATGTTTGCCAGATTTAATCTGCATCCTTAATTACATGCTTACTCAAATAGAGTTGTTGATGATTAATCAGCAACTCAACCCTCTACGCCCGGTGACCATAGCGAATTGGAACCACTCCTTCCCATCCCGAACAGGACAGTGAAACGATTCTACGCCGATGATAGTGCGGATTACCCGTGTGAAAGTAGGTAACTGCCGGGCACCAATGCGACGCCCAGACCCTTTTAGGTCTGGGCGTTTTTACTTGTGCAAAGCGTTTAGAGTGATTGACAGAAACTCCATTTGGAGTCAGAATATTGGGTTCGCGGAGGGGTGTCCGAGCGGCTAAAGGAGGCAGACTGTAAATCTGTTGGCTACGCCTACGTAGGTTCGAATCCTACCCCCTCCACCAGATGTGCGGGATTAGTTTAATGGTAAAACAGCAGATTTCCAATCTTCGGTCAAGAGTTCGATTCTCTTATCCCGCTCCAGAATTTGTTGCATTAGATTTCGCCCATGTGGCTCAGTGGTAGAGCACTCCCTTGGTAAGGGAGAGGTCGGCAGTTCGATCCTGCCCATGGGCACCATGTTAGGTTTTATTAATTGTGTATTTCGTGTTTGGTTTAAGAGTTAACTAAAGGCAGATTAAAAATGGCAAAAGAAAAATTCGAGCGGACAAAACCGCACGTAAACGTAGGCACCATCGGTCACGTTGACCACGGTAAAACCACATTGACAGCAGCAATCGCAACCGTGCTTTCTAAAGCATTCGGTGGCGAAGCTAAAGCATACGATCAGATCGATGCTGCTCCAGAAGAAAAAGCACGTGGTATTACGATTAATACTGCGCACGTTGAGTATGAGACTGCAAATCGTCACTACGCTCACGTTGATTGCCCAGGACATGCTGACTACGTTAAGAACATGATTACTGGTGCTGCTCAGATGGACGGCGCAATTTTGGTTTGCTCTGCTGCTGACGGCCCAATGCCACAAACTCGTGAGCACATCCTCTTGGCACGCCAAGTTGGCGTTCCTTACATCGTGGTGTTCTTGAACAAGTGCGACATGGTTGATGACGCTGAATTGTTAGAACTCGTTGAAATGGAAGTTCGTGAGCTTTTATCTAAGTACAACTTCCCTGGCGATGACACACCAATCATCCAAGGTTCTGCTAAGTTAGCTCTTGAAGGCGACGAAGGCAAATTGGGTAAAGAAGCCATCATGAAATTGGCTGAAGCACTTGACTCATACATCCCAACTCCAGAGCGTGCTGTTGACGGCGCGTTCTTGATGCCAGTAGAAGACGTGTTCTCTATCTCCGGTCGCGGTACTGTTGTTACAGGCCGTATCGAGCGCGGTATCGTTAAAGTTGGCGAAGAGATTGAAATTATCGGTATCAAACCAACACTCAAGACCACTTGTACTGGTGTTGAAATGTTCCGCAAATTGCTCGACCAAGGTCAAGCAGGCGATAACGTTGGTATCTTGTTACGCGGTACAAAACGTGAAGAAGTTGAGCGCGGCCAAGTATTGGCTAAGCCAGGTTCAATCACTCCACATACTCACTTTACAGCCGAGGTTTACATCTTGGGTAAAGACGAAGGTGGTCGTCATACTCCATTCTTTAACAACTATCGTCCACAGTTCTACTTCCGTACTACGGACGTAACTGGTTCAATCGAGTTGCCAAAAGACAAAGAAATGGTAATGCCTGGTGATAACGTCACGATTACCGTAAAACTCATCGCTCCTATCGCGATGGAAGAAGGTTTACGTTTTGCGATCCGTGAAGGTGGCCGTACTGTTGGCGCCGGCGTGGTTGCAAAGATTTTGGCTTAAGTAGTAAGTTTTGATGCGTTTTTATAAAGGGGTGTAGCTCAATTGGCAGAGCGTTGGTCTCCAAAACCAAAGGTTGGGGGTTCGATGCCCTCCGCCCCTGCCACGATTTGAACTGAAAGCAATATGTCTCAACAAACAGCAAGTCATTCTGAAGAAAAAAGCAGCTGGGTCTCCGGACTCGCTGCTTTAATCGTTGTCGCCGCGCTAGTGCTTTACTACACGCTGGTTGACCAGTCTATGTTGGTGCGCTTGGCTGTTTTATTTGGTGGCATTGCTGTGGCAGTTTTAATTGTGGCAATTTCACCGGATGGGCGTCGTTTTATCGCCTATGCAAAAGATTCTTGGTATGAAGTAAAAAAGGTTGTTTGGCCGACTCGTAAAGAGACCACCCAGATGACTCTAGTCGTATTTGGCTTTGTTCTGATCATGTCCTTGTTTTTGTGGATTGCAGACAAATTGATTGAATGGCTAGTTTTTTCAGTCTTTTTGGGCTGGAAGTGAGTAAAAAATGACTGATTCTGAAGTAGCTGTAAATCCACAAGCTACCGGCAATATGCGCTGGTATGTAATCCATGCTTATTCCGGAATGGAAAAAAGCGTGAAAAGAGGCCTCGAAGAGCGTATTGGACGTTCTGGTATGCCTGAAAAATTTGGTCGTATTTTGGTTCCATCCGAAGAGGTTGTGGAGATCAAGTCCGGCACAAAATCAGTTTCTGAGCGTCGTTTCTTCCCAGGATATGTCCTGATTGAGATGGAAATGACCGATGAGAGCTGGCATTTGGTGAAAAATACGCCAAAAGTGACTGGTTTCGTAGGTGGCGTTCGTAACCGCCCAAGCCCTATTTCTACTGCTGAAGTAGCGAAAATCATGGATCAAATGCAGGCCGGGGTAGATAAGCCTAAGCCTAAGACCCTATTTGAAGTTGGTGAGATTGTGCGTGTTAAAGAAGGCCCATTTGTTGATTTCAACGGAAATATCGAAGAAGTCAATTATGAGAAGTCAAGATTACGCGTTTCTGTTACAATTTTTGGCCGCGGTACCCCAGTTGAGCTGGAGTTTGGCCAAGTAGAAAAGATGTAAAAACAAGGACTTAGTCCAGTTTTGCAGTGCAGCAGTAAAAGAAGTTTTAGATGGTTATTTAGTTTTTTGTATTTAACCGAGGAGCGGAGCTAGAAAGCCAAAAACTAGCGAAGCGTTTACTCAACAGCGGTCTTTCCTAATGAGGTTAGGCGCGCTTTAAGGAGCAACACATGGCAAAGAAGATCATTGGCTTTATTAAGCTGCAGATCCCTGCAGGAAAAGCAAATCCATCACCTCCCGTAGGTCCAGCATTGGGTCAACGCGGCCTCAACATTATGGAATTCTGTAAGGCGTTTAATGCTCAAACTCAGAGCATGGAACCTGGCCTGCCAATTCCAGTCGTGATTACAGCGTTTGCTGATAAGAGCTTCACATTCATCATGAAGACTCCTCCAGCAACCATCATGATTAAGAAGGCTGCGAAGATCGAAAAAGGATCACCACGTCCACATACAGACAAGGTGGGTTCAATTACTCGTGCTCAAGCGGAAGAAATCGCTAAAGCAAAAATGCCAGACTTGACAGCAGCCGATATGGACGCAGCTGTTAGAACTATCGCTGGTAGCGCCCGTTCCATGGGCATCACTGTGGAAGGTCTCTAATCATGACTAAGTTATCTAAACGCGTTAAAGCAATTCAATCTAAAGTTGATCGCAATAAGTTTTATTCATTAGACGATGCATTGAACCTCGTTAAAGAGTGTGCAACTGCCAAGTTTGATGAGTCTATCGACGTTGCAGTTCAGTTGGGTATTGATGCTAAGAAATCTGACCAAGTTGTGCGTGGCGCAGTAGTGCTCCCAGCTGGTACAGGTAAGCATGTTCGTGTTGCTGTTTTTGCACAAGGCGAGAAAGCTGAACAAGCTAAAGCTGCTGGTGCTGAAATCGTTGGCATGGAAGATCTTGCTGAACAAATTAAAGGCGGCAAAATTGATTTCGATATTTTGATCGCATCTCCAGACACAATGAAAATTGTTGGTACTTTAGGTCAAGTATTGGGCCCACGTGGTTTGATGCCGAATCCAAAAGTTGGAACAGTTACTCCTGACGTTGCTACTGCAGTTAAGAATGCAAAAGCTGGTCAAGTTCAGTTCCGTGTGGACAAAGCCGGTATCGTGCACGCAAGCATCGGCCGTCGTTCATTCGAGCCAACTGCATTGAAATCCAATTTGCTCGCATTGCTTGAGGCTTTGAATAAAGCAAAGCCACCTGCATCTAAGGGCATCTATTTAAAGAAGGTTGCCGTAAGCAGCACCATGGGTGCAGGCGTACGCGTAGACCAAGCATCGCTACAGGCAGCAGCTTAATTAGCCTGTAGCAAAAAAGAACTTTGGGTCGGCTCCTGCTCTTTGAGTGAGAGTCGAACATCAAAGACCGTTGGTGGATTGGTTTGCTTACTCAGAAATTAATTCTTAATCGTTACGAAAGTAATAGCCAGCGCAGATGGCGACCCTGAAAAGATTTTCACAAGAGTCTTTGTGAACAAATGATCAGACGCTGGTGTGTAACCCCAACTGGAAACAGTTGGTTTTTATGGAGTTAAACCGTGCCTTTGAATGTACAAGACAAAAAAGCGATTGTTGCTGATGTCGGCGCTCAATTGGCTGGAGCCCAAACTGTCGTGCTCGCTGAATACCGTGGTATTCCAGTAGAGCAGTTGACAAAGCTACGTGCTAGCGCACGTGACCAAGGTGTATATCTTCGCGTTTTGAAGAACACATTGGCACGCCGTGCTGCACAAGGCACACAGTTTGAGCCTCTTGCTGATTCGATGGTTGGCCCCTTGATTTACGGCATTTCTGCTGATCCGATTGCTTCGGCAAAAGTATTGCAGAACTTTGCTAAGACTCAAGATCAGCTAGTCATTAAAGCTGGCTTATATAACGGCAAGTTGTTAGACGTTGCAGGCGTAAAAGCCCTCGCAACAATTCCAAGCCGCGACGAGTTGTTATCTCAGTTGTTAGGTGTGATGTTGGCACCGGTATCTGCGATGGCTCGCGTATTGGGCGCAGTAGCAGCACAAAAGGCAGAAGGAGCACCTGCTCCTGTTGCAGCACCTGTAGTTGAAGCAGCAGCACCAGCAGCAGTAGTTGCTGAAGCCGCAGCCCCAGAAGCAAGTGCTGAGCCTGCAGCCGCAGCCCCAGAAGCTGGAACAGAAGCAAACGAAACCCCTGCCGCTGAATAAGCGACAGATTAACTATTTAAGTATTAGGAGCTAAAAATGGCGATTACTAAAGAAGAAATCATTGAAGCAGTAGGTAGCATGTCCGTTATGGATTTGAACGACTTGGTTAAAGCGTTCGAAGAGAAGTTTGGTGTTTCAGCTGCAGCTATGGCTGTTGCTGGTCCTGCAGGCGGTGGCGCTGCAGCTGGTGGTGGCGAAGAGCAAACAGAATTCACTGTTAACTTGCTCGAAGCTGGCGCAAACAAGGTTTCAGTAATTAAGGCAGTTCGCGAAATTACTGGTCTTGGCTTGAAAGAAGCTAAGGACTTGGTTGACGGTGCACCGAAGCCAATCAAAGAAGGCGTTGACAAGAAAACTGCTGAAGAAGCTAAGAAGAAGCTTGAAGAAGCTGGCGCTAAAGCAGAACTCAAGTAATACACACAATGCTGGCGCCTCTCAAAAAGGGGCGTTAGCCATGTTGGGTTTGACCTCTAGAGGTCAAACCCGATTTCATTTCTGATTGAAATCGGGTTTGCCTTCTGATACGACTGCAGAATGCAAGTTTGGTCGGACACTAGATCTATCGGTTTAGTGTTGTCCGCCAGTGATTGGTAGTGGCCAATCGCCAAATCTTTGTACAGTCGCTGAATTCGGAGATGAAATGAACTATAGCTTCACCGAACGCAAGCGAGTCCGTAAAAGCTTTGCTAAGCGAGTAAACAACCACCAGGTTCCGTACCTGATCGCAACGCAGCTGGAATCCTACGCTAAATTTTTACAGGCTGATAAGCCGGCAATGTCTCGTCTTACTGAGGGACTTCAAGCTGCCTTTACATCAGCGTTCCCAATTGTGTCTAACAACGGCTACGCACGTATGGAATACGTGTCATACCAGTTATCACAGCCACCGTTTGACGTTAAAGAATGTCAACAACGTGGTTACACATACCACTCTGCCTTACGCGCAAAAGTTCGCTTGATTATTTATGATCGCGAAGCGCCTACTAAGGTTAAAGAGGTAAAAGAGAGCGAAGTCTACATGGGTGAAATTCCACTCATGACAGAAAACGGCTCTTTTGTGATCAATGGTACTGAGCGCGTGATCGTTTCTCAGTTGCACCGTTCCCCAGGCGTGTTCTTTGAGCACGATAAGGGCAAGACACACAGCTCAGGTAAGTTGCTGTTCTCAGCACGCATCATTCCTTACCGTGGTTCATGGCTCGATTTCGAGTTTGATCCAAAAGATATTCTCTATTTCCGCGTTGACCGTCGTCGTAAGATGCCTGTCACCATTTTGCTCAAAGCAATTGGTTTAAACAACGAACAGATTCTTGCGAACTTCTTTAACTTTGACCATTTCTCATTGACTGCTAATGGCGGCTCAATGGAATTTGTGCCAGAGCGTTTGCGTGGTCAGTTGGCTAGCTTTGATGTGCTCGACAAGAATGGCGTTGTAGTCATTCAAAAAGACAAGCGTATCAATGCAAAGCATATCCGTGAACTCGAAGCTGCTAAAACAAAAACAATCGCTGTACCAGATGACTATTTAATTGGTCGTGTAGTTGCACGCAATATTGTTGATCCAGACTCCGGTGAAATCTTGGCTTACGCTAATGATGAAATCACTGAAGAGTTGTTGGCAACATTGCGCGATGCAGGTATCAAGCAATTAGAAACCATCTACACCAATGATTTGGATTCTGGCGCATACATTTCACAGACATTGCGTACTGACGAAACTGCGGATCAAATGGCTGCTCGTATCGCCATCTACCGCATGATGCGTCCTGGTGAGCCTCCAACAGAAGATGCTGTTGAAGCCTTGTTCCAGCGCTTGTTCTATAGCGAAGATACCTACGATTTGTCACGCGTTGGCCGTATGAAGGTCAACAGCCGTTTGAACCGTCCAGAAATGGAAGGTCCAATGGTTCTGTCAAACGAAGATATTCTCGACACCATTAAGTCCCTCGTAGATTTGCGTAACGGCAAAGGCGAAGTAGACGATATCGATCACTTAGGTAATCGTCGTGTACGTTGCGTTGGCGAATTGGCAGAAAACCAATTCCGTGCTGGTTTGTCACGTGTTGAGCGTGCGGTTAAAGAACGTCTCGGCCAAGCCGAAACAGAAAACCTCATGCCGCATGATTTGATTAACAGCAAGCCAATCTCTTCTGCTATTCGTGAGTTCTTCGGTTCTTCACAGTTGTCCCAGTTTATGGACCAAACCAACCCACTTTCAGAGATCACGCACAAGCGTCGTATTTCTGCATTGGGACCTGGTGGTTTGACACGCGAGCGCGCAGGTTTCGAAGTGCGCGACGTGCATCCAACCCACTACGGACGTGTTTGCCCGATCGAAACTCCAGAAGGACCAAACATTGGTTTGATCAATTCGCTCGCATTGTTTGCGCGCCTGAATGAGCATGGTTTCCTTGAGACTCCATACCGTAAGGTTTCCAATAGCAAGGTAAGCGATGAAGTGGTTTACCTCTCTGCGATTGAAGAGGCGAAGTATGTGATTGCTCAGGCAAACGCAACAATTGACAAGAGCGGTAAGTTGGCCGACGAATTGGTTTCAGCTCGTCAAGCTGGCGAAACTATGATGGTTAGCCCAGAGCGTATCGATTTCATCGACGTTGCTCCTAGCCAGATCGTTTCTGCTGCTGCTTCACTCGTTCCATTCTTAGAGCACGATGATGCGAACCGTGCGTTGATGGGTGCGAACATGCAGCGTCAAGCAGTTCCTTGCTTGCGTCCAGATAAGCCATTGGTTGGTACCGGTTTAGAGCGCATTGTTGCGGTTGACTCTGGTACTGTTGTATTAGCTAACCGCGGCGGTATCGTGGATTACGTTGATGCGAATCGTGTTGTGATTCGTGTGAATGATGATGAAACTGCAGCTGGTGAAGTTGGTGTGGATATTTATAACCTCATCAAATACACCCGTTCAAACCAAAACACCAACATCAACCAACGCCCAATCGTGAAGGTTGGCGATCGTGTAGCCCGTGGCGACGTAGTTGCTGACGGAGCATCTACCGATTTAGGCGAGTTGGCTTTGGGTCAAAACATGACTGTGGCATTTATGCCGTGGAACGGTTACAACTTCGAAGATTCAATCTTGATCTCTGAGAAAGTTGTTGCTGACGACCGCTACACATCTATTCACATTGAAGAGTTGTCAGTGGTTGCGCGTGATACCAAGCTTGGTTCAGAAGAAATTACTCGCGATATCTCCAACTTGGCTGAGTCACAACTCTCCCGCTTGGATGAGAGCGGTATTGTCTACATCGGTGCTGAAGTTGAAGCTGGTGACGTATTGGTTGGTAAGGTAACTCCAAAGGGCGAGACAACTCTCACTCCTGAAGAGAAGCTCCTCCGTGCGATCTTCGGTGAAAAAGCATCTGACGTAAAAGATACTTCTTTGCGCGTTCCATCAGGAATGATCGGTACTGTTATCGATGTTCAAGTCTTCACCCGTGAAGGTATTGAGCGCGATGCCCGTGCACAGTCAATCATTCAAGAAGAATTACAACGCTATCGTTTGGACTTAAACGACCAGTTGCGTATTGTTGAGGGCGATGCCTTCATGCGTTTAGAAAAACTGTTGATTGGCAAGGCTGCCAATGGTGGCCCTCAGAAATTAGCTAAAGGCACTAAGATCGACAAGGAATACCTTGCTGGCTTAGATAAATACCATTGGTTTGATGTTCGTCCAGCAGATGATGAAGTTGCCTCACAAGTTGAAGCAATTAAATCTTCTATCGAAGCGAAGCGTAAACAGTTTGATGAAGCCTTCGAAGAGAAGCGCACCAAGCTTACCCAGGGCGATGATTTGCAACCCGGCGTAACGAAGATGGTTAAGGTGTACTTGGCTGTTAAGCGTCGCTTGCAGCCTGGTGACAAGATGGCCGGTCGTCACGGTAACAAGGGTGTGGTTTCTAAAATCGCTCCAGCAGAAGACATGCCATTTATGGCTGACGGACGCCCTGTTGACATCGTCTTGAATCCATTGGGTGTTCCTTCCCGTATGAACGTTGGCCAGATCTTGGAAACCCACTTAGGTTGGGCGGCTCAAGGTATTGGTAAGCGTATCGACGAGATGGTTCGTCAACAAGCTAAACAAGCTGAGTTACGTAAGTTCCTCAAGCAGCTTTACAACGAAACAGGCCGTATTGAAGACATCGATAACTTCACTGACGAGCAAATCACAGTATTGGCTGAGAATCTTCGCCAAGGCCTGCCATTTGCAACCCCAGTTTTTGACGGTGCCACAGAAGCTGAAATCGGACGCATGCTTGAGTTGGCTTATCCAGAAGAAGTAGCTACTTCTTTGAAGATGACTCCTTCACGTCAGCAAATGATTTTGTGCGACGGCCGTACTGGCGATCAGTTTGAGCGTCCAGTAACTGTTGGCGTAATGCACGTCTTGAAGCTCCACCATTTGGTTGATGACAAGATGCATGCTCGTTCAACCGGACCTTACTCTTTAGTAACGCAACAGCCATTGGGCGGTAAAGCTCAGTTCGGTGGTCAGCGCTTTGGTGAGATGGAAGTCTGGGCCCTCGAAGCATACGGTGCTTCATATGTCTTGCAGGAAATGCTGACAGTGAAGTCCGATGACGTCGCAGGCCGTACCAAGGTTTACGAAAACATCGTCAAGGGCGAGCACACGATTGATGCTGGCATGCCCGAATCCTTCAACGTGCTGGTAAAAGAAATCCGTTCGTTGGGTATTGACATTGACATGGAGCGCAACTGATATGAAAGCATTGCTCGATTTATTTAAGCAAACGCAGGGCGAAGAGCAGTTTGATGTCATCAAAATTGGTCTCGCATCTCCTGAGAAAATTCGCTCATGGTCTTTTGGTGAAGTACGCAAACCAGAAACCATCAACTACCGGACTTTTAAGCCCGAGCGTGATGGTTTGTTCTGCGCCAAGATTTTTGGACCAACCAAAGACTACGAGTGCTTATGCGGCAAGTACAAGCGCTTAAAGTTCCGTGGCGTTATCTGTGAGAAGTGTGGTGTTGAAGTTACTCTCGCTAAGGTACGTCGTGAGCGCATGGGCCACATTGAGTTGGCAGCCCCTGTAGCGCACATCTGGTTCTTGAAGTCCCTGCCATCCCGTTTGGGTATGGTTCTCGATATGACATTACGCGATATCGAGCGCGTTCTTTACTTTGAAGCATATGTAGTCGTTGATCCTGGCATGACTCCTGAAGGCGCAATGAAGCGCGGCCAGATCATGTCTGAAGACGAATACATTGCTAAGACCGAAGAATATGGTGACGGTGCGTTTACTGCCATCATGGGCGCGGAAGGTATTCGTGATCTCTTGCGTTCGATTGATATCGATCGTGAAGTTGAGACTATTCGTGCTGACTTAAAGGCTACTGGTAGCGATGCCAAGATCAAGAAATACGCTAAGCGCTTAAAAGTGCTCGAGGCGTTCCAGACTTCAGGTATTAAGCCTGACTGGATGATCATGGAAGTATTGCCAGTATTGCCACCTGAATTGCGCCCATTGGTGCCGTTGGATGGCGGTCGCTTTGCTACCTCTGATTTGAACGATCTCTATCGTCGCGTTATTAACCGTAACAACCGTCTCAAGCGTTTGTTAGAGTTGCGCGCACCAGAGATCATCGTTCGCAACGAAAAACGTATGTTGCAAGAAGCGGTTGATTCATTGCTCGACAACGGTCGTCGCGGTAAGGCTATGACTGGCGCTAACAAGCGTCCTCTCAAGTCCTTGGCTGAGATGATTAAAGGTAAGAGTGGTCGTTTCCGTCAAAACTTGTTGGGTAAACGTGTTGACTACTCTGGTCGTTCAGTCATCGTGGTTGGCCCTACATTGAAATTGCATCAGTGCGGCTTACCAAAATTGATGGCTTTGGAATTATTCAAGCCATTCATTTTCAACAAGCTTGAGACTTTAGGAATTGCAACCACTATTAAGGCTGCGAAGAAAGAAGTTGAAAGTCAGACTCCAATCGTTTGGGACATTCTCGAAGAAGTGATTCGTGAACATCCAATCATGTTGAACCGTGCTCCTACATTGCATCGTCTCGGTATTCAGGCTTTCGAGCCAATGCTGATTGAAGGTAAAGCAATCCAATTGCATCCATTAGTCTGCGCGGCATTTAACGCCGACTTTGACGGTGACCAAATGGCGGTTCACGTTCCTTTGTCGCTCGAAGCGCAAATGGAAGCACGTACATTGATGTTGGCTTCGAACAACGTATTGTTCCCAGCTAACGGCGAGCCATCAATCGTTCCTTCACAGGACGTGGTGTTGGGTCTGTACTACGCTACACGTGACAAGATCAACGGTAAGGGCGAAGGCATGGTTTTCGCCAACATTACTGAAGTAGTGCGCGCATACGAAGCAGGTCAAGTTGAATTGGCTTCTCGTGTTGCTGTGCGTATTACTGAGTATGAGATCGTGGACAAGAAGGCAGAAGGCGATGCGCGTTTTGCTGAGAAGACCAAGATCTATCAAACATCAGTTGGCCGTGCAATCTTGTCTGAGATTTTGCCTAAAGGCATGTCTTTTGAGGAAATCAACAAGCCTTTGAAGAAAAAAGAAATCTCACGTTTGATCAACACATCATTCCGTAAGTGCGGTTTGCGTGAAACAGTCATTTTTGCTGACCGTCTCTTGCAGTCTGGTTTCCGTTTAGCTACCAATGCTGGTATCTCTGTTGCGATTGACGATATGTTGATCCCAACATCTAAAGAGCGCATCATTACTGAAGCTTCTGCCAAGGTAAAGGAGTATGACAAGCAGTTCATGTCTGGCCTCGTAACCAATCAAGAGCGTTATAACAACGTGGTTGATATTTGGGGTGCCGCAGGCGACCAAGTTGGTAAGGCGATGATGGACGAGTTGTCACACGTTGACGTACTCGACCGCAACGGCAAGACTGTGCGTCAAGAATCCTTTAACTCCATCTACATGATGGCGGATTCTGGTGCACGTGGATCTGCGGCGCAGATTCGTCAGTTAGCTGGTATGCGTGGTTTGATGGCTAAGCCTGATGGCTCCATCATTGAGACCCCAATTACTGCGAACTTCCGTGAAGGCTTGAACGTGTTGCAGTACTTCATTTCAACCCACGGTGCTCGTAAAGGTCTGGCTGATACAGCATTGAAGACAGCGAACTCTGGTTACTTGACACGTCGTTTGTGCGACGTTACTCAAGATCTCGTGGTGATCGAAGAGGATTGCGGCGCGACTACTGGCGTAACAATGAAGGCGCTTGTTGAAGGCGGCGAGATTATCGAAGCATTGCGTGATCGTATTTTGGGTCGTGTATGTATCGGTGACATCGTTCACCCTGACACACAAGAAGTGATTGTTCCTAACGACACATTGCTCGATGAAGATCATGTTGATCAAATCGTTGCATTGGGCATCGACGAAGTTAAAGTTCGCACAGTATTGTCTTGCTTAACTCGCTTTGGCTTGTGCGCTAAGTGCTACGGACGTGATCTAGGTCGCGGTGGTTTGGTGAACGTTGGTGAGGCAGTTGGTGTTATCGCTGCTCAGTCAATCGGTGAGCCAGGTACACAGTTGACTATGCGTACCTTCCACATCGGTGGTGCAGCGTCACGTGCCTTAGTTGCAAGCAATATTGAAGCCAAATCAAATGGTGCATTGAAGTTCTCCGGCACGATGCGTGTTGTGAAGAACGCGAAGGGTGAGCAGGTCGTGATTTCACGTTCTGGCGAAGCCTTGATCGTTGATGAGAATGGTCGCGAGCGCGAGCGTCATAAAGTTCCTTACGGTGCAACTCTCTTGTTGAAAGAAGATGCAGCAGTGAAGGCTGGCGCAAGCTTGGCAACCTGGGATCCATTAACACGTCCGATTATTTCTGAGTACGCTGGTATCGCTCGCTTCGACAACGTCGAAGAAGGTGTAACTGTTGCTAAGCAAGTTGACGAAGTTACTGGCCTTTCCACTCTGGTGGTTATTGACGGTAAGCGTCGTTCAGCAGCAAGCAAAGGCGTTCGCCCAATGATCAACTTGGTTGATGAAAAGGGTAATGAAGTCATGATCGCCGGTACCGATCATCCAGTAAACATTGGCCTCCAAGTGGGCGCGTTGATTACTGTTAAAGATGGTCAGAAAGTTGAAGTCGGTGAAGTATTGGCACGTATTCCAATCGAATCACAGAAGACTCGCGACATTACCGGTGGTTTGCCACGCGTTGCAGAATTGTTCGAAGCACGTTCACCAAAAGATGCAGCAGTATTGGCGAAAGTTACTGGAACAGTTTCATTCGGTAAAGAAACCAAAGGTAAACAACGTTTGGTGATTACCGATATGGACGGTGAAGCCAATGAGTTCTTGATTCCTAAAGAGAAGCAGGTTCTCGTTCATGACGGTCAAGTTGTGAACAAGGGCGAGATGATTGTGGAAGGCCCTGCTGATCCACACGACATCTTGACTCTCAAAGGTATCGAAGAGTTGGCAATCTACATCGTTGACGAAGTTCAAGACGTTTACCGTCTCCAGGGCGTGAAGATCAATGACAAGCACATTGAAGTGATCGTGCGTCAGATGTTGCGTCGTGTTCAGGTAACTGATCCAGGCGACACATCATTCATTACTGGTGAGCAAGTTGAGCGTTCTAAGTTGTATGACGCTAACGATGCAGTGATCGCCCAAGGTAAGCACCCAGCTCAGTTCGATAACGTGTTGCTAGGCATTACTAAGGCATCCTTGTCGACCGACAGCTTCATTTCAGCGGCTTCTTTCCAAGAAACCACCCGTGTATTGACCGAAGCCGCAATTATGGGCAAGACCGATACACTCCGTGGCCTCAAGGAAAACGTCATTATTGGTCGTCTGATCCCTGCTGGTACCGGCTTGTCTTATCGCCGTGCACGCAAGGTCAGAGAGCAATTCGAGCGTGATCGCGCTCAAATGATTGCCGCCGAAGAGGAAGCAATGGCCAATATGCCTGTAGAAATTGAGGCTGAAGTCGTTGCTCCTACTGGAGAGGCTGATCCAAGCTAATTTGGTAATTCTGGCCAGAAATGGCCAGTTTTTTCCCCATTTGGTTGACGGAAAAGGCTGGCCAAGCTAGAATGCTGAGTTCTACTGATTCAGAAGAGGGTCTTTTTGACCTAGAAATTCTCTAAGTCATTGATTTTCTTGAAGAAAGCAACAAAGAAGTACTAACCGAGCTATTTTATGCCAACAATTAATCAATTAATACGCAAGCCAAGATCCAGGCTTATCGTTAAAAGCAAGAGCCCTGCACTGGAAAACAGTCCGCAGCGCCGTGGTGTTTGTACACGTGTGTACACCACTACTCCTAAAAAGCCTAACTCTGCGCTTCGTAAAGTAGCCAAAGTTCGCTTAACCAATGGTTTTGAAGTTATTTCATACATTGGTGGTGAAGGCCATAACCTCCAGGAACACTCAGTTGTGTTGATTCGTGGTGGTCGTGTAAAGGATTTGCCAGGTGTTCGTTACCACATCGTTCGTGGCTCACTTGACTTGCAAGGTGTTAAAGACCGTAAGCAATCACGTTCCAAGTACGGTGCTAAGCGCGCTAAGAAAGCTGCTTAATTTTTTGTAATTAAGCAGTTCTAGTTTTTTTGCAGTAAGTCATTGTTTGTCAGACTTAAAAGACAAGTAAGTGGCTGTTCCGTCTAAGAATTTTCTTGGATAGTAGGACAGCCGGAGCGGGTGATTCATGTGAACACCCCTAACTGAACTGAAGGAGTAGTTATGCCACGTCGTCGTGAAGTTCCCAAACGGGAAATTTTGCCGGATCCAAAATTCGGTAATGTAGAAGTAGCTAAATTCATGAACGTCCTTATGTTGGACGGCAAGAAATCGGTTGCAGAGCGTATCGTTTATGGTGCCTTTGATCACATCGAGAAAAAAGCAAATAAAGAACCACTCGAAATTTTTTCAACAGCCATGGGTAACGTTAAGCCAATGGTTGAGGTGAAGAGCCGTCGTGTTGGCGGTGCTAACTATCAAGTTCCTGTTGAAGTTCGTCCATCACGTCGTTCTGCTTTGGCAATGCGATGGTTGCGTGAAGCCGCTAAGAAGCGTGGCGAAAAATCTATGGCTCAACGTTTAGCCAACGAATTATTAGAAGCTGCTGAAGGTCGTGGCGGCGCAATGAAGAAGCGTGAAGAAGTTCACCGTATGGCAGAAGCTAACAAAGCTTTCTCACATTTCCGCTTCTAATCAAATAGTAAAGAAAAGGCACCAACAGTGGCACGTAAAACCCCTATCGACAAATACCGCAATATCGGTATTTCTGCACATATTGACGCAGGTAAGACAACAACTACAGAACGCGTTTTGTTCTACACCGGTGTTAACCACAAGATCGGTGAAGTTCATGACGGCGCTGCAACCATGGACTGGATGGAGCAAGAGCAAGAGCGTGGCATCACGATTACTTCTGCTGCTACTACAACATTCTGGAAGGGCATGGCTGGTAATTTCCCAGAGCACCGTATCAATATTATTGATACCCCAGGACACGTAGACTTCACTATTGAGGTTGAGCGTTCAATGCGTGTATTGGACGGCGCTTGCATGGTTTACTGTGCGGTAGGTGGTGTACAGCCACAATCTGAAACTGTTTGGCGTCAAGCTAACAAGTATCAAGTTCCACGTTTAGCATTCGTAAACAAGATGGACCGTACTGGTGCGAACTTCTTCAAGGTCTACGACCAAATGAGAACTCGCCTTAAAGCGAATCCAATCTTGATCCAAATTCCTATCGGCGCTGAAGAAAACTTCAAAGGCGTTGTGGATTTGGTAAAGATGAAGGCCATCTATTGGGATGAGGCTTCACAAGGTACTAAGTTTACTTACGAAGATATTCCTGCTGAATTGCAAGCTTCTGCTGAAGAGTGGCGCGAGAAGATGCTCGAAGCTGCTGCAGAGAGCTCAGAAGAATTGATGGAAAAGTATCTCGGCGGCGAAGGCTTGACCGAAGAAGAAATCAAAGCAGCATTGCGTCAACGTACTATTGCCAATGAAATTGTTCCAATGTTGTGCGGAACCGCTTTCAAAAACAAAGGCGTTCAGGCGATGTTGGATGCTGTAGTTGAATTGTTGCCTTCACCATTGGACGTTCCACCAGTTCCATGTGAATTGGAAGATGGAACACCTACAACACGTGAAGCGTCTGACAGCGCTAAGTTCTCAGCATTGGCATTTAAGATCATGACTGACCCATTCGTAGGCCAGCTCATCTTCTTCCGTGTTTACTCAGGCGTAATGAAATCTGGCGACACCATCTACAACCCAATTAAGGGTAAGAAAGAACGTGTTGGTCGTTTGTTGCAGATGCACGCAAACGAACGTGAAGAAATTAAAGAAGTATTCGCTGGCGATATCGCAGCTGCGGTTGGTCTGAAAGACGCAACTACAGGCGAAACATTGTGTGATCCAGATAGCATCGTTATTTTGGAGCGCATGGTATTCCCAGAGCCAGTGATCTCTCAGGCTGTTGAGCCAAAGACAAAAGCTGACCAAGAAAAAATGGGTCTTGCTTTGAATCGTTTGGCACAAGAAGATCCTTCTTTCCGTGTAAAAACTGATGAAGAATCAGGTCAAACAATTATTTCCGGTATGGGCGAGCTCCACTTGGAAATTTTGGTTGACCGTATGAAGCGTGAATTCGGTGTTGAAGCAACTGTTGGTAAGCCACAAGTTGCATACCGTGAAACGATTCGTAAGGTTTGCGAAGAGATCGAAGGTAAATTCGTTAAGCAGTCTGGTGGTCGTGGTCAATACGGTCATGTGGTCTTGAAGTTAGAGCCACAAGCCCCAGGCAAAGGTTTTGAATTCGTTGACGCTATTAAGGGCGGTGTTGTTCCACGTGAATACATTCCTGCAGTAGAAAAAGGCATCATCGAAACATTGAACTCCGGTATTTTGGCTGGCTATCCAGTTGTAGATATCAAAGCAACATTGTTCTTCGGTTCATACCATGACGTTGACTCCAATGAAAACGCATTTAAGATGGCGGGCTCTATGGCGTTCAAGGATGGAATGCGTAAAGCAGCTCCTGTGTTGCTTGAGCCGATGATGGCTGTTGAAGTAGAAACACCAGAAGATTTCATGGGTAACGTAATGGGTGATCTCTCATCCCGTCGCGGTATTTTGCAAGGTATGGATGACATTCCAGGCGGCGGTAAGATCGTTCGCGCTGAAGTGCCGTTGGCGGAGATGTTTGGTTACTCAACTGGCTTGCGCTCGTTGACCCAAGGTCGCGCTACCTACACCATGGAATTTAAGCATTATTCCGAAGCACCTAAGAACGTTGCTGAAGCAGTTATGGCTGCTAAAGCGAAGTAATTTATCCACACTAATTTTGAATATTGACTAGCTAAAGAAGGCAGACAAAAATGGCAAAAGAAAAATTCGAGCGGACAAAACCGCACGTAAACGTAGGCACCATCGGTCACGTTGACCACGGTAAAACCACATTGACAGCAGCAATCGCAACCGTGCTTTCTAAAGCATTCGGTGGCGAAGCTAAAGCATACGATCAGATCGATGCTGCTCCAGAAGAAAAAGCACGTGGTATTACGATTAATACTGCGCACGTTGAGTATGAGACTGCAAATCGTCACTACGCTCACGTTGATTGCCCAGGACATGCTGACTACGTTAAGAACATGATTACTGGTGCTGCTCAGATGGACGGCGCAATTTTGGTTTGCTCTGCTGCTGACGGCCCAATGCCACAAACTCGTGAGCACATCCTCTTGGCACGCCAAGTTGGCGTTCCTTACATCGTGGTGTTCTTGAACAAGTGCGACATGGTTGATGACGCTGAATTGTTAGAACTCGTTGAAATGGAAGTTCGTGAGCTTTTATCTAAGTACAACTTCCCTGGCGATGACACACCAATCATCCAAGGTTCTGCTAAGTTAGCTCTTGAAGGCGACGAAGGCAAATTGGGTAAAGAAGCCATCATGAAATTGGCTGAAGCACTTGACTCATACATCCCAACTCCAGAGCGTGCTGTTGACGGCGCGTTCTTGATGCCAGTAGAAGACGTGTTCTCTATCTCCGGTCGCGGTACTGTTGTTACAGGCCGTATCGAGCGCGGTATCGTTAAAGTTGGCGAAGAGATTGAAATTATCGGTATCAAACCAACACTCAAGACCACTTGTACTGGTGTTGAAATGTTCCGCAAATTGCTCGACCAAGGTCAAGCAGGCGATAACGTTGGTATCTTGTTACGCGGTACAAAACGTGAAGAAGTTGAGCGCGGCCAAGTATTGGCTAAGCCAGGTTCAATCACTCCACATACTCACTTTACAGCCGAGGTTTACATCTTGGGTAAAGACGAAGGTGGTCGTCATACTCCATTCTTTAACAACTATCGTCCACAGTTCTACTTCCGTACTACGGACGTAACTGGTTCAATCGAGTTGCCAAAAGACAAAGAAATGGTAATGCCTGGTGATAACGTCACGATTACCGTAAAACTCATCGCTCCTATCGCGATGGAAGAAGGTTTACGTTTTGCGATCCGTGAAGGTGGCCGTACTGTTGGCGCCGGCGTGGTTGCAAAGATTTTGGCTTAAGTTTTACTAGTAATAAATATTTAGCGGTTTGCTAACCGGTGACATCAGTGCTGCTGATGTCACCGTGCTCTTTAGATGTATAACGTGGCAGCACCACAACGCTCTTTGGAATTAATATGCAAAACCAAAAAATTCGTATTCGCCTTAAAGCATTTGATTACCGTTTGATCGACCAGTCTGCAGCTGAAATCGTTGATACAGCTAAACGTACTGGTGCAGTTGTTAAGGGTCCAGTACCTTTGCCAACTCGTATCGAGCGCTTTGATATCTTGCGTTCACCACACGTGAACAAGACATCCCGTGATCAGTTAGAGATCCGTACCCATCTCCGTTTGATGGATATCGTTGATCCTACAGAGAAAACTGTAGATGCTTTGATGAAATTAGACCTCCCAGCAGGTGTGGACGTCGAAATTAAGTTGCAGTAATTTGTTATTTCCAGTCTTTTTGCTTGTCAAGACTGGGTTTTCGGGATAGAATCTAAGGCTTCGCTCAATTATTTGAGCGAAAATCTTAGTTTTATCAGCATTAAAAACGTTGTAAGTTATTGATTTAGAAGTACTTTTACTTGTAAATCACTTAAATTAATTTTGCCGACCAATCGAAGTCGGCGTGGAGCATGAATATGAGCTTAGGCTTAATCGGCCGCAAGGTCGGCATGACCCGTCTATTTACGGACGAAGGGGAAGCAATTCCTGTCACCGTAATCGACGTGAGCGACAACAGAGTCGCTCAAATCAAGACCCAGGCAACTGATGGCTATGATGCTATCCAGTTAGCACATGGCACACGTAGAGCTACTCGCGTTACCAAAGCAATGGCTGGTCACTTCGCTAAAGCGGGTGTGATGGCTGGTAACGGTCTCAACGAATTCCCATTAGACGCAGCAAAAATTGCAGAAATGACACCAGGGCAAGTAATTCCTGCTGAAACTGCTTTTACTGCTGGTCAAAAAGTGGATGTGCAAGGCGTAACAATCGGTAAGGGTTACGCAGGTACCATCAAGCGTTATCACTTCGCTTCTGGTCGCGCATCCCACGGTAACTCACGTTCACATAACGTACCAGGCTCAATCGGTATGGCGCAAGATCCAGGTCGTGTTTTCCCTGGTAAGCGTATGACCGGTCACTTGGGTGACGTTACACGTACAGTTCAAAATTTAGTCATCGCACGCATTGATGCAGAACGTAATCTCATCATGGTTAAAGGCGCTATTCCAGGTGCCCCAGGCGGTAAAGTTATTGTTACTCCAGCGGTTAAAACACCGTTGAAGAAGAAATAAGGAGAGCGAATATGGAACTTAAGCTTCTCCAGGACAACGGTACTTTAGGTGCGGGCGTACAAGCTTCACCAGAAGTATTCGAGCGTGAATATAACGAAGCGTTGGTACACCAAGTTGTAGTGGCTTACCAAGCAAATGCACGTAGCGGTAACCGTGCACAAAAAGACCGTGAGCAAGTTAAGCACACAACTAAGAAACCTTGGCGTCAAAAAGGTACTGGTCGTGCACGTGCTGGTATGAGCTCTTCCCCGCTGTGGCGTGGAGGTGGTCGTATATTCCCGAATTCTCCAGAAGAGAATTTCAGCCAAAAAGTAAACAAGAAAATGTACCGCGCTGGTATGAGATCAATTTTGTCTCAGTTAGCACGCGAAGGTCGTTTGAATGTTGTTGATCAATTCAGTCTTGACGCTCCAAAGACTAAGGTTTTAGCTGACAAAGTTAAAGCAATGGGCTTGGATTCAGTCTTGATTATTGTTGATCAGGTTAGCGAGAATTTGTACTTGGCATCACGCAACTTGCATAAAGTTGCTGTATGTGAGCCACAGCACGCTGATCCATTAGCTTTGGTTCAATACAAAAAAGTATTGGTAAGCAAAGCTGCGATCGCAAAAATTGAGGAGTTGCTGAAATGAGCCAAGTCCGTAAAAACGATCACAACCTAATGAAGGTTCTGCTTGGACCGGTTATCTCTGAAAAAGCTACTATGGTTGCAGAGAAAAACGAACAAGTAGTTTTCCAAGTAGCTCGCGACGCAAACAAGAGCGATGTAAAACAAGCAGTTGAATTGCTCTTCAAAGTGCAAGTTGACTCAGTTCAAATCGTGAATCAAAAAGGTAAGCCTAAGCGCTATGGCCGTTTTGAAGGTCGTCGTGACCACACTAAGAAGGCCTACGTGAATTTGAAGCCAGGTCAAGAAATCAACTTTGAAGCGGAGGCGAATTAATCATGCCTTTGATGAAAACAAAACCGACCTCACCAGGTCGTCGCTCAATGGTCAAGGTGGTCAATCCTGACCTCCATAAAGGCAAGCCTTTTGCACCATTGTTAGAGCCACAGTTTCAAAAAGCTGGCCGTAACAATAACGGTCACATCACTACCCGTCATAAAGGTGGTGGTCATAAGCATCACTATCGTGTTGTTGACTTCAAACGCAACGACAAAGATGGCATCCCAGCAAAAGTTGAACGCTTGGAATACGATCCAAACCGCAGTGCAAATATTGCATTGATCGTGTTTGCTGATGGTGAGCGTCGCTATATTCTGGCTGCAAAAGGCATGACTGTTGGTCAGGCGTTGATGAGTGGCTCTGAAGCTCCAATCAAGTCTGGTAACAATTTGCCGATTCGCAATATTCCAGTTGGTAGCACTATTCACTGTGTAGAAATCATGCCAGGCAAAGGTGCACAAGTTGCGCGTTCAGCCGGTGGTTCAGCAGTATTGTTAGCTCGTGAAGGCGTATACGCTCAAGTGCGTTTGCGCTCCGGTGAAGTTCGCCGTGTTCTGATTGAGTGCCGCGCCACTATTGGTGAAGTTGGTAATGAAGAGCACAGCTTGCGTCAAATTGGTAAAGCAGGTGCAAATCGCTGGCGTGGTATTCGCCCAACCGTTCGCGGTGTGGCAATGAACCCAGTAGATCACCCACACGGTGGTGGTGAAGGTAGAACTGGCGAAGGCCGCGTACCTGTATCTCCATGGGGCACTCCAACCAAAGGTTATCGCACACGTCGCAATAAGCGTACAACTTCGATGATCGTTCAACGTCGTCAAAAACGTTAAGCGATAAGGATAAATAGATATGACACGTTCAGCTAAAAAAGGCCCATTCTGCGACGCCAGCTTAGTAAAAAAAGTTGAAGTTGCACAAGCCAACAAAGACAAGAAGCCGATCAAAACTTGGTCACGCCGTTCAACAATCCTCCCAGACTTCATTGGTCTGACGATTGCTGTACATAACGGTCGTCAACACGTTCCGGTATATGTATCAGAAAACATGGTGGGTCATAAGTTAGGCGAATTTGCCTTGACCCGTACTTTCAAAGGTCACGCTGCTGACAAGAAAGTAACGAAGAAGTAAGGGGATGATGATGGAAGTTAAAGCTATTCACAAGGGTGCCCGCATTTCTGCGCAAAAGACTCGTTTGGTCGCTGACCAAATTCGTGGTTTGCCGATTGCTCGCGCATTAAACATTTTGAACTTCAGCCCCAAGAAAGCTGCCTTCATTGTGAAGAAAGTTGTTGAGTCCGCAGTGGCCAACGCTGAACACAATAAAGGTGCTGACATTGACGAGCTCAAAGTTTCAGCAATTATTGTTGATAAAGGCACTTCATTGAAGCGCTTTACCGCACGCGCTAAGGGTCGTGGCAATCAAATTGAAAAACAAACTTGTCACATTAGCGTGACCTTGAGTAACTAAGGAAAGATATGGGACAAAAGATAAACCCAACCGGATTCCGACTCGCGGTAACGAAGAATTGGACATCACGTTGGTATGCAAACAATACTGACTTCGCAAAGATGCTGAAAGAGGACGTTGATGTCCGTAGCTATTTGAAGAAGAAATTGAAGAATGCATCCGTAAGTAAAGTGGTCATTGAGCGTCCTGCAAAGAACGCACGTATCACTATCTACAGCTCACGTCCAGGCGTTGTGATCGGTAAAAAAGGCGAAGACATTGAAGTTCTCCGTCGCGAATTACAAAAGCGTATGGGCGTTCCAGTTCACGTGAATATCGAAGAAATTCGTAAGCCTGAAGTTGATGCGCAATTGATCGCTGACTCTATTACTCAGCAGCTCGAAAAACGTATCATGTTCCGTCGTGCAATGAAGCGTGCAATGCAAAGCGCAATGCGTCTTGGCGCACAAGGTATCAAGATCATGTCATCTGGTCGTTTGAATGGTGCTGAGATTGCTCGTCGCGAATGGTATCGTGAAGGCCGTGTTCCACTTCATACATTGAAGGCGGATATCGATTACGCAACTTCCGAAGCTGAAACTACATACGGCATCATCGGTGTAAAAGTTTGGGTATATAAAGGCGACACATTGGGTCGTGGTGCAGAAGCTCAAGTTGCTGCTCCATCTGCTGAACCAGCTGCCGAAGAAAAGAAAACTCGTCGTGCTCCAAGCAAGACAGCTGCTCGTAAACCAGCTGCTGGCACAGACAAGCCATTAGTTGCTGCTAAACCAGCAGTAAAGCGTGTGCGTAAGGTTGAAACACCAGCCGCAGATACGCAGAAGTCAGGAGAGTAAGCATGCTACAACCAAAGCGTCGCAAGTATCGTAAGGAACAAAAAGGCCGTAACACTGGCGTGGCAACACGCGGTAGTTCTGTAGCCTTTGGTGACTTTGGATTGAAGGCCGTTGGCCGCGGTCGTTTGACTGCTCGTCAAATTGAGTCAGCACGTCGTGCAATGACTCGTCACATTAAACGTGGTGGCCGTATTTGGATTCGCATTTTCCCAGATAAGCCAATTTCACAAAAACCTGCTGAAGTACGTATGGGTAACGGCAAAGGTAATCCAGAGTACTACGTAGCTGAAATTCAACCAGGCAAAGTGCTCTACGAGATGGACGGTGTTGATGAGCAATTGGCGCGCGAAGCTTTCAAGCTTGCTGCTGCTAAGTTGCCTTTACAGACCACTTTCGTGATTCGCCACTTAGGTTGATCGGGATAGAGATTATGAAAAATACAGAATTAGCTTCAAAAGATCTGAACGCTTTAAATGCAGAGTTAACCGAGTTGCTTAAGACCGGTTTTAAGCTCCGTATGCAAAAAGGCACTCAGCAACTCACAAATACCAGCCAATTGGGTAAAAATAAGCGCGACATCGCTCGCGTGAAGACTTTTATCGCCCAAAAGACTGCACAGAAATAAGGAAAAAGGGATATGACAGAGTTATCTAAACCCTTGCGCCGCACCCTCGTGGGACGCGTTGTTAGTGACAAAATGCAAAAAACTGTGACGGTGTTGGTTGAGCGTCAAGTTAAGCATCCAGTGATTGGTAAGTACGTTGGCCAGTCCAAAAAGTACCACGCTCATGACGAAGCTGGCACATACAAGATGGGTGATACCGTTGAAATTGCTGAATCTAAGCCAATTTCACGCACTAAATCTTGGGTTGTGACCCGTTTAGTTGAAGCTTCAAAGGGTATTTAAAGAAATATTAGGGATTTTGGCGAAGTTTCTTCCCAAATCCCTGTTTTACGTAGTAGAATAGAAGGCTTCTCTGGTTTTATTGGAGAAGCAGTGTTTTTCATTAATTCCGGGTTTTAGCTTTCGTTAAAGCCCATAGACGGAACCAAGACTGTTTGCCTTTGGCCAATAAGTTGGGGATTAGAAATGATACAAACCGAAAGTAGATTACAGGTTGCCGATAACACAGGCGCCAGTGAAGTGTTGTGCATCAAGGTATTGGGCGGCTCTAAGCGTCGTTACGCCAGTATCGGTGATGTCATTAAAGTGACTGTAAAGTCCGCTGCTCCACGTGGCCGTGTAAAAAAAGGTGACATTTATAACGCCGTAGTAGTGAGAACTGCTAAGGGTGTTCGCCGTCCAGATGGTTCATTGATTAAGTTTGATGGCAACGCTGCGGTATTGCTCAACGCTAAGTTAGAGCCAATTGGCACACGTATCTTTGGACCAGTGACGCGTGAATTGCGTACTGAAAAGTTCATGAAGATCGTTTCTCTCGCCCCCGAAGTTATTTAAGAGGCTGATATGAAAAAGATTCGTAAAGGTGATTCAGTAGTTCTATTGACTGGCCGCGATAAGGGCAAGCAAGGAACTGTTACAGCCGTTCTCGAGAACAAATTAGTTATCGAAGGCGTAAACATTTATAAAAAGAGCGTTAAGCCTAATCCAGCAGCCGGCGTTACTGGCGGCATGATTGACAAGACGATGCCTGTTCACATTTCTAATGTGGCTTTGGTTGACGGTAACGGCAAACCATCACGTGTTGGTATCAAACTCGTTGACGGTAAAAAGCAGCGTTTCCTCAAAACCACTGGCGCAACTTTAAGCGCATAAGGGGCACGGAGAAATTATGAGCACACGTTTTCAAGAACACTATCAAGCTAAAGTAGTTGCAGATTTGATCGCCAAGTTTGGCTACAAGTCTGTAATGGAAGTTCCACGTATCACTAAGGTAACCCTGAACATGGGCTTAGGCGATGCAGTGAACGACAAGAAAATTATCGAAAATGCAGTTGGCGATTTAACTAAAGTTGCAGGCCAAAAGCCAGTTGTAACTAAAGCTAAAAAAGCGATTGCAGGTTTCAAGATTCGTCAAGGCTACCCAATCGGTGCCATGGTGACATTGCGTGGCGCACGCATGTACGAATTCTTGGATCGTTTCGTTACTGTTGCATTGCCACGCGTACGTGACTTCCGTGGTATTTCTGGCAAAGCGTTTGATGGTCGTGGTAACTACAACATCGGCGTTAAAGAACAGATCATTTTCCCTGAAATCGAATACGACAAAATTGATGCCCTCCGTGGTCTCAACATCAGTATTACGACGACTGCTAAAACCGACGAAGAAGCAAAAGCTTTGTTGGCAGCATTCAAATTCCCTTTCCGCAATTAAGAGGCTAACGTGGCAAAACTATCCCTGATTGAGCGCGAGAATAAGCGCGCAAAAACTGTAGAGAAGTACGCTGTTAAGCGTGCCGAACTAAAAGCGATCATTGCTGATCAATCACGCAGCGATGAAGAGCGCTATGAAGCTCGCTTGAAGCTACAGGCACTTCCACGTAACGCAAGCCCGATTCGTCAAAGAAATCGTTGTTCATTAACCGGTCGCCCACGTGGCACATTCCGTAAATTCGGTTTGGCTCGTAGCAAGATTCGTGAAATCGCCTTCCGTGGCGAAATCCCCGGTTTAACCAAGGCCAGCTGGTAAGCGGCGAAAGAATTAGGAGAACTCATGAGTATCAGCGATCCAATCGCCGACATGTTGACAAGGATCCGCAATGCGCAAGCAGTGCAGAAACCCGTAGTCTTGATGCCGTCGTCAAAAGTAAAAGTAGCCATCGCAAAAGTTTTGCAAGATGAAGGCTATATCGAAAGTTTCGAAATCAAAGGTGAAGCAGCCAAGCCAGTGCTACACATTGATCTCAAATACTATGCAGGCCGTCCTGTTATTGAGCGTATTGACCGTGTATCCACACCAAGTCTGCGTATCTATAAAGGCCGTCATGACATTCCAGAAGTAATGAATGGCTTGGGCATTGCAATTATTTCAACCCCTCAAGGCGTAATGACAGACCGTAAAGCACGTGCAACAGGCGTGGGCGGCGAAGTTATTTGCTACGTAGCTTAAGGAGCGAAATATGTCCCGCGTAGGTAAATCACCCATTACAGTTCCTAAGGGCGCTGAGATCAGCATCAACGGTGCAAATATTACGGTTAAAGGTCCATTGGGCACTTTGACACACAACTTGCATCCTTCTGTTGGTTTGAAACAAGAAGATGGCGTATTGACAGTTGTTTTAAATAACGACTCACCAGAGGCTGGTGCTCAGTCAGGTACTGCACGTGCTTTGGTTAACAACATGGTTGTTGGCGTAACTACTGGCTTTGAGCGCAAGCTCAGCTTGGTAGGCGTTGGTTACCGTGCTGCTGCTCAAGGCGAAACATTGAAATTGCAGTTGGGTTTCTCACACGACATTATTTACAACCTACCAAAGGGTGTAAAAGCTGAGACTCCATCGCAAACTGAAATCATTATCAAAGGTTCCAACAAGCAGCAAGTTGGCCAGGTCGCAGCTGAAGTTCGCGCATACCGTTCACCAGAGCCATACAAAGGCAAAGGCGTTCGCTACGTGGATGAGGTTGTGCACCTGAAAGAAACTAAGAAGAAGTAAGCGAGATTAGAAAATGAATAAAGACGAATCCAGACAAAGACGTGCTAGGCAGACTCGTATTCGCATTGCCGAAGCATTGGCAAATCGCTTAACAGTTATCCGTAGCAATTCACATATTTCTGCTCAGGTTTATAGCCCATGCGGAACCAAAGTTGTAGCAGCTGCTTCAACAATGGAAAAAGATTTGCGCCAAGCGATCAAAAACGGCGGCAACGCTGAAGCGGCTAAACAAATCGGCAAGTTAGTTGCTGAGCGTGCTGTTAAGGCAGGCGTTGTTGATGTTGCGTTTGATCGTTCCGGTCATCGTTACCACGGCCGTATTAAGGCCTTAGCTGAAGCTGCGCGTGAAGCCGGCCTGAAGTTCTAATAGGGTTTAGGAAAAAACATGGCAAAAATGCAAACTAAGATGCAAAACGAAGAGCGTGATGATGGTCTTCGCGAGAAGATGATCGCTGTTAATCGTGTAACTAAAGTGGTTAAGGGTGGTCGTATTCTCGGCTTCGCTGCACTCACTGTAGTTGGCGATGGCGATGGCCGCATCGGCATGGGTAAAGGCAAATCAAAAGAAGTTCCAGTTGCAGTTCAAAAAGCAATGGACGAAGCACGTCGCAAGATGATCAAAGTTACTTTGCGTAAAGGTACTTTGCAACACACCGTTACTGGTCAACACGGCGCGTCACGCGTTTTGATTTCTCCAGCTAAAGACGGTACTGGAATTATTGCTGGCGGCCCAATGCGCGCGATTTTCGACGTAATGGGTGTAACTAACGTGGTTGCTAAGTCACTTGGCTCTACAAACCCATACAACTTGGTTCGTGCAACCATTGATGGTTTGAGCAAGATGAGTACTCCTGCTGAGATTGCTGCTAAGCGCGGTAAGTCAGTTGAAGAGATTCTCGGCTAAGACCAAAAGATTAGGAATCTATAAATGACAACATCTAACTCCAAAGTCAAACTGCAATTAGTACGCAGCTTGATCGGTACACGCGAAAGCCATCGTGCAACTGTACGTGGCTTAGGCCTTGGTCGCATCAATTCAGTTTCTGAATTGGAAGACACTCCAGCTGTTCGCGGCATGATTAATAAAGTTTCTTATCTAGTTAAAGTCATTGGCTAATAACTAGCAAGTAAATAGGCGAAGAATATGCAACTCAACACAATTAAACCTGCAGAAGGCTCTAAGAAAAACCGTCGTCGCGTTGGTCGCGGCATTGGTTCTGGTCTTGGTAAAACTGCTGGCCGTGGTCACAAAGGTCAAAAATCCCGTTCTGGTGGTTTCCACAAGGTTGGATTTGAAGGCGGACAGATGCCTATGTATCGTCGTTTGCCAAAGCGCGGTTTCGTGTCTTTGACACGTCGTCACGTTGGTCAAATTACTTTGAATGATTTAGCAAAAATCAACTTGCCAGAAGTGGACCTCTTGGTATTGAAGGCTCATGGCTTTGCTGGTGAGCAGATTAATGCAGTTAAGGTTATCAAGACTGGCGAACTCAAGATTGCTGTAACCCTCAAGGGCATTACAGCTACTGCCGGCGCTAAAGCAGCTATTGAAGCAGCTGGCGGCAAATTGGTTGAATTGGCTTAATAGGTCTTTTAGTAGATATGGCATTAGCACCTACCAATAACGCAAGCACCGCAGCATCAGGTGGCAAGTTTGGCGAATTACGCCAACGCTTAGTCTTCCTGGTGTTGGCTTTGCTCGTGTTCCGTTTGGGTGCTCATATTCCAGTTCCTGGAATTGACCCTGACCAATTGGCACAGTTGTTCTCTGGCCAAAAAGACGGCATCTTGGGAATGTTTAACTTGTTCTCAGGCGGTGCTTTATCTCGCTTTACCGTATTTGCTTTGGGAATCATGCCGTACATTTCTGCATCGATCATCATGCAATTAATGACCATCGTTGTACCTTCTTTAGAAGCTTTGAAGAAAGAAGGTCAAGCTGGTCAACGTAAGATTACTCAGTACACCCGCTACGGCACTGTACTCTTGGCAACATTCCAGGCATTGGGTATTTCTGTTGCCTTGCAGGCTCAACCAGGTTTGGTTATCAACCCAGGTTTGATGTTTGAATTGAATACTGTAGTAACTTTGGTTACTGGCACGATGTTCTTGATGTGGCTTGGCGAGCAAATTACTGAGCGCGGTCTTGGTAACGGTATTTCCATCATTATTTTCGGCGGCATTGTTTCTGGTCTGCCGAATGCATTGGCAAGCTTATTAGAGTTAGTTCGTACCGGCTCAATGAATATTATTTCTGCATTGCTCATCGTTGTGATTTGCGTGGCAGTGACGTATTTTGTGGTGTTTGTAGAGCGTGGTCAGCGTCGTATCTTGGTTAACTACGCTAAGCGTCAAGTTGGCAACAAGATCTATGGTGGCCAATCTTCTTACTTCCCATTGAAGTTGAATATGGCGGGCGTTATTCCTCCAATTTTTGCTTCTTCTATTATTTTGTTCCCTGCAACGATTGCTGGCTGGTTTACTTCAGGCGAGCCAACCAATATGTTCAGCAGAATTATTAAAGACTTAGCGGCCACTTTGGCACCAGGACAACCTGTGTACACGATTTTGTATGCAGCTGCGATTATCTTCTTCTGCTTCTTCTATACCGCATTGGTATTTAACAGCCGTGATACAGCTGAGAACTTAAAGAAGAGTGGTGCATTTGTTCCAGGTATTCGTCCAGGCGATCAAACAGCGCGTTACATCGATAAGATCTTGGTGCGTTTGACTCTAGCCGGTGCAATTTATATGGTTTTGGTTTGCTTGTTGCCAGAATTCTTGGTCTTGAAGTACAACGTGCCGTTTTATTTCGGCGGTACTTCATTGTTGATTATTGTTGTTGTTGCAATGGATTTCATGGCTCAAGTTCAGTCATTTGTCATGCAACAGCAGTACGGCTCTTTGATGAAAAAAGCCAACTTTAAGATGGGCGCTTAACTGAATGTCTAAAGACGATGTAATTCAGATGGCGGGAGAAGTTGTAGAGAATTTGCCGAACGCGATGTTTCGCGTGAAGCTGGAAAACGGACATGTGGTTCTAGGGCACATTTCTGGAAAGATGCGGATGCACTACATCCGTATTTTGCCGGGAGATAAGGTGACGGTGGAGATGACTCCTTACGACCTAACGCGCGCCAGAATCATTTTCCGTGCGAAGTAAAGATTAAGTAGTACCTATTTTTAAGAGGTGAGTTATGAAAGTTTTAGCATCCGTTAAGTGTATTTGCAGAAATTGCAAGATCATTAAGCGCAAACGCGTTGTGCGCGTGATCTGTTCTTCAGACGCACGTCATAAGCAGCGTCAAGGCTGATCTGGTTAATTAAGAGGAAATCTCATGGCACGTATCGCTGGGGTAAACATCCCAAATCATCAACATACTGTTATCGGTTTAACAGCAATTTTTGGCATTGGCACAACTCGTGCACGCAAAATTTGTGAAACCACAGGTGTTGCAATCGACAAAAAAGTTAAAGACCTTACTGACGGTGACTTGGAAAAGTTGCGTGATGAAGTAGGTAAATTCATTACTGAAGGTGATCTTCGTCGTGAAGTAACTATGAGCATCAAGCGTTTGATGGACTTAGGTTGCTACCGTGGCGTTCGTCATCGTAAGGGCTTGCCTGTACGTGGTCAACGTACGAAGACTAATGCGCGTACCCGTAAGGGCCCACGTAAGTCTGGCGTGCAACTGAAGAAATAATCAAGAAAGTTTATTGACATGGCAAAACAACAATCCGCTTCCGCCGCTTCACAGCGCGCTCGTAAGAAGGTTAAAAAGAACGTTGCTGACGGTATTGCACACGTTCATGCTTCTTTTAACAACACCATCATTACGATCACTGATCGTCAAGGAAATGCGCTTTCATGGGCAACTTCTGGCGGCCAGGGTTTCAAAGGCTCACGTAAATCAACACCTTTTGCTGCTCAGGTAGCTGCAGAAGTTGCTGGTAAGACAGCCATTGAATGCGGTATCAAGAACTTGGAAGTTCAGATCAAAGGCCCAGGCCCAGGTCGTGAATCAGCAGTTCGTGCATTGAACTCATTGGGTATCAAGATCACTGAGATTCAAGACGTAACTCCAGTTCCACATAATGGTTGCCGTCCTCCAAAGCGCCGTCGTATCTAAGCTTGGAAGTTGGCAGTACAACAGTTTCAGTAGTTTTTTATTAAAGCCCACTGTTCGCCTGATTTAAAGGGCGAACTCACCGCCGGTCGCAAGACTGCGGCAAAGAAAGGAAAGCATCGTGGCACGTTACTTAGGGCCTAAGGCCAAATTAGCACGTCGGGAAGGTACCGACTTATTTTTAAAGAGCGCACGTCGCGCCCTGTCAGACAAGTGCAAGTTAGATACTAAGCCTGGTCAACATGGCCGTACATCTGGCTCAAGAACATCTGATTACGGTAATCAATTGCGTGAAAAGCAAAAGGTTAAGCGTATCTATGGCGTATTAGAGCGTCAATTCCGTCGTTACTTCGCTGAAGCTGAGCGTCGTAAGGGCAATACTGGTGAAACATTGCTCCAGTTGCTTGAGTCACGTTTAGACAACGTGGTTTATCGCATGGGCTTTGGTTCAACACGCGCTGAGGCACGTCAGTTGGTTTCTCATTGCGCAATTTTGCTCAATGGTAGCCCTGTAAATATTCCATCTATTCAGGTTAAGCCTGGTGATGTAGTTGCGATTCGTGAAAAAGCGAAGAAGCAAGCGCGTATTACGGAATCACTCAATTTGGTTGGACAAATGGCAGCTGTTACTTGGGTTTCAGTTGACGCAGCCAAACTCGAGGGAACATTTAAGCAAGTGCCTGACCGCGAAGATATTAGCGGTGAAATTAATGAAAGTTTGATCGTCGAATTGTATTCACGCTAATTAGGCACTCTCAAGGAAAAAATATGCAAACAAATTTGCTCAAGCCAAAGATTATTTCTGTTGAAGCGCTTACCGCCAACCAAGCTAAGGTTGTTATGGAGCCGTTCGAGCGTGGCTATGGCCACACACTCGGAAATGCATTACGTCGTGTACTTTTGTCCTCGATGGTTGGTTATGCGCCAACTGAAGTAGCTATTGCTGGTGTTGTTCATGAGTACTCCACATTGGATGGAGTTCAAGAGGACGTAGTAAACCTCTTGTTGAACCTCAAAGGTATCGTATTTAAGTTGCAGTCACGTGATGAAGTTACTATCAATTTGCGTAAAGAAGGCCCTGGCGTTGTTACAGCAAAAGATATCGATTTGCCACATGATGTAGAAATCATGAACCCTGATCATGTGATCGCTCACTTGTCAGCTGGTGGTAAGTTGGACATGCAGATCAAGGTTGAAAAAGGCCGTGGTTATGTTCCAGGTAACGTACGTCAGTACAGCGACGAAGCAACTAAGATTATTGGCCGCATTGTGTTGGATGCTTCATTCAGCCCAGTAAGCCGTGTTAGCTATGCTGTTGAGTCTGCTCGTGTTGAGCAACGTACCGACCTCGATCGTCTCGTAATGACTATCGAAACTAACGGCGTGTTATCTCCTGAAGAAGCAATTCGTCAAGCAGCTAGCATCTTGGTTGATCAATTAGTTGTATTCGCGGCCCTCGAAAGCAGCGAAGTTTCTGGTGATTTAGCACCAAGCCGCTCATCAATGGTTGATCCAATGTTGATGCGTCCGGTTGATGATCTCGAGTTGACAGTTCGCTCTGCAAACTGCTTGAAGGCTGAGAACATTTACTACATCGGTGACTTGATTCAACGTACAGAGAATGAATTGTTGAAGACGCCTAATCTAGGTCGCAAATCTTTGAATGAAATTAAAGATGTTTTAGCGGCTCGTGGCTTAAGTCTTGGCATGAAACTCGAAAGCTGGCCTCCAGCTAACCTCGAGAAATAATTAGAAAGGAAGCATCATGCGTCACGGAAACGGCTTACGCAAACTAAACAGAACATCATCACATCGCCTAGCGATGCTGCGCAACATGTCCAATTCACTTTTGGAGCACGAAGTCATTAAAACGACTTTGCCAAAAGCTAAAGAATTGCGCATGGTTGTTGAGCCTTTGATTACCTTGGGTAAAAAAGACAACTTGGCAAACCGTCGCTTAGCATTTAATCGCACACGTGATCGCGATATCGTTGCCAAGCTCTTTACAGAACTCGGTCCACGTTATGCAACACGTCCAGGTGGCTACCTTCGCATTTTGAAGTTTGGCTTCCGTCATGGTGATAATGCACCAATGGCTTTAGTTGAGCTGGTGGATCGCCCAGAAGTTGATGAAACAGCAGTAGTAGCTGAAGAGGCTTAAGTCTCGCGGTTACAGTAAAAAGCCAGGCTTCGGTCTGGCTTTTTTCTTTTATCAGGTTATAAATACAGAATGTCTGAAAACCTCCCAGTCAATTCCAGCAAGCTTTTAGTGCTGCTTACTAGCCTTCCTAATATGGAGGCCGCCAAAGGCTTGGCAAGGTCCTTGGTGGATCAGAATTTAGCCGCTTGCGTGCAAATCATTGAAGGAGTTCACTCAATTTATCGTTGGGAGGGCAAGGTTTGTGAAGAACGCGAAGCATTGCTTTCAGCGAAGACAACTCAAGCAAAGTGGCTTGAGTTGTCCGCCTTTATTAAAAATACACATCCATACGCTCTTCCCGAGATATTAGCCTTTTCTCCTGAGCAATATGAAGAGCAGTACGGGAAGTGGGTAGAGTCTGAGGTAAATTCAAAGTCATGAAATTACATTCTTTCTTAGCCAGAATTTTTGCGCTCTTGCTGCTTTTCTCTGCGCAAGTATTTGCTGCAAAAGAATTCTTGCCCCCAGAAAAAGCATTTCGAGTAGAGGCAACTTGGCTAGAAAATTCCAATCAAATTGAACTAGAATTTTTACCTGCCAAAGGCTATTACATATATCAAGAGTCTCTTAAATTTCAGGCGGGTTCACAGGCTGGGAAGCTAGGTAATATAAGACCTTCACTGCCGCTAAGCATAGAAAAATTTGATGAAACTTTTCAGAAAAAACTGCAGGTATACAAAGATCCATTTTTGGTTTTCCTTGATCTTAAGACTGTAGCTGGACAGCCTGTTCATTTGGATGTCACCCTTCAAGGTTGTGCTGAGGCTGGCATTTGCTATCCACCCATGACTCTTAAATTTTTACTTGCTGCCCCGGGTGTGAAGGCCGCCCCAATTCCAGATGTTGTAATAGATGGAGTATCTCAACTTAATACTCAGACGAAAAGTGAATTTAGTTTGGCGGATCTATGGCGTGAGCGTGATGACGTTAATGCCATCAGCCGCTTTTTAGAAAGCACCTCAACCGCGTATTTATTTCTAGCGTTCTTTGTATTGGGTCTGGCATTGGCATTTACGCCTTGCGTACTTCCCATGTTGCCGATCTTGTCGAGCGTTATCTTCGGTACCCAGGGTGGGAAAGCTATTTCTAAAGGCCGTGCGAGCGTTCTAGCGTTAGCTTATGTCTTGGGAATGGCCTTGGTATACGCCTTGGCTGGTGTACTCATGGCGGCCTTGGGGGGCAGCGTACAACGCGCCCTGCAAAGTCCCTTTGCGCTCGCCACTTTTGCTTTATTACTATTGGCCCTATCTGGCAGTCTTTTTGGCTTATATGACCTACGCCTGCCCCAATCGTTGCATCAGCATGTTGATAGGTTAGCAGGGCGCCAAAAGGGCGGTAGCGTATTTGGTGCCTTTGCTTTGGGCGGTATTTCTACTCTAGTAGCCAGCCCGTGCATTACAGCGCCGTTAGCGGGTGTTTTGGCCTTTATTGCGCAAACTGGTTCTATGAGTTTGGGTGCTGGAATCCTCTTTGTGATGGCGTTAGGAATGGGTCTGCCGCTACTATTCATTGCTGTTGAGGCTCGCATCTTGATTCCTTCTACCGGAATCTGGATGGTGTGGTTACAGCGAACTTTGGGTGTTTTACTGGTTGCTACTGCAGCTTGGATTGCATCACCATTGCTGCAAAATAATGACGTTGCGGGAAGCGCGAAAACAGTCAACGGTCAAAGCGTTCATCAGGTGGGAGACTTGGCTTTTGTGGTGATTCAGTCACCCGCACAGCTTGATGCTCAATTAAGTAAAGCCAAAGAGGAAAAGAAATTAGTTCTTCTCGATTTTTATGCAGATTGGTGTATCAGCTGCAAAGAAATGGAAGTGAATACTTTTGCAAATCCAGAGGTTAGTAAGGAGCTCAAGCAGTTTGTTTTATTACAAGCGGACGTAACTGCAAATAGCCTTGAAAACCAGGCATTACTTAAGCGCTTTGGATTGTTTGGTCCGCCAGGCATTTTGATCTTTGATCAAAATTCTCAAGAGCAAAAAGATCAACGTGTCATTGGTTATATGCCACCACAGCGGTTTCTTGATCGATTAAGAAACGCATTGAAAAACTAAAGCAGCTATACAGCAACCGAATAACGATTTAATTATTTGTTGGCTGCTTTAATTAGTCGCGCCGCTTCAAGTGCAAAGTAAGTCAGCACGCCGTCTGCGCCAGCACGTTTAAATGCAAGTAGTGATTCCATCATTACGGCATCATGATCTAGCCAGCCATTTTGTGCAGCGGCTTTGAGCATGGCATATTCGCCACTCACTTGATAGGCATAGGTCGGATAATCAAATTCTTCCCTTACGCGACGAACAATATCCAAATAGGGCATACCAGGTTTGACCATTACCATATCAGCACCTTCGCTAATATCGAGGGCAACCTCCCGCAAAGCCTCGTCACCATTGCCACAATCCATTTGGTAGGTTTTTTTATCGGCCTTACCAAGGTTCTTTGCGGAGCCTACGGCATCTCTAAATGGACCATAAAACGCTGAGGCATATTTAGCGGAATACGCCATGATGCGAGTGTGAATTAATTTTTTTTGTTCGAGAGCTTCACGAATTTTCCCAATGCGACCATCCATCATGTCTGATGGTGCAACAATATCAACACCCGCTTCAGCCTGTGCAACTGCTTGCTGTACCAGGATGGCAGTAGTCTCATCATTGAGAATGCGACTTTGTTCATCGAGTACACCATCTTGACCATGGCTTGTATATGGATCAAGCGCAACATCAGTCATGATGCCTAAATTTGGGAAACGTTTTTTGAGTTCACGAACGGCGGTAGGGATAAGCCCCTTTGGATTGAAGGCTTCCTTACCATCAGGTGTCTTTAGCGCTGCATCAATAACCGGAAAGAGAGCAAGCACTGGAATGCCTAAACCAACACACTCTTGTGCAATGGGAAAAAGTAAATCTAAAGAGAGGCGATTCACGCCCGGCATGGATGCAACAGCTTCAGATTTACCCTGACCTTCAAGCAAAAACACTGGGTAGATCAAATCATTGGTAGAGACGCTGCTCTCTTGCATGAGGCGGCGCGACCAATCATCACGACGCATACGACGAGGGCGATGCCCAGGAAAATTTAGCAATGAATTAGCTGGTGATTTCATCTTCTTTAGTCTCTGCTTCAAATAACCATTTAATAACAATATTGTCGGCTTCTTCAAGGCCAATACGTTTGGTGCTTGAAAATAATTGTGCCGTAAGTTGCTTAGACTCACCATTGCCGTCTACCAAAGCGGGGTCGTATTGTTGCAATTGTTTGCGAACAGCCTCTAGCGCATGCTTGCACTCACTTTTGTTGAGTTTGTCGCATTTACTTAGCAAAACATGAATTGGCTTGCCGGTAGGAACAAACCACTCAATCATTTGTTCATCCAGGTCGGTAATGCCACGCCTGGAGTCCACAATCAGAACCATACCCACTAGTTGTTCCCGTTCCTGCAAATAGTCGCTTAAGAGGGCATTCCAGTGGTATTTGGTCTCATGGTTGACGGCTGCGTAGCCATAGCCTGGCAAGTCCACTAAATACGCCAGGAGGTCGTCTTTAGCAAAAAGGCCAAAATAGTTGATATGTTGGGTGCGCCCTGGAGTTTTACTGGCAAAAGCCAGTCTTTTTTGGTTGCAAAGGACGTTTATGGCGCTAGATTTCCCTGCATTTGAGCGTCCGGCAAAAGCCACCTCACGCAGGGGTGTAGCAGGCAGGCAATGGGTGTCATTGACTGTGGTGGCGAATCGGGCTTGAAAGAGTTTAGACATGTCCAGAAGCTATTGTAAAATCACGCAAAATCATGAAATATCTCATGGTGTTGGGTAAAAAGTTGTAAATGCAGGGCCCAAACACTTTTAGGAATTTTTGCCAAGGTAAACATAATGCGTCAAACCTCTCAAATCTCCAAATTAACTAGCTTACGTGCTGGTTTTGCGGCTTTCTCTATTTTCGCCTTGATTGGCTTTTCTAGCACGGTTTTTGCTGCCGACGCAGCTCCTGCTGCAGAAGCTAAGGCTGCTGTTCCAAGCAAGCCTAAGGTCGATGCGGCAGCTGGCGAAGCTCTGTACTCTAATGGCGATCCTTCACGCGGTGTAACAGCTTGCCTAACTTGCCACGGACCTAAAGGTCAAAGTGCTGTTGGTACATGGCCTAAGTTGTCTGCCCAACATGCAGCTTATACAGCTAAGCAGTTGAAGAACTTTAAAGAAGGCACTCGCGCCAATCCTGTGATGATGGGTATGGCGGCAACATTGACAGAACAAGATATGCAAAACATCGGAGCTTATTTGGCTAAGCAGCCACTTTCACAAGGTGTTGCGCAAAATAAGAACACTATTGAATTAGGTCAAAGCATCTATCGTGGGGGCATTGCGGCAAAAGGTGTGCCAGCCTGTGCAGCTTGCCATAGCCCAACTGGCGCCGGTATTCCTGCTCAATATCCACTCTTAGGTGGTCAATGGGCTGATTACACAAACGCACAATTGCTCGCGTTCCGTGAGGGTGTTCGTAAAAATAGCAGCCAGATGACTACGATTGCTACCAAGCTTTCTGATCAAGAAATGAAGGCAGTTTCTGATTACATCGCTGGTTTGCATTAAGCAAATTTGTTGAAATAAAAAACCCGCTCAAGTAGCGGGTTTTTTATTTCGTGAAACTTTTACAAAGTGTTTAATTTGGCAATACAGTTTCTGAAGCAAACAAGTCAGTAGTTTTTTCACGCGCGCGAATGACATACGCATTCTTGCCATCCACCATAATCTCTGCAGGTTTAGGTCGCGTGTTGTAGTTTGATGCCATCACAAATCCATAAGCACCGGCAGACAAAATTGCAAGAAGATCACCTTCTTCTACCGCAAGGTGACGATCTCTCCCTAACCAGTCGCCAGACTCACAAACTGGGCCAACAATGTCATAAGTCAAAGCCGTTGCTGTTTTCTTTTGGACGGGCACAATCCCGTGATGTGCTTCATATAAGGCTGGACGCATCAATTCTGTCATTGCGGCATCCACAATACAAAAGTTCTTTTCGGTGCCTGGCTTTAAGTATTCCACGGTGGTTAGTAGAACGCCAGCATTGCCAACTAATGATCTGCCTGGCTCAAGGACAACATCTAGATGGCCAAAACCACGTTCAGCTACTCGATTTAACAAGGTGTTCGTAAATTCAGTGATATCTGGGGGAGTTTCATCGCTGTAAGAAATTCCGAGGCCACCACCAAGATCTAAATGGTGAATAACAATGCCCTCTTTTTTCAGTTGAGCTACAAGATCCAATACTTTATCGAGCGCATCTAGGTAAGGAGCGGTGGTGGTGATTTGTGAGCCAATGTGGCAATCAATGCCAACCACATCTATTTGTGAAAGTTGGGCAGCTTCACGATAAGTTTTTAAAACCTCGTGATAGGCGATGCCAAATTTATTGCCTTTCAATCCGGTGGAAATATAAGGATGAGTTTGTGCATCCACATCCGGATTTACACGCAAAGAAATTGGGGCGCGCAGATTCAGCTCTGTAGCAACTTTGTTGATCTTGTGTAGTTCTGCAATGGATTCAACATTGATGCATTTGACGCCAGCCTTGAGAGCTGCACCGATTTCAGATGCGGATTTACCAACGCCAGCAAATACCAAACTTTTCGGCTCTGCGCCAATAGCTAATGCGCGAGCTAATTCACCGCCGCTAACCAAGTCAAATCCAGAGCCTAGTTTTTTAAAGCAATCAAGTACTGCTAAATTACTGTTGGCTTTCATGGCATAGTGAACACGTGCACGACGCTTGCCATTGCCATCAATGCATGCTTTATCGTACGCCTGATAGGCTTCAGTCAATGCCTTTTTACTGTAGACATAGAGCGGAGTTCCAAACTCTTTCGCTAAATCTGCGAGCGGAATTTCTTCGGCATACCAACTGTCATTTCTTTCGGTAAAACCAGATAGCTGAGGGATTGGGAGTGCTTTACTTGTCATTACTTGGCCGTTGAAGAATTGCTTGGGCTGGCAGGCGTTTGGGGAGGGTAGAGCTTGCCTTTAGGTTCTGGTTCCGTCGGGGCAGGTGGAACTGGAGGCACATTTGGCAAATATAGCGGCCCTCTTACCCCACACCCAACAAGGGATAATAAAAGGCTAAGGCAGAAGGTTCTATTAAGAATCGCTATCATGAATGTCTCTAAAACGAATGATTGAATATAGCATGCGGGACTCCACTATGAATCCAAATAATTCAGGCGCAGAAACCATTGATGACAAGCAGTTTTATCAATTGGGAAGTAATTTATTGCAATCCATAGAGGTGGCATTAGAGGCTGCTGATGACGCTCTGGATCTTGATTTGGATGTAGAGCGTCAGGGTGGCAATGTCATCAACATTCGTTTTAAGGATAAAAGCGTCATTGTGGTGAATACTCAGCCACCCTTGCATGAGATTTGGGTCGCCGCTAAGTCGGGCGGATATCACTACCGTTGGGCAGGTACAGTAGCAAAGCCCTTGTGGCTGGATACCAAAACAGGAAAAGAGCTTTTAAGTGACTTGACTGAGTTTGCAAGTGCTCAGGCAGGTCAAACTATCAAGATTGCTCTAATTTAAGCGGCACCCGTAGCACTCAAGGTTTCAATCACTTGGGCATCGGCTACGCTTTTAATCTGGGCTTTGCCAATCTTTTCTAAAACAACGTAACGGATTTGACCACCTTCGGTTTTTTTATCAACCTGCATGAGCTCCATATAACGTTCCGCACCAAACTTTGGCGGTGCGATTGGTAGATTCATCGACTGGATGATTTTGGTGAGACGTTGGACATCGGCTTCGCTGATGTAGTTGAGGCGGCGAGATAGGTCTGCGCCTAAGACCATGCCACAACCCACTGCTTCGCCATGAAGCCATTCGCCATAACCCATGCCTGCTTCAATTGCATGTCCAAAGGTGTGGCCAAAATTCAGGGTTGCGCGAATGCCACCCTCTCTTTCATCCGCAGAAACCACTGCAGATTTGATTTCGCATGATCTTAAAACAGCATGACCCATAGCTGCTGTGTCACAAGCCAATAATGCCTTTGCGTTAGCCTCGATCCAATCTAAGAATTGTGCGTCAGCAATCGCGCCATGTTTAACCACTTCTGCAAGACCAGCAGAGAGTTCCCGTGGAGGCAAGGTCTTCAATGTATTGAGATCTGCAATGACCGCCGCCGGCTGATGAAAAGCGCCGATCATGTTTTTACCAAGGGGATGATTGATGCCAGTCTTGCCACCAACCGAGGAATCAACCTGAGCAAGCAAAGTAGTTGGCACCTGGATAAAGCGAATGCCACGCATGAAGCTGGCTGCAGCAAACCCGGTCATATCGCCAATGACTCCACCACCCAAAGCAACCAACATGGTTTGACGATCGGCACCAAACTTCAAGAGATCATCAAAAATGAGCTGAAGGTTTTTCCAGTCCTTATATGACTCGCCATCAGGCAAGACAATTGTTCTGACGGGCTTTCCAAAGTTATTGAGGGTCTTAGTCAGGCGCTCAGCATAGAGCGGGGCAACCGTGGTGTTGCTGACGATATAGATTGAGGTTGCTTTTTCGCAGGCGCTAAATAAGTTTGGCTGATCAATCAGGTCTGTACCAATATAGATTGGATAACTGCGATTGCCAAGATCAACTTCAAGTGTTTTCATCATAGTGCCAATGTATTTATGCGGAGAGTTCAAGCTGCATGATTAAGGTGTTAACCAGCTGATTAACACTCGGTTTGCCAGTTTCAATCACGTGGTCAGCAATTTCACGATAGAGAGGGTCGCGAATAGCGTACAATTTTTCTAGTATTTTTTTAGCATCGCCATTCTTAAGAAGAGGGCGGCCCTCGCCACCTTTGGTGCGATGCCAGAGTTCAATTGGATTTGCATGTAAGTAGATAACCGTGCCATGACTACTCAGTGCTTGACGGTTTTCTGGCAGTAAAACAGCGCCCCCGCCAGTTGCCAAAATAATTTCTTTCTCGGCGGTTATTTCGCGAATGGCTTGTGCCTCTCGCTTACGAAAACCTTCCTCGCCTTCCATTTCAAATATGACGGGAATTTTTACGCCGCAGCGTTCTTCGATGACGTGGTCGGCATCTAAAAATCGACGCCCTAATTTTTTTGCTAAAACTTTGCCGACAGTGGACTTACCGGCGCCCATGAGGCCGATTAGAAAGATATTGTTTGTCGAAGAGTTCACCCTTCGATTTTATTAGGGTTTGTCGAGAACGGTCGGAGTTAAAAAGACTAACAATTCAGTTTTGTCTTGTAATTTGGATTTATGGCGGAATAAATGGCCAATTAGCGGTATATCCCCTAGTAAAGGGATTTTGACTTCATCTTCTCGCTCAGTGGTTTGGAAGATGCCGCCTATGATCGCTGTTCCACCATTTTCAACGGTGACTTCGGAGCTGAGGCTTTTGGTATCAATCGCATATCCCTGCTCTGTTTTCATGCCTACAGTGTCTTTGTTGATGCCTACTAACATTGAAATCTTTCCATCTGGATGAATTTTGGGGAGAACTTCAAGTCTTAAGTTAGCTTTTCTGAATTGCAATTTGCTGCCATTTTGATTGGAGGTCTGATAAGGGAGTTCAGTGCCTTGCTCAATCGTGGCTTTCACCTGATCGCCTGTCATGATTCGGGGGTTGGAAAGAATTTTGCCTTGGCCCTCAGATTCCAGGGCGGAAAGCTCTGCCTGAAGAATGCGACTCCCATTTCTGGAAACCAAGGTTGCAGCTATGGCCGCTGGATTAAAGCCACTTAATCCAGCACCTGCCAAGTCCAGGTTGCCAACCAGCTTTTGATCGCCCACCCCATTTGCTTGGTATCCCAGCTTTACCCCTAGCTCTTTAGCAAAGCGCTCATCCGCTTCTACAATGCGAGCCTCTATCAGTATCTGTCTTGGGCTGTTGATGTGATCCCCACCAAAAGGTAGGGCAGCATCATCGCGGCGAAATTTCTGGAAGGCTTGGATTTCTGCATGCGGGCCAATCCAGTAAATATCACCATTGCGAACAAGTCTCAAACCGCGACTGGCAAGAATGGAATGGAGAGCGGTCTGCCAAGGAGTCTTGCTGAGATTGACCGAAATCCTTCCCTTGATCGACTCGCTTAATAAAAAATTGGCGTTACCCAATTTAGCCAAAACCTGTAAAAGCTCACTTACTTCAATATCCGTAAATTGCAGAGTAATTGAACTCAAAAAATGATTTTGTGAAGGTGAGTTTCCAATTACTAAATTGGGTGAAAGCAGCATAAATAATGCAATCGAAAAGCTGACTCTATTGAAGTATTTTTGGAGAAGATGAATGCAGGAGTTCATTCGCTTGAGAAGGCTTTCAGCACCAGAGATTTACCTTCGGGGTGAGACAGCATTACACTGCCATTTTCAATATTGCTAAGACGCCATTCGCCTAAAACTTGGACCCCTTTTTCAAAAGCAATATTGCTTTTTCCGGTATTGAAAAATGCCTGATGAGAGCCTCCCATTTGTGCTGAGCCCAGATACCGCCAGCGGCGTAATTCGGTTTCATGGGAGGGCGCCTTGGGTTTGCTTGGAGCTCTGCTTTCAGGCCTTTTATTAATTAATGAGTGAATACTCACTTCTATTTCTTCTATTCCTAGATATATATCTTCTTGATCTTGATGAAATTCCTCGCGCATTAAAGATATTTCCTTTTTTAGCTCGGTTAAGAGTTTTTGGGATGCCTCTTGAGTGCTTTGAGGTTCCTGATTGGGTGTGTTGAAGACAAGGGAGATTGCAACTGCTGCCGCTATTAAGATCCCGAAAAATAGCGCAATAAACCCTATTATTTTTTGAGTGGACCCTGGGATTTGAAGTTTGTTGAGGGAGTCTGTGAAAGAGGGGTTATTGCCTCTTCCAGAGGTTTTGGAGGGGACGTCTGGATGAGTGGGTGGCTTGCGAATTCCATGGGGATCTGGGATTGCGGGGTCATCGCCAAGATCACTCAAAATTTCATCAAACGATTGGCTGGAAATGTGGCGTGCAGGCATGACCCTATTCTTCAGTTTAGAGACCAGAAAAGCCATCAGCCCAGCTTGAACCCAACGTCAGAAATTAGGCTTTTAACATTCGGAAAACAAGGGATTTGGAGCTTTTAGGAAAAATGTCTAAGCACCCTATAATTTGGGCATATGGCCTTAACTCCAAAAGACAAGCCGCTGTTCAATCAACGTCCTATCCGTCCATCCGATAGACGTCCTCGGCCAACACGAGTACAGCCTGGCTTGCCTAGAAAAAATTCAAGCAATCCACTAGTAAAGGCTTTGTTGATCATTGGCGTAGTTTTTGCTGTGGTCATTATGCTGCTGATGGGCTACGCCTTTTTGGTTGCAAAACCCAATCTGCCAAAAATCTCAGCCTTAACTGATTACAACCCAAAGACTCCTCTGCGCATCTATACGGCGGATAAAGTGTTAATTGGTGAGTTCGGTGAAGAGCGTCGTAAGGTAATCCCCTTAAATGAAATTCCTCAAAGTATGCGAAATGCTGTTCTAGCAATTGAGGATGATCGCTTCTATTCTCACGGCGGTGTGGACTACGTTGGAATTTTGCGGGCTGCATTAACCAATTTACGTGGACATCTTTCGCAGGGCGCTTCAACTATCACTATGCAGGTGGCGCGTAATTTCTTCCTCAGCAATGAGAAGACCTTTAGTCGAAAAATCTATGAAGTATTGCTAGCTTGGGAAATTGAGTCTCAGTTAACCAAGGACAAGATTCTAGAAATTTACATGAACCAGATTTTCTTGGGACAGCGCGCATATGGTTTTTCTAGTGCGGCACAGATCTACTTTGGCAAAGAGCTAAAAGACATCACGATTGCTGAGTCTGCAATGTTAGCTGGGCTACCAAAGGCACCATCAGCCTATAACCCAGTTAGCAACTTCCGTCGCGCCAAGATTCGCCAAGAGTACATTCTTCAGCGTATGCGAGATTTGGGTTACATCAAGCCAGAGGATTACCAAAAGGCGATGATTGAAGAGCTACATATTCGCGGTCTTGGGAATGAATTTGCAGTCCGTGCAGAGTTCCCGGCAGAGATGGTTCGCCAACTGCTCTTTACTCAATATGGTGAAGCAATCTATTCTCAGGGTATCGACGTTTACACCACCATCTTGAAGGCCGATCAAGATGCAGCATACAAGGCGCTGCGTAAGGGAATTTTTGAATATGACTTACGTCATGCATATCGTGGTCCCGAGGGATTTATTAATCTGCCAGAAGATTCTGTAAAACGCCAACGTGCCATTGACGAAGCGTTACTTGCTTATCCACAGTTGGATGACTTGCAGTCTGGCGTTGTGCTTGACGTTAAGCCCAAAGAAATGCAGGTCATGATTGCCACTGGCGACACCATCACCATTAAAGGTGATGGCATGAAGCTTGCAGCCGCATCAATTACCGATAGCACTCAACCTAAGAAACGCTTGCGTCCTGGAGCGGTAGTGCGCCTGCTGTCTGATGGCGGTGTTTGGAAGTTAGCCCAGTTACCTCAAGTTGAGGCTGCGTTTGTGTCTATGAATGCAGAGACCGGAGCCATTCTTTCTTTGGTGGGCGGCTTTGATTTCCGCCGCAATCAATTCAATCACGTGACACAAGCCCTCCGTCAACCTGGTTCTTCATTCAAGCCATTTATTTATGCAGCTGCGATTGAAAAAGGCTTTACCCCTACCACGATGGTGAATGATGCACCGCTATCGATTGGCAGCATGGAAACAGGTAGTCAGGCCTGGGAGCCTAAAAACTACGACGGTAAATATGAGGGCATGATGCGTTTGCGAAATGCTTTAGCAAAATCCAAAAACTTAGTTTCCGTTCGCATCATTCGCGCCATTGGTCCCTCCTATGCTCAGGAATATATTCAACGTTTTGGTTTTGAACCAGAAAAGCACCCGCCTTATTTAACGATGGCTTTGGGTGCGGGTTCTGTAACGCCATTGCAAATGGCTTCTGCTTATAGTGTGTTTGCCAATGGTGGGTATCGAGTAGATCCATTCTTGATTGACAAGATGGTGGACTCTAAAGGTACTGTTATGTTTGAAGCAAAGCCAACTCATGCTCGCGAAGATGCTCCTCGTGTGTTGGATGCTCGAACTGCTTTCGTAATGGATAGCATGTTGCAAGAAGTAACCAAGACCGGTACTGCAGCTTCTGCACGCGGTAAGTTGGGGCGCAATGATATTGCCGGTAAAACTGGCACAACCAATGATTCTCATGACGCTTGGTTTGCTGGCTATAACCCGAAAGTAGTTGCTGTTGCATGGATTGGTTTTGATAAGCCAGCCAGCTTAGGTGATCGAGAAACTGGCGGCGGTCTTGCATTGCCAATGTGGATTTCTTATATGAGCACTGCATTAAGGGATATTCCACAGCAGACACGTGAAGTGCCTAGTGGAGTAACTCAAGCTGATGGCGACTGGTTTATCCCAGAATTTTCTAGTAGCGGCGGTGCACGCGAACTGCAGTAGTTCGCCTCTAAGATGGCACGGCAAGCTCGCACTGTAATACCTGGCCAAGCAATGCATGTGATGGTCCGCGGTAATAACCGTGAGACACTTTTTTTTACCGATGAGGATCGTCACACTTACTTGGATTGGTTGCGCGAGGCGGCAAGGCAATTTGGTTGTGCAGTGCATGCCTTTGCATTGATGCCAAATCATGTTCACTTGTTGATGACCCCGCAAAACGAAGACTCCCTTGCAAAAACTATGCAATCTTTGGGGCGTCGTTATGCGCAGTTTTTCAATAAGCAGCATCAGCGCTCAGGAACAATCTGGGAGGGGAGGTATCGCTCATCCCTGATTGACCCCGACTATTTTTTGCGTTGCCAACGTTATATAGAACTCAATCCGGTGAGAGCGGGATTTGAATCTAACCCCCAAAGCTCCACTTGGACTAGTTTTGCTACGCACATTGGAGGCAACGCCGAACCCTGGCTAGTAGATCATCAGTATTTTTGGCGTTTAGGTAATACGCCTTTTGAGAGGCAGATGAGTTGGGCGAACTTTGTTAAGGAGGGTGCGCCCCATTGGGAAGATCGTCAAATCACCGAATCCTTGATTCGCTCTAAACCTTGGGTGAGTGATATTTATGCGAAAAAACTCTTCAAAGATGCCCCTGAGATTTCAGTGATACGTCATCGTGGACGACCCAGGAAAATAAATTCAGTTAATTCAATAACTTAGAGAAATAAAAACCCCTCAGTAATAAATTCGGGATATTGAATATTTCGACTCTGTCCCCATATAAGCAATGCATATTGGTGCGACATCAAAATAAATGGGACAGACTCATTTTATTTCTATTGCATCGGTATGGGTATTCACCTATATTTGATCCTCCAAAAGTAATTAGGCCTTTGTCGCCCCTCGAAATACTATGACTACACAATTAAATACAGATCTTCGCCCTATCGCTCAGGGTTTATATGACCCAAGTAATGAGCACGATGCTTGCGGCGTAGGATTCGTAGCACACATCAAAGGCAAGAAATCCCATGAGATCGTTTCTCAGGGTTTAAAGATTCTTGAGAATTTAGATCACCGGGGAGCGGTTGGTGCTGATCCCTTGATGGGCGATGGCGCTGGTATCTTGATTCAAATTCCAGATACTTTGTATCGCGAAGAAATGGCCAAGCAAGGTGTAACTTTGCCGCCATTAGGCGAGTATGGCGTTGGCATGATTTTCTTGCCAAAGGAACATGCTTCACGTTTGGCATGTGAACAAGAATTAGAGCGCACTGTTCGTTTAGAGGGTCAGGTAGTTTTAGGTTGGAGAGATGTTCCGGTGGATGTGAAATTGCCGATGTCTCCAACAGTGCAACTGACTGAGCCATTCATCCGCCAAATTTTTATTGGTCGTGGCCGCGACATCATGACAACCGATGCGCTCGAGCGTAAGTTGTATGTAATTCGTAAGACAGCAAGTCATGCAATTCAAGACTTGCATCTCAAGCATGGCAAAGAATATTTCGTTACTTCGATGTCTGCTAGAACCATTGTTTATAAGGGTTTGCTGTTAGCGAACCAAGTAGGCGCCTATTATCAAGATTTGCAAGATAAGCGCACTGTGTCTGCGCTTGCTTTAGTGCATCAACGTTTCTCAACCAATACTTTCCCTGCTTGGGAGTTAGCGCATCCATACCGCATGATTGCGCATAACGGTGAGATCAATACAGTAAAAGGTAACGTCAATTGGGTGAATGCACGTGAAGGTGCAATTAGCTCCCCAGTGCTTGGCGATGACTTACAAAAACTCTGGCCACTAATTTATCCGGGCCAATCAGACACAGCCTGTTTTGATAACTGCTTAGAGTTGTTGGTAATGTCGGGCTATCCATTGGCTCAAGCCATGATGATGATGATTCCTGAAGCATGGGAACAGCATGCATTAATGGATGACAACCGTCGCGCTTTCTATGAATACCATGCAGCAATGATGGAGCCATGGGATGGTCCTGCAGCAATGGCATTTACCGATGGTCGTCAAATTGGCGCCACTTTGGATCGCAATGGTTTGCGTCCAGCTCGTTACTACGTAACTGATGATGATCTCGTCATCATGGGCTCTGAGGCTGGTGTATTGCCGATTCCTGAAAGCAAGATCGTACAAAAATGGCGTTTGCAACCTGGCAAGATGTTCATGATTGACATGGAACAAGGTCGCATTATTGATGACGTTGAATTAAAGGATGCTGTCTCTAAAGCTAAGCCCTATAAGAGTTGGATCGATGCTGTTCGTGTGAAGTTAGACGAAGTTGATGCCAGCAAAGTGGACTTGATTGATGAGAAAACTACCATTCGTCCAGCGGCTAAATTATTAGATCGCCAACAAGCATTCGGTTACACCCAGGAAGACATTAAATTCCTCATGGCTCCAATGGCCATGAATGGTGAAGAGGCTATTGGTTCAATGGGTAACGACAGCCCATTGGCGGTTCTTTCAAATAAGAACAAGCCACTATATAACTACTTCAAACAATTGTTTGCGCAGGTTACCAATCCTCCAATCGATCCGATTCGCGAGAATATGGTGATGTCTTTGGTTTCTTTCATCGGACCTAAGCCGAATCTGTTGGACACCAATAACATTAATCCTCCAATGCGATTAGAAGTTAGTCAGCCAATTTTGGATTTTGACGACATCACTAAGATTCGTCACATTGGCCACTACACCAACGGCAAGTTCCGCTCTTATGAATTGGATATTTGCTATCCAGCTTCATGGGGTAAGGCTGGTATTGAAGCGCGCTTAGCTTCTTTGTGTGCAGAAGCGGCTGATGCAGTGCGCTCTGGTTACAACATTTTGATCGTGAGCGATCGTCAAGTTGACGAGAAACACGTTGCAATTCCTGCATTGTTGGCAACTTCTGCAATTCACCAACATTTAGTGCAAAAAGGTTTGCGCACTAGCGTTGGCTTGGTAGTTGAAACAGGTAGCGCACGTGAGACCCATCACTTTGCACTCCTTGCTGGCTATGGTGCTGAAGCTGTTCACCCATACCTTGCAATGGAAACTTTGGCTGAAATGGCTAAAGGTTTGTCCGGTGATTTATCTGCAGAAAAAGCAGTGAAGAATTTTGTAAAAGCAATTGGTAAAGGCTTGCAAAAAGTGATGTCCAAAATGGGTATCTCAACTTACATGTCTTATACAGGCTCACAGATTTTTGAAGCCATTGGTTTAAACCACGACATCATTGATCAATATTTCAAAGGCACTCCATCAAATGTTGGTGGTATCGGCGTATTTGAAGTGGCTGAAGAAGCATTGCGTATGCATTCATCCGCATTTGGTAATGATCCAGTGTTAACCAATATGCTTGACGCTGGTGGTGAGTACGCTTTCCGTATCCGTGGTGAGAACCATATGTGGACTCCTGACACGATTGCAAAGTTACAGCACTCCACACGTATTGGCGCTGAGAAGGGCTATCAGACCTATAAAGAGTACGCCAACATCATTAATGATCAAACTAAGCGTCAAATGACTTTGCGCGGTTTGTTTGAGTTCAAGATTGATCCAGCAAAAGCTATTCCGTTAGATGAAGTAGAGTCTGCAAAAGAAATCGTTAAACGTTTTGCTACGGGCGCGATGTCTTTGGGTTCGATCTCTACAGAAGCGCACGCTACCTTGGCAATTGCCATGAACCGTATTGGCGGTAAGTCCAATACCGGCGAAGGCGGCGAAGATCCAAACCGTTATGTGAATGAACTTAAAGGCATTCCTATTAAGAAGGGTGAGTCTTTAGCAAGCATCTTAGGTAGCGATGTTGTTGAGGCGAATATCCCATTGCAAGATGGCGACTCCTTACGCTCCAAGATTAAGCAAGTTGCTTCTGGTCGCTTTGGTGTAACTACAGAATATTTACGTTCTGCCGATCAGATTCAGATCAAAATGGCACAAGGCGCAAAGCCTGGTGAAGGCGGTCAATTACCTGGCGGTAAAGTTTCTGACTACATCGGTAAGTTGCGTTTCTCAGTACCGGGCGTTGGTTTGATTTCTCCACCTCCGCACCACGACATTTATTCTATTGAAGATATCGCTCAGTTGATTCATGACCTGAAAAACGTCAATCCAAAAGCCGACGTTTCTGTGAAGTTGGTTTCTGAGGTGGGCGTTGGTACTGTTGCTGCTGGTGTTGCAAAAGCAAAAGCAGATCACGTTGTGATCGCTGGCCACGATGGTGGTACTGGCGCATCCCCACTGTCTTCAATCAAGCATGCTGGTTCCCCATGGGAACTTGGTTTGGCTGAAACACAGCAAACATTGGTGCTTAATGGATTGCGTAGTCGTATTCGTGTTCAGGCTGATGGCCAAATGAAAACTGGTCGCGACGTAGTGATCGGCGCTTTATTGGGCGCGGATGAGTTTGGTTTTGCTACAGCGCCATTGGTAGTAGAGGGTTGCATCATGATGCGCAAGTGTCATTTGAATACCTGTCCAGTTGGTGTTGCTACTCAAGACCCTGAATTGCGTAAGAAATTCTCAGGGAAGCCAGAGCACGTTGTGAACTTCTTCTTCTTTATTGCTGAAGAAGCTCGTGAAATCATGGCGCAATTAGGCATTCGTAAGTTTGATGACTTAATTGGTCGCGTTGATTTGTTAGATACCCGCAAAGGTATTGAGAACTGGAAAGTACACGGCTTGGATTTCAGCAAGATCTTTGCTGAGCCACAGGTTGCTGCTGAAGTTCCACGTTACCAAGTGTTGACGCAGGATCACGGCTTAGCTAGTGCACTCGACAATATCTTGATTGAGAAGAGTGAGCCTGCCTTAGAGCGTGGCGAGAAGGTATCTTTCATTGTTCCTGTTAAGAACGTGAACCGTACGGTTGGCGCAATGCTCTCAGGTGAGGTGGCTCAGCGTTATGGCCATGCAGGTTTGCCAGATGACACTATTCATATTCAGTTGAATGGCACTGCCGGTCAAAGCTTCGCAGCTTTCTTGGCTCGCGGCATCACCTTAGATTTGGTTGGCGATGGTAATGACTACGTTGGTAAAGGTTTGTCTGGTGGTCGTGTGATTGTTCGTGCTCCGCATGAGTTCCGTGGCGATACAGCGAAGAACATCATTGTTGGCAATACCGTTCTCTACGGTGCGATTGCTGGCGAGGCATTCTTTAACGGTGTAGCTGGTGAGCGTTTCGCGGTGCGTAACTCTGGTGCTACAACAGTTGTTGAAGGTACTGGCGACCATGGTTGTGAGTACATGACTGGTGGCACAGTAGTTGTATTGGGCGCAACAGGCCGTAACTTTGCTGCAGGTATGAGCGGTGGCATTGCTTATGTTTACGACGAAGATGGTTTGTTCGATAAGCGTTGCAACACCAGCATGGCTACCTTGGAAAAAGTACTGCCTTCTGCTGAGCAGATTGCCAAGATGCCGAAGTCTGAGTGGCATGCCCCTGTCGATGTTAAAGATGGTGGTGAGCGCTTAACAGACGAGCAAATTTTGAAGGGCTTGATTGAGCGTCATTTCCGCCACACAGGCTCTGAGCGCGCTAAAGCACTCTTGGCTGACTGGGAAAGTGCCCGCGGACGTTTTGTGAAAGTTCTCCCAACTGAGTACAAGCGTGCTCTAGGTGAGTTGTGGGAAAAATCTCAAAACAAAACAGTTGCGGCATAAGCCACTTAATTAATAAAGACATTAAGAAAAGATACTAAGGATTCGATATGGGTAAGGTCACAGGATTTATGGAGTTTGAGCGCGTCGGTGAGACGTACGAAGCGCCGGTTAAACGCCTCCATCATTACAAAGAGTTTGTCGCCGCTTTAACCGATGAAGAAGCTAAAGTTCAAGGCGCGCGTTGTATGGATTGCGGCATCCCGTTCTGCAATAACGGCTGCCCTGTGAATAACATCATTCCTGACTTCAATGATTTGGTATTTCATAGCGATTGGAAGAATGCATTAGATGTTTTGCAATCAACTAATAACTTCCCAGAATTTACTGGCCGTATTTGTCCCGCTCCTTGTGAAGCTGCATGTACTTTAGGGATTAATAGCACGGCAGTTGGCATCAAGTCTATTGAGCACGCCATCATTGATAAAGGCTGGGAAAGTGGTTGGGTTAAACCTCAACCACCCAAGACCAAGACTGGTAAAAAAGTAGCAGTAGTTGGCGGTGGACCTGCGGGTATGGCAGCTGCACAGCAATTGGCTCGTGTTGGTCACGATGTGACTGTATTCGAAAAGAATGACCGTGTTGGAGGCTTGCTCCGCTACGGTATTCCTGATTTCAAAATGGAAAAGTGGTTGATTGACCGTCGTGTTGAACAGATGCAAGCAGAAGGCGTAAAGTTTGAGACTGGTGTTTTTGTTGGTAAAGAAGCAATTGGTGCTGAAGTAAAAAATTACTCTACCAAGACTGTTTCGCCTGAACAGTTGATGAAAGATTTTGATGCGGTTGTAATTACTGGCGGCGCAGAGCAGCCACGTGATTTGCCCGTGCCAGGCCGTGAGTTAGCTGGTGTCCACTATGCATTAGAGTTCTTGATTCCACAGAACAAAGAAAATGCAGGTGATTTCAAAAATGAAATTCGTGCGACTGATAAGCATGTTGTAGTTATCGGTGGTGGTGATACAGGCTCTGATTGTGTAGGTACTTCTAACCGCCATGGCGCTACCAAGATTACTCAGTTTGAACTACTCCCACAACCTCCTGAAGAGGAAAACAAGCCATTGGTATGGCCATATTGGCCAACAAAGTTGCGCACATCCTCTTCTCACGAAGAAGGTTGTGATCGTGACTGGTCTGTTGGAACTAAACGTTTTGAAGGTAAAAACGGCAAAGTAGAGAAATTAATTGGCGTACGTTTGGAGTGGAAAGACGGCAAGATGTCAGAAGTGCCAAACTCTGAATTTGAGATTAAGGCAGATTTAGTGCTTTTGGCGATGGGCTTTGTGTCTCCAGTTCAGCAAGTGCTGAATGCTTTCGGTGTTGAAAAAGATGCTCGTGGCAATGCTAAAGCGACCGTAGATGGTCAAAATGCCTATCAAACGAACGTTCCCAAGGTGTTTGCCGCTGGCGATATGCGTCGCGGACAGTCTCTGGTGGTTTGGGCGATTCGTGAAGGCCGCCAATGCGCCCGTTCAGTTGATGAATATTTAATGGGGTCTTCTGTTTTACCTCGATAATGTGAGGATATGAACAGTGGCCGGCCAAACTCTTTGGATGTAAGCAAGCAAGCTGCAGGCGAGGTTGTCGTCTCTATTAAAGACGTCAACTTTTCCTACGCTGCAGGTGAGCGGCAAATTTTGTCGGGACTCAATATGGAGTTTCGACGCGGTCAAGTAGTTGCTGTTATGGGCGGCTCTGGTTGTGGCAAGACCACCATTCTTCGTCTGATCGGTGGTCAATATATGGCCCAATCGGGTCAAGTTCTGTTTGAAGGTCAAGATATTGGCAAGATGAGTGGTGCTGAGTTGATGGCCGCTCGTCGACGGATGGGCATGCTCTTTCAGTTTGGCGCTTTATTTACCGATCTCAGTGTTTTTGAAAACGTTGCCTTTCCACTCCGCGAGCATACCGACTTAAGTGAAGAGCTCTTACATTCATTGGTATTGATGAAACTCAATGCTGTCGGTTTGCGTGGCGCACGTGATTTAATGCCCGCTCAAATTTCTGGTGGTATGGCGCGACGTGTTGCACTTGCTAGGGCGATTGCACTAGATCCTCCATTGATCATGTACGACGAGCCTTTTGCTGGATTGGATCCGATTTCGCTTGGTATTACGGCACGCCTGATTCGCGACCTGAATAATGCCCTGGGAGCCACGAGTTTATTGGTCACGCATGATGTTGAGGAAACTTTTGCCATTGCTGACTATGTGTACTTTATTGCGAATGGCCGCATTGGCGCTGAAGGAACTCCTGACGAGTTAAGTCGCTCAACCGATCCTTTTGTCAGACAGTTTTTAGATGCCGCACCAGATGGTCCCGTGCCATTCCACTACCCAGGTAAAACCTTGGAAGAAGATTTTGGAGCTAGACCTCTATGACTGCACTATTAAATCTCTTTGGTGATCTTGGATTTTTTGTTCGTCGTAACTTAAGTAGTCTTGGATTGGCTGCCCGCATGTTTGTAGCGGTGATCGTGCGCTCAGGATTCTTGCTTAAGAGACCACGCTTAGTGATCGATCAAATTTTATTTGTTGGCAACCATTCGTTCATCATCATTGCGGTCTCAGGATTATTTGTAGGTTTCGTATTGGGTTTGCAGGGTTACTACACCTTAAATCGTTATGGTTCAGAACAAGCCCTTGGCTTGTTGGTCGCACTGTCTTTAACTCGTGAGCTAGGCCCTGTGATTACAGCCTTATTGTTTGCTGGTAGAGCTGGCACTTCATTGACCGCAGAAATTGGTTTAATGAAGGCGGGTGAGCAATTGACTGCTATGGAGATGATGGCAGTGGATCCATTGGGTCGTGTGATTGCACCACGACTCTGGGCGGGCATTATTTCAATGCCAATATTGGCCACCATCTTTACAGCTGTAGGTGTACTTGGTGGTTACTTGGTTGGTGTTCCGCTTATTGGGGTGGATTCAGGAGCTTTCTGGTCACAAATGCAGGGTGGCGTAGACCTGTTTTCGGATATTGGTAACGGCCTAATTAAAAGCATGGTGTTTGGTGTGGCAGTAACTTTTATTGCCCTCTATCAAGGTTATGAATCTAAGCCTACGCCTGAAGGCGTTTCGCAAGCGACTACCCGTACGGTGGTGATCTCTTCTTTATCGGTTTTAGCATTGGATTTCTTGCTAACCGCGATGATGTTCTCAAATTAGAAAGAATAAACTGGGGCTCTTATGAGAAAAAGTGCAATTGATGTTTGGGTAGGAATCTTTGTTGCCATTGGTTTATTGGCAGCGTTATTTCTTGCGCTAAAAGTAGGCAATATGAATGCAGTGTCATTTGCTCCCACATACAAAATTTCTGCACGCTTTGACAACATCGGCGGCTTAAAGCCCCGCGCACCTGTTAAAAGTGCTGGAGTAGTTGTTGGCAGAATTGCCAATATCTCCTTCGATGACAAGACTTATCAGGCAACAGTGGTTATGACGATTGAAGATTCTTTTAAGTTTCCAAAAGATTCCTCTGCAAAGATTTTGACATCCGGTTTATTGGGCGAGCAATATATTGGCCTTGAAGCAGGTGGCTCGGATGATATGTTGACTAATGGCGAGAAGATTTCTCAGACTCAGTCAGCAATTGTTTTAGAAAACCTAATCAGTCAGTTTCTCTATAACAAAGCAGCAGATAGTGGCCAGGAAAAAGGCGCAGCAAAATGATGTTGTCGCTTTTGCGCAAACTCAAGATAGTTGCTTTGCTGAGTTTGATTGCAGTTATTGTTGGTTGTGCATCCATTCCTGCTGGCGCAGAGCGTTCACCCCAAGATCCATGGGAGCCATTTAATCGCTCTGTATTTGAATTTAATGAAGGTTTAGACGCTTATGTACTTAAGCCGGTAGTTGCAGGCTATCGCTTTGTGTTGCCTGAGTTTGTACGCGACGGGATTTACAACTTTTTTAGCAACTACAACGATATCTATACTGCGCTCTTTAACCTGCTACAAGGCAAGCCGGATTATGCGTTTAATGATTTCATGCGGGTGGTGGTCAATACCACAATGGGCTTGGGTGGCCTATTGGATTTAGCAACACCAGGCGGTTTAGAAAAGCATAAGGAAGATTGGGGCCAAACTTTGGGTGTTTGGGGTGTGCCTTCTGGCCCATATGTTGTTTTGCCTTTCTTTGGGCCAAGCAATGTGCGCGATACTTTTGGCACTGTGGCTGATTTAGAGTCAGACTATCTTTTTAGCTATGTAAAGGATATTGGAGTTAGAAATAGCATTACTGGGCTACGTGTAGTGAATGCCCGAAATACATATTACGAAGCTGGTGATTTATTGGATGGTGCTGCAATAGATAAGTACAGCTTTATGCGCGATGCTTATATTCAAAGACGGGCATATCAAATTAATGAGGGTCGCGAGGATGAAGAGCCCATCATTTATGAGAACCCATATCAATAAGCGGTCAACGAATATCGCCTGGTGCGACTAAAATGAGTCTCAATTTAGATAAAGATAGTGGGCAGGAGAATATGAAAAACTTTAAAAGAATCTGCGGCTTCATTTTTGCGGGCTTGCTGCTCGCTTCCGGCGCTGTTTTTGCTCAAACTCCTGATCAATCAACCCCTCCAGATGCTTTAATTAAGATGGTCGTTACTGAGGTAATGGCAACCGTTAAAGCAGATCCAGATATTCAAAAGGGCAATATTCCTAAGATTGTCGAGTTGGTGGAGAAGAAAATTGTTCCCTATACCGATATGCGTCGTACTACGGAAATGGCGATGGGCCCAAATTGGAAAAAGGCAACGCCTGAACAGCAGGCTCAACTGACTTCTGAATTTAAGAATCTTCTAATTCGCACCTATTCCGGCGCTTTGAGCCAATTGCGCGACCAGACTGTGCAATTCAAAGCTTTGCGGGCTGCACCAGATGATAAAGAGGTAGTTGTGAAAACGGTTGTACTTGGCCGTGGTGACCCAGTACCTCTGGACTATCGCCTTGAGAAGACAGCTAATGGCTGGAAAGTTTATGACATGAACATCATGGGTGTTTGGTTGGTCGAGGCTTATCGCAATCAATTCTCCAATCAAATCAGTCAAAACGGTGTTGAAGGTTTGGTGAAGTTCTTACAAGACCGTAACAAGCAATTAGCCGCAGCTAAGCCAAGCAATTAATAGCTAGAAATAGAGATCATGCCTTTTCTTTTGCCTAAAAAAGTAACGCAAGAAACTGCCTTGCAGCTGCAAAAGGAAGGCTTGTTAAATAGCCCAAATTTGCAATCGATCGATTGCTCTGCGCTCAAAGACTTTGACTCCACCGTATTAACTGTTTTATTGGCATGGCAAAAAAAGCTTAAGTTTGAAGGCAAATCTATTTCCATAGAGCATGCGCCAGAGAAGCTAAAAGTGCTGGCTGGTGTTTACGGTGTTGCTGTATTGCTAGGTTTGTAATGACAATGCATCCTGCAATATCTATACAAAACATATCCAAGCAATACGGAGCACTTCAAGCATTAGATGATGTTTCACTAGCTATCGAGCCTGGAGAGTTTTTTGGTTTGTTGGGCCCAAATGGTGCTGGCAAGACCACTTTAATTTCTATTTTGGCTGGTTTAGTCAGACCTAGCCATGGCCACGCTGCCATCATGGGCGCCGATGTTCAAAAAGGTTTTCGGGAGGCGCGCCGTATGCTGGGCGTTGTTCCTCAAGAGTTGGTCTTTGACCCCTTCTTTACAGTTCGAGAAACTTTGCGTTTTCAGTCTGGCTACTTTGGGATACGCAATAACGATGCATGGATTGACGAGATCATGGCTAATCTTGATCTCACCTCTAAAGCCGATAGCAATATGCGTTCTTTGTCTGGTGGAATGAAACGCCGAGTGCTTGTAGCTCAGGCATTGGTACATAGACCACCAGTCATCATTCTGGATGAGCCTACTGCCGGTGTAGATGTCGAGTTACGTCAATCCTTATGGCAATTTATCAGCAGACTGAATCAAGATGGCCATACGATTGTTTTAACTACACATTATTTAGAAGAGGCTGAAGCTCTGTGTCAGCGCATTGCCATGCTCAAGCAAGGCAAGATTGTGGCGCTAGATACCACCGCTAATTTATTAAGTCGTTACGGATCGGTCAAAAAAGATGGCGAAGGTAAAACCGATCTGGAAGAAGTCTTTGTCAACATCATGTCAGGGAACGCTCAATGAAGCACGGCCTCAATCGACCTGCCTTGGAGTACGGTAGCGGCTTCCCGACTTTATTGTTCAAAGAGGTAAAGCGCTTTTATAAAGTGGCTTTTCAGACAGTGGCAGCGCCAGTACTTACGGCTGTGCTTTATCTCATGATCTTCGGGCATGTGCTTGAGGGGAGGGAAGTGTATGGCCGCTTGAGCTATACGGCTTTCTTGATTCCAGGCCTTGTGATGATGAGTGTTTTGCAAAACGCTTTTGCCAATACATCCTCCTCTTTAATTCAGTCCAAAGTCACAGGTAATTTGGTCTTTGTTCTACTTGCTCCTTTGAGTCACTTTGAGTTCTATGCTGCTTATATATTGGCTGCAGTCTTCAGGGGAATTGTGGTTGGCATGGGCGTGCTTTTAATTACCTCATGGTTTGCATTCCCCGCGCTCGAATATCCACTGTGGATTTTGGTATTTGCATTTTTAGGTGCAGCAATTTTAGGAAGTCTCGGCTTAATTGCTGGCATATGGGCTGATAAATATGATCAGTTGGCTGCCTTTCAGAATTTCATCATCATGCCAGCTACGATGTTGTCTGGCGTTTTCTATTCCATTCATTCTTTACCGCCAGCATGGCAAGTGGTCTCACACTTCAACCCTTTCTTTTATATGATTGATGGGTTCCGCTACGGATTTTTTGGAGTTTCTGATAACTCCCCTTGGAGTAGTTTGGTGATCGTATTTTGTTTCTTTGTGGTGGTGTCAGCCATTGCATTGCGCTTGCTCCAAAAGGGCTATAAGCTCCGTTACTAATTATTAATACCCTGGTTCATTAGGAAAAAAATGCTACCCACCCCTGAACAGATTGAAGGCTATATCAAGCAAGGTATTCAATGCACCCATATACAGGTTGAGGGTGATGGACAACATTTTTTTGCAACGATTGTGAGTCCGGAGTTTGAGGGTAAGCGTCTAGTGCAGCGTCATCAATTGGTCTATGGTGCCATGGGTGATCGTATGAAAGCAGAAGTTCATGCTTTATCAATTAAGGCTTTTACACCGGAAGAATTTGCACAGAATTCAGCGGCATAAGAGTTCTCTTATTACACACTACACATTAATAACTAAGTTTTTACTGGAATCGTTTCATGGATAAATTACGAATGGTTGGCGGCACTCCTCTCAATGGAGAGGTAGTGATTGCTGGCGCTAAAAATGCCGCACTGCCAATTCTTTGTGCTTGTCTGTTGACTGATCAACCGGTAGTTTTGCGCAATGTTCCTGACTTGCAGGATGTGCGTACCATGCTCAAACTTTTACAAGAGATTGGTGTCACGGTAGATTTCCCAAATGCTGGTGATCGCAGTCATATGGTGTTAAGCGCGGCAGTGATTAAAAGTTCTGAAGCCACCTACGAGATGGTGAAGACTATGCGCGCGTCCATCTTGGTGCTTGGTCCGCTTTTAGCCAGAATGCATAGTGCGAAGGTGTCATTACCAGGTGGTTGCGCTATTGGTGCCCGCCCGGTGGACCAGCACATCAAGGGTCTGAAGGCAATGGGCGCCAGCATCAAAATCAAGAGTGGTTACATTCAAGCCGAAACGAAGCCTCAATCTGATCGCTTGAAGGGCGCCTCGATCTTGACGGACATGATTACCGTGACCGGCACTGAAAATTTATTGATGGCCGCTACTTTGGCATCAGGAACAACAGTATTAGAAAATGCTGCGCGTGAACCTGAGGTTGGCGACCTAGCTGAATTGCTAGTGAAGATGGGCGCCAAGATTTCTGGCATTGGCAGTGATCGGCTAGTAATTGAAGGCGTTGAAAAACTACATGGTGCAGAGCACTCAGTAATCCCGGATCGTATAGAAGCTGGCACATTTTTATGTGCAGTAGCTGCGACAGGTGGCGAGATCACAGTAAAACACTGTCGTCCAGATACTTTAGACGCGGTGATCGTGAAATTAAAAGAAGCTGGTCTGCAGATGGAGGTTGGACCAGATTGGATTAAGGCATCGATGCAGAGTCGCCCTAAGGCAGTGAATTTCCGCACCTCTGAATATCCAGCCTTTCCAACAGACATGCAGGCACAGTTGATGACCGTGAATGCCATTGCGGCTGGTAGCTCAATGATTACCGAAACAATTTTTGAAAACCGCTTTATGCATGTGCAAGAGCTCAATCGTTTGGGTGCAGACATTGCTATTGAAGGAAATACCGCAATTGCTCAGGGGGTGGAAAAGCTCTCCGGCGCAATCGTGATGGCTACTGACCTGCGCGCTTCCGCTAGCTTGGTGATCGCAGGGCTGGCAGCTCAGGGCGAAACCCAAGTGGACCGGATTTACCACTTAGATCGTGGCTATGACCGTATGGAGCAGAAGTTAACCCTCTTGGGCGCCAAGATTGAGCGCGTCAAGTAAGGCTGATGGATAATTAGTCCATGAAATTGACTTTAGCTCTCTCCAAGGGCCGCATCTTCGAGGAAACCGCTGAGATCTTGTCCAAGGTCGGCATTGTGCCGCTGGAGGATCCAGAGAAGTCTCGCAAACTCATTATTGAGACTACCAATCCAGATGTTCGCTTAATCATTGTTCGTGCTTCGGATGTTCCAACCTATGTTCAATTTGGTGGTGCTGATTTTGGCGTTGCTGGCTTGGACGTATTGATGGAAAAAGGTACTGATGGTTTGTACGTGCCTTATGACTTGGGAATTGCCAAGTGCCGTATGTCTGTTGCTGTACGTGAAGGTTTTGATTACGCTGGCGCAGTGAAGCAGGGCTCTCGTTTAAAGGTGGCAACGAAGTATGTCAATTGTGCACGGGAGCACTTTGCTAATAAAGGTGTTCACATTGACACGATTCATTTGTATGGCTCAATGGAGCTTGCTCCATTGGTGGGGTTGGCTGACGCTATCGTAGATTTAGTTTCTACTGGCAATACTCTAAAAGCCAATGGCTTGGTTGAGGTTGAGCCAATCGCCGATATCAGTGCTCGTTTGGTAGTAAATCAAGCTTCGTATAAGCGTAAGCGTGCTCAGCTGCAGCCTATTTTTGAGTTGCTGAAGTAATCAGCGGCCAACCAGAAGTCTCATCCATGTCTTCAAATATCAACGTCAAGCGCCTTAATAGCCAAGATGCAGGCTTTAGAGAAATTCTGTTATCTAGCCTTTCTTTGCCTAGCGCTGATGACGAGGCTATAGATTCTGCAGTCGTCAAGATCTTGGCGGCAGTCAAAGACAAGGGTGATGAAGCGGTTCTTGGTTTTACAAAACAATTCGATCGTTTGAATGTTACAAGTGTTTCGGACTTAGAGATTCCGCGCAAGGATTTAGAGCGGTCGTATCAATCTTTATCTACCGAGCAAAAAAATGCCTTAGATATTGCGGCGCAAAGAGTACGCGCATATCACGAGAAGCAAAAGATTGAGGCAGGTTGCCATTCCTGGGAGTATGAAGAGAAAGATGGCACGCGCTTAGGCCAGAAAGTGACTCCATTGGATCGTGTTGGCATTTATGTGCCAGGCGGTAAAGCTGCTTACCCATCCTCAGTCTTGATGAATGCCATTCCTGCAAAAGTGGCAGGCGTTGCTGAAGTCATTATGGTGGTGCCTACTCCAGATGGAGCGCGCAATCCATTGGTCTTGGCAGCAGCGTACCTTGCTGGCGTTGATCGCGTCTTTACGATTGGCGGTGCTCAGGCTGTAGGTGCCTTGGCATACGGAACAAAAACGATTCCTTCAGTCGACAAAATTGTTGGACCCGGTAATGCTTATGTAGCTGCAGCTAAGCGTAGAGTATTTGGTACTGTTGGTATCGATATGATTGCCGGCCCTTCAGAAATCTTGGTTCTTTGCGATGGATCTACCAACCCCGATTGGGTTGCTATGGACTTGTTCTCGCAGGCCGAGCACGATGAGCAGGCGCAATCAATTTTGCTTTGTCCGGATGCTGCATACATAGAGCAAGTAAAAGTAAGTATTAACAATCTCTTGCCAGAAATGCCAAGAGCAAAAGTAATTGAAGCTTCTCTCACAAATCGCGCTTTGTTGATTCAGGTAAAAGATATGTCAGAGGCATGTGAGATCGCTAATGCGATTGCTGCTGAGCATTTAGAAATTTGTGCAGCAGATCCTCGGAAGTGGGCAGATCAAATTCGTCATGCTGGTGCTATCTTCATGGGTAATTACACCAGCGAGTCACTGGGCGATTATTGTGCAGGACCTAATCACGTATTACCAACAGCACGTACCGCACGTTTCTCTTCGCCATTGGGTGTTTATGACTTCATCAAGCGCTCGAGCATGATTGAAGTGAGTGAAGTTGGTGCACAAACGTTGGGTGAGGTTGCAAGCACCTTGGCTCATGGTGAAGGCTTACAGGCCCATGCCCGCGCGGCCGAGATGCGTCTTAAAAAGTAAGCGCGCAATAAACCCGCGCTTACTAATTCAATCTTTTAATTCAGAATTTCTTTTAAAGCGGCGACGAGTTCGTTGCTTTGTTCATCTGTGCCGATCGTGATGCGCAAGAATTCTTCTATGCGCGCAGATTTAAAGTGACGAACGATGATGCCTCTATCACGCAAGGCTTGATAGAGTTTCACGCCAGCATGTTTTGGGTGACGGGTAAAAATAAAGTTAGCAGTTGATGGCAGTGTTTCAAATCCCAGAGCATTTAGCTGCTCGACTAAATTACTACGAGTTTGAATTACCTTGGCAGAGGTTTGTTCAAGGTGCGCTTGATCTTCAATGGCTGCAATGGCGCCTGCTTGTGCGAGGCGGCCTAGCGGGTAAGAGTTAAAGCTATTTTTTACTCGCTCTAAGCCTTCGATTAAATCTGGATGACCAACTGCAAAGCCAACCCGCAGGCCAGCTAGGGCCCGAGATTTAGAAAGTGTATGGACGACTAGAAGATTTTCTGGACAGTCTTTGCCACGCAATAACGGAATGCAGGATTCGGTGCCGTAATCGACATAGGCTTCATCAATAACCAATACTGAATCTTTATTGCGAGTTAACAATGCCTCGATTTCAGAACGAGAGATTGATCTACCTGTTGGAGCATTCGGGTTTGGAAAAATAATCCCGCCATTGGGTGATTGGTAGTCAGCAGTGTTGATCTCAAAATTCTCACTCAAGGGAATCGTTTGGTATTCAATGCCAAAAAGCTTGCAGTAGACCGGATAGAAGCTATATGTAATATCCGGAAAGTGGACTGGCTTACTTTGTTTGAGAAGCCCAGCAAAGACATGCGCTAAAACTTCATCCGAACCATTGCCTAAAAAAACTTGTTTTGGGTCTAGGCCATGCAATTTGGCGATGGCTTGTTTGAGGGCTGCACCTTCTGGATCAGGATAAAGACGTAAATCTGCCGTATTTTGACTTTCGATTGCAGCCAATGCTTTTGGTGATGGCCCATAAGGGCTTTCATTGGTGTTGAGTTTAACCAGCCGCTGCATTAGCGGTTGCTCCCCAGGAACGTAAGGGGTTAGGGTTTTAACAACAGGGCTCCAAAAACGGCTCATGAGGGTTCTCAGGTCAAAAATCTGGGTGAAAGTACAGCAATATCGATATTTAAATCTTCTCTAGGAATGATATTATGAGGCTTCAATCAACACTTCGCCTCGCGGCGCAATGAAGCATGCGGCAAGCCGACGTTACCCGAAACACTTCGGAAACCAAAATTCAGATTTCCATCAATTTAGATGGTACCGGTAAGGCTGAGCTAGCCTCCGGAGTTCCTTTCCTCGACCATATGTTGGATCAAATTGCCCGTCACGGCATGATTGACCTCAAAGTGGTTGCTAAAGGCGATACCCATATTGATGATCACCACACCGTTGAGGATGTGGGCATTACCTTGGGTCAAGCCTTTGCTAAAGCGGTGGGTGATAAGGCTGGTATTACTCGTTATGGCCACTCTTATGTTCCTCTCGACGAGACTCTCTCCCGCGTTGTAATTGATTTCTCCGGGCGCCCTGGTTTGGAATTCAATGTTCCATTTACTCGTGCTCGCGTGGGTGATTTTGATGTGGATCTTAGTATTGAGTTCTTCCGTGGTTTTGTGAACCATGCTGGAGTGACTTTGCACATCGATAACTTGCGCGGTATTAATGCGCATCACCAGATTGAAACTGTATTCAAGGCATTTGGTCGCGCATTACGTATGGCCTTGGCAGTGGATCCACGTGCATCTGGTTCTATTCCTTCAACCAAAGGCAGCCTCTAATCTAGATCTTCTAGTTGCCCGTTAGATAACAGCAAGGATAGGCTAAATTTTGGCGCAAACCATTGCGATCGTTGATTATGGAATGGGTAATCTCCGTTCTGTGTATCAAGCATTTCATCATGTCGCACCCAATGACAATGTACTCATTGCACAGCGGCCTGAAGAGATTCGCGCTGCTGATCGTGTGGTTTTGCCAGGTCAGGGCGCAATGCCAGATTGCATGAAGCACCTACAAGAGTCCGGTTTATTAGAGGCCTTGCTAGAGGCGTCTAAAAGCAAGCCACTTCTAGGTGTTTGCGTTGGCGAGCAAATGCTATTTGATAGAAGTGCAGAGGTTCGTGCTACTGAGCAATGGACGTCATGCCTAAGCTTGATTCCTGGTGAAGTGCGCCGTTTTGATTTGGCTGGTAAGAGGCAGCCGGATGGATCTGCTTTTAAAGTACCGCATATGGGCTGGAATCAGGTTCGTCAGGATCAAAATCACCCCCTTTGGTCTGGCATCCCAGATTTGACGAGTTTTTATTTTGTGCATAGCTACTATGTTGTGCCGCAGCGCAATGAAGATATTGCCGGTTCAACTGAGTATGGTGATTGGTTTACTTCTGCAGTAGCGCGAGATAATATTTTTGCAACTCAATTCCATCCAGAAAAAAGTGCAGAATACGGATTAAAGCTTTATCAAAATTTTGTTACTTGGCAACCTTAATATTTATTACTCTTTGCTATGCTGCTGATTCCCGCAATTGATCTAAAAGACGGCCACTGTGTTCGACTCGAACAAGGTGATATGGACAAGGCTACGGTTTTTTCTGAAGACCCTGGCGCAATGGCGGCACATTGGATTAGCAAAGGTGCGCGTCGCTTGCACTTAGTTGATCTCAATGGTGCATTTGCTGGTAAGTTAAAAAACGAGTCCGCCATTAAAGCTATTCTCAAAGCTGTCGGCAATGAGATTCCTGTGCAGTTGGGTGGCGGTATTCGTGATCTCGAGACAATTGAACGCCTGTTGGATGATGGAATTAGCACCGTTATTATTGGTACTGCAGCAGTGAAGAACCCTGGTTTCGTACAAGATGCTTGCACAGCATTTCCAGGTCATGTCATGGTTGGTTTGGATGCACGTGATGGCAAAGTAGCTACGGATGGTTGGAGCAAAATCACCGGCCATGAAGTGATTGACCTTGCTAAGAAGTTTGAAGACTGGGGTGTTGAAGCCATTATCTACACTGATATTGGGCGCGATGGCATGCTAAAAGGTGTAAACATTGATGCCACTGTGAAGTTAGCCCAAGCTATTCGTATTCCGGTAATCGCTAGTGGCGGCTTATCGAATAATCAAGATATCGATGCACTCTGTAAGGCAGAGGAAGAGGGCGTGATGGGTGTGATTGCTGGCCGCTCTATTTATGCTGGTGATCTTGATCTCGCTGCTGCGCAAAAATATGCAGATGAGTTAACGCTCAAATATAAAAAGAAAATTATCTAGTGTTAACCAAGCGCATTATTCCTTGTCTTGATGTCACTGCAGGGCGCGTAGTTAAAGGTGTGAACTTTGTCGGTTTGCGCGATGCAGGAGATCCTGTGGAAATTGCTAAGCGTTATGACACGCAGGGTGCAGACGAGTTAACTTTCCTAGATATCACTGCTACCTCTGATGGACGCGATCTCATATTGCACATCATTGAAGATGTGGCATCACAAGTCTTTATTCCTCTGACTGTTGGTGGGGGCGTGCGTGCGGTTGCTGATGTACGGCGCTTACTTAACGCTGGCGCAGATAAAGTCAGCATGAATTCTTCCGCAGTTGCTAATCCCGATTTGGTTTCTGATGCGGCTGCCTATTACGGCTCCCAATGTATTGTGGTGGCAATTGATGCCAAGCAAACTGAAGCCGGTAATTGGGAGGTATTTACTCATGGCGGCAGAACTGCTACTGGTATGGATGTAGTGGAGTGGGCAAAAGAAGTTGCTAAGCGTGGCGCTGGTGAAATTTTATTAACCAGCATGAATCGCGACGGCAGCAAAGATGGTTTTGATTTGGCTCTTACTGCGGCAGTAAGTGATGCGGTATCGGTACCGGTTATTGCTTCGGGCGGAGTTGGTAATTTGCAGCATTTGGTTGATGGCATCACCAAAGGCCATGCAGATGCAGTCTTAGCTGCCAGTATCTTTCATTATGGTGAGTACACCGTTGGCCAGGCCAAGGAATATATGGCTGCCCAAGGAATCCCGGTTCGGATTTAAAGCTATTTCAGACTTTTTACTAAGTTTGAGCCATTGCCTGTAAAGTTTAGGTATGAGCAATTCTCAAGGCACTTTTACACCCATTCAAAATCTGCAAGCTGGTTCATGGCTTGATGCTGTGGCATGGAATGAGCAGGGTTTAGTTCCGGTAATTACTCAAGAGGTCGGTAGCAAAGATATCTTGATGATGGCTTGGATGAACCGCGACGCTCTTCTCGAGACCTTGCGTTTAGGTGAAGCAGTCTACTGGACTCGTTCTAGGCAGAAGTTATGGCACAAGGGCGAAGAGTCTGGCCACACTCAAAAGGTAAAAGAAATTCGTCTAGATTGTGATGGCGATACGATTTTGCTGTTGGTTGAGCAAAAAGATGGCATTGCCTGCCATACAGGTGAACATAGCTGCTTCTTTTTGCAATGGGATTCTGCAAAGGCTACTTGGGTTGATGAGTCCAAGAGTAAGAAGTAATTGCGAAGACCTTCTTACAAAACACATAAAATGATCTTATGACTAGTTCTGCAAACAAACCCTCTAATCTGGACTCAGCATTAGCCCATTTGGCTGATGTGGTTGACCAACGTCGTGATGCGTTTAAAGCAGGTCAAGCAGATCCTAAAACCTCCTACACCGCTTTGCTCTTTTCTAAGGGTGACGACGGCATCTTGAAAAAGATTGGTGAAGAGGCTACTGAGGCAGTCATGGCTGCAAAAGATGCGCGTAACTCCAATTTGGCTCCCGATCAGCAAAAGTTGCTAGTTGGTGAAATAGCCGATTTATGGTTTCACTGCTTAATTGCCCTGTCGCAATTTAACCTGCGTCCGGAGGATGTGGTCGCCGAGCTTGATCGTCGTCTAGGAACTTCTGGTATTGAAGAGAAGGCTGCCCGAAAAGCTGCTGGTAAAGAGTAATTACGAAATAGCTCTGAAATAACTACGGAATAAGCATGTCACACGATCCAAATTGCCTGTTTTGCAAGATTTCCCAGGGTTTAATCCCCTCCCAGAAGGTTTATGAGGATGAAGAGATCTATGCTTTTAAAGACATTAATCCAGCGGCACCCATCCATTTTTTGATGATTCCTAAAAAACATATACCCATGTTGGAATCCGCAGAAAGCGTAGATACCCCTTTGCTAGGTAGAATGATGGAATTAGCACCCCGTCTTGCCAAAGAGCAAGGTTGTCGTCCTGGTAAGGATGGCGGCTTTAGATTGATGGTGAACAATGGTGCGGATGGTGGGCAGGAGGTTTATCACTTGCACTTACATGTGATGGGCGGTCCCCGCCCCTGGAAAAAATAATCCAAGGAGATTAAAGATGGGTTCATTTAGCATTTGGCATTGGTTAATTGTTTTGGTTATCGTCATGTTGGTATTTGGTACCAAAAAATTACGCAACATTGGCCAAGACTTAGGTGGTGCTGTTAAGGGTTTTAAAGATGGCATGAAGCCAGGCGAAGAGACTAAAGAGCAAATTCAGCAAAGTTCTGCAACAGCAGAAAAGACTGTTGATGTTCAAGCAAAAGACGTAAATAAATAAGATATCTGAAGCGCGATAGAAACTCATGCTGCTTTTAAACGACTGGTTAAATGATTGATCTCGGAGTTTCAAAGCTTGCGCTAATTGCTGTGGTTGCTTTGGTCGTAGTTGGACCAGAGCGTTTACCAAAAGTAGCTCGCATGGCAGGAAATTTGTTTGGACGTGCTCAACGCTATATGGCTGACGTCAAGTCTGAAGTCAATCGCCAGATGGAAGTGGAGGAGTTTAAAAAGTTTCGAGAAGAAACTGCCGCTACTTTCAAGGAAGTTGAAAATAGCATTGGCTCTACCGTTCAAGAGGCCGGCGCCAACTTAAGCGATCAGGCGGATATTTTTGAGACTAGCTTCGAAAAGCCACCGCTAAACGAAAAAGAGATACTCCGAAAAAGCATGAGGCAAGGCCGTAATAGCTGGGGGGTGCGCCGCGCTGCTAGGCCGGTTTGGTTTAAACGTTCCGCAGGGATTCGTACTCGCGTGCAATCTGGGGCAGCCAGAATGAAGCGTTTTCACCACAGCGCTGGCAAATAAAAATAATAGTAAAAAATTAAAACAATAAAAACATTTACGCATGACTGAAAATAATTCAACCGAAGACTCGGGATTACAGGAAACATTTTTATCCCACTTGTTTGAGTTGCGTGATCGCGTAATTAAATCAGCGCTTGCCATCATTATTGTCTTTGTCTCGTTGGTGTATTGGGCCCCTGATATTTTTCATTTGTTCGCACAGCCTTTACTAGAGGCTTTGCCAGCTGGCGGCAAAATGATTGTGACTGATGTTACGGGCTCATTCTTTGTTCCCATGAAGGTGACCATGCTGGTTGCTTTCCTGATTGCATTGCCGGTGGTGATGTATCAGCTGTGGGCATTTATTGCGCCCGGTCTCTATTTACATGAAAGAAAACTCATCTTGCCATTGGTGGTAAGTAGCTACAGCTTATTCATTATCGGCATGGCATTTGCTTACTTTTTAGTATTTCCAACCGTATTTAAGTTTATGGCTAGCTATAACGCTCCCTTGGGTGCGGAGATGTCTACAGACATCGACAACTATCTAAGTTTCGCTATGACCACTTTTTTGGCATTCGGTATCACCTTTGAAGTGCCTGTAGTGGTGGTTGTCTTGGTGCGTATGGGTATGGTCCCATTGGCAAAGTTGAGAGAAATTCGTCCCTATGTCATTGTGGGCGCATTCGTGATTTCAGCAGTTGTGACACCACCAGATGTTCTTTCCCAACTGCTGTTGGCGGTCCCCATGACCCTTCTCTACGAATTAGGCCTGCTGATTGCACGCTTTTATGTGCCCAAGCCTTCAGAGGACGAAGTTAAGGCAGAGGGTTCTGCGGCTTAATTAGCTTCTGCGTCGACAGTCTGATTTGCGAAGGTTGTCTTTAGCCAGTCGGTGACGCGATCAAAACGGTAACGCCTTTGACGAAGATTGCCCTCAAGATCTATTTCCGAACCGGCAAAAGCCTTGCCGGCCGACAGTAGGGCGCGGCGTTGCTGAATAGTTTCGATCTGAATCAATCGCGGTAATATCTTTGGCAGCTCCCAACGAATATCTACAACTACGCAATGTTCATGTTGAAGTTGCCCGACTTCGCATAGCAATAATTCTGCCTTGCTGAAATTGAATTGATTGGCAATGATGATGCGATGACAAAGTAGCAGCCAGTCTTCATCAAGTTTGTGCTCAGCATGATGATTTAGGGCTCGCTCGGCAAATTGAGCTAACTCAAACCATTCATTCTTTTTTAGATTTGGACAGCTCTCTAAAATCTTGCAGAGTAATTCTTTTGCTTCAGGTACTCCTTGTTGTTGGGCTTGCCAAACCCAGTATGAGGCCTGTAACCCGCGAACTTTTTCTTCCGATTTCTCGCGCTTGCGCCAAAGGTTGGCACCTTTGCGAAGTTGGGCTTGAGCATGACCAAGGTCAGCTGCACGATCAAAGCAGCGATCACTTTCTGCAGCGTTATATCCAGAAAACTGTGGGCGGCGATAAATTTCACCAAGTGCATACCATGCATCCCGGTCACCATCTTTCGCAGCAAGCTCCAACCAATATGCGGCCTTTTTAAGAGAGGCATTTGATTTTGTTTCTGCTACTTCAACTCTATTGTCGAGTTGGGCAAGTCTTAAGCCCAAAGTCAGTTTTGCAATTGTTAAGCCAAGTTCTGCGGCTCGAGTTAGGGCATCCTCATTTTGTTCATCTATCCAAACATTCCACAAAGAAGAAAGCGCTTCATTCTTTGGCTGGAGTTTGATGAGTAATTCTTTTGCGTTTGCTGCAAAAGTAGAGCCCCCTTCGCCTAACTCAGTTAAATATTGCTTGGCAATTTTTTGAAGACCGCTGAAATCTTGCCCAGAAATTTTCTCGACGATAGTGATTCCGCTGGACTTTTTAAGCCAATCAGAAAGTTGAGATTGAATTTCTTGATGTTGTGGGTTGACTAATAAGTTGACGAGTTGCCATTTGGCCGCAGAGGAGTGTTCTAAGTCTTCATTGGACTCAGCAAGCCTCCAAAATGAATCCCAGCCAAAGCTAAATGCAGGTGAATTAAAGGTTTCTACCAGTGGAATGCTGGCAACTTGCGCCAAGACCTTAAGAATTTCAACGCTACTTGTGCTTTCATCCTTAAGTGACTGATTTTTAATAGAAAAATAGGATTTTTCTAGCCAAATCAATGCGTTAGCTGGCTGTATAGGTGTTTTAAATACGCCGGTTAAATAGGCTTGAGCAAGATTTTGTTGCGCAGAAACATCACCCAACCGGGCTGAACTGAGGATTTTTAAGAATTCGCGGCTTGCCATATGACAATTCTGGCATCTAAGGCCCATAAAAGACAGAAAACTCAGGTCTTGTTGCCGAGATACAACGAAGAAAGCCAAAAAACTACCTTTTGACAAGCAAAAAGAGTTCCTAAATACCCCGACCCCCAGTCTAGCGAGGCAAAAGAAGCAAAATTCACAGGTCCCAGTTTTTATTTGGGCATTACTTTTAATTTTTGGAGATTTAAAGAATGAAAAAATCGCTATTAGCAGTTGCAGCAATTGGTGCGTTTGCATCTGCTGCTCAAGCTCAGTCCAGCGTTACCGTTTACGGTGTTTTGGATATGGGTTACTACGGTTCTACAGCAGCTTCTAAGAATACGGCTGGCGTAGAAACAAAAACTACATCTAGTTCTTTCCGCTCTGGTCAAGAGTCTACAAGCCGTTTAGGTTTCAAAGGCAATGAAGACTTAGGTGGTGGTTCTTCTGCATTCTTCACTGTTGAAATGGCATTGCGTCCAGATTCAGCATCTTTGACAGGTAACGCCAAAACTGGTGGTGCCGTTGCTGCTTACGACTCACAAACTTCAGGTTCTGCTGTTGATAACCGTCAGTCATTTGTTGGTTTGAAAAAGAATGGCGTAGGTTCATTCTCTTTAGGCCGTCAATACACATTGGGCTATGAGATGCAATCTGCTATGAGCGCAACTCAGAACGTAATCATGCCTGGTAACGTTTTGTACGCTGTTGGCGGTACTGCTAACTCAGGTGGCGATAGCGATATCTCACAAAACGTTCGTGCATCTAATGCATTGATCGCACGTACAGAAACCATTGCCGGTTTCCGTGGCAACGCAATGTATGCAATGTCAAACTCAAACAAGACTAATACTGGTGCTGTTGGCACAGGTACTATGAACTGGAGCGGTTGGGGCTTGTCTGCTGATTACACATGGCAAAAATTGGTTATCGGCGCAACATACCAGTCATTCAAGACTCAGTATGCTAACGGCGTAGCTGCTTCTGCTGAAGCATTTAATGCTGGTTTGACACCAAACCAAACTGCTACTATTGCTGCTGGTACTACAGCTGCATTCCCAGCAACAATGTTGTCTGACAAGCAAACTCAAGTACTCGGTACTTATGACTTCGGTATTTTGAAGGCGTTTGCTGGTTGGCAAGGTCGTAAGGTTCAAGACGACTACAGCGCAACTACTGCAGCTGCTACTCAAGTTAACCGTAACGCACAAGCAATTGGCGTACGTAGCTACATCACTCCAACTATCGAAGCTTGGGGTACTGTAGGTAACGGTAAGTACAAAGCTACTGTTGCTTCTACATACGCAAACTTCACAGGTTGGCAAGTTGGTTCTAACTACTACCTCAGCAAGCGTACTAACTTGTACGCTATCTACGGTAGCCAAACTACAACATCAAACAACGTAAACGGTGCTGCAAGCAACGCTGCTTACTCTGTTGGTGTTCGCCACACTTTCTAATTTAACGCTAGCGTAAGCTAGTATTAAATTTAGAATTAAGTATTGAAATAACCCACTGTGGAAACACAGTGGGTTTTTTTATATCGTTTTGACAAGATGTTTAAGGGATGAGTTTATGAATTCAATAAAAGTATTTTGTGTGCTTACTGTTTGCCTATTAAATTTGGTGGCTTGCGGAGCCAGTAGCCAATCGGCATTGGGTGTGAATTGCAATTTTCATGGGCAGCCGCTGCAAGATATGCCTACTGCTTGTCATGGCCGCTAATAGATTGATTTATGGGGCTCAGCATAAACACTGAGGCTACTAAATTGATGATTACTTGCATGATAGGTTTTATATGAATACCCCCGCATCCGCTTCCCTGTTAAAGGTTGTTGGGTTGATCAAAAGCGGTAGCTTAGACGGGTTTGAGCATGAGGTAGAGGTTGGCATGAAAAGTGATCTGCCTGATATTCAGGGGTGGATTAATCTTGGTATTGCATGTGCTCAGCACAATAGGCTAAATGAAGCGGTCTTGATATTTAAATTGCTCCGCAGTATTGCGGAGCCCGATCTTCGGGTTCTATATAACTTGGGGTTGGCCTATGCTATACAGGGCAAACTGCACGAAGCACTCGAGGCTTATAACTCGGCATTAGAAATGAATCCTGTAGATACTGAAACCTTAATTAATAAGGCTTCAGTATTAAATGATATGGGTGCGCATGCGCAGGCATTAGATGTGCTTGAAATGGTGCTTGCCTCTGAGAGGGGCATTCCAGAGGCCCTTCTAAATCAAGGGATTGCATACAATCATCTCGCCTTATATCCGCAGGCGATAGCTGCTTATGACGAAGCCATAAGACTTAGGCCGGATTATTTGGAAGCTTGGTCAAATAAAAGCGTACCCCTAAATAATATGGGCAGACATCAGCAGGCACTTGATGCTTGCAGACATGCTCTTCGCTTGAACTCAGGCGATGTAAACGCAAACTTAAATCTTGGCAATACTTTATTTTTGCAGAAAGATTACACGAGAGCATTAGACGTATACGATCTCGTACTGAATAAAAATCCAGAGTGCGCGGAAGCCTATGCAGTTAAGGGCAAGGTTTTACATGCGCTGCAACGCTATGACCTAGCTATTGCAAGTTACGATGCCGCTTTGAAGTTGGATCCCTCTCAGAATTGGGTTCTGGGGCAATCACTGCATGCCAAGATGGAGATTTGTCAATGGAACTCTGTTGACAATGATTTGCAGAGACTTGAGGGCTTGATTGAGGCTGGCAAAAAAGTAATTCTTCCTTTTCCATTGCTTGGGTTGATAGATCATCCCGGCTTGCAAAAGAGTTGTGCAGAGATTTATGCAAAACAGGAATTTCCTAAAAATCCATCGCTTGGGATTAGTCAGCCTTGGCCAAAAGGCGACAAAATAAAAATTGCCTATTATTCGGCCGATTTGCATGCGCATGCTGTCGCGTATTTAATAGCCGAGATATTTGAATTGCATGATAGAGCTGCATTTGAAATGATCGGGATCTCTTTTGCTCAAATACAAGATGGATTGATGAGAGATCGAATTGTTAAAGCTTTTGATCAGTTTATTGAAGTTGATTCAATGGGTGACGCTGAGGTTGCTCAGCTCAGTAGAGATCTAAAGGTTGATATTGCTATTGATCTAATGGGGTACACACAAAATTCAAGAACCGGCATTTTTGCTCATCGCGCCGCCCCAGTGCAGATTAACTATCTTGGCTATCCCGGAACGATGGGGGCTGAGTATATGGACTACATCATTGCCGACAAAGTAGTCATTCCAAGCGATTCGCAGGCAGACTATTCTGAAAAAGTGATTTACCTTCCGCATAGCTATCAGCCTAACGATTCAAGAAAACAAATATCGGATAGGCGGTTCACCAGAGAAGAGGTGGGATTGCCTGAAGATGGCTTTGTATTTTGCTGCTTTAACAATAATTACAAAATTCTTCCGGAGGTGTTTGATGTCTGGATGCGCATTCTGCATGCCGTTGACAATAGCGTCCTTTGGCTGTTTGATGCAAACCCAACAGCGTCACAGAATTTAAAGGCCGAAGCGGTTAAAAGAGGGATATCAGAAAGCCGCTTAATTTTTGCACCTAAATTACCGCTAGGCGAGCATTTAGCGCGCCAACGCTTAGCAGATCTATTTTTGGATACGCTGCCATATAACGCCCACACCACTGCAAGCGATGCGTTGTGGGCGGGGCTTCCCATTTTGACCTGTACCGGCAAATCGTTTGCTAGCAGAGTAGCTGCCAGCTTATTAAGCGCTGTAGGCCTGCAAGAGCTCATTACGGATTCATTAGAGGCTTATGCTGCTAAGGCAATAGCTTTAGCTAAAAACCCAGCAGACCTCAAGATCATCAAGGAAAAGTTGGCTAAGAATAGATTGACTGAGCCGTTGTTTAATTCGGAATTAATGGCCAAGAGTATTGAGAAGGCCTATAAAGCAGTCCATGCGCGCTATATCTCTGGCTTGGAGCCGGAGATGATTGAAATTCCTGCGGAATGACTATAGTCATTCTGGTGGGGAACTAGGTACTTATATGGAGGCGATAAGAAGGATTTGTAAGAAGAGTTCATGCCGCCCTAAAACAATCTAATTTATAGTGTTTAAAGCTTAAATTGGGCTAGAATTAAAAAACGTTAGATGTAGTATATTTTCTAAAACAACTTACTGTAAATGGATTGCTATGAAAAAAAGAGAATTTAAACCAGCATCATTTCTAGCCAGCGCTATGGTTTTGGCTGCGGCATCTATCGCATTGTCAGGTACGGCTCAAGCCGCCAGTGCCACGATGGACAAAATTAAATCAACTGGCGCAGTCACAATGGGTGTGCGCGAGTCCTCTATTCCAATGTCTTATACAACTGGCGATAGTCGTTTTGATGGATATCACGTTGAAGTTTGTCGCATGATTTTGGGCGACATCAAAGATAAGTTAGGCATGAACACATTGCGCATCAACTATCAACCTGTAACCTCTCAAAACCGTGTGCCATTGGTGCAAAACGGTACGGTCGATATTGAGTGCGGCACGACAACTAATAATGCAAACCGCGCAAAAGATGTCGGTTTTGCAAATACTTTATATGTTGAAGAAGTTCGCATTGCAGTAAAAGCAAATTCTGGCATTAACTCCATTTCTCAATTGGCAGGTAAAAAAGTAGCCACAACAACAGGCACAACTTCTGTTCAGTTGCTGCGTAAGCACGAGAAGGCTAATGGTGTGAATTTTGATGAGGTATTTGGTAAGGATCACGCAGACAGCTTCTTGTTGCTCGAGTCAGGTCGCGCTGATGCATTTGTGATGGATGGATCTATTTTGGCCGGCAATATTGCGAATGCAAAGAATCCAAAAGATTTCAAAATTGTTGGTGAAGTGTTGAGCACTGAGCCGATCGCTATTATGGTTCCTAAGAATGATCCAGAATTTAAGGCTGCAGTAAATGCTGCTATTGCCAAGATCGTTGCAAACGGAAAAATGCCTGCCTTATGGGATAAGTGGTTCCTAAAGCCAATTCCGCCAAAGAATATCGTTGTTGGTCTTGAGTTGTCACCAGCAACTAAAAATGCTTGGGCAAATTTGAATGACAAGCCAGCTGAAGATTATCAACAGAAGAAGTAATTTATGGCTTTAGATTTAGGTGTTTTTTGTAAAAGCACCTTAGATGGAGAAGTAGTTGACCACTGCTTCTCCTCTATCTTTGGGCTGACCTCGAATGCAGATCCGAGTTACTTAGATTGGCTCTTGAAGGCTTGGGGCTGGACTTTGGCTGTGGCTGGTCTTGGACTTGTAATTGCCTTGGTTGTTGGTGCAATCATGGGTACCCTGAGAACGTTGCCGAATACAGGGCGACTGAGTAGATTGCTGGTTAGTTTTTCTACCTCATGGGTTGAGTTATTCAGAAATATCCCCGTACTTGTTCAAGTGTTTCTTTGGTATCACGTTATTCCAACCTTTTTCTTGCCCCTTAAGTCTTTACCGTCTTATTGGTTAGTGAGTATTGCGCTTGGCTTTTTTACATCAGCCAGGATTGCAGAACAGGTGCGTGCAGGCATTCAATCATTGCCAGGAGGGCAGCGTGCAGCTGCCACTGCTTTGGGTTTAACAACACCGCAAACATATCGCTACGTCATTTTGCCAATGGCGCTTCGTATTGTTATTCCACCGCTTACTTCAGAGAGTATGAATGTGATTAAAAACTCTTCTGTAGCGTTCGCAGTATCTGTTCCCGAGCTAACATTGTTTGCTATGCAGGCGCAAGAAGAAACCTCGCATGGGGTGGAGATCTATTTAGCAGTCACCGCCTTGTATGCGCTTTCTGCGTTTGCCGTGAATCGTGTAATGGCATTGATTGAGAAAAAGAGTCGCATTCCTGGCTTTATTTCTGCATCTAACGATGCCAGTTTGGCTCATTAAATGGTGAACCTATGTTGAGCTTAGATTTAAGTTTCTACAATTGGGAGCTTTTCACCAACTACATTTTAAAGGGCTTGCTCTTCAGTGTTCAGCTGACCATCATTGCGACTATTGGCGGTATTGTGGTCGGTACATTTTTGGCGCTCATGAGGCTTTCAGGAAAACCTCTCTTAGTTTATCCAGCTACCTTCTATGTGAATGCCATGCGATCCATTCCCTTGGTAATGGTTATCCTTTGGTTTTTCTTATTGATTCCCATGTTGATAGGCAAGCCAATTGGTGCGGACTTGTCAGCAACGATTACCTTTATTGCATTTGAGGCCGCGTTCTTTTCAGAAATTGTGCGCGCTGGAATTCAGTCGGTACCGCGGGGGCAGACTTATGCGGCTGAGGCGCTGGGCATGACCTATGGTCAAAATATGAGATTGGTTGTTTTGCCGCAAGCCTTCAGAAACATGATTCCAGTATTTATGACTCAAACAATTATTTTGTTTCAAGATACTTCTTTGGTTTATGCAATTGGAGCCTATGATTTGCTTAAAGGGTTTGAGATTGCCGGCAAGAACTACGGGCGCCCAATGGAGACTTATTTATTAGCTGCCGCAACATATTTTGTTATTTGCTTTTCGCTTTCTAAAGTCGTGAGGGTGATTCACACAAAAGTTGCCATCATTCGTTAAGTGCCTTTTAATTTTTTGCTCGATATTAATAAATCATCATGATTGAACTTCAAAACGTATCTAAATGGTATGGCTCCTTTCAGGTTTTGAAAGATTGCACTACTTCAATCAGTAAAGGCGAGGTAGTTGTTATTTGTGGGCCTTCCGGTTCGGGAAAATCCACTTTGATTAAAACTATTAATGCGTTAGAGCCTTTTCAGGCCGGTGAGATTTCGGTAGATGGCGTTAAGCTTCATGACCCAAAAACAAACTTATCGAAACTTCGCGCAAGAGTTGGCATGGTGTTTCAGCACTTTGAGCTATTTCCTCATTTAAGCGTTACTGAAAACTTAACGCTTGCCCAAATTAAGGTGCTTGGACGCTCTGCTGCTGAGGCTAATAAGCATGGCTTGAAGTATCTTGAGCGCGTTGGTTTGATCGCACAAAAAGATAAATTTCCAGGACAGTTATCAGGCGGTCAGCAGCAACGCGTTGCTATTGCTAGAGCGTTGAGTATGGATCCTATCGTCATGTTATTTGATGAGCCTACTTCTGCTTTGGACCCTGAAATGGTTGGAGAGGTTTTGGATGTCATGGTGAAGCTAGCAAATGAAGGCATGACAATGTGTTGTGTCACTCATGAGATGGGATTTGCTAGAAAGGTAAGTCATCGCGTAATCTTCATGGATCAAGGCAGCATTGTTGAAGATTGCAGCAAGCATGAGTTTTTTGATAACCCCGAGGCTCGCGCTCCAAGAGCTAAAGAGTTCTTGTCAAAAATATTGGCAAACTAATTACTAGGCCCCTAAATTTTTATTGGGTTTTTACTGCCCCAGTTTTTTAGGTTTCGGACGTTTGCCAGTTTGAATGGTTAACTCAATTTCTTTGTCTTTGCGAAGAACTTTTAACTTTGCTTGGTTGCCAGGGGTAATCTGAGCAATTTGATTTAAAAGCTGCCTGACTTCTTTGGTGGCGTTGCCATTGACTGTAATCAGAACATCACCAGGTTTAACGCCGCCTCGGGCAGCGGGGCCTCCTTCGAGCACTCCTGAGATGAGCACCCCTTGAGTGCTGGAAGGTAAGCCCAGAGACTCTAAGAGCTCTTTTGAGAGGTTTTGTGGCTCAACCCCAATCCAGCCTCTAGTCACGCTGCCACTAGCCAAGATAGATTCCATGACCTGTTTTGCAAGGTTAATGGGAATGGCAAAACCAATACCCATGGAACCACCATTATTTGAGTAAATCGCTGTGTTGATGCCGATGAGATTGCCGCGGGTATCAATTAAGGCGCCACCGGAATTTCCGGGATTGATTGCTGCATCAGTTTGAATAAAATTTTCAAAGGTATTAATACCAACATGATCTCGACCTAGCGCAGAAACAATTCCAGAAGTAACAGTTTGGCCAACACCAAATGGATTGCCGATCGCAAGTACCACATCACCAACATGCACTGACTCAACTTTGCCAAGCGTAATTGGAGTAGGTAACTGTTTCGTTTCAATTTTTAAAACAGCAATATCAGTTTCTGGATCGCTGCCGATTACTTGGGCTTTTACTTTTCTGCCGTCAGATAAAGCGACATCAATTTCATCAGCATCACTAATTACATGATGATTAGTGAGGACATAACCTTCAGGGCTCACCAATACACCAGACCCTAAACTTGAACTAGGCTCTTCCTCGGGCGGCTGTTCTCCAAAGAAAAACTTAAATAGCGGGTCGACTGAATTAGGGCCAGCGCCTTTACGGGCCTTGGGTTTGGCATTGCCTTTGCTGGTAAAGATATTGACCACGGCAGGCATTGAACGCTTTACTGCATCATGATAAGAGCCTGGGCTTAGTTGTCCATCGTAGTCACTTTCTTTGAGTGACGCAGTGCTTACTAAAGAAGCGACTCGAGACTCTGAAAGCCATTCTGGTTTTAGCGTAGCAACAACAAACAAGGCTGCCAAGATCACAGTGACAGCTTGTGCAAAGATGAGCCAGTATTTTTGAAGAGGGGAATTCATGGAAAGATGTTTTGAATATAAGCCAATTGAATGAAAAAATTATTCCTGTCTGCTCATGGAGCTTTCTCTAAATCCCCATTGCATAAATTATTTTTTTAGACTGTCGCGAATCTCGCGAAGCAGCATTACATCCTCTGGTACTGGTGGCGGAGGCAATGCATCCATGATGCGAATCTTGTTAACCACTTTGACCATTTGAAAGATGACAAAGGCTAAAAGTATGAAATTGATTGAAATGGTGATGAAGTTCCCATAAGCAAAAATTGGAACCCCCGCTTTTTTGAGGGCGTCAAAGGTTCTCGGAACGCCTTCTGGAATATGCCCAAGAACGATAAAAAGGTTCGTAAAGTCGATATGACCCCCTAAAAGGCTTGAAATAACCGGCATAACGATGTCATTTACCAGGGAATCGACTATTTTCCCGAAAGCTCCGCCAATAATGACGCCGACCGCCAAATCAATCACATTGCCCTTTACGGCGAAGTCCCGAAATTCCTTTAAAACGCTCATAAATGCCTTCCTTTTAACTTAGATCCAGATTAACCCGAGATTAACCCCATAACTTTCTTGCTTACCCCACTTTTTACTTTAAAATCCTACCTTTAAGCAATTTCCACCCATAAATACCCTTTTAGGAATTTTGTAAATGAGTGACAAGCCCTGTATGGACAAGGATCGCCGCAATTGGCTGATCGCCACATCGGCGGTTGGAGGCGTAGGTGCAGCTGCAGCCCTTTACCCTTTTGTGGACAGTTTTGAGCCTTCCGAGCGTGCAAAAGCCGCTGGTGCTGCTGTTGAAATCGATATCGCCGGCATGCAGCCAGACGAGATGAGAATGGTTGAATGGCGCGGTAAACCTGTTTGGGTTGTGCGTCGCACCCCTGAGCAAGTTGCTGAGTTGTCCAAGATAGACGGGGAGTTAGCTGATCCAGACTCATTGCGTGATCCAGCTCAATTTACACCTCCTTATGCCCAGAATCAGTGGCGTTCCATTAAGCCAGAGTACCTCGTAGTTGTGGGTATTTGTACCCACTTGGGTTGCTCTCCAACACCTAAATTTGAATCAGGTGCACAGCCTTCTCTGCCAAATACTTGGCCAGGTGGTTTCCTATGCCCATGTCACGGCTCTACTTTCGATATGGCAGGCCGCGTATTTAAAAATAAACCAGCCCCAGATAACCTTGAAGTGCCGCCACACATGTACTTGAGCGACACCAAGATTCTGGTTGGCGAAGATAAGAAGGCCTAAGGAGAGATAAATGGCATTTCACGAAAAAGAAGTTCCTGCAGACGCTTCAGCCGCCGTAAAGTTAATGGCATGGGTTGACTCACGTTTGCCTGTTACGGACGCATTCAAGCGTCATATGAGTGAGTACTACGCTCCTAAGAACTTGAATTTTTTCTACATCTTTGGTGCATTAGCGATCGTTGTTTTAGCAATTCAAATCATTACCGGTATTTTCTTGGTAATGAACTACAAGCCAGATGCGGCTAAAGCATTTGAGTCTGTTGAATACATCATGCGCGAAGTGCCATGGGGTTGGTTGATTCGCTACATGCATTCAACTGGCGCCTCGATGTTCTTCGTTGTGGTTTACATGCACATGTTCCGTGGTTTGATCTACGGTTCATATCGCAAGCCACGTGAACTCATTTGGATTTTCGGTTGCGCAATCTTCTTGTGCTTGATGGGTGAGGCGTTCTTCGGATACTTGCTCCCATGGGGTCAAATGTCCTATTGGGGCGCACAAGTTATTGTGAACTTGTTCTCTGCAATTCCATTCATCGGCCCAGACCTGTCTTTATGGTTGCGTGGTGACTACGTTGTGGGTGATGCAACTCTCAACCGCTTCTTTGCATTCCACGTGATTGCCATTCCTTTGGTATTAATTGGCTTGGTTGCTGCTCACATACTTGCCTTGCATGAAGTTGGCTCAAATAATCCTGATGGTGTAGAGATTAAAGAGAACTTGGATGCCAACGGTCACCCGGTTGACGGCATTCCATTTCACCCTTACTACAGCGTTCACGACGTAATGTACTTGGGCGGATTCCTGATGGTTTTTGCTTGCATTGTTTTCTTTGCTCCGGAGATGGGCGGGTACTTCTTGGAAGCTAATAACTTCATCCCTGCAAATCCATTCGTAACGCCGACACACATTGCACCAGTTTGGTATTTCACGCCGTTCTACTCTATGTTGCGTGCAACTACTACTAACTTCTTATTGCCGTTGTGGATCTTCTTGGCCATCATTCTTGGAATGTTTGCTAAAACCTCAAGCGATAAAAAAGTGAAGGGTGCATGTGCCGCAATTGCAGTTATTTTGGCCGCTGGTTTCTATTTGTTTGACGCTAAGTTCTGGGGTGTTGTGATCATGGGCGGTTCAGTTGTGATCATGTTCTTCTTGCCTTGGCTTGATAAGTCACCAGTGAAATCGATTCGCTATCGTCCACAGTTCCATAAATATATTTATGGTGTGTTCGTTGTGAGTTTCATTATCTTGGGTTACTTAGGTATTGAGCCGCCATCACCAGTATTTGAAAAGATTTCTCAGATTTGTACGATTTATTATCTGGGCTTTTTCTTGGCAATGCCTTTCTGGAGCAAGCTTGGTACATTCAAGCCAGTTCCAACTCGCGTTACTTTTGAATCCCATTAATTCAGACACCAAAGAGAAACTAGGAACTAGCATGAAACGAATTCTGCAAACTTTGATGGGCGTCTGCCAAGCAACGGTATTGGTTGCGGCCCTCAGCTTTGGTGTTAACGCCAATGCAAATGAAGGTGGCTTTCCTTTGGATAAGGCCCCTGACCGCGTAAGTAGTAATGCCTCGTTACAAAACGGCGCAAAGATTTTTGTCAACTATTGCTTAAACTGCCATGCAGCATCAAGCATGCGTTACAACCGTTTGCGTGATATTGGATTGACAGACCAGCAAATCAAAGACAATTTGATTTTGACTGACGCCAAGGTTGGAGATTTGATGACTATTGCCATGACGCCTAAAGAAGGAAAGGCGTTCTTTGGTAAAACTCCACCAGACTTATCGGTTGAAGCTCGTGCACGTGGCATTGATTGGCTCTATACCTATTTCCGTACTTTCTATAAAGACGATACAACCCAAACTGGTTGGAATAATTTAGTTTATCCAAACGTTGGCATGCCACACGTACTCTGGCAGTTGCAGGGTGAGCGTGCTGCGAAGTTTGAGGAGCGCAAAGATCCTCATGATCCAAGCAGAATGGAAAAGGTATTTGTAGGCTTTGAGCAATTAACCCCAGGCACTATGAAGTCACAAGAGTACGACGACAATATCGCCGACTTGGTTGCTTTCATGTCATGGATGGCTGAGCCAGTCCAGTTGGAGCGCAAACGTCTTGGCGTCATCGTGCTCCTGTTCCTGGCTGTCTTTACTCTCCTAGCTTGGCGTTTGAATAAAGCTTATTGGAAAGACATTCATTAATTGAATTTAATAGACCCTTCGGGGTCTATTGGCGTCAAGATTTAACGCTGTTGTGCGTTTGTTGTATTGAAGTAGAAATTTAAGGAAATAAATTTATGATGGTGTTGTACTCGGGTACTAACTGCCCATTCTCGCAACGCTGCCGTTTGGTGCTTTTTGAAAAAGGCATGGATTTTGAAATCCGCGATGTTGACTTGTTCAATAAGCCAGAAGACATTTCTGTAATGAACCCATATGGCCAAGTTCCCATCTTGGTTGAGCGCGACTTAATTTTGTATGAATCAAACATCATCAATGAATATATTGATGAGCGTTTTCCTCATCCACAATTGATGCCGCCTGATCCGGTAGCGCGCGCACGTGCACGCCTCTTTCTATTTAATTTTGAGAAAGAGTTATTTGTTCACGTAGCTGCTTTGGAAAATGAAAAAGGTAAAGCTGCTGAAAAGGTTCATGAGAAAGCGCGTTTAGCGATTCGTGATCGTTTGACTCAACTGGCGCCTATTTTTGTAAAGAATAAGTACATGTTGGGCGACGAGTTCTCAATGCTAGACGTTGCGATTGCTCCATTGTTATGGCGCCTTGAGCACTATGGCATCGATCTTTCTCGTAATGCTGCTGCTCTCTTGAAGTACGCTGAGCGTATTTTCAGCAGACCTGCATACATTGAAGCTTTGACTCCTTCTGAGAAGGTAATGCGCCGCTAAGCAGTTCCAGCGGTTCATTATTAGTCGGCATGTCTGACGTCCCAAGCAATAAACCCTATCTAATCCGTGCTCTACATCAGTGGTGCACGGATTTTGGCTTTACACCCTTCATTGCTGTTTTTGTGGATGCTAGGGTGGAGGTGCCGATGGAGTTTGTAAAGAATGATGAGATTGTCCTAAACCTCTCCATCGAAGCCTGCCATCAGCTGCAGATGGAAAATGACTGGATAAGTTTCCAGGCAAGATTTGGTGGCGTTCCACGAAAGATTTTGGTGCCCGTGAGTCACGTGTTAGCAATCTACGCCAGGGAGAATGGACAGGGTATGTCCTTCCCGTTTGACCCAGCGCAAGCTAGGGATCTACATATTGCCGATGCTACTGATGGGGCCCCAGAAAAGCCTAAATCTACGAGACCTTCCTTGAAGATTGTGAAATAGGCTAGAATATATCCCGTTGCCCCTTTAGCTCATCTGGTAGAGCAACTGATTTGTAATCAGTAGGTGGTCTGTTCGAGTCGGACAAGGGGCACCAAAATTCAAAAGCCTCTAAGTTTCTTAGAGGCTTTTTTCATTCCGTTGATTAGATACTCAGATCAATCTTTTTTGTTTCTGGCAAATACAGTAGCGCAAGAATTGCTGCGCTCGCTAGGAAGATGGTGGGATACCAAAGTCCCGCCATATCATTTCCCCATTTCTGATTTAACCAAGTCACTGTGAGGGGCAGTAAACCACCTATCCATCCTGCTGCAAGATTGTGGGGAAGCGTTGCAGCACTATTGCGTGATCTTGCCGGAAATAGTTCTGCAAGTAGTGCGGTCTGTGGGCCCACTACCAAAGCCAGCGCAAGAGATAAACAAGTAAGCAATAAACCAATCAATAGAATATTTTCTTGATGGCTGAGCTGAAGATATTGCGAGCCAAAATACTTAAGCGCATGAAAGGTCGGTAAAATAATAAATGCGCCCAAAAGAAGGCCGCTTACCACTACTGGTTTGCGACCTACCTTATCTGATAGCCAGCCAGCAAAAACGGTCAAAGGTAAAAGGCAGAGGGTTGCGTAAAGACTCAGTTGATCAACTGTTGCTGGCGCCAATTTAACGGATGTCTTTAAAAAGATTGCCGTGTAAACCTGAACACAAAAGAAAAGAACGGCACCACCGGAGGAGATGCAAAAGAAGAGAAGAAACATTCTTTTGCGAGTATGTGGATCGCGAAAATTAGTGACTAAAGGACTTGTGGCGTTCTGATTGTTTTTAATCAGCTCTAAAAAGATGGGCGTTTCTTCAAGGGCTATGCGAGCTTTAAAAGCGATCATCAGCAAAATAATAGAAACCCAGAATGGCACGCGCCAACCCCAGGTCTGAAATTCTTCGGGAGTTAAGTAGTTTCTAAGTAAAGCAATTTGCAGTGTTGAAAATAAGATTCCCAGTGGCCCCATCAGCTGCAAAAAACTTGTCTTAAATCCTCTGCGTTCATTACCTGCATGTTCGGTGAGGTAGACGGCGCTCCCGCCAATCTCCCCGCCTGCAGATAGCCCTTGGAGTAGGCGCAGGCTGACCAGCAAGATGGGAGCCCAAATGCCAGCTTGAGCATAAGTAGGTAAAAAGCCCACGCTAACAGTTGCGATACCCATCAAAGCAATGGTGATCATAAATACGGGTTTTCGGCCGATACGATCGCCCATAGAGCCAAATAACGCCGCTCCAATGGGTCTAACCACCATTCCTACTCCAAAGGTCGCTAAGCTTGCTAAAAGGGCTGTATTCGGGTCTGTGGACGGAAAGAATAGGGGGGCAAAAATAACGGCCAGAGTGGCAAAAGTTAAAAAATCGTACCACTCCAAAAAGGTCCCAAAGCAGGCTGCAATTGCTACTTTTCGATAAGAATGGGAATTCTGAATTTGCATTAAGTTATTGATTTTATTGGGTTTATATTTAAATAACGATATATTTGTTGCAGAGCAGCAAATACTTCTTGATTTGTCATTTTCATTCAGTTACAGTTTCATGGTGCAGTGCAATATTTAAGGCATCTTAACTCTCCTTAAATGCACTTAATTGACAGTTGTACCACTTAATTTCTGGAGAAATACATGAACCAAGATCAAATCACCGCTAAATTGTCCCAAATTAACAGCAAAGGCCTTGAGGCTACATTTTCTTTGAGCGAAGCTGCTTTGGAAAATGCTCAGAAATTGGCTGAGTTGAACTACGCTGCCTCTAAAGACGCATTGGTAAATACACAAGACAGCATTCAGCAAGTATTGACTGCAAAAGATCCAAAGCAAGTTACTGAAATCTTTACTGCCGACTCTTTACAAGCTGCTGGCAATCAAGCTGTTGCTTACCAAAAGAAAGTAAGCAAAGTATTGCGTGATAGCAATAAAGAATTTGTAAATGTTGTTGATGCAAACATTGACCAATTGCAAGATGGTTTCCAAGATTGGATCAACACGGTTGCTGCAAATGCACCTGCAGGATCTGAAGCTTTCTTGTCTTCATTCAAAACTGTATACGGTAGTGCATTGCAAGGTTTTGAACAGTTCCGCGCTGCTAGCAAAGAGGCTTTTGCTACTGCAGAGAAAACTGCTGATCAAGCAATCGAAACTGTGCAAGGTCAAATTGCTCAAGTTAAAAAATCCGCTACTCCTGCATCACGTAGCCGCAAAGCTGCTTAATTTAGAGTTTATTTAGAACTAAATTTTGTAGTAAGTCTTAAGAAAAAACCCCGCTTAGTGCGAGCTAGGCGGGGTTTTTGTTTATCTAAGTCTTTTGAATACTTACTAAGACAGGGGCGTGGAATTATTCAAAGTCTGAAGATGATTCAATTAGTGGCGAAGCCAGGCTCTTGCTGGGTTTGACTCCCAACTCGCGAACTTTTTCAGCGGAGCGAATGAGGTTGCCTTTACCAGTTTTTAATTTATTAAATGCATCGTGATAGCTAGTTTGCGCTTGATCTAATCGTTGACCTAGCTTCTCTAAATCATCTACAAAGCCAACAAATTTGTCGTACAGATTGCCACACTGTTTTGCGATCTCCAATGCATTGCGATTTTGATGATCTTGTCGCCAGAGATGAGCAACCGTTCTCAGTGTTGCCATTAAAGTGCTTGGGCAAACTAAAACAATATTCTTGGCTAGCGCCTCTTGATATAAGTTGGGCGCAGTCTTTAATGCGAGTAAGAATGCGGGCTCTATCGGCACAAACATTAAAACGAAGTCGACTGAGCCTACCCCATAGAGGGAGCTGTAGTTCTTTCCAGACAGGCCTTGAATGTGTTGGCGCAGTGACTGAATATGCGCGGCCAGTTCTTGTTCGGCTGTTGCAGGGTCTGTGGTTTCGGCATGTCTGGCATAGGCCGTAATCGATACTTTGCTGTCAACTACCAGGCTTCTGCCCTCAGGCAGTTTGATAACAACGTCTGGTTGTAGCCGTGAGCCATCGCTTTGTGTATGGCTATCCTGAACTAAGTACTCTTCGCCCTTACGCAGGCCAGAGGATTCTAGGATCGATTCCAGCACCAACTCACCCCAATTGCCTTGAACTTTGGAATCGCCCTTTAATGCTTGAGTTAGAGAACGTGTTTCATCTGACATACGCAGATTTAGATTTGCTAAGCGTTCAATTTCACTTTTTAGAGCATGGCGCTCGCGAGCTTCATTGCCATAAGAGTTACTTACTTGCTCTTTAAATTCAGTGAGCTTAGTTTGCAAAGGCTTAAGAAGGGCGTCTAAGCTTGCTGCATTTTGTTCGGTAAAGCGCTTAGATTTATCTTCCAAGATTTCATTGGCTAAATTTTTAAACTGATTTGTCAGCGCTTCTTTTGCTTCGTTGAGTGACTCAATTCTGCCTAAACCCTGTTTGCGTTCCGAATCTAGCTCTGTCTCAAGACGAATTGCATTTTGTAATGCTTGATCACGTTCAGTGCGAAGAGTTTGGGTTAGCGCAACCTCTGTCTGGGCCTGGAGCTCAACGCGAGCAAGGGCGGAGCGTAAGTTAAGGGCATAAACTAAAAGGCCTGCACATAATCCCAATGGCAGGCCAAACAGTAGAAGAGAGCTTAAATCAAAAGTCACAGCTTCAAAAGCCTCTACAAAAAAAGTAATTAAGCTGTAACAAGCTTTTGGAGTTCGCCGGACTGAAACATTTCAGTCATGATGTCGGAGCCACCAATAAATTCACCATTGATATAGAGCTGGGGAATAGTGGGCCAGTTTGCATATTCTTTGATGCCCTGACGAATGCCTGCGTCTTCCAAGACGTTTACGGTATGGAGTTTTTCAACGCCACTAGCACGCAAGATATTCACAGCATTTCCGGAAAAGCCACATTGAGGAAACTGTGCAGTCCCTTTCATGAATAAAACAACGGGGTGGCTAGTTACGATTTCTTTGATTTGGGCTTGTGTATCCATATGTTCTCTCTACTAAGTTTCTACTGCGGCGGTCTTTAAGACAGTTTCAAAATAAGGTTTAGTCGATTTTAAGACTTAATGTGAAAAAAGGTTATTTGGCATTATTTTCTGCCGGAGGCAACGCGGTAATGGCCGCCCAAATCAAGATGGGTTTGAATATCGCGCAAATCCGCTAGCTTCATCAAAGATGCGACCGCTTCTGATTGGTCAAAGCCATGCTCTACCGCAATCAAGCCATTCGGCTTTAGGTGTTGCTGGGCCCCTGAAATAATAGATTCTAGGCAGCTAAGTCCTGTCCCATGATCGGTGAGGGCTGAAAGGGGCTCAAAACGTAGGTCACCCTGATTGAGGTGTGAATCTTGGGAGGCAATGTACGGCGGGTTGCTCAGGATGACGTCAAAAGAGGCGCCAGTCTCTAGAGCTGCATACCAACTACCTTGGAAAAACTGCACACGATCGGCAATCTTCAATTGTTTTGCATTAGTTTTAGCAATCTCTAACGCTTCGATAGATTGATCCGTAGCGGTAACAATGGCTTGAGGGGCATCACTTGCAATTGCCAGGGCAATCGCGCCAGAACCCGTACCAAGATCCAAAATGCTTGCTGGAGTATTTAAGTGCATTATTTCCCGTAGACCAATTTCAACAAGCAGTTCTGTCTCTGGGCGCGGAATCAGAACGCCAGGGGCAACATAAAGCTCAATATTGTGAAACCCTCTTTTGCCAATTAGGTAGGCAATCGGTTCACCTTGCAACCTCTTAGACTCCAGTTTTTTCCAGTCTTCAAGCGCTATGTCATTCAGTTCTAATTCATCGCGTGAAAGTAGAGCAGATCGTGGAAGCTGGTAATGTTTTTCCAGAATATATGCCATAAGAATTTTTGCATCAGTAGATGCAAGTGCCGAATCTCTCAATAGAGCACGTAGGCTTAAATTTACACTCACAGTTTCAGTGATCGCCGATTGATGACTTAGTTATCACCAAGGGCGGCAAGCAATTCAGCTTGATGCTCGGAGGCTAGGGCATTACACAGATCGTCTATATCACCATCCATCATGGCATCTATCTTGTATAGAGTGAGGTTGATGCGATGGTCGGTAATACGACCTTGGGGGAAGTTATAAGTTCGGATACGATCGCTGCGATCTCCGGAGCCAATTAGAGATTTTCGGGTCTGCGCTTCTAGTTGATGCTTCTCGCGCTCGCGGGCATCCATGATGCGGGAAACTAATACTTTCATGGCTTGCTCACGATTACGGTGTTGACTGCGATCATCTTGGCATTCCACTACCGTACCTGTGGGCAAGTGAGTGATACGTACCGCAGAATCTGTTTTATTAATGTGTTGACCACCAGCACCAGAAGCACGGAAAGTGTCAATTCTCAATTCAGCTGGATTGATCTTGACTGCCTCAAGTTCATCTGCCTCAGGCATCACAGCTACAGTACAAGCGGAAGTATGGATGCGACCTTGAGTTTCTGTTTGTGGAACACGTTGAACACGATGACCACCAGATTCAAACTTTAGGCGCGAATAAACGGCTTGACCTACTAGGCGCAAGACTACTTCCTTGTATCCACCTAAATCAGATTCGGCGGCGCTGACAACTTCTACCTTCCAGCCTTGGCGTTCAGCGAAGCGTGTATACATACGCAAAAGATCACCTGCGAATAGGGCACTCTCATCGCCACCAGTACCTGCACGAATTTCTAAGAAAACGTTACGTTCATCGTTCTCATCCTTAGGCAGTAAGAGCTTTTGGAGTGTGCCCTCTAGTGCTTCCATCGTCGCCAAAGCCTGCTTTTGCTCTTCGTCCGCGAAATCTTTCATTTCCGGATCTTTGCGCATGTCCTCTGCTGCCTGAGCATCTGCCTCGGCTTGCTTATAGAGACCGAATTGCTCTACCACCGTAGCAATATCAGAATGCTCGCGCGTGAGCTTTCGATAGGCATCCATGTCTTTGGTTGCTTCTTCGGAGGTTAATAGGGAGTTGAGTTCGGCTAAGCGCGTGTCTAGGTGGTCTAGCTTAGCCCGCATGCTGGGCTTCATCTAATGGTCTTCTGGCTTGGAGTGCGAGGCGAATAATTTAGGTAACAACTTAATCAAGGCGTCACGCTCAGCGCCATTAGAGTGTTGCAGCGCATGGAGTGAGCCATGCAAAAATTTATTTGTAAGACCTTGTGCCATGGCATTGAGAACTTCTTGTGGGTCATCGCCGCGCATCAAGCGCTTCATTGCACGCTCAAGTTCTAGTTGTCGCAAGCGTTCACCTTGCTGTTGAATATCCTGAATCAGCGGAACAGAATTTCGACCCTGCATCCAATGCATAAAGTTACCAACGCGATCTTCGATGATCGCTTCGGCTTGACTTACTGCGGCTTGACGTAAGTTAGCGCCAGTTTGAATCATGACCCCCAAGTCATCTACTGTGTATAGATAGATGTCATCTAAGCGAGAGATTTCTGGCTCAAAGTCTCGTGGTACCGCTAAGTCGATCATCACCATCGGCTTATGGCGGCGCTGCTTGAGGGCGCTTTCTACCATGCCAAGACCAATAATCGGCAGTGAGGAGGCGGTGCTAGAAACAATGATGTCAAATTCATGCAAACGGCCAGGTAACTCAGAGAGCTTGAAGGATTCAGCCTCTACATCTTGCGCAGAAATGGAGTCTGCTAATTCTTGCCCACGCTCAATAGTACGATTGGCAATTGCAACATTTTTCGGTTTACGTGCAACAAAGTGTGTTGCACATAAGGTGATCATGTCACCAGCACCAATAAACAAAATCTTTTGATCTGAAATTTTTTCAAAGATGCGCTCAGAGAGTCGCACAGATGCTGCGGCCATTGAAATCGAGTGAGCGCCGATTTCAGTTGAGCCGCGCACCTCCTTAGCTACCGCAAATGTTTTCTGAAAAAGTTGATTGAGATACGTTCCCAAAACGCCGGCATCATTTGCAGTGCGAACTGCATCTTTCATTTGACCTAAGATTTGAGTTTCACCAATGACCATCGAGTCTAAGCCGCATGCAACTCTGAAGGCATGACGAACTGCATCGGATTGTGGCAAAGAATAAATATGAGGCTCAAGACTACTCGGTGCAAGTTGTTGAGTTTTAGCTAGCCAATCAAAGGTCGCCTCATGCAAGATGCTCGCAGCATTGTCATCATTCGCAGCGCAATACAACTCGGTACGGTTACAGGTCGACAAAATGGTAGCTTCGGGCAGCCCAGCATGATTCGCGCCAACCAAATGTTGGCGTAGATCGTGCAACGCTTCTTGAAGAAATTCAGGGTCAAAGGCAACCTTTTCCCGAATGGCGACCGGCGCTGTGTGATGATTGATGCCGAGTGTCAACAACTTCATAATGGCGATTATAGATTTGATGGCAGTATTAATGGGGGTATCAATGGGGTTTTTGGCTTTTCTGGTAATTGGGGGTATTTCTGGGGTCTCAGCCTGGATCTTTTATCCCGTACCCTCAAAGGGCTATAAGCCGAGGAAGATGCTTGTAGCCTTCTTGCTTGGCTTTTTGGCAGCTGCCTGCAGCTCGTTTTTAGGGCAATACTTGGGATTTTTTCAGTCCGGGCAAATACTGGAGTGGGCTATCGCTATTTTTGCCTCTTGCGCTTTAGCTTGCGTATTTACCGCTTTAGCTAAATAAGTCATTTTGAATGACTTCCACCCAGCGGATGGGTGAGCTTTTGTGCTCTTTAAGCCACTGATTGGTTTTGCTAAAGTGATTGCAGCTTGCCTTGGCGCCTGGCTCTAAAAAGGGCTTATCGGTTTTATATACCCCTAAGCCTGAAGGGTGTGAGGATTGCAGCACCAATTGGTCTTGGCCACCTTCGATCAAGGGTAATTTAGATTGTGCGTGACCACCCCAGAGCATCCAGACTAAATGCGGCTTTGATTTTGAGAGTGCAGTAATTAAGTGATCAATCAAACTTTTCCACCCTAAATTGGTATGACTGCCTGCTTCACCCAGCCTGACGCTCAATGCAGTATTGAGAAGTAGAACCCCCTGCTTGGCCCAGCTATGCAGATCACCACTCGGTAGCTGACCAAAACCTTCTAGCGCAAGTGCTTTGCTGATATTACGTAGTGAACTGGGAAACTCTCGAGAGTTGATTGCAATTTCTGCGGGAATCGAAAAAGCAAGTCCCTGGGCTAATCCTGGAGAGTGATAAGGGTCTTGACCGAGAATTACCACCTTAACTGAATGCACAGGAGTCAGTTTGAGTGCTTTGAAAAAGTTTTGCGGCTCCGGCCTTACTGCGTCTGGATCAGAATTCAAAACAGTCTGCAAATTCTTTTCTAGCGATTGCCAATCTGCTGACTCAAAATAGTTTCCTAGTAGTGCACACCAATCACTGGGGATATCGTCTTTTGAAAATAGCGCCTTCAATTTTGATCAGACATCTTTCTTTGGCGATAGTTCATACTGCGCAGGTGCTTGGGCTGCGCTCAGTGAGACCATGCGTTCATACTCAAGATCATCACGATAAAAGGTGATGCGCGTTTGAGAGTTTTCAGAAAGACTGCCTAGAACCCTATCCCAGCGTGCGCTAGTGACCCTTTGACCATCAACGCTCGCAAGCAAATCTCCGGCTGCTAGACCTGCCGCCTGAGCAATACCGCCATCAAGCACATGAGTCACTTTCAGCCAGCCATTGGAATCTGTGTGCCGCATACCAAATTGCAACTTGAGTTTTTCTAAAGTTGATTGGGGTTTTAGTTTTACATTAATGAGGTTTGATCCAATCCATTTTTGTAGCGGAATATCCTCAACGCCAAAAATGTAACGTACTTCTATATCCGCCCAAATTTTGCTGAAACCGTCTCCTAGTAACTCCACTAATAAATCATCTAACCCATCCTCTGCGATGCCATCTAAGGTGATGCCATGCTTGCGCCAAATGAGGCGCATTAAATCATCTAGGGAGAGTTTATTTTTAGAGAATGCGCGGATTTGCAAATCGAGACCAATGGCGAGTAATGCACCTTTGCCGTAGTAGCTAACAACGGCATTGGGTGTGTTTTCATCTGCTTGGTAGTACTTGGTCCATGCATCAAATGAGCTATCAGCAAGACTTTGCTTTTGGCGTCCAGGACCGCGCAATATGCCATTCCAGTTATCCGCAACGAGCCTTAAATATGTTTTTAAATCAATCCGCTTGCTGCGCAATAGTTGAAGGTCATCGTAATAGCTGGTGAAACCCTCAAATACCCAGAGTAAGCGAGTGTGATTTCTTTTTTCGAGATCGTAAGGCTGAAAAGCTTTTGGTTGAATACGTTTAACTAACCACGCATGAAAATATTCATGACTGCACAGACCTAGAAATTCTCTATACGTAGACTCTTCAAAGAGAATATTTTCTTGAGGAATTTGATCGCGTCGACAAAGTAATGCAGTGCTATTGCGATGTTCAAGCCCGCCATAGCCATTTAGTACAGCATTGACTAAGAAGAGATATTCTCCAAATGGGCCGCGCTTGGTTTTAGGTTCAAACAATTCAATAGTGCTGCTGCAGATTGCCTGAAGATCTTCAGCCAGGCGCTTAGAGTCGACAATGTGATTGCATCCCTGAATAGCCATGCGATGGGGTACACCATTCGATTTCCAGTGCACCAGTTGAAACTCGCCCATAGCGACAGGATGATCAAGTAAATCATCATAATTTTTTGCTAGATAAAAACCAAATCCACGCTCGTCAGTCTTTGCTGCTCTTAAAGTCGTTTGCACTGTCCAGTGATCTGCAAAAGCAAGCTCAGGCGCAGTGACGGCGAGAGAGCAGGGTAAATGTTCTTGGCCTTTGACCGCAAGACATAGGCTGGTTGCATTGAAGAAGGCGCGCTCGGTATCGAGATAGGCCGCACGTACCGAAGAGTCAAAGGCGTAAACAGTCGTCAGGATCTCTACAGATCCATTGCTTGGTGGCAATCGCCAATGGTCGTTATCAATCCGCTCTACCGCAAGTTTCTTTCTAGTGCCCGTCCCTGAGAATGCTTCAAGTGACTCTACATGTTTACTGAAATCCCGAATTAAATAACTGCCCGGAATCCAGGCCGGCATTTGTAGTATCTGACCATTAGGGTCGGGGTTTGTAATGTGTAGCTTTACACGAAAACGATGACCATGGAGATCAGCCGGCCAGACCGTATATTGAATTGCAGGTAAGTCGGCGTTATTCATGATGATTATTTCAGTGAGTTAAATTTCTTTTCAATGTCAGTAATTTGTACGGCACCAGGGAAGCGACTGCCATCTGTAAAGAATAAAGTTGGTGTGCCTGTAACCCCATAAGTCTTGGCAAAAGCCATATTCTTATCTAGTGGTGTGCTGCAATCTGCCTTGCCACTAGGTGTAATACCGTTAATCATCCAATCCATATAGGCCTTATATGGATCAGCAGAGCACCAAATTTGTTTTGATTTTTGTGCAGAATCTGGAGATAAGATTGGAATTAGATAGGTGTAGATGGTGACGTTGTCCAGTTGCTGTAGTGATTTTTCTAAGCGCTTGCAGTAGCCACAGTTAGGGTCAGAGAAAACGGCAAGTTGGCGACTACCATTTCCGCGAACAGTTTTGATGGCGTTGGCAGGGGTTAAGTCACTCCATTTAATGCGATTTAAATCTGCCTGTCTTTGCTCAGTAATATTTTTACCGCTTGCAAGTTCAATGATTTCACCCTGAATCAGATATTTTCCAGAGGCATCTGTATAAAAAATATCGTTGCCTACTAATACTTCGTACAAGCCAGATACAGGCGCTGGTGAAACACTTTTAACTTTAGCGTTAGTGCCTAACTTCTTTTGAATTTCTGTTTTGATTTGCTGTTCTGGTTGCGCATGCGCTAATCCAGCGTAAATAAGACTGGTGACAACAAAAGCAATCGCCGATAAGAATTTATTCAAAATCAATTTCTCCCAAAGCACGTTCAATTAGGCGCTGTTTTATAAAATGGCTTTTGTTCACAAGACCGAGACCCCAGTTGCGAAGTTGTCGTTCCGTGTTGCTGCTCGCAGAAAATAGTTTCTTCAGTTTATCTGTAACCCACAAAAGGGCGCTGGTATCACCCTGGCGTTGACGTTCATAACGACGAAGTAAGACGATGTCACTTGGCGAGCGGAAGGACTCACGCTTTCCTAGAATATTCAGTAAAACTGCAACATCACGCAGGCCTAAATTAAGGCCTTGCCCCGCTAGTGGGTGCATGACATGCGCGGCATCGCCAATAAGGACAACCTTTGGAGAGGCTTCTGGGCCGATAAAGCGTTTGGCTCGAATTTTTCGCAAAGGATAGGCTGCTGGTATGGAGTTAAGTGCGAGTTCGCCCAACTGTTTAAGAATGACACCATTAGCAATGGATGCGAATTGGTCTAGCCATTTGTCTTGATCGAGTTTTAATAAATCAGCTGCACGTTCGGGAGAGGTGGACCAGACCATGGAAACTTGTTTGCCCGGTAAGGGCAACATGGCAACTATGTCACCACCTGGCAAGAACCACTGAAAAGCAGTTTCTAAGTGTGGGTAGGTGCATAACCAATTAGCTACAACTGCACTTTGAGAATAACTTTCTTCGCTAGCACTAATTCCAAGCTCATTGCGAATAGGGGAGTTAGCACCATCAGCTGCAATCACAAGTTGGGCGTGAATGCTGCCACCATTTTTTAAATGCAAAGTACTTCCATCTGCATTGACATGAATTTTTTCTACGACATCACTGATGCGTTCTAACTTATTTTGAAAGCGTGATGCTTGATCAAGTGTGTGTTCAATTAAGTTGGATTCTCCAATCCAGGCAAGCTGAGGTGTTCCCGCTTCAAATGCCGAAAGGTGGAGCTGGTCATTTTTTTCGCCGCGATCACCGTAGATGCGCATATCTCGGACTGGCTGGAGGCGACTGTGATCAATAGCATCCCAAACCTGTAAATGAGCCAGCAATTTTTGAGTGCTTGGGGAAAAAGCATAGATTCGTTGCCCCCATTGGGCGCCCTGTGGGCTGGCAACGATTTGTCCTAAATCAGGGGCGATTTCAATGGTTTGTAGGCCCAGCTGGGCTAAGCCTAGGGCGCAAGCCTTACCAGCAATGCCTCCGCCGACCACAACGACATCTGCTGTGCGCATTTGGGAGGGGTGGCCTGAGGATTTGGGCATGGAATTTAAGTGAACTTCTGACATAACTCGATGATATCGAAACCAGCCCCTTTACAATAACGCCATGTCTTTGAAATGTGGCATCGTCGGCCTGCCTAACGTCGGCAAATCTACCCTCTTTAATGCGCTTACCAAAGCTGGAATCGCAGCGGAAAACTATCCTTTCTGCACGATTGAGCCCAATGTAGGCGTGGTTGAGGTTCCTGACCCCCGTTTAGCCGCTTTGGCTGAGATCGTGAAGCCTGAGCGCATCCTGCCGGCAGCAGTCGAATTTGTCGATATTGCTGGCTTAGTGGCTGGCGCCTCTAAAGGCGAAGGTCTTGGCAATCAGTTTTTGGCCAATATCCGCGAAACAGATGCCATTACCCATGTGGTGCGGTGTTTTGAGGACCCAAACGTAATTCACGTTGCCGGAAAAATAGATCCAATCGCTGATATCGGTGTGATTGATACCGAGTTGGCATTGTCTGATTTGGCAACAGTAGAGAAAACTCTGAATCGTTCAAGTAAGGCTGCAAAGTCTGGCAATGACAAAGAAGCTGCCGCCTTAGTTGCTGTGCTGACAAAAGTACAAGCTCATCTTGACTCGGCTTTACCAGTTCGTAGCTTGAAACTCAGCGATGACGAAAAATTACTCATCAAGCCTTTGTGCTTGATTACCGCTAAGCCTGCAATGTATGTTGCGAATGTGAAAGAAGATGGTTTCTCAAACAATCCGCACCTAGAGGCTGTTAAACAGCATGCTGCAAAAGAAAACGCTCCGGTTGTAGCAGTTTGCGCCGCAATTGAGGCAGAAATTGCTGACTTGGATGAGGCTGACAAGATTGAGTTCTTGGCCGATTTAGGTATGGAAGAGCCGGGCTTGGATCGTGTGATTCGTGCTGGTTATTCATTGCTCGGTTTGCAAACCTACTTCACTGCTGGCGTTAAAGAGGTGCGCGCTTGGACTATTCATCAGGGTGACACAGCGCCACAAGCTGCTGGAGTTATTCATACGGATTTTGAACGCGGATTTATTCGTGCTCAAACTATTTCTTATGATGACTTCGTTCAGTTCAAAGGCGAGGCAGGAGCTAAGGAAGCAGGCAAGATGCGAGCTGAAGGTAAAGAATACGTTGTGAAGGATGGAGACGTATTGAACTTCTTGTTTAACGTCTAAGAAGATCTATTCCAGCCAAACAAAAAGCCCTGAAAAGGGCTTTTTGTTTATGCAGCTCAAGAATTTAAAACCTTTATTAAGAGGTTTTGACAGCCTTTTCTAAACATTTAGAAATTTCTTCATAGCGCTTCAATGCCATTTTGGTGGGCAACACTTCTTTTTTGCGACCATCCACATTGGCGGCCATTTTGATGTAACCCATAGCGCTGAGATTTTTGAGTCGACCATGCAATGTGGCTTGTGAGCCTAAGTCAGCAATAGAAATCAAATCACCAACTAAGATTGACTGCTTTGAATGCGCACAGGCAACGATCTTGTCTAGCAAACTCTCTTCGATGCAGTCCAGTTTTTTCCCTGGATTAATCCGATCAATAGCATCAATCAGATTAAGAAACTTGATATAGGACGAAGGTTTAAGAGTTGGCATCTGCACTTGTAATGAATAGTTATTAGCATTTAAGCTAGCATGAGTGTATTCCTAACTACGCATGTTAGCAATTGACTTGCATCAAATAAAAATAATCCATACTGACTGCAATGTCTAAACTCTTCAAAATTTCTTCAGAATGGTTTATTGGGTGTGCCATTAGTGCGATAGCGTACACAATTATTTTTTATTTCAATAGTTGGTTAACGAATAGCTTGGTATTTAGTTTGGGGGTAAATTGGATTTATCTTCCTGCTGGCTTGCGTTTATTTCTAACTTTAATTTTTGGTTTGCCTGGTGCGCTCGGTATTGCAATCGCCTCTTTCCTGATTAGCTACTACGGCGACTTCCCGCATGAATTAACGCTGTGTGTTGGCGTCGGACTAATTTCCGGATTTGCCCCGTACTTAGCTCGATTTTTCGTATTTAGCAATCTGCGACTTGAATCAGATTTAAGTAATCTCAATTTACCAAAGTTAATTGCTTGTATTTTGATTTACTCCCTGCTTTCAGCAGGCCTGCATCAATGGTGGTTTTCTACTATGACCTTAGAAGATACCGGTAGCGTAAACCACTTTGTGGTGATGTTTGTAGGTGATGTATTAGGCTCTTTGTTACTGGTTACTTTAATCAAATACTGCTTAGATCTATTGAAAAAAGTTAGGAAAACAGCTCACTAAGTGCTGCACCTGGATCGGCTGCGCGCATAAAAGCTTCGCCCACCAAGAAGGCGTTGACTTGATGTTCACGCATGAGCTGAACATCGGCACGACTCAATATCCCAGACTCCGTTACCAATGTTTTGTTATTCGGAACCATAGATAGCAGAGAGAGCGTAGTTTGCAGAGTTACCTCAAAAGTCTTGAGGTTGCGGTTATTAATTCCAAGTAGCGGAGTTTTAAGTTCTAACGCTTGCTCAAGTTCTGCGGCATTGTGGACTTCGACCAATACATCCAAACTTAGCTCGTGCGCGCAGGCTTCTAACTCTTTCATTTGATTTGATTCTAGGCAGGCCACGATTAACAGGATTGCATCCGCGCCAATCGCGCGGGCTTCATAAACTTGATATGGGTCTATGGTGAAGTCTTTACGCAAAACGGGAATACTGCAAGCAGCACGAGCTTGCTGGAGGAAGTCATTGCAGCCCTGAAAATAATCTACATCCGTTAGAACTGATAAGCAGGCAGCGCCATGATTTTCATACGACTTGGCGATATCTGCGGGATGGAAGTTCTCACGCAAGATTCCTTTGCTTGGACTTGCTTTTTTAATTTCAGTAATTACGCCAGCTTTACCAGCCGAAATCTTTCTCTCTATAGACTGAATAAACCCTCTAGGTTTCAAAAGTGCATCTAGATTGTTTGCTTCGGCTTGCTCACGTTGGTTGGCGAGAGATACTTTCTTGAGGCAGTTAGCAACTTCAAGCTTTTTGGTTGCAACAATTTTGTCGAGGATATCACTCATGAATAATGGCTTATTTAGATTGTGTTGCTGCTACGAATGTGTCCAGCTTTTGACGTGCAGCCCCTGATGCAATCGCGGCTTTAGCAAGTGCTACACCGCTGGCAATATCTTTTGCCACGCCTGCCACGTAAAGTGTTGCGCCAGCGTTGAGGCAAACGATGTCGCTTGCTGCGCCTGGCTTGCCATCAAGAACCTCAAGAACAATTTTCTTGGACTCGTCGGCATTGGCAACTTTAAAGTTGTTGGTCGGGGCTGTATTTAAGCCAAAGTCTTGTGGCTGAATTTCATATTCACGCACCACACCATCTTTGAGCTCTCCAACCAAGGTGGGCCCCTCTAAAGAAATTTCATCAAGACCATCGCGTCCGTAAACCACTAGTGCGTGCTCCATTCCTAGTGCTTGCAATACACGTGCCTGAATTCCCACTAGATCAGGGTGGAACACCCCCATCAAGATGCGCTTAGCATCTGCAGGGTTGGTGAGGGGGCCCAAGATATTAAAAATAGTTCGTACGCCGAGTTGCTTGCGAATTGGAACAACATTTTTCATTGCTGGATGATGGTTTGGTGCAAACATAAAGCCTGCGCCTACCGTTGAGATGCATTTGGCTACTTGATTAGCGGACAGCGCAAGATTGACGCCAAGCGCTTCTAAAACATCAGCGCTACCGGACTTACTGCTCACACTACGGTTGCCGTGTTTAGCAATCTTTGCTCCCGCACCTGCTGCCACAAACATTGCTGCAGTCGAGATATTGAATGTGTGTGCGCCATCGCCGCCTGTGCCCACTACGTCAACTAAGTGGCTGCGGTCTTCTACTTTGACAGAGGTTGCAAACTCACGCATGACTTGTGCAGCAGCAGCGATTTCACCAACCGTTTCTTTTTTGGTGCGAAGTGCAACCAATAATCCAGCAACCAATTCTGGTGACATCTCACCGCTCATGATGAGACGCATCATGGCAGTCATCTCGTCATGAAATAGTTCGCGATGTTCAATGCAGCGTTGTAAGGCTTCTTGCGGAGTAATTGGCATGGCGCTGTAATTAAGGTTGCTTATTTGTTTTGTAAAAAGTTCTTGAGAAGGGCATGGCCATGCTCAGAAAGAATGGACTCTGGATGAAATTGCACGCCTTCTACTGCAAGCTCTTTGTGGCGAACGCCCATGATTTCTCCATCGGAAGATGTTGCAGTCACTTCAAGCGTTGCGGGTAGAGAGCTCTTCTCAATAGCAAGCGAGTGGTAGCGCGTTACTTTAAATGGATCGGGCAAGTTTTTAAATACTCCGACACCAGTGTGATGAATGCTGTCTGTCTTACCATGCATCACCTTTTGAGCGCGAATGACTTTGCCGCCAAACGCTTCGCCAATAGCCTGATGGCCTAAGCAAACACCTAGAATTGGAATTTGTCCGGCATAGCGTTTTATGGTTTCAACTGAGATGCCTGCTTCAGCTGGGCTACATGGCCCAGGTGAGATACAGATACGCGCAGGATTGAGCTTGGCTATATCCTCAACGGTAATTTCATCATTACGAAATACTTTTACCTCTTCACCCAGTTCTGCAAAATACTGAACAAGGTTATAAGTAAACGAATCGTAGTTATCAATCATTAGGAGCATCAAGTCCTCCTTGTACTAAATCTGCTGCAGTCAATACTGCACGTGCTTTTGCTTCTGTTTCTTTCCATTCGGCTGTCGGGTCAGAGTCGGCTACGACACCTGCGCCTGCCTGAGAGTGCAGCATGCCATCGCGGATAACGCCCGTACGAATAGCAATAGCTACATCCATATCCCCGGAGAAGGATAGGTAGCCAACCGCACCACCGTATACACCGCGCTTCACGATTTCCATCTCATCAATAATTTCCATCGCCCGAATTTTTGGCGCTCCTGACAAGGTGCCAGCTGGGAAGGTGGCACGCAATACATCCATATTGCTCATATTGTCTAAAAGATCGCCTTCTACGGAGCTCACGATATGTTGAACATGTGAATACTTCTCGATCGACATAGAGTCAGTCACCTTCACTGAGCCTGTTTTAGCAATTCGTCCCACGTCATTGCGCGCTAAATCAATCAGCATGACGTGTTCAGCGATTTCTTTGGGATCTGCTAAGAGTTCTTTGGCTAGGCGCTCATCTTCCTCGGGATTTGCTCCGCGAGGGCGGGTGCCTGCCAATGGACGTATGGTCACAATTTTCTCGGCAGCCCGTTTTTCTTGACGAACCAAAATCTCAGGGGATGAGCCAACAATTTGCATATCCCCAAAGTCATAGAAATACATATATGGGGACGGGTTGAGTGAGCGTAAGGCTCTATAGAGTGCCAAAGGTGAATCTGTAAATGGTTTGCTGATGCGTTGACCAATCACCACTTGCATGCAATCACCGGCCAAAATATATTCTTTGGTTTTAAGGACTGCATTTTCAAAATCAGCAGCCTTAAATTTGCGAATGAGTTCTGTCTTAGTGCTTGGTAAAGATGCTGGCATATTTGCTGGCTTACCAAGACAAGTCATTAATTCTTTTAAACGTACTTGGGCTTTTTCAAAGCTATCAGTATTGCTTGGATCTGCATAAACGATGAAGTAAATTTTTCCAGCGACGTTATCAATTACGGCTAACTCTTCAGTCAACATGAGTTGAATATCAGGCACACCTAATTCATCGGGTAGTTGATGTTTAGCTAGGCGTGATTCAATGTAACGTACTGTGTCATACCCAAAGTAGCCGGCTAAGCCACCACAAAAACGTGGCATATCGGGTTGTAGAGCAACCTTAAAGCGTTTGAAATAAGTATCAACAAAGTCGAGCGGATTATCGGTATTACTTTCAACGACTTTTCCATCTGTAACTACTTCATTGATCGGCGCAGTGGGCGTGCCAACAGTTCTGACGATTGTCTTGGCGGGTAGGCCAATAAAGGAGAAGCGGCCGAAACGCTCGCCACCCAAAACGGACTCCAGCAGATAAGTATTTTTCGTGCCAAACGCTTGGCTGAGTTTGACGTAAAGCGATAATGGTGTTTCAAGATCGGCCAAGACCTCCTTAATAAGAGGAATGCGATTGAAACCCTGTTTAGCTAGGGCATTGAATTCTTCGCGTTGCATTAGGATCTTCCTGACTTTCCTAATTCAGCACGCATTGCATCAATCACTTGCGCATAATTTTCTTTACCGTAAATTGCTGAGCCAGCAACAAAAGTATCAGCACCTGCTTTTGCAACTTCAGCAATATTGTCGACCTTAATACCACCATCTACTTCAAGACGAATGTGTCGACCAGTCTCTGCTTGGTAGCGATCAAGGCGCGCGCGAACTTGAGTAATCTTATTGAGGGTGCTTGGTATAAATGATTGACCACCAAACCCTGGATTAACTGACATGAGTAATACCAAGTCAATGAGCTCCAAAGTGTGATCAAGATGATCTAGTGGAGTTGCTGGATTAAATACAAGACCTGCTTGGCAACCTTGATCACGAATGAGGTTTAGTGTGCGATTGACATGCGGACTTGCTTCAGGATGAAAGCTAATTAAATTGGCGCCCGCTTTAGCAAAGTCAGGAACAATTCGGTCCACTGGTTCGATCATCAGGTGCACATCGATTACGGCCGGCTTGCCACCTTTGATTGCATACGGACGAATAGCCTCACAAACCAAGGGGCCAATGGTGAGATTGGGTACATAGTGGTTATCCATCACGTCAAAGTGAATCCAATCGGCGCCCGCCACTAAAACGTCTTGTACTTCCTTGCCCAGACAGGCGAAGTCAGCGGACAAAATCGATGGGGCAATAACAAATTGGCTATTTGAGGATGTTTTTTGGCTTTCCATCCCTAGATTCTAGCTTGCAGTTGACCTTAGGATGGAGCAGAATTCGACCATGAATCCCCACGAAATCAGCATAACGGTCAAAGCCCAGTATCTTCCGGAGCAATCTGACCCAGATAACCGCCAATTTGCCTTTGCTTACACCGTCACCATACGAAATACGGGTACGGCCAGTATTCAGCTAATAGCACGCCATTGGTTTATTGCGGATGGGGATAACGACGTCCAGGAGGTTCGTGGCCTAGGGGTTGTAGGTCAACAGCCGCTTTTGCGCTCTGGGGAGCATTTTGAATACACCAGTTGGGCTACCTTGCCCACCCCCGCAGGGACTATGCGTGGGGAGTATTTCTGCGTAACTGAGGAGGCTCAGTTCTTTCAGGCCCCTATTCCTGAGTTTGCCCTGGTGATGCCGCGTACCTTGCACTAGCGCAGGACTCTAGAGACTATTTTTTGCCTTTACCCGTCCAGAGGACAATAAAAAGCAATAGTCCTAAGGCAACGGCACCCTCAAAGACAAACAGTAGCATTGGGTATTCATCGAGTAAATTGGCGATCATGATTTCTAAATTTAAATATGTTGTATTAAGTGTATTCGCAATCCTGGCCGTTAGCTTGATTGCGGGATGTTCCACTCCCCCCACTCGTGGCACGGGTTATCGCTCCAGTAATTCTGGTGCAGCGCCATCAAGCTATAGCTCTTCTATTGCTAGTTTTAGCGCCGTCTCATGGCAGGTCTTGCCGGGATGGTACGACGATGATCTATCTCAAGCTTGGCCCGCGTGGTTAAAAAGCTGTGATGCCTTACGTAAGAAAAATAGTGAAGTTAGTTGGCGTGAGGTATGCACTCAAGCGAGCACTGTTTCAGGCCGCGATACACAAGCAGTTCGCAAATATTTTGAAAGTAATTTTCAAGCGTATGAAATTCGCACTAGCTCTGGAAGTGATACGGGTTTAATTACCGGTTACTACGAGCCTGTCATGAATGGCTCACTCACTCGCACTAGTACATACAACGTACCGCTCTATAGCTATCCAAGTGCGTGGCGTAAATCAAAACCGAATCCGGGTCCAACGCGTGCAGAGCTCATCAGCTCTGGAGTGTTAAAGGGATCCGAAATTGCGTGGGTACAGGATCCTGTAGCGGCAGCTTCCATGCAAATACAAGGTTCCGGAAAGATTCGTCTTGAAGATGGGCGCGTCGTACGTCTCGGCTACGCAGGTACCAACGATCAACCATTTAAGTCATTTGCACAGTGGTTGTTAGATCGAAAAGAAATTACGCGAAGCGAAGCAACGATGCAAGGTATCTCGCAGTGGGCAAAACGTAATCCTGATCGGGTCAATGAAATGCTCAACGCTAACCCGCGTTTTGTTTTCTTTAAAGAGTTGCCAGGTAATGTGGCTGCAGATTTAGGCCCTAATGGAGCCTTAGGTGTGCCGCTTACTGGTGAGCGTAGCATCGCTGTTGATTTACAGGCTTTGCCTTTGGGCGCGCCAGTCTTTTTGGCTACAACAAAGCCATTGAGTAACCAGTCCTTGCAAAAGCTGGTGATGGCGCAAGATACTGGCAAGGCGATTGTGGGCGGCGTCAGGGCAGACTACTATTGGGGATCAGGGGATTCTGCTGGAGAGATGGCGGGCCGCATGAAACAAAATGGCAGGATGTGGCTGCTGCTTCCACGTTAATAAATTCTTACTACCGAAAGAAATCAATGAGCTACAAAACAATTTTGACTGAAGTGGATGGCAAGGTCGCAACCATCACTTTAAATCGCCCTGAAGTATTGAATGCCTTAAATGACCAATTGATGGAAGAGCTTGGCGCTGCATTATTGGCTTTTGATGCGGATGACAATATTGGTTGCATGATTGTTACTGGCAGTGAAAAGGCGTTTGCAGCTGGAGCTGATATCGCATCCATGGCGAAGTATGGACTGAAAGATGTTTATCGCGGTGACTTTATTACCCGCAACTGGGAAGAAATTAAAAAAGTCCGCAAGCCTGTAATAGCTGCCGTCTCCGGCTATGCGCTGGGTGGTGGTTGTGAGCTCGCCATGATGTGCGACACCATTATGGCTGCTGATAATGCGAAGTTTGCTCAACCAGAAGTGAAGTTAGGAATCATTCCTGGTGCTGGCGGTACACAACGTTTACCACGTGCAGTATCGAAAGCAAAAGCCATGGATTTAGCCTTAACAGGTCGCATGATGGATGCCGCCGAAGCTGAGCGCGCTGGTTTGGTCGCCAGAATTTTCCCGCAAGCAGATTTATTGAAAGAGGTAAAAGCAATTGCTAAAGGAATTGCCGATATGCCTTTATTGACTGCAATGATGGTTAAGGAAAGTATCAATACGGCCTACGAGACTACATTGTCTGAGGGTATTCATTTTGAGCGTCGCCTCTTTCATGCCTGTTTCGCAACAAATGATCAGAAAGAGGGTATGGCCGCATTTATGGAAAAGCGCCCAGCCAAATTTACCAACTCTTAATTTCAGAAATTCAAAAAAGAATTTAGTTTTTTTCTAGGAAGCGTTGAGCTAGTTTGACCCAATAGCTCACGCCTACTGGAATCAAGGAATCGTTGAAGTCGTAGGAAGGATTGTGCAGGTGGCAAGGGCCCATGCCATGACCTACGGAGCGATGATCCCCATCGCCATTCCCAAGGAAAACATAGCAACCTGGCTTTTCCAGCAACATAAACGCAAAGTCTTCTGCGCCCATCGTCGGATCAATTGAGGTATTCACATTCTGCTTGCCAACCAACTCACTCATTACCTCTGTGGCAAATTGCACTTCATCTGCATGGTTAATGAGTGGTGGGTAATTTCGAGAGAATGCAATTTCTGCTTGGCAATCAAATGCGCTTGCAACACTGTGAGCGATTTCGCGAAGACGTTGCTCAATTAGATCTAGGACATCTAATGTGAATGTGCGAACTGTGCCGCCAATGAATGCGCTATCCGGAATGACATTGCTTGTTTCACCCGCATGAAATTGCGTAATGGATAAAACAGCAGCATCCACAGGGCGTTTATTTCGTGTAATGATGCTTTGTAATGCAAGCACAACTTGTGCGCCAGCAAACACAGGATCTGCGCTGTTATGGGGAAGGGCGGCATGACCACCTTTGCCCTTAATATTGATTTCGAAGGCATTGCTAGAAGCCATCATGGGGCCAGGAGTCACGCCAAAGTGACCTTCTGCTAAGCCGGGCCAGTTGTGCAAACCAAAAACGGCATCACATGGAAACTCTTTGAAGAGTCCATCTTTAATCATTTCATTTGCGCCTGCACCACCTTCTTCAGCTGGCTGAAAAATAAAAATGACCGTACCCTTGAAGTCACGATGATTTGATAAATACTGTGCGGCACCAAGGAGCATGGCAGTGTGACCATCATGACCACAAGCGTGCATTTTTCCTGGGTTCTTTGAGGCATGCGCGAAGTTGTTGTGTTCTTGTAATGGCAACGCATCCATATCGGCGCGAAGACCAATCATCTTGCCTGGACCTAAGTCGCCATCTAAGCGACCGACTACTCCAGTTTTTCCCATGCCACGGTAAACAGTAATTCCCCAGCTGGAAAGTGCCTCTGCTACTAAGTCAGCCGTGCGGTTTTCCTCGAAACGCAATTCAGGATGCGCATGAATATTGCGTCGAATTTCTTGAATTGCTTCTGCGGATTCGGTAATTTCTGGGAGTAAATGCATCCCTTCATCTTATCCGAAAGTCTTTTAATGTGCCTTTAGAGGGCAATTAATGCTGATTATTGATTGGGTAATTGAATGTGCTTTGCAGCAAAATGCAAAGCCTCAATTGAATAGGGGCTATTAGTGGTTTTTTGTAGCTCTTTTGGCAGTCTTGGAATCAGACCTAAGAATGGAGATTCAATTCTGGTTTGCAATGTTTGGAGATTTTCTTGCGACAGCGGCATTTCCTCTGTAAGGGTGTTGGCAATCCATCCAGCAATCTTTAAATTGCGCACTTTCATTACCTCATGCGTTAGTAGGGCATGATTAAGGCAGCCTAATTTCATGCCCACTACGAGAACTATTGGTAAATCAATCTTCTTTGCAAACCCACCTAAATCTTCATCTTCATTTAAAGGTATTAGCAAGCCTCCAGCACCCTCAACCACAACGCAATCTGTATGTTGTTGAACAGTCTGAAAGGCCTCAGTTATTACACTCATTTCAAGCTTTAACCCTTGCTGCGCCGCTACTAGGTGAGGGGCAGATGGTTGATCTAATACATAAGGGCATAAGCTCAATTCGTTATGACCAAGGTTGGACGCAGTGCGTAGTGTTTCTAAGTCTTCATTGAGGGTTGTACCGTTTGCGTTCTTGTAAGTTCCGGCAACAACGGGCTTAAAGCCAATGGCGTTTATTTTTTGTTCGCGCAATTTCACAATGAGCGCACCGCTTACCAGGGTTTTACCAACCTCGGTATCGGTACCAGTCACAAAGAATCCAGTGGGCTTATTCATGAGACGTCTTTTGGATGGCTATCTGCTCAATCATTTTTAAAGTAGTGATTAGCTGATACAAATCTGCTTCACTATGATTTGCTGAGAAGGTAATTCTCAATCGCGCACTGCCAATGGGTACCGTGGGTGGGCGAATTGCTGGAATCCAATATCCGGCTTCATCCAACAATTTGGCTGCCAACAAGGCATTGGCATTGCTGCCCAAGATAACAGGCTGAATTGCAGTGCAAGAAGATACTTTTTCCCATTGAGCAAAATGCATTTCATCTTGCCAAATGCGAATGAGTTTATTGAGTTGGGTGCGACGATTGCCCCCTTCATTTCCCTCAATCATTTCTAAGCTCTTGGAGAGAGTGTGCGCTATTGCTGGTGGCGTAGCAGTGCTGTAAATAAAGGGGCGACCTTTTTGGATCAGCCATTCAATCAAGGTTGCATGCGCACAAACAAAAGCACCGCTGACACCGGCAGCCTTTCCAAGTGTGCCGATATACACAATGCGATCTGAGCAAATATTTTCCTGCTCCAAAATGCCGTGACCATGTTTACCTAAAACTCCAAAGCCATGAGCATCATCCACCAATAGCAAGGCATCATATTGCTCGGCGATTTCTAATAATCCCTTAACAGGGGCAAGGTCACCATCCATACTAAAGACGCCATCAGTGACAATCATCTTGAGAGGATTTTGATCAGCTTTTAGTAATTCACTTAATGCATTGATGTCATCATGATCAAATAACTGAACCCGCGCATTATTTTGCGAGCTTGCTAAGCGGACACCATCAATCAAAGACGCATGATTTAACCTGGCTGAATAAATGCTGGTGGACCCTTGTGGCGCAAGTCTTGCTAAGGCTGTAATTGCTGTTAGATTGGCAAGGTAGCCGGTGCTAAAAAAGAGTGCGCGTGCATCAGGGATATGTTGCTTCTGAAAATCTGCCAACTTACTTTCAAGAATCTCATGAGCAATGCTATGGCCACTAATGAGATGTGAGGCGCCGCTACCAACACCATACTGCGCTGCGCCTTCAGCAAGAGCTTGGACTAGCTCGGGATGATTTGCCAGACCCAGATAGTCATTACTGCAGAAAGCTTTTAATTCACGCCCGTTAACTAGCGTCTTGGTGTCGCAAGGAGATTCAGTTGCTCTCAATATTCGTTTTAGCAGTTGTACATCCAAATCTGCGATTTGCTCTTGCGCAAAATGAAGGGCGTTAAATGCACTCGTCATACCAATGTCTTTTCTAAGGCAAGCTGCACCGCTTTACCTAATTGCAACGTTTCTTCAGATGACAAGATATAGGGGGGCATTACATAAATCGTATTGCCAATAGGCCTAATTAGTACAGCCGCTTCTAAGCTATTGGTAAACATGGTTCGCGCAAAAATTTTAGGATCTTTGATGTAATTGTTTTTAACGTCAAATGCCAAAATCATTCCCTGTTGGCGCCAATGTTCAATTCGGGAATCGGTCTTTGCCCATGTAAACGCTTTTGCTAAATCTTGCGAGCGCCCAAGATTCTTTTCTAATACATTTTCGGATTCAAAAATCTCAAGACAAGCTAGAGCGGCAGCGCATGCTAGAGGATTGCCAGTATATGAGTGAGAGTGTAAAAACCCTTGCGATGTTTGGTCGCCATAAAACGCCTGGTAAATCTGATCGGTAGTAAGGCACAGTGATAGGGGCAAATAACCACCGCTAATTCCCTTGGAAAGCGTTATAAAGTCTGGCCAGATATCCGCATGTTCACAGGCGAAGAACTTACCGCTCCGACCACAGCCAACGGCAATCTCATCTGCAATCAGATGCACTTCATAGCGATTGCATAGTTCTCTGACTAGGCGCAAATATTCGGGAGAGTGCATCGCCATTTGTCCGGCGCATTGCACTAAGGGCTCAACAATAAACGCAGCTATATGTTGATGCTCTTTTATAAATAATTCTTCAACTTGTTTTGCGGCAAGTTTTGCCACATCATCTGCGGTCTCACCAACTTTTGCTTTGCGTGCATCGGGGGAGGCGACTGTGTAGACATCTTGCAGTAGTGAACCATAAGCTTCTCTGAAAATGGCTACGTCAGTTACCGCTAATGCACCTAGCGTTTCTCCGTGATAACCATTCTCTACGCAAACAAATTTCTTCTTTTGAGATTTGCCAGTGAGCTGCCAATAGTGATGACTCATCTTCAGAGCAATCTCTACAGCAGATGCACCATCAGATGCGTAGAAGACGTGACCCAAGTGTTGCCTGGTTAACGCCGAAAGTTTTTCAGACAACTCCACTACAGGTAGATGTGTAAAACCTGCGAGCATCACATGCTCAATTTTTTCTAGCTGCTCAGTTATTGCTCGATTGATGCGTGGATTGGAGTGACCAAATAGATTTGTCCACCATGAACTAATGGCATCAAGCAGGGCATTTCCGTTTTCGTCATATAGCCAAGCACCCTTACCTTTTGTGATGGCAACTAGCGGAAAGGACTCATGCTGTTTCATCTGAGTGCATGGGTGCCAAACGGCGGCTAGGCTGCGATCAATGAGTGCGGCTTGATTTAAATCAGAAATAACCTTCATGTTTGATATTTGACCACTAGTTTTCCCAATTTCAGGCCTGTATCTGTTATGTTTATGCCTTGAATCTACCTAATTTCTGGAATTTGCCCATGCAGGACACTCAAATCGTTGAAAAACCTTTAACCCAGTTCAAATCGAAGGCTGAATTGCATCAAGGGGTGCATGAGGAAATTTCAGCGCCTGGAGAGTGGTCAGTAGCTCAAATTGAGGCTTTATTTGCCCTTCCATTTAATGAATTGATGCTGAGAGCCCAAGAGACTCATAAGGCTTATTTCCCTGAGGGTGATGTCGAATTGGCTACCCTGTTGTCAATCAAGACAGGTGGTTGTCCTGAGGACTGCGGCTACTGCCCGCAAGCCGCTCGTTATGACACCGATGTTAAGGCCGAGAAGTTAATGGGCTTGGAAGAGGTTTTAGAGGCTGCTAAAGCAGCTAAAGCGGCTGGTTCTAACCGTTTTTGTATGGGCGCTGCTTGGCGCGAGCCTAAGGATCGTGATATTGAAAAAGTGACCGCCATGATTAAGGGCGTAAAAGCCCTGGGCCTTGAAACCTGCGCTACCTTGGGCATGTTGGAAGCTGATCAAGCTCAGGCCCTTCAGGAGGCTGGTTTGGACTTCTATAACCATAATTTAGATACCAGCGAAGATTTTTACCGCTCAGTCATTTCTACTCGTGGCTATCAGGATCGCTTGGATACGATTTCCAATGTCCGCGCTGCTGGAATGTCAGTTTGCTGCGGAGGAATCGTGGGCATGGGCGAATCTAGAGAGCAGCGAGCTGCCTTTCTGGCGCGCTTAGCCAATCTAAGCCCATATCCAGAATCAGTGCCTATTAATCATTTGGTGCCTGTGGCTGGCACGCCATTAGCAGATCAAAAGCCATTAGATCCGCTCGAGTTTGTTCGAACTATTGCGGTTGCTAGGATCACCATGCCTAAAGCTCGTGTGCGCTTGTCAGCAGGACGTCAGGAGCTTGGTAGGGCTGTCCAGGCAATGTGTTTCTTGGCTGGCGCTAATTCGATTTTCTATGGTGAGCAACTACTCACTACCGGTAATCCTGAGGCAGAACAAGACCGTGCACTCTTGGCTGAGTTGGGTCTGAAGACCAAGCAAAGCAGCAAAGCAGAGGTTTTAATCTAACTTTTGTCGCGAATGTCCCCGATAGATCGCTTTATTTTGGAGTTTGACACTGCCCTTCGGTCGGTGGTTGGGGGTGCTAATTCTCAAAGACCTACGCCAGGGTCGGATTTTGCAAGTCATTCTGGGTTAGATGCTGCCGAACGAAAACATGCTGCTGGACTCATGCGTGTAAATCACGTTGGTGAAGTTTGTGCGCAAGCGTTGTATCAATCACAAAAATTAGTCGCACGAAATTCAGATATTCAAGAGATGTTGGATCACTCTGGCCGCGAAGAAATGGATCATCTTGCCTGGTGTGAAACTCGCCTACAAGAGCTTGGATCTCACACTAGTTATCTCAATCCACTTTGGTATGCAGGATCCTTTGCAATCGGCTTGGCAGCGGGCTTAGCGGGCGATAAGTGGAGTTTAGGATTTGTTGCTGAAACAGAAAAACAAGTGGAGAATCACTTAGAAAGTCATCTCGAAAAATTGCCAAAAGAAGACCAGCGTTCGCGCGCAATTGTTGATCAAATGCGCGTTGATGAAATTGCTCATGGACAGGCGGCAAAAAATGCAGGCGGTGCAAATTTGCCAGAACCTATTCAAAAAATAATGCAGGCAATGTCTAAGGTAATGACCACTACTGCTTATAAAATTTAAAACTGAAATCCGATTAATCTTTGAAAATTAATTTCTGATTAATTTTGATATATTTTTTTGAGATTACTGTTTATAAATACAGTATATTTTGGGATTATCTAGCTCAATAGCTAAGATCTATTCTTAAGTATATTTTCCAAGCCATTGTTTCAAGTAGCTATTTTACTAACACCATTTTCTGAACACATGACGCTAAGTGTTTGTAAACACTAGAGAAATTCCTAAAAAAACCCCTAAAAACACTTGACCCTCTTAGTACGATCCTCTAAAGTGGGAGGAAGTGTGAAAAAGTGGGGTAAATGGTGTTTCAAGGTGCGTCAGCTCTCAATTTAGATGCAAAAGGCCGCATGTCTGTGCCGGCAAAGCATCGTGACGCCTTGTTGGTACAGGGCGAGGGCCGAATCACGCTCACAAAACACCCCGATGGCTGCCTACTTCTTTTCCCAAGGCCCGAGTGGGAAACCTTCAGAGCGAGAGTTGCACAACTTCCAATGGATGCTCATTGGTGGCGCCGAATCTTTTTGGGTAATGCAGCCGAAATGGATTTGGATAGCGCTGGTCGCGTATTGGTGAGTCCAGAATTACGCGCAGCAGCTGGAATAGAAAAAGAAGTGATTTTGCTTGGCATGGGAAGTCACTTGGAATTGTGGGATGCGGCAACATACGCTGCAAAAGAACAGGCTGCGATTGCGCAAGGCATGCCTGAAGCACTCAAGCAATTTAATTTTTGATGACAGGGTGCTATGAACATATCTCATCGCCCAGTGTTACTGGCCGAGGCGGTGACGGCGCTAGTTGGCGGCCCACTGATTCAAAATCAAAACTCAGAAAAACAAATTCTAGTGATCGATGGAACCTTTGGGCGAGGCGGCCATACTCAAGCGCTGCTCAAAGAATTGAATCCATCGGCACGCATGATTTCTTTCGACAAGGATTTGGATGCGATCGCAGTAGCCCAGAAAATCAACGATCCGCGTTTGAAAGTTGTGCACGACAGCTTTGCGCAGATGGATCAGTACGCGGAACCAGAATCAGTCGATGGAATTTTGTTGGACTTGGGTATCAGCTCGCCGCAAGTGGACGAAGCGCATCGGGGATTTTCTTTTCGACGCGAAGGTCCGCTCGATATGCGCATGAATACCGATCATGGTCTAACTGCAGCAGAGTGGTTGGAGCAAGCACCGCCGGAGGAAATCACGCACGTGATTAAGACTTACGGAGAAGAGCGCTTTGCATATCAGATCGCTAAAGCCATTGTGGCAAAGCGTGAAGAAGGTTTGCCACCAAAAACTACAACAGAATTAGCAAGTCTAGTTGCTAGCGTTGTGCGTACACGTGAAGCAGGTCAAGATCCTGCAACCAGAACATTTCAGGCTCTGCGTATTTTTATCAATCGCGAGCTGGAAGATTTGGAGCTTGGTTTAAAAGCAGCTTTGAAATTATTAAAGCCTGGTGCGAGATTAGCAGTGATCAGTTTTCACTCCCTTGAAGACCGCATCGTGAAGCAATTTATGCAGGCCCATGCAAAAGTAGAGATTCCTCGTGGCTTGCCAGTGCGCGAGAAAGATTTGCCGCAAAGTGCCTTGGAAATTATTGGTCGTGTCAAACCTAGTGATGCCGAGGTGTCTGAAAATCCTCGCGCACGATCAGCAATTATGCGTGTCGCTGAAAAACGCATGGGAGCAGTTGCATGAATCGTGCAACATTGACCTTGCTCGCATTGTTATTAATTTGCGCTCTATCTTTAGTAGCGGCGCAGCAGCGTGCGCGTAAGTTATTCATTCTGCAGGAACGTGCACAGATTGAAGAGCGTAAGTTAAACCAAGAATGGTTACGTCTTGAATTTGAGCAACGTAATTTATCGAAGTCTGCACGTATCCGTGATGTTGCGCGAAATCAATTGCGTATGTCCCCAATTTCTCCTGAACGTACCTTGTACTTAAAGGAGGCTAAATGAGGCCGGTTGGTTTTTCTACTACGCCAAATTTAGTGTTGCGTCTGCCAATGTGGCGTTCGCGTTTAATGCTCTTCCTCTTATTTTTTGTATTCATGATGCTTTTGCTGCGCGCATTTTGGATTCAGGGCCCAGGCAATGCATTCTATGAGGCAAAAGGCGTGCGAGGTACTCAGCGCGAGCTAGAGTTGCCTGCTAGCCGTGGAAAAATTTTGGATCGTAATGGTCAGGTTATTGCAACTAGTCTGGAGGCGAAATCGGTTATCGCCTATAACGACACGGTGCCGGATGATTTGGCCGCAGCTAAGGTGCAAAAGCTGGCAAGTCTCTTGCAGATGAGTGAATCTGATTTACGGAAGAAATTAAAAGAAGAGCGCAAGCAAATCTTCTTAAAACGCCAAGTCGATCCAGCAGTTGCTCAGCAAATTAAGCAGTTAGAAATTCCTGGTATTGGATTAAATAATGAATATCGTCGCTTCTATCCAGAGGGCGAGGCGATGGCACACGTGGTTGGCTTTACAAACGTAAACGATAAAGGCCAAGAGGGTATGGAGCTTTCGAGAGAGAAAGATCTTGCCGGACATCCAGGGCAGAGGCGCGTAGTCGTTGATCGTCTCGGACGCGTTGTCGATGAAATGGCCATTTTGCAGTTGCCACAAAACGGAAAAGATTTAAATCTTTCTATTGATAGCAAGATTCAGTTCTTGGCTTACAACGCTGTAAAAGATGCGGTTGAAAAGCATCACGCTAAAGCAGGCGGCGCTGTGGTGTTAGATACGCAAACCGGTGAGATTTTGGCTCTAGCAAATTACCCTAGCTACAACCCAAATGATCGACGAGTATTGACTGGCGAGCAATTACGTAATCGTGTACTAACGGACACCTTTGAGCCTGGCTCAACGATGAAGCCATTAACAATTGCAATTGCATTGGAAAAGGGCGCGGTCAAGCCAGATACCAATATGGTGATTGGCGCTAAATATTTAATTGGACCAAAGCCAATTACTGATACACATCCCTATGGGAACTTAACTGTTTCTCAAATTATTCAGAAGTCTAGCAACATTGGAACAGCAAAGATTGCGATGAATAGCCTTTCTGCTGAAGAGATGTGGGATTTCTATACAGCGGTTGGATTCGGCCAAGCGCCAAAAATTGGTTTCCCTGGGGCGGTAGCTGGAACGGTTCACCCATTTAAAAAGTGGATGCCTACCGATCAAGCGCGTATTGCATTTGGCTATGGTATTTCTGCTTCGTTATTTCAGGTGGCTCGTGCTTATACAGTTTTTGCTCGTGACGGTGAATTAGTTCCTCTGACAATTGAGCGCAGCCCAGAATTTAAGCCGGGCACAAAAGTTCTTTCTCCACAAACTGCAATAGAAATGCGCAGCATGATGGAATCTGTTACTGAGCCTGGTGGTACTGCCATTAAGGCTCAGGCTGAAGGATTCCGTGTAGGCGGCAAGACTGGAACAGCGCATAAGCTAGTTGGCAAAGGGTATGGCAATAAATATCGTGCTTACTTTGCTGGCCTGGCTCCAATTAGTGCGCCACGTATTGTGGTTGCGGTGATGATTGATGAGCCCACAGGGGGAAGTCACTACGGCGGAGATGTTGCAGCACCAGTTTTCTCGACTATTGTGAGTGAAACACTGCATACCTTAAATGTTTTGCCGGATAGTAAAGTGAAGCAAATGGTGATGCAGGATAAGAATCCACAGGAGATTCAGTCTGCAAATGCTCAGGCTCAACATGTGGTTTTGAAGCGATGAGGGTGGATTTGAAAATAGACACCAATCACTTGATTGACCACTTACACACTCTAGCGAATTCCTCCGCAAAAGTGTGCGCGGATAGTCGCCAGATTCAGTCTGGCGATATCTTTTTTGCCTATCCGGTAGGTCATGGCAATGCATTGTGTGATGGACGTCAATTTATTCATGCTGCTTTAGAAAATGGTGCATCAGCTGTGGTGTTTGATCCTGCAGGTATGAGTAATCAATTTGCAGATCACCCGCAATGCATTGCAGTTGAAAATCTTGCTGCAGAAGTGGGCCAATTGTGCTCTCAGTGGTACGGGAATCCCAGTAAGGAATTGAGCATTATTGGTGTTACTGGCACTAACGGAAAGACAAGCATTACGCAGTGGCTCGCACAAGCCTTGGATGCTACTAATCATCGCACGGCGGTTTTGGGAACTTTAGGAACTGGATTTCCAGGTGCTATGGTTCAAACTGGCTATACAACTCCAGATGCTCCAAAGTTACAAACTCAGCTGGCAGAGCTGCGCAGCGTAGGGGCAAAGCAAGTTGCAATGGAAGTGTCTTCACACGCATTAGAACAAGATCGAATCGCTGGAACTGAGCTAAATTGCGCGGTCTTCACCAATCTCACGCAAGATCATTTGGATTACCACGGCAGTATGGTTGAGTACGCTGAGGCGAAAGCGAAGTTATTTCAGCAGTCTGGACTTAAGCATGCAGTCATTAATTTAGATGACGCATTTGGTCGTGAGTTAGTCATGAATCTATTGGCTAAAAACGATTTAAAGGTGTGGGCATACGCCTTGTCGCCATCAGTTTTCGAAGGCTTTGAAAAATTTGGCGACCGATTGCAGCGTATTTATGCAAAAGAGACTGCGCTGAGTAGTGCAGGCTACGATTCCACTTTTGTTTATGACAACGCAGGAAGTGTTCAATTGCACATCCCGCTATTGGGTGAATTTAATTTAAGTAACGCGCTGGCAGTATGGACAGTATTACTTACTCAAGGCATGAGCTGTGAGCTTGCAGCGCAAAAAGTCAGTCAATTAAATCCAGTGCTTGGACGTATGGAATTAATTCAGATTGGCAAACCTCAAAAAGCAGAGGGTTTGTTGGCGGTTGTCGATTACGCACATACACCAGATGCTTTAGAAAAAACTTTGCAGGCTTTGCGACCTATTGCAGATCAGCGTGGCGGAAGTATTTGGTGTGTATTTGGTTGTGGTGGCGATAGGGATTTTGGAAAGCGATCGCTGATGGGAGCTGTGGCAGGACGTTACGCTGATCAAATTTTGATTACTAGCGACAATCCGCGTTCAGAAGATCCTCAAGCCATCATGCAGATGATTCGGGCTGGTTTAAAGGCTGACGCAACAAATATTCAGATGATTATCGATCGTGCGGCTGCCATTATGGCCGCTGTTCGCCATGCGAATCCTTGCGATATAGTTTTGGTGGCTGGTAAGGGTCATGAAACTACACAAGAAATCAATGGGAAGAAATTCGATTTTTCTGATCAGGAGCATATTCGCTTGGCAGCCGGAGGTGGAATCTAATGTCCATCATGACAACGCTTGCTCAAGCACAGGCTATGCTGCCTGGAAGCAAGTTAATGAATGCTTCTGCAGGTGCTGCTCAGGAGTTATCTATTTCTCGAGTGGGTACTGATAGTCGTCAGATAGAGCGCAATGAATTATTTGTAGCTTTGGTTGGCGAGCGCTTTGATGCGCACGACTTCTTATCTGATGTTGCGAGGGCAGGCGCAGGTGCTGCACTAATTAGTAGTCAAGATAAATGCCCCGCCGACTTGCCAGCAATTTGCGTTTCGAATACACGCGTTGGTTTAGGCAATTTAGCCAAAGCATGGCGTGCTAATCATCCGATTCCTTTGGCTTTGGTTACTGGTAGCAATGGCAAGACCACAGTTAAGGAAATGATTGCATCTATTTTTAAGGCTGCGGTTGGCGAGCAACATACCTTAGTGACCAAAGGTAATTTGAACAACGATATTGGTTTGCCATTAACGCTCTTAAAGCTACGTTCAACTGATCGTCTAGCGGTTGTTGAGCTTGGCATGAATCATCCAGGCGAGACGGCACAGTTAGCTGCAATTGCACAAGCCAACATCGCATTAATTAATAATGCCCAGCGTGAGCATCAGGAATTTATGGCGACAGTAGCTGCTGTAGCTGAAGAGCATTCCGATGCAATTCGTGTGTTACCAGATGATGGCATCGCTGTTTTCCCGGCAGATTCTGAGTTTGCAAATGTTTGGCGCCAGGCTGCTGCTAGTCGCAAGGTAATTGATTTTGTTTTGTCATCAACTCAGACTAAGGCATCGGCTGCTGTGACTGGAAGTTTATTAAGTAATGGGCATGTGCAAATCCAAACAGAGCAAGGAATTATTGAAGTTCAGCTCAATACTTTGGGCAGCCACAATGTTCGTAATGCTCTAGCAGCAAGTGCGGTAGGAATTGCAGCTGGTGTAAGTCTCGAAAAAATCAAGCAGGGTCTCGAATCCTTCTCACCAGTCAATGGACGCATGCAAGCTAAGGTGATTGATTCAAATCGAACCCTCATTGATGATAGCTATAACGCTAATCCAGACTCTGTAAGAGCGGCGATTGACGCCTTAAAGCAATCAGGCAATTTATCTTGGCTTATTTTGGGTGATATGGGCGAGGTTGGTAATCAGGGGCCAGAGTTTCATCGGGAAGTTGGCGCCTATGCTGCTGAACAAGGGGTTGTCAAACTTTTTGCCTTAGGCGAGCAATGCCAATTCGCGCTTCAAGGATTTAATGAAGTTAGTCAAGATGCTGCAACAACATCTCAGGCAAAACATTTTTCGGATATGGATAGTCTCATTGCGCAATTAAGAGATGCGCTTCATGCCCAGTCCACTGGTAGCAATCAGCATTTAAATATTTTGGTTAAAGGTTCACGGTTTATGCGCATGGAGCGTGTAGTGCAAGCCTTGTTAGAGGAGGCTAAAACATGCTCTTAATGTTGGCGCAATGGCTGCAGGATGATTTCGGATTTTTTCGAGTATTTAACTACATCACTTTTAGAGCGGTGATGGCAACAGTCACTGCATTGTTAATTGGATTGGCTGCGGGACCTTGGGTCATTCGCAAACTCACCGCTTTAAAGATGGGTCAAGCAGTAAGGACGGATGGGCCACAAACACATTTAGTAAAGTCAGGCACCCCAACAATGGGTGGTGTATTGATTTTGATTGGTATCTTTATTTCTTGTATGTTGTGGGCAGATCTTAGCAATCGATTTATTTGGATTGTGATGATTGTTACTTTTGGCTTTGGCTTAGTGGGTTGGGTAGATGATTACCGTAAAGTGGTCTACAAAGATCCAAAAGGTATGGCCTCTAGAGAGAAATTCTTTTGGCAAACTTTGATTGGTTTGTTTGCTGCAATCTATCTTGCGTTCTCAGTTTCAGAAGTCAACAACCTCAAGGTGCTGCAATTATTCTACGAGTGGCTCAGAAGCGGATTTGCTTTAGATCTTCCTGCAAAGACTGACTTGCTATTGCCGTTTATGAAAGAAGTGAGCTACCCATTAGGAATTATGGGTTTCATTATTTTGAGTTACTTGGTAATTGTTGGCAGTAGTAACGCGGTGAATTTAACCGATGGCCTTGATGGCCTAGTCATCATGCCAGTCATTCTAGTGGGTGCTGCATTGGGTGCTTTTGCCTATGTGATGGGTAATGCGATTTATGCTAAGTATCTCCTCTTCCCTTATATACCTGGCGCTGGTGAGCTAATGATTTTCTGTGGCGCCATGGGCGGCGCAGGATTAGCTTTCCTTTGGTACAACACTCATCCAGCCCAAGTATTTATGGGCGACGTAGGTGCGCTAGCTTTAGGTGGTGCACTCGGCACTATCGCCGTCATTGTTCGTCAAGAAATTGTGTTGTTTGTGATGGGTGGCATTTTTGTTGCCGAAACCCTTTCAGTCATGTTGCAAGTACTTTGGTTCAAAGTAACCAAAAAACATTTTGGCGAGGGCCGTCGTATTTTCCGTATGGCGCCATTGCATCATCATTTTGAATTAGGTGGTTGGAAAGAAACGCAGGTAGTTGTGCGGTTCTGGATCATCACGATTCTCTTAGTCTTAATTGGCTTATCTAGCCTGAAGTTACGGTGATCCAAAAGTAAATATGTTGATTTTAGAAAATACCTTCGCTAATTCAGCCTTTATGGGTGATGAGGGCTATCAAGCACCAAGCAGATTCCTTATTTTGGGTTTGGGTGAATCCGGTGTCGCCATGGCTAAGTGGTGCTTGCGTAATGGTGCAGAGGTACGTCTCGCCGACACTCGTGAGCAATCATCATTCAGTGAGCGTCAGAATGCTTGGTTGCAGGAGCTTAACCTTGCTGGACTAAAAGATACTTGTTTTGGACCTTTGAGTGATGACTTACTCAATGAAATTGATGTGATTGGTATCAGTCCAGGGCTTTCTCCGGTGCAAGATCCAATTTATTCTTTCTTGGTAAAAGCTGAGGAAGCTGAAATCGACGTTTGGAGCGAAATTGAATTTTTTACTCGTGCAATTTCTGCTTTAGGTCGCATGGCTCAGGTGCAAGAGTCTAGTTATGAGGCTGCGGTATTGGCAATCACTGGTACCAATGGCAAAACAACGACCACCGCACTAACAGGGCAACTCTGTGAGCGCGCTGGTAAGAAGGTTGCTGTGGCGGGAAACATCAGCCCTGCTGCTTTGGAAAAATTAATGAACTGCTTAGACTTGGCGGATCAGATTGTCGACATGCCTGATGTTTGGGTGTTGGAGTTATCTAGTTTCCAGCTGGTTTATACCCACACCTTAAATGCAACTGCAGCAACTGTGTTGAACATTACCCAAGACCATTTGGATTGGCATGGGGATATGCAGGCTTATGCAGATGCTAAGTCAAAAATATTTGGCGCCGATACAGTATGCATCCTGAATCGTGATGACTCTCTTGTAATGAGCTTGCTTTCAGAAGAGCAAAAAGCAGAGAAAACTATTGTGACTTTTGGTTCTAATCGTCCAGATGAGCAAGGCGCCTTTGGTATTGAGCATGACTTGCGTGCTGGTGGCATTGATTGGCTAGTGTGGGCTGAGGTGGATGAGGATGTAGAGCCTAAGCCTAAGCGTCGTCGTAAGGCTGCGGTTGTTGAGGATGATGAGCCTTTACGATTGAAACGTCTCATTCCAGCTGATGCATTAAGAATACGTGGTCGTCACAACGCCTTAAATGCCTTAGCTGCGCTTGCCTTAGCGCGTGCCGCTAATTTGCCAATGAATGTTCTGTTGCATGGTTTGCGTGATTACCATGGCGAGCCTCATCGAGTTCAAAGTATTGCAATCGTTAAAGACGTTGAGTATGTGGACGATAGTAAAGGCACTAATGTAGGCGCTACTGTTGCTGCATTAAATGGCTTGGGTAATAACGAATCAGGCAAACGCATTTGGTTAATTGCTGGCGGAGACGGTAAGGGGCAAGATTTCAGTCCACTTCGTGAGCCAGCTTTGCGTTTTGTAAAAGGCGCTTTCGTAATCGGTAAAGATGGCGCTGCAATTGGCGAGGCATTGGGTGTTGGCATACCAGTTACCAATTGCGGTGACTTGGTGTCTGCGGTTCAGGCTGCTGCGGCACAGGCCATCTCTGGAGATTTGGTGTTGTTATCCCCAGCTTGCGCCAGCCTAGATCAGTTCCGCGACTACAAGGAGCGTGCTCAAGTATTTGTCGCAGAAGTCGAAGAGCTGGGAATGCGCTTTGAAGGAGTCCAGGCATGAACTTAAAAGAGAAATTCTTTCCTGAAAATCGCCTTGGATTAAACCGCTTCTGGAATTTTTCTAGAGGAGGAATTGATAACTTCCGCACTGGCTTGCGTGATGCAGTATCTGGCGTAGAGCAAACCCGTTCACGCATGATGGAGTATGACCAGTTGCTTGTTTGGGCAATCTTGTCCCTCATGTTGATTGGCCTAGTGATGGTGTACTCAGCTTCCATTACTTTGGCTGATGGGCCTAAGTACGCAAACTACAGTAGCAACTTTTTCTTGATCCGCCACATGATTTCTTTGGTGATTGCTATTGGGGTGGGGATTTGGGCTTTCAAGATTCCAACAAAAGTATGGGATCGTTATTCACCAGTCATTTTTGGATTTACTGTTTTATTACTTATCGCGGTACTTATTCCTGGTGTTGGTAAAGGTGTGAATGGTGCAAAGCGTTGGATTCCTTTGGGCTTAATGAACTTCCAACCTTCCGAGTTAATGAAATTTGCCGCAGTGATCTTTGCGGCAAGTTATACAGTGCAACGCCAAGAGTATCTTCATTCTTTTGTGAAGGGCATGCTGCCTATGGGCATTGCAGTTGCTCTGGTTGGTGGCTTATTGATGGCTGAACCAGATATGGGCGCTTTCGTAGTAGTTGCCTTAATCGCATTTGGCATTCTCTTTTTGGGTGGAATTAACGCTAAATTATTTGGTGGATTGATTGCGGTTGGCTTGATGAGCGGGGCAACAATGATTGCGCTCTCACCATTCCGTCGTGGTCGCATGTTGGCATTTATGGATCCATGGCAAGTGGATAACGCCGCTAATAAAGGTTATCAGCTAACGCATTCACTCATGGCGTTTGGGCGTGGAGAATGGTTTGGTACGGGTCTAGGTGGTAGCGTAGAGAAATTGCATTACTTACCTGAAGCGCACACCGATTTCATCATGGCGGTGATTGGTGAAGAATTGGGATTTGTTGGGGTGGTTGTCATGATCTTCTTGTTCTATTGGATCGTACGACGCGCTTTCCTAATTGGTCGTACAGCCTTGCAGTTGGATCGCAGCTTTGCAGGCCTGGCTGCTAAGGGTGTTGCAATTTGGATTGGTTGGCAGGCCTTTATTAATATGGGCGTGAACCTTGGACTGTTACCAACTAAAGGTTTGACTTTGCCATTGGTGAGTTATGGCGGCTCAGGCATTTTGATGAATGCTGTTGCGATGGCAATGCTATTGCGCATTGATTTTGAAAATCGCATTCTGATGCGTGGAGGGAAGCTTTGACAAAACCCTCAATCTTGGTGATGGCAGGTGGCACTGGTGGGCATATTTTCCCAGGCCTTGCTGTCGCTGAATACTTGCGGATTTGTGGCTGGAGTGTCTCTTGGTTGGGAAATCAAGCTGGCATGGAGTATCGCCTTGTGAAGTCCTGTGACTTTCCGTTTGAGGCAGTCGAGTTTGGCGGTCTTCGTGGCAAAGGTTTAAAAGCACAGTTGATGCTACCGATTAACCTCATGCGTGCTTGTTTTCAGAGTTGGAAGATTATGCGCCGCGTGAAGCCAAATGTTGTTTTGGGAATGGGTGGCTACATTACCTTCCCTGGTGGTTTGGTAAGTAAACTCTTGAAGCGTCCTTTGGTTTTGCATGAGTCAAATTCAGTGGCTGGTAGTGCTAATCGTGCATTAAGCAAAATTGCTATGCGCACTCTCACTGGATTCCCTCATACGATGGCAAACGCAGAGTGGGTTGGCAATCCGATCCGCGAAGAGTTTGATCATATGCTTGCGCCTGCAGCACGGTATGAACAGCGCCAAGGACCACTTTCCATCTTGGTGGTGGGTGGTAGCTTGGGCGCTGCAGCCTTAAATGAAAATATTCCAGCTGCCTTAGCATTGATTCCAGCTGAGTCACGTCCTAAGGTGGTTCACCAGGCGGGCGATAAGCATTTAGCAGATCTGCAAAAAAGATATGCGGATGTTGGTGTAGATGCAGATATTCGTCCATTTATTGATGACATGCCAACTGCGTATTCACAGGCAGATTTAGTCATTTGCCGCTCGGGTGCTATGACAGTCTCTGAAATAGCTGCTTGTGGCATTGCCTCTTGCTTGATTCCATTTCCTCATGCAATTGATGACCATCAAACTGCGAATGCACAGTTTCTGTCAAATGCAGATGCGGCAGTTTTATTGCCGCAGCCATTGCTGAACCCGCAGGATTTGGCATTGATGATTCAAAACTTCAATCGTGCGGACTTAAAAGAGATGGCATTGCGTGCACATGCTTTAGCAAAGCCGCATGCAACTCAGCGAGTGGCTGAGGTATGCGCAGATTGTGCGGGGGTGGGTATATGAAACATATCGTTCAACAAATTCACTTCATCGGTATCGGTGGTGCGGGTATGAGTGGCATTGCAGAAGTGCTTTTGAACCTGGGGTACCAAGTTTCAGGATCTGATCTTGCTGAGGGTGCCGTAACTAAGCGTCTTAAAGAGTTGGGCGCAGTGATTCATATTGGGCATGACCCTAAAAATATTGGCACTGCTGAGGCAGTAGTGATTTCAACGGCGGTTGCTGGGAATAACCCAGAAGTCTTGGCTGCAAGAGCTGCAAAGATTCCAGTAATTCAGCGTGCTGTGATGTTGGGCGAGTTAATGCGCTTAAAGCAGGGTATTGCCATTGCTGGCACCCACGGAAAAACAACGACTACCAGTTTGGTCGCATCAGTTTTGGCTGAGGGTGGTCTAGACCCTACGTTTGTGATTGGCGGAAAACTCAATTCAGCTGGAGCAAATGCACGTTTAGGACATGGCGACTTTATTGTTGTTGAAGCTGATGAATCTGATGCTTCTTTCTTGCAGTTATTTCCAGCGATGGAAGTGGTCACCAATATCGATGCAGATCATATGGATACCTATCAGCACGATATGGCTCGCTTAAAGCAAGCATTTGTGCAATTTATTCAGCGCATGCCATTTTATGGCGTGGCAGTGCTTTGTATTGATGATACAAATGTGCGCGACATCATTCCATTTGTATCTCAACCAATACTGCGCTACGGCCTATCTGACGATGCCGATATCCGTGCGAGCAATGTTCGTGCTGACGGCACTCGCATGCATTTCACGGTTGATCGCCGTACTGTCCGCAGACATGGCAATAAGCCTGGCCCACTTAATGTCACTCTTAATTTGCCAGGCTTGCATAACGTACGCAATGCTTTAGCTGCTATAGGTATAGCAACAGAGTTAGGTGTTGGTGATGAAGCAATCACAAAAGCTCTCTCTGAATTTGGCGGAGTTGGTCGTCGCTTCCAGCGCTATGGAGAGATTCCGTTGGCATCAGGTGGCAGATTTACTTTGATTGATGATTACGGTCATCACCCAGTAGAGATGGCAGCAACCTTAGCTGCTGCTCGCGGCGCCTATCCAGATCGCCGTTTAGTTTTGGCATTCCAACCACATCGCTTTACTAGAACACGTGATTGTTTTGGTGAGTTTGTACAAGTTCTTCGAAGCTTTGATGCATTGGTATTGACAGATGTCTACCCAGCAGGTGAAGCCAAAATTCCAGGCGCTGATGGCAAGAGCTTAATGAAGGCTGCTATTGCTGAAGATAAGAATTCGACAGCATTGTTGAATTCAGCGGCAGTTGCTTACGCTGCAAGTATTGCGGAAATGCCAGAAAAATTGAGTCAAGTTTTACAAGATGGAGATGTATTAATTACGATGGGTGCAGGATCAATTTCTGCTTTGCCACATACATTGTCGGAGGCAAAGCATGTCTAAGGTAGACGCTAACTTGAGCTCCTGGGGCGATCGCGTTAAAGCTGACTTGGCTAGCATGGATGTTAAGTTTTTTGGTCGCGTCGGCGTATTGCTTGGCGGTAAATCCGGCGAGAGAGAAATTTCCCTCATGTCAGGTAATGGTGTGCTGGAGGCTTTGCGTTCAAAAGGTGTGGATGCCCACGCTTTTGATACTGGTTTGCGTTGCCCTACTGAACTAGCCCAAGAGAAATTTGATCGTATTTTCATTTCGCTGCACGGCCGCTTTGGTGAAGACGGCACGATTCAAGGTCTGCTTGAATTGCTGGATCTTCCATATACCGGTAGCGGTGTATTGGCATCTGCTTTAGCGATCAATAAGATTGTCACTAAGCAAGTCTGGATTAGTAATGGACTTGCAACTCCAGAGTATGAAGAACTGACTGCAACAAGTGATTGGAATGCAGTAGTTCAGCACTTAGGTTTGCCATTAATTGTGAAGCCTGCAAACGAAGGATCTTCTTTGGGCCTAACCAAGGTAAAGTCAGTAGATGAACTACCGGCCGCTTATAAGCTTGCTGCTGGTTTAGATAAAAAAGTCATTGCCGAGACTTGCATCATCGGGGATGAATTAACTTGCCCATTAGTTGGCTACGGTAAGGATGCCGAAGCGTTGCCGGTGATCAAAATTATTCCACCGCAAGCAAATTACGATTTTCATAACAAGTATTTCTCTGATGAAACTCAGTACTTATGCCCAACAGGGTTAGCGCCAGAGGTGAATACTGCTGTTCAAGAATTAGCCTTGGCGGCATACAAAGCCCTGGGTTGCCGGACTTGGGGTCGTGCAGATGTGATGCTGGAGCAAAAAACTGGCAAACCTTATTTGCTAGAAATGAATACTTCACCTGGCATGACTTCTCATTCATTGGTGCCAATGGCTGCTAAGGCGGCAGGTGTTGATTATGCGGATTTAGTGCTTTGGTTATTGGACCAAACAGTGCAGCAAAATGAGGGTGCTCATGCATGAGTAACTTCATGGACCGCTTCGGTGAAATTTTCTCAATGTTGATGGCTCCATTATGGAATCACTCGGATCGCATGGAGAAGCTGAGCCGTTTCTTGATGCGTTGCTTCATCGTGATGCTAGTAATTGGTATTTTGGTTTGGCTTAGTCAACGTCCAGTATTTGCTTTAAAGCAAATACAAATTGAGCCGGTCGCTGGACAAACGCTAAAGCACGTTAAGAAGCCAATTGTGAAGCAGCAAGTTTTAGAAACGGTACAGGGCAATTTCTTTAGTGTTCGTCTAGAGGATGTAAAGCGTGGCTTTGAGAGTATGCCTTGGGTTCGACATGCCAATGTACGCCGTGTCTGGCCTAATGGATTAGTCGTCAGCATTGAAGAGCAGAAACCATTTGGTACATGGGGTGGTGCTGAGAGTCACACTTTAATGAACACCCATGGGGAGCTATTTGTTGGACGAGTCTCTGAGGTTGGTGACGACATCCGTCTGGTTGACTTCTCTGGTCCTGCAGATTCTGGCAAAGAGGTAATGAGTCTTTGTGAAAAAGCAAACAACTGGTTTAAGCCATGGGGTGCGGAAGTAACTAGCCTTGCTTTAACAGAGCGCTATGCGTGGAACGTCAAACTTTCTAATGGTATGAGAGTTGAGTTTGGGCGCGATGAAGAAAGCTCTGATAAGAATTTAACTGAAGAACGTGTAGTGCGCTTATTAAAATATTGGCCTCAAGTACAAGAGAAGTTGGCTAATCGAATTGATGCAATTGATTTGCGATATGCAAATGGTTTTGCGGTTCATCTTGCTTCTGCAAGTTTGAAGAAGAATGAAGTGGATGGTAAAAAAAGCGAGCTGAAGCAATGAGGAATGGTGATGAGTAAAGACAATCGTGATGTGTTGGTTGGGTTGGATATTGGTACATCCAAGGTTGTTGCCTTGGTTGCTGAATTAGCTCCCGATGGTCAATTTAATGTGGTTGGTGTTGGTCAAACAGCCTCTAAAGGTTTGAAGAAGGGTGTTGTAGTCAATATTGAAGCAACTGTTCAGTCAATTCAGAAGGCGCTTGAAGAGGCTGAGGTAATGGCTGATCGTCAGATCGTACAAGTCTTTACTGGTATTGCGGGTAACCATATTGTGAGTTTCAACTCTAGCGGTATGGTGGCAATACGCGATAAGGAGGTTGGTTCTGGGGATGTCGAGCGCGTTCTCGAAACGGCAAAAGCAATCAATATTCCAACGGATCAACAGATTTTGCACATTCTGGTTCAAGAATTCATTATTGATGGACAGGAAGATGTGCGCGAGCCAATCGGTATGAGCGGCCTTCGTTTAGAAGTGAAGGTGCACATTGTGACTGGTGCGGTAAGTGCGGCTCAAAATATTGTGAAGTGCGTGCGTCGCTGTGGTCTTGAGGTAAACGATTTGATTTTGCAACCTTTGGCCTCAAGTTTGGCAGTACTCACTGAGGACGAAAAAGAGTTGGGCGTTGTGTTGGTGGATATCGGTGGCGGTACCACTGATATTGCAATTTACTGCCAGGGATCTATTCGTCATACCGCAGTAATTCCAATTGCAGGCGATCAAATTACTAATGACATTGCCATGGCGCTACGTACTCCAACGATTGATGCTGAAGATTTGAAGATCGCGCATGGCATTGCTCGTCAAGATATGGCAGATCCGACTGCAATGATTGATGTTCCAGGCGTCGGTGACCGTGATCCACGTCCGATGTCTAAGCAAGCTTTAGCAGCAGTGATCGAGCCACGAGTTGAGGAGTTATTTACCCTCGTACGAGGCGTGGTTCGTGATTCTGGTTACGAAGATATGGTTTCTTCAGGAATTGTTTTAACAGGTGGCACTGCGCTCATGCCTGGCATGGTGGAGTTAGCGGAGCAGGTCTTTTTAAGGCCAGCCCGAATCGGCACGCCTGAGTACCGTGGCCATTTACATGAAGTTTTGCGTAGTCCTAGATATGCCACCAGCATTGGTTTGTTGATGGAAGGTCAAGCGCAGTTATTGCGCGGCCGTCGTGTTTCTCAATCAGGCGCGTTACAAGGTGTTATCTCGCGCATGAAGGAATGGTTTGCAGGAAATTTTTAAGTAATTTTTAGTTTTTTTCGTCGTCGTCAATGTAGTAAGTATTTACCTAGGAGGGTATATGGAATTTGAAATGTTAGATCAAGAAATAGCCGGCAAGACCATTATTAAAGTGGTTGGAGTTGGTGGCGCTGGTGGTAATGCTGTCCAGCACATGATCCGTCGTGGTGTTAACGGCGTAGAGTTCATTTGCATGAACACCGATGCTGGCGCTTTACAGCGTTCTGAGGCATCTGTGAATTTGCAACTGGGCTCTAGCGGATTGGGTGCAGGGGCTAAACCGGAAATCGGTGCTGCGTCTGCTGAAGAAGCGCGTGCCCGCATTGCTGATACCTTGCAAGGCGCACATATGGTGTTCATCACTGCTGGTATGGGTGGCGGTACTGGAACTGGTGCAGCTCCAATCGTGGCCCAAGTGGCAAAAGAAATGGGCATTCTCACTGTTGGTGTGATCAGTAAGCCATTTGATTTTGAGGGTGTGAAGCGTTTAAAGGTTGCTGAGAACGGTGCTTCAGAGCTCGAGTCATATGTAGATTCACTTATTGTTGTGCTCAATGAAAAACTCTTTGAAGTAATGGGTGAGGACGCTGAGTTCGATAAGGCATTTGCTTGTGCTGATGACGTGTTACATAACGCGGTTTCAGGCATTGCAGAAATCATTAATGTTCAAGGTTTGATTAACGTTGACTTTGAAGATGTTAAGACAGTAATGGGCGAGCAAGGCAAAGCCATGATGGGAACAGCAACTGTTTCTGGCATGGATCGTGCACGCTTGGCTGCTGAAGCTGCAGTTGCTTCACCATTATTGGAGGGTGTAGATTTATCCGGTGCGCGTGGCGTATTGGTAAACATAACCGCTAGCCGCTCACTGAAATTGTCTGAGACTCGCGAAGTAATGGCTGCGATTCGCGGCTACGCTGCAGATGATGCAACAGTTATCTTCGGTACCGTATATGACGAGAGTTTAGGTGATGCCTTGCGTGTAACTGTAGTTGCTACTGGTTTAAATAATCCTCAAGCACGTAAAAATAACCAGCCTGAAGTAGTTTGGAGACAAGCTACTGGTACTCATGATGCTATGCCAACAATGGCTGATCTTAATAGTTTTGCCCCTGCAAGCCCTTCCGCTGCAATGAGCAAGGTAAGTATGGATTCCGCTCTGGGAACTAGTGCAGGTTTGGCAATGACTGGTGTTGGTAGTACTCCAGCAATGGCAGCTCAGCCAGCAAGCACCGGGGTTGATTACAGTCAATATGATTTACCACGTGTTTTTCGTAGCTCTCGTGAAGCGACTCCTACGCCTACATTAGGTGCAGATAGCTCTCCACAGGCTAAATCCATGTTGGACAAAGGGGCTGATTACTATGAAATCCCAGCCTTTTTACGTAAGCAAGCAGATTAATTGACTGCTTAATACAATAGGTAATTGCAAAATGCCAGCGCGGCGCCCCTCCGGACGACGAATCCCGCGCTTGCGTTGGCATGCTTACTAACAATTATTTATTGGAGATGTCATGATTGCTGTTGGACAAAAATTACCGAACGCTACTCTTTATGAATTTATGAATGAAGAGACCGAGGGCTGCACCTTAGGGCCAAATGCGTTTGAAGTTGAGAAATTGGCTGCAGGTAAAAAGATCGTACTCTTCGCATTGCCGGGTGCTTTTACCCCAACCTGTTCTGCTAAGCATGTGCCTGGATATGTGGAGCACTTTGATGCGATCAAAGCTAAAGGTGTTGATGAGATTTGGTGCGTTTCTGTAAATGACCCATTTGTGATGGGTGCATGGGGACGTGATCAAAAAGTAGGCAAGAAGATTCGTATGCTCGGTGACGGCAGTGCTGAGTTCACCAAAAAGCTCGGATTAGAGTTGGATTTAACTACTCGTGGATTGGGTGTGCGATCTGATCGTTATGCCATGATTATTGAAGACGGTGTTGTGAAATCACTTGACCGCGAAGCTCCTGGTAAGTTTGAAGTAAGTGATGCAGCTTCTATATTGAAAAAGCTGTAATCAGAATTCACAAACAAACATCCCCTGAATTTAGATAGCCACATATGATGAAGCAACGCACTATCGCCACTCCGGTAAAAACCGTGGGGATTGGCTTGCACTCTGGTCGTAAGGTGATGATTTCTATCAAGCCTGCGCCAGTGAATTCAGGGGTTCAGTTTGTTAGGGTAGATACGCCTGAGCAGTCTGTTGTTCCAGCAACTGCCTTAGCTGTTTGCGACACAAGACTAGCCTCTGTAATTCAGAAAGATGGCGTACGTGTTTCAACTGTAGAGCATTTGTTATCCGCTTGTGCTGGGCTAGGTTTAGATAATTTATTAATTGAGCTGGATGGCGAAGAAGTACCCATCATGGATGGCAGTGCCGCCTCTTTTCTGTTTTTAATTGAATCAGCGGGTATTGCCGAGCAAGATGCGCCACGTCAATTTGTTGTTATTAAAAAACCAGTCGAGGTTCGTGAAGGCGACAAGCTTGCACGATTAGAACCATTCTTTGGGTTTAAGTTGGACTTTACGATTGACTTTAAACATCCGGCTGTAGATAAAACGGGGCAACGTTTTGTGGTGGATTTTGCAGAACACGCTTACCGTAGTGAAATTGGTCGCGCACGTACTTTTGGTTTTGCTCACGAAGTAGAGGCACTCCGCGAAATGGGTTTAGCGCGTGGTGGCAGTTTAGATAATGCGATTGTTTTAGATGAGCACCGCATTTTGAATAACGAAGAACTTCGTTACGAAGATGAGTTTGTGCGTCACAAAATCTTAGATGCGATTGGTGATCTCTACCTTATTGGTCATCCAATTGTGGGTGCTTATGTTGCTGAGAAGTCAGGGCATGCCCTCAATAACGCACTTTTGCGTAAGCTTTTGGAAGATCCAAGTTCTTACGAAATTAGCTCCTTCGCTGAAAATAAGGCTCCTGAAGCCTACTCCCAAGAAAGCCAACCCCTCTTTTTCTAAGAGGCTCGAAGCGGTCTTCGAAGTTGTCTTTTAGCCTACTTCGGCTTGTTTTTGAGTAGTTTCTCGATAGATGAGCGCAAGCCTGATTCTGGCCCTAATTTCTCCAAAAGAGACTCCCAAGACTTTTTAGCTACCTCATTTAAGCCTTTTGGCTTTTCCCGTTCGGCTTGTCTAGCTTTGATCTCCCAGACTGGCGGGGCTGGTTTAACCCGAACCGTTATTGCGCTACAGACTAAGCCAGAATTAGCTAACTCTTTGATTAGACTAGGTAAAATTTGCTGTAAGCGACTTGCAATGCTGGCACTGCTCACCAGTAAAAAGAGCTCATCTTTTGAGCCGGAGCGCCATCCAGCTTCAATTTTTGAGCTGAGGTGACCTAAATCCAGGGTAGTAAGTGCTGAGTGGATCCACCCCTTCAGTTTTGCCAGATCTTCTGTTCTGGCCAAAATCCCCCCAAGCCCATCGGATTCTCGTAGGTAATCCATCCAGTCATGGGCTGTGTGCTTGCGGGATGATTTAGGGGTGAAGTTCATAAAAAATGGGGTTGCGGGTGATAAACTCAAGGACTTAATTTTCTTCAATATCCCATGGTAATCGGTCTTCTTAAAACCCTGGTCGGCAGTCGTAACGACCGCCTCTTAAAACAGTATCGCAAAGTCGTTGCCAAGGTTGGCGCTTTTGAGTCGAGCCTGCAATCTTTGGATGATGCTGCGCTTGCCGCAAAAACAGCTGAATTCAAGTCTCGCCTAGCTTCTGGTGAGTCATTGGATGATATTGCAGCAGAAGCATTTGCTGTTGTTCGTGAGGCTAGCGTACGCGTCATGAAGATGCGTCACTTTGATGCCCAGATTTTAGGTGGCTTAGCTTTGCATCAAGGCAAGATTGCCGAGATGGGTACTGGTGAAGGAAAAACCTTAACTGCTACTCTGCCAGTCTATTTAAATGCACTGACCGGTAAAGGTGTGCACGTTGTAACTGTGAATGATTACTTGGCACAGCGCGATGCCGAATGGATGGCCAAGCTATATAACTTCTTGGGCATGAAGGTGGGTGTGAATTTATCCCAGATGGATCACACCACCAAGCAAGAGGCTTATGCCGCAGATATTACCTACGGTACAAATAACGAATTTGGTTTTGATTACTTGCGCGACAACATGGTTCAAGATCTGAACCAGCGCGTACAACGTGGTTTGGCTTATGCAATTGTGGATGAGGTTGACTCTATTCTGATTGATGAGGCTCGTACCCCATTAATCATTTCTGGTCAGGCAGAAGATCACACAGATCTTTATATCAAGATTAATTCATTGCCCTCGCATTTAGATCGTCAGATTGGTGAAGAAAAGGCTGATGGCACTGGTGTTGAGAAGCCAGGTGATTACTGGGTTGATGAGAAATCTCAGCAGGTTTATTTGACAGAGCAGGGGCACGATAAAGCTGAGCAAGTATTGGTTCAGTTGGGCGCCCTTAATGATGGCGATTCTCTTTATGCGCCACAAAATATTACTTTGATGCATCACGTGTATGCAGCGCTGCGTGCACATTCTTTGTATCACCGCGATCAACATTATGTTGTTCAAAATGGTGAAGTGATCATTGTTGATGAATTTACTGGTCGCTTGATGCAGGGGCGTCGTTGGTCTGATGGATTACATCAAGCTGTAGAAGCTAAAGAAGGCGTGCAGATTCAAAATGAGAATCAAACTTTAGCTACGATCACCTTCCAAAATTATTTCCGTATGTACGGCAAGTTGGCAGGTATGACTGGTACTGCCGATACTGAGGCTTACGAATTTAAAGAAATTTACAACTTAGAAACAGTTGTGATTCCCCCAAACCGCATTAGCCAAAGAAAAGATAAGCAAGACCAAATCTATAAGTCTTCTCGTGAGCGCTATGACGCGGTCATTAAAGATATACAAGATTGTTATGAGCGTGGTCAACCAGTATTGGTCGGCACTACCTCAATTGAAAACTCTGAGTTGATTGCGCAGCTGTTAGATCAACGCAAATTGCCGCACCAGGTATTGAATGCCAAGCAGCATGCCCGCGAAGCAGAAATTATTGCTCAAGCAGGACGTCCAAAAATGATCACGATCGCCACCAATATGGCTGGTCGTGGTACCGATATCGTGTTGGGTGGCAATGTGGGCAAGCAATCTTCCTTGATCGAGGCAGATAGCTCGCTTTCCGATGCTGAAAAAGCATCCAAGATTAAGCAATTGCAGGATGAGTGGCAAAGTATTCATGATGCGGTTCTTGCTTCAGGCGGATTGCACATCATCGGCACTGAGCGTCATGAGAGTCGTCGTATTGATAACCAGTTAAGAGGCCGCTCAGGTCGTCAGGGTGATCCAGGTTCCTCCCGCTTCTATCTTTCATTGGATGACGCACTTCTTCGTATTTTTGCGGGCGATCGTTTGCGCGCTGTAATGGATCGATTGAAGATGCCGGATGGCGAGCCGATTGAAGCTGGCATGGTGACTCGTTCTATTGAGTCAGCACAGCGCAAAGTTGAAGGTCGTAACTTCGATATTCGTAAGCAGTTACTTGAGTATGACAACGTTGCTAACGATCAGCGTAAAGAAACTTATCGCCTCAGAAATGAAGTGCTTGAAAGCAATGATATTGGCGAGTTAATTGCTAATTTACGTGAAGATGTATTGCGTTCAGTTTGCTCAGTGTATGTACCGCTGGAGTCTATGGAAGAGCAGTGGGATCTTACCGGACTAGAGAATGTTCTGGCTAGCGAGTGGGGCCTTACTATTGATTTGAAGAATTGGGTTGAGGCGGCTGATAGCGTAGATGATTCTGAAATTGTTGAGCGTGTATTGCAGGCTGCTAAAGAAGCTTACGATGCAAAAGTAGATCTCTCCGGTCGAGAATCTTTTGCTAGTTTTGAGCGTTCTGTTCTGTTGTTTAGCTTGGATAGTCATTGGCGTGAGCACTTGGCTGCTTTAGACCATTTGCGTCAGGGTATTCATTTACGTGGCTATGCCCAAAAAGATCCTAAACAAGAATATCGTCGTGAAGCATTCGAGTTATATGGCGAGTTGCTTAACGTCATCAAGAACGATGTTGTCAAAAGCATCATGACAGTTCAGATTCGTAGCGCAAGTGAGTTAGATCAAGCCTCTGAATCGATGAATGAGGATTTGGCAAAGTTGTCCGATGTTCAGTATCAGCACGCTGATCCTGAAAAAGAAGTCGCTGGATCAACTGGTGTTGGTGGTGCTGCGGTGGATATTCAGCCTGCCCCTGTTCGCACGGGGCCAAAAGTGGGGCGCAATGATCCTTGTACCTGCGGTAGTGGCAAAAAATATAAGAACTGTTGCGGTGCATTGGCTTAGAGTGCTCATCTTCAATCGCAATTTCTAAAAAGCTCAGATTTATCTGAGCTTTTTTCTTGGTGGAATCCCTAATGATTGGAGTCCCCAAGAATCCTACAGATCTGTCATGATTAATGAGTTCTGAATACTCAGCTTTATTCCCATTTTTCAAATCTAAGCAAGGGGGCATCATGGCCGTTTCATTTACTCTCAATGGCAAAGCTATCAGCTTCGATGGCGATCCTGAAACTCCAATTTTGTGGGTCTTGAGAGACCATCTTGACGTCACAAGTCCAAAGTATGGATGTGGAGCAGGGCTTTGTGGTGCTTGCACCGTACACCTTGATGGCGCTGCTATCCGTTCTTGCTCTACCCCGGTCTCTGTTGCCGCAGGAAGGACACTAACAACGCTTGAGGGTTTGGCGGCTAAGGTTGGAAAAGCACTTCAGGATGCTTGGATCGAATTCGATGTGCCTCAGTGTGGGTACTGTCAGACTGGTCAAATGATGTCTGCTGCAGATTTATTGGCAAAGAAAAAACAACCTAGTAGCGATGATATTAAGAATGCGATGAGCGGCAATATATGTCGTTGCGGAACTTATTCTCGCATTGAAAAAGCAGTGAAACGCGCTGCAGATAAATTGGCTTAAAGGATAAAGATCAAATGAAAAATCAATCTTTAAAAAATAGTAGCCGTCGTCAATTTATTCAGCAAAGTTCTGCTTTAACTGGCGCATTAGTTATTGGTATGCACCTCCCTCTAACAAGCCAAGCCGCTACAGGGGATTCTGTTAAACCTGCTTTAGCAAATGCCTGGGTACAAATTACCCCCAATAATCAAATTACTTTAATCTGCGCACGCTCAGAAATGGGGCAGGACGTATATACCTCTTTACCGGCTTTGTTAGCAGAGGAATTAAATTTACCTCTCTCCATGATTCGGGTTGAGATTGCTGGGGTAGCTCCTGTTTATATTAATGCAATGTTGGGTGGTCAAATAACGGGTGGCTCAACTTCAGTACGCGAAGCTTTTGATAAGTTAAGAACCGCTGGGGCAGCTACTCGTATGGTCTTGGTTCAAGCTGCAGCCCAACGTTGGAGTGTTGCACCCTCAGACTGTAAGGCTATGAATGGCAAGGTGACTCATTCAAGTGGAAAGTCAGCTACCTACGGTGAGTTGGCTGCAGATGCAGCTAAGTTACCGTTTCCAGAAAAACCAGCCCTAAAATCACCTGCGAATTTTATGGTGATCGGTAAAGAAACGATGCGTCGTTTGGATACGCCAAGCAAAGTTGCTGGTAAGGCGGTTTATGGAATTGACGTAAAGATTCCAGGAATGGCAATCGCATCTTTGGCACAGTGCCCTGTTATTGGCGGCACACCAACCGCATTTGATGCAGCAGCTGCGCTGAAGGTATCTGGAGTAATCAAGGTTGTGCAAATTTCTGATGGCATTGCGGTATTGGCAAAGGATTTTTATGCAGCTCGCAAGGGTAGGGATGCTCTGAAAATCACATGGAATGAGGGGGCAAATGCCAATCTAAGTACTGCATTAGTTCGTAAAAGTCTTGAGGCAAATTTATCTAAAAAGGGCGCAGTGATTAAGACGGTGGGCGACCCTAATGCTACCGTTGCAAATGGCAAGCCTCTAAGTGCTCAATATTTTTTACCGTATTTAGCGCATTCCACTATGGAGCCGGTGAATTGTTCTGCAGACGTATCAAATGGAAAGTGCAGAATCATTGGACCAATTCAGTTTCAACAGGGTGGTCAAGCAGTTGCCGCAGCAGCGGCAGGTGTGAAGCCTGAAGACGTCACTATTGAAACCACTTTCTTAGGCGGTGGATTTGGTCGCAAGCTAGAGCTGGACTTTATTCGTCAGGCTGCAGAGATTTCTAAAGCTGCTGGAATGCCGGTCAAGATGCTTTGGACAAAAGAGGATGACATTACTCACGATTTTTATCGTCCAATGAGTATTCATAAAGTGGATGGTATCTTGGGTGCAAATGGTCAGTTAGCTTCCTTGAAAGCAAAAATGGTTTCTCAGTCGGTGACGGCTCGTGCGTTCCCGGGATTTGTGAAGGATGGATTTGATCCGTTTATGGTTGAGGGGTCAAATAACTTAACGTATGACATTCCCAACCTCGAGATGACCAATGTGATTGAGGGAGCGGGTATTCGAGTTGGCTACTGGCGCTCAGTCAGCAATGCGCTCAATGCTTTTGCTGTCGAGAGTTTCATCGATGAAGCTGCCAAAGCTGCTGGTAAAGACCCTGTTGCTTATCGTATGTCAGCATTAAGCAAGCATCCTCGAGCTAAAGCGGTTCTCGAGATGGCGGTTAAAAAGTCCGGTTATGTAGCTGGTAGCAAGCGCTTTGGTGTTGCGCAGATGGAGTGCTATGACACTTATTCAGCCTGCATTCTTGAGCTTGATCCTGTGGCCAAAGAAGCTAAGGTTAAGAAAATCACCTTTGTTTCTGATTGTGGGATTACGGTACATCCAGACCAAGCTAGGGCTCAGCTTACTGGTGGCGTGATTTACGGTTTAAGCGCAGCCTTGAGCAATGAAATCACCATTGAAAATGGCCGTGTTCAGCAAAACAACTTCAATAATTATCCCAGCTTACGCCAAAATCAGGTTCCGGTGATTGAGGTCCATTTGGTTCCTAGCCAAGAGAAGCCAGGCGGCTTGGGTGAGGTGGGTGTTCCCTTGGTTGCCCCCGCTTTAGTCAATGCGATTGCGGCTGCAACTGGTAAGCGCATAAGAGAGCTTCCAATTAAGGCTTAGTTTGAAGGTTAGCAGGATATATAACAAAGCGCGCCTTAATCTGGCGCGCTTTGTTTTTAAGCCTCATCTACAATTATCAGACTATGACAGTTAACTTACCTCTCCCCCAAAAAGCCGACCTCAAGCCTGTTAAAGGTTTTGAGATGGGCATCGCAGAAGCTGGAATTAAGAAGGCAAATCGCAAAGATCTACTGGTAATGACCTTGGTGCCTGGTTCCCAGGTAGCAGGTGTTTTTACCCTAAATCGTTTTTGCGCTGCCCCTGTGCAAGTTTGCCGTGAGCATTTGGCTCAAGAGGGTCGCAATGGTGAGATCAGAGCTCTAGTAGTGAATACTGGCAATGCTAATGCTGGAACAGGTGAGTCAGGTATGAAGCATGCCTTGGAAACCTGTGCTGCATTGGCAAAAGATTTGAAGATTAATCCTGAGCAAATTTTGCCTTTTTCAACGGGCGTGATTCTTGAGCCCCTACCGATTGAAAAAATTGTCTCCGCCTTGCCAAAAGCGGTATCCAATTTGGGTGAGGACAACTGGTTTGATGCGGCTGAAGCCATCATGACCACCGATACCCAACCTAAGGCCACATCAGTCACTGTAGAGACGCCTGCTGGCGTAGTGACCATTACAGGCATCTGTAAGGGTGCGGGAATGATTCATCCTAATATGGCAACGATGCTTGGGTTTATTGCGACTGATGCAGGATTTGCACCAGGTCTACTGGGCAACCTGACCCGTGAAGTTGCAGACCTTTCTTTTAATGCCATCACGATTGATGGCGATACGTCGACCAATGATTCATTCATCATTATGGCTACTGGTCAGTCAGCAGTTCAGATTCAGTCTGCGAATGATCCTAGCTACGCAATCTTGAAAGATGCGTTAATCTCATTAGCTCGCAATCTGGCGCAAATGATCGTCCGTGATGGCGAGGGCGCTACCAAATTCATGACTATTGAAGTGGTTGGCGGAAAAACTCCTGAAGAGTGCCGCTTGGTTGCTAAAGCAGTTGCCCATTCACCTTTAGTGAAAACCGCTTTCTTTGCAAGCGATCCCAATTTAGGGCGCATTCTTGCTGCGATTGGCTACGCGGGCATTTCTGACTTAGATGTGAACCATGTGCAAATGTGGCTTGGCGATGTTTGGGTTGCGAAAGATGGTGGCCGTAATCCCGATTATCAAGAGGCGGATGGTCAGCGGGTAATGCAGGCTCCAGAAATTACGGTCAAGATTGATTTGGGTCGTGGCACAGCCACACAAACTATGTGGACATGTGATTTATCTCATGACTACGTATCGATTAATGCAGACTATCGCTCATAAAAGACCGCCTGAAATATGAATGAAAAATTAGATCGTCTTTTAGACCACCTCGATACTTTTTTGCCCAAGCCGTTAACTGAAGTCCAGTGGAAATCCTCAACTGCATTTAGATGGCGCCGTCGTGACAGTATTTTTGGGAGCATTGGATTTTTGCAGCCTGTAAAGCATGTGTCTGATATCACCTTCGAAGACTTGCAAAACATTGACCGTCAACGTGATGCCATTCGTGACAATACAAAAAACTTTATTCAGAAGAAGCCAGCCAATAATATTCTGTTGACTGGTGCGAGAGGGACTGGAAAGTCTTCTCTCATTAAGGCAAGCTTGCATGAGTTTGCTAGCCAGGGTCTACGCCTCGTTGAGGTTGAAAAAGAGCATTTGGCAGACTTAGCAGACATTACCGAGCTCTTAGCAGAGCGTCCAGAGCGCTTCATTATTTTTTGCGATGATCTTTCTTTTGAGGATGGGGAATCTGGTTATAAGGCCATGAAATCAGCCTTAGATGGCTCTGTTTCTGCTCAAGTCGACAATATCTTGATTTATGCCACCTCTAACCGCCGTCATTTGTTGCCGGAATACATGAAAGATAACGAGAGTTATGTTCATAACGATGATGGTGAAATTCATCCTGGTGAAGTAGTGGAAGAAAAGATTTCTTTATCTGAGCGCTTTGGTCTTTGGTTATCTTTTTATCCGCCTAAGCAAGATGAGTATCTAGCAATCGTGGCGCATTGGTTGCAGCACTTTGGATTAAGTTCTAAAGAAATTGAAGCAGCTCGCCCTGAAGCATTGGTGTGGGCATTAGAGCGTGGTTCACGCTCAGGGCGCGTAGCCTGGCAATTTGCCAAACACTGGGCTGGCTCAAAAGCTTAGATGAATTACTTGCATGACTGAAATCCAACGTCCCATTACTGTTGTTGCTGCAGGAATATTGATTGATTCTGAGGGGCGTTATCTTTTAGGTCAGAGGCCTGAAGGAAAGCCTTACGCAGGTTATTGGGAAGTTCCTGGTGGAAAAGTTGAAAAAGGGGAGACCGTTTTTCAGGCTTTGCAACGTGAACTACAAGAAGAGCTTGGTATCGATATTCACTCAAGCGAAGAGTTAACGGTTCTCGAGCATGATTATCCGCATGCTTATGTTCGCTTATATGTCAGCATCATTCGAAATTGGTCTGGTACGCCCAAGGGGTGTGAAGGACAGGCGCTATCTTGGGAGTTAATTAGTGCTGAATCGCCTAGTGTCGAGCCGTTGCTGCCGGCCGCTTGGCCAATGCTAGAGTGCCTTAGAAGGGCTTTAGCTTAAAACTGACAGAGCGTTAGCTTGAATGGCACATCTATATTTATGAGCTGTGCTTTTTTATCGCGTTCTGACTTTAAGAAGCGTACGGAGAGCAGATATTTGTTTGCACTGATCTCAGAAAATAAGGCGTCATCTTCAACGGCAATACGCATTAATTGATATACCTTGCCAGAAGGTGCTTGTTGAAAAGATCCGTTGTGAGCTACTACATCTTTAGCCTCGCCCGATTGACGAAGTAGTCGCAAAAATAATTGACATGCTTCCTGCCAAGGCAAGAGTGGGCCAATATATTTTTCAAGTAATTCTCGACGTTCTGAGGTGGGGCTATTTTTCCAAGCATGATAACTAGGTAAATCGATAGGGCTTGTGCCACCTGGAATATTTAAGCGAGTGCGAATTGCATTTAGCCATTCACTCTCAGTAATGGCGGAGTTGGGTCTGCCAGCAGATTGGTTGATGCTGGCAGCAACAGCATCAATTTCAGAAAGAGTTTGTGTGAGCGCTTCTTGATCAACTTTTTGTGATGACTTCAAGCCATTGAGCGCATATTTTTGACGTTCAAATTCTTTGAGTAGTAATGATTTGATGTCGCCGCGAGCGCCAATATCACCAAGATCAAACAAAATAGAAATGGCATTGTGGTGTAGTTCAGGGTCATCTGAGCGTACAAAGTGATTAAAGCGGGCGAACAAATACTCCAGCCGAAGCATGCTTCGAACTAATTCATTGAAGGGGTATTCGTAGACAATCACAAGCCCATATTCTATGACGAACTGGGGTGATCTTTCTGAATCTGCAAGATTTTTTGGTGCAAGCTCAAGACTTCTGCTTTTAGATGCTCTAGAGCGCCTTGGTTTTCAATCACCGTATCAGCGCAGGCAAGTCGTTCTACTCTGCTTGCTTGGGCGTTAATGATTGCCTCAACCTCATTACGGGGTAATTTGCTGCGGTGCATCACTCGTTCAATTTGGAGCTCTTCTGGGCAGTCCACCACTACTAAGTAATCCAGTAGATGTTTCCAATCACCTGATTCAATTAAGAGCGGGACCACAAAAACAAGATAAGGAACCTTTCGTTGCATCAATTGCTGGGCTTGCTTAATCGTTTCTTGCCGAATTAAGGGATGGGTAATGTCCTCCAGGGATTTCCTGGCCTTAAGGTCTCCAAAAACTAGGCTGCGCATTTTGCCTCTATCTAGCGCTCCGCTACGATCAATAAATTCTGCACCAAACTGCTTTTGAATTAAAGGAATGGCCGCACCACCTGGGGCGGTAGTCTGGTGGGCAATCAGATCGGCGTCAACTATGCCCGCTCCTAACTTGGCCAACTCATCGCTAACTGCCGTTTTGCCCGAGCCAATGCCGCCTGTCAGGCCAACAAGGGGTAATCGCCCTTTTAATGCGCCTAGGCTAGCTTGCTCAGCAGGAGTGTTTGTATAGTCTGTGGCCATAACAACTCAATGATGCCAGCAATAGCAAGAAAGGGGCCAAAAGGAAATGCAGCGCGATGATTTTGCTTATTCCATTGCAGCCAAACAACACCACCAATGAGTCCAGTCAAGGACGCTATCAGAAGAATGCTGGGCAATGCATGCAAGCCAAGCCAGGCCCCTAGTGCTGCTAGAAGTTTTGCATCCCCCATGCCTATGCCGTTCTGTTTTTTGAGTGCGCGATAGAGTGAATTTAATAACCACAGGCCTGAATAACCAAGAATGGCGCCACTGATTGAATCTTGAAGAGAGGCAAAGCCTTGATTTGTGAGGCCATTGAATATTAAGCCGACGAAGATCAGTGGCAGGGTGATGATGTCGGGTAGCCGGAAGGTACGCAAATCAAAGTACGCTAAATACAGCAAGACCAATATTAAGAATATTTGCGTCCATTCTGAAAAAGCAAGATAGCCCATTAAACAATTTGTCCTAGGTTAAAGATGGGGAGATACAAGATGATGACTAGGCTTCCAATGATGAGTCCAACAAGAATAATCAATATAGGTTCCAAACTATGGCTGAGAGTATTTAAGCGATTGCTTAACTGGGCACTCAATATAGTTGCGCGCCTCTGTAGCATATCAGCGAGCGCACCACTTTCAGAGGCAATTCTGAGGAGTTGCAGTGTCTCTAGGTCAAATAATGTATGTCGTGGATCAGTCTTAACTATTGCATCCCCAAGCGACCATCCTCGTGTTAGGTGCTTGAATATTTCAGCGCTGAAATCATGGCTAAGCCAATGGTTTGATGATTGGGCGGTCACTCTGAGCGCATCAGGCAGAGGCAATCCAGATTTCAGTAAATGACCTAATGTACGACACCAATAAGTTAGTGTGGCTAGTCTGAGGAGTTGTCCAATCAGCGGTATATAGAGGCTCAGTCGATCACATTGCTTTTGTAACTTAGGAAGCTTGACCCACGCAAAACTAAAGAGCCCAGTAATGCTAGCTAGAGTCATGACGAGTTCAATATAAAACGCCTCGAGCCAGGCGGATAGCTCAATCAATACCTTGGTCGGAGCTGGTAACTCTGCTTGAAAATGTGTAAAAACCTCCTTAAAGACTGGTACGACCCAAACCATCATCACAATCACCAGCAAGCAGGAGCTTGTCAGGGTAATGATGGGATAACTCATCGCTTGTTGAATTTTGCGACGTAGTTCAATTTGGGCCTCAAGTTGGACGCAGATTGTTTTAAGCGCTAGATTGAAGTCACCTGTACGCTCGCTAACCCAAATCAAATTAACAAACTCCATTGAAAACAGATTTTTTTGACTACGTAGGCATTGAGAAAAGCTTTCACCCTTTTTGAGTTGCACGTAGATCCCGCCAATCCAGGTAAGCCAAGACTTGGGTGCGGTGGAATAAATCAGCGCCATTGCATTGAGAAGTGGTAGACCTGACTCTAGGAGCGTCAGGAGTTGGTCGGCAAAATGCAATTGAACTTGCTTGCTTAGTGCCATGCACCCACTTCTGATTCTAGATCCGCTTGAGTAATTAATCCGGCTTGTACGTGAGCTAAACCAGCCTCTCGCATACAAGCGAATGAAAGTGATGAATCAAAGAGCTTGGCTTGATTGAGTACTTCATGAACCCCGATGCGTCCAAAGTAACCGCTACCTCTACAGTTTAAGCATTGGGGCCTTTCAGTCGAATTGAGATTCAGACATTGACGGCACGTCATTCTGACTAAGCGCTGTGAACTTGCAATTAAAAGACAAGACACGAGAGATTCTTGATCGATTCCCAGGTGTTGAAGTCTTGGAACGGCCCCGCGTGCATTACGGGTATGCAAGGTACTTAAAACGAGATGCCCCGTTTGTGCCGCCTGAATCGCTAGGTATGCTGTGGCGGTATCGCGAATTTCCCCAATCATGATGACATCAGGATCTTGTCGCAGCAGGGCGCGAATGATGGTTGGAAAGTCTAGTCCTGCCCGTGGATGGTAGGCAACTTGATTGACCCCTCCCAGACGAATTTCAATTGGGTCTTCTATAGAGCACAGATTGCGATGAGATTGGTTGAGATATCTTAGGCAGCTATATAGAGTGCGAGTCTTACCGCTGCCGGTGGGCCCCGTCACGATGATGAGTCCATTGGTCTGGGTAAGTGCTTGTTGGAATATGTGCAATTGATCCGGAAGAAGGCCAATTTCCTCAAGATCAAGATCTTCACTGCAGCTTGGTAGTATTCGAATAACCCCCTTTTCTCCATGAAGGGTAGGCAGAATTGACACGCGACAATCTCGATCAGGCTTGGAAAAGTTATGACCAATACAAAAACGCCCGTCTTGCGGAAGACGTTTCTCAGCAAGATCTAGACGAGCTAGAACTTTGATGCGTGCGATAAGACGTTCATGCAGTTCAATGGGGTAGTGTGAGTGAACTCTTAGTAAGCCATCTACTCGAAATCGAACAAGAGTGGCTTGAGCCCCAGCCTCAACGTGAATATCACTCGCTCTAGCGTCAAGGGCATGGGCTGCAATTTCATACCAAGTGCGAATGATTAGTGAGTCATCTTGATCAACGATCAATCTTGCTCTTGAGCGTGGGAAGGGCGATAGAGCTTTACTGTTTTTACGCCATGCTCATCAAACTGTACGATTTCCATGACGATGCCGGCAATGCGAATGCTAACATCATGATCCGGGATGGCCTCCAGTTTTTCAAGAATGATGCCATTTAATGTACGCGGACCATCCAGAGGAAGATTCAGGTTGAGTAAGCGATTAAGATCTCTTAGTGAGGCGCTACCACTTGCTAGATAAGTGCCATCTGCAAGCCAATGAGGATCGGTTGAAAGATTAGAGAAGGAAGTGGTGAACTCACCAATTAATTCCTCAACAATATCCTCAAAGGTCACAAGGCCCAGCACTTCACCATATTCATTTACAACTAAGCTCAGGCGTTGTTGATTGTCTTGGAAAAACTGCATTTGCTGCAAGACTGGTGTGCCGCTCGGAATAAAGTAGGGCTCATTAAGCAGTACTCTAAAATCCTCATGCTTTAAATCAGTATCGCCCAGGAGCGATAAGGCTTTCTTGACTGAGAGGATACCGACAATTCGCTCAGAGTCCTGGTCACATACTGGTAATTTGTTGTGATAGCAGGTTTCTAACTGTTGAACTACTTCATCAATAGGTCTTGATAGGTCTAAAACTTCAATCTTAGATCTAGGTGTCATCACATCATCAACTGTGATGTTTTCTAAATTAAACAAGTTAAGCAAAATATTACGATGATGGTTGGAAACAAAGCGGTTTGATTCCAAAACAAGACTGCGTAACTCTTCCTTGCTCATGGCCCTACTATCTGAAGATGATTGCAAGCCCGAAACTTTCATCAGGCCAGAGACAAAGCTATTAATAAACCAGAGCAAAGGTTTTAGTAAAAATGTAAGCGGCAAAATAAGCCAGCCAACATTAGATGCAATTTTTTCCGGAAATGCTGCTCCGATGACTTTCGGTGTAATTTCACTAAAAATAATAATGAGTAGTGCAACTACTAAAGTGGCTATCGAGAGTACAAGACCACTGTCGCCGAATATATGCAAGGCAATACCTGTGACCAGGATAGGTAAAACGGTATTAATGAGATTGTTAGAGATAAGTAGTACTGAGAGCAGTGAATCAATACGCTTTAAAAGTCTTTCGGCCAGTGCCGCTCCTGCATTGCCGCTATTGGCCATTGCGCGGAGGCGATGACGATTTGAAGACAGCATGCTGGTTTCTGCCATCGAGAAGAAGCCAGAGAGTGCGAGTAAAAATAGGACCAGAGCAACTTGGCCATAAAACGGCCAATCGTCAAAAAAAGTGTCCATGTGGTCTGCCTAAAAAAGTAAGGATGAGTCAATATAGCAAACTGGCAAATGGCAAGCTATAGCTGCAGCGTAAAGAGTGGTCAGCCAATCTGTTTAATTATGTGAGAATGAATCCCTATGACAGCCTCTACAAAGCCATGCAATATGAATAGTTCAAGTTACTGTGTGATTGCAGCGCCTTTTGGGCGCCTAGGAATTTTGACCGAGCTGGTGGAGGGAAGTTTAATGTTGTCGAAAATTGACTATTTGCCAGCTGGCGAAGCATTAATAGCCCCACAAAATGCGCTGGCAAAAGAGGTGGCACGTCAATGCAAGGCCTACTTTAAAGACCCTAGTTGGCAATTTGATTTACCTACCAAACCTGCAGGTACTGAGCATCAGAAAAAAGTATGGGCCAGCATTCAAGATATACCTGCTGGTAAAACAAAAACTTATGGTGAGGTGGCTAAGAAAATTAAGAGTGGTCCACGGGCAGTAGGCACTGCATGTGGGGCAAATCCTTACCCCTTAATTGCGCCTTGCCATAGAGTTGTTTCTGCCCAAGGAATTGGGGGGTTTATGAAAGAGAGCTCCCCTGGCTTGTATCGCCAAATTAAGCTCTGGCTTTTAAAGCATGAAGGCGCTTTGTAAGTATTTATTTAATCAAGGCTCTGCTGTTGAGGTAGAAAAAAGCCTTCATCAGTGCATTGCTTTTAACAGCAATCTTCGTAAATCCATAAAACTTCATTACAGCGCTTTTAGAAAGCTTTACTTCATCTTTATTGTTAAATTCTGTCCGTTTAGCAATTTTTGTAAGCGTCATTACTGCTAAGCCGAAAGCTAGAAAGCAAAAGCGTCTCATACCTAATTCTTGTTTAGGAATCAGCAGGATGTATTGCAGTGAATCTTGTAGTTTTTGGTAGGCAATGTTTAAGAGCTCTGACTGACTTACATTGATTGGCTTCCAGGAAACTCCTCGCGCCTTATCCTCAGGCGAGTCTTTAAGAATATTAGTCATTTGCAGTGCTTGACCAAAAGCAATGGCTAAATTTTCATGCCCGACAAGCTCCCTTTCAAAAGCCCGGGAGTGATTGCTAAATATAGTAGTTAGCAGCTCACCAACTACGCCAGCAACCACGTAGCAATATTTCTCAAACTCTGTGAGATCTTGAAGGCCGGCTTGATTCTGTTTGCCATGGAAGAAGGACATTCCCTCTGACATGATAGAAACACAGCGACTGACAGCCTGCTGGTCGTTGTTGGAGCAGGTGTGAAGTATTCGTAAAACCGTTGGCGTATTCGCAATCAAATCTAGTTCGTCTGGATTGCTGTAATTTTTTAATGCTTCAAGACAGGACCCAACAAATTTTTCAACTGGCTTTTTTTCAAGTACTGCATCTAAAAAAAGCGCTGAGAGTGATTGCTTGGTCTGGGCGCTTAATTCTGCTGCATCCTCAATAGTGTCAACAATTCGGCAAAGCAAATAGGTATTGCCAACTACTTTTTCGATTTCTGGTGGCAGCAGCGGAATGGTGAGGGCAAAAGTGCGTGATACAGAGCTTAGGATGGCTTTTTGGTATGCCAGATCAGCAGAGGGGTTGGATGTTGGGGTTTGCTTAGGCGCTCTCACTCTTGAATTATGTCAGACCAGCGTCTTTCACGGAGCGCTCCAAATCAACACTTTTTGCTAACTGCCAAAAGTGACATGGCCATATAATTTCATCACATTTCAGAAGGAGCATCTAGGCGTGCTAATTTGGTTCGTCATTATTTACTGGGTAGTCTCGGTGGGGATTGGTTTATGGGCCGCCCTACGAGTCAAAAATACTGCTGACTTTGCTGCGGCTGGTCATAGTCTTCCTCTTCCGATCGTTACTGCAACAGTATTTGCTACCTGGTTTGGATCTGAAACTGTTCTAGGAATTCCCGCTACTTTTCTAAAAGAGGGTTTGGGAGGTGTAGTTTCCGATCCGTTTGGATCCTCTCTTTGTTTGATCTTGGTTGGTCTCTTTTTTGCGCGACATCTCTACAACCGCCGCATGCTGACCATTGGCGATTTCTTTCGCGAGAAATATGGTCGTACGGTAGAGGTTTTAGTAACCCTCTGTATTGTGGTTTCTTATTTGGGTTGGGTGGCTGCGCAAATTAAAGCGTTGGGTCTTGTATTTAACGTTGTGTCTGAGGGCAGTATTTCTCAAACAGGCGGCATGTTGATTGGTGCTGGTAGCGTGTTGATTTACACCTTGTTTGGAGGCATGTGGTCAGTTGCCATTACTGACTTTATTCAAATGATCATCATCGTGATTGGAATGCTCTATATCGGTGGAGAAATGACTTCGCAGACTGGTGGCATTAGCGTAGTTATTGAGCATGCGGCTGCAGCTGGTCAATTTAGCAACTTCTGGCCAGATATGAACTTGGCCTCAATCTTAGGTTTTGTAGCTGCTTTGTGCACCATGATGTTGGGTTCTATACCGCAACAAGATGTATTCCAGCGGATTACCTCATCCAAGAACGTCAATATTGCCGTTCAAGCCGCTTTGTTGGGCGGTGTCTTGTATTTCATTTTTGCTTTTGTGCCAATGTATCTGGCCTATTCTGCAACCTTAATTAGTCCGGATTTAGTTAAGCAATATCTCACAACTGATCCGCAGATGATTTTGCCAAAGCTAATTCTGAATCATGCACCACTGATCGCGCAGGTGATGTTCTTCGGAGCACTCTTATCAGCCATTAAGAGTTGTGCGAGTGCTACCTTATTAGCACCATCCGTCACGTTTGCTGAAAACATCGTGCGAGGTTTTTTCAAGCATTTGTCCGACCAGGATTTGCTGAAGGTCATGAGAATTACCGTTCTTTGTTTTGCGGTGGTAGTGACATTCTTTGCCATTAACTCAAGCCTTTCTATCTTCAAGATGGTCGAGAATGCTTATAAGGTGACCTTGGTAGCTGCATTTGTTCCTCTAGCTTTTGGTGTGTATTGGTCAAGAGCGAATTCATTAGGTGGCCTGTTATCGGTTGTTGCTGGGCTCACCGTATGGATCAGCTGTGAAACATTAGCGCCCGATGCCATCATGCCCCCTCAATTAGCTGGATTGGTGGCTAGTATTGCAGGCATGCTTTTAGGCAGCCTGGTGCCCAGAGATCAATTAAAGGCTGTTTAAGCTAAAAATTGCTTAAAAATTAGGCAACCTTAATTGCTGCAGTGCAAAAATCCAATTAAAATAATCTCAATTCAAAATTTTTAGTTCTTATGGGGTTCCTATGAAAATCTGTGTGATTGGTGGGGGTGGCGCTATTGGCGGCTACCTAGCTGTCATGTTGGCACGGGCAGGCAACGATGTCACTGTTGTCGCTCGTGGTGCAACTTTGGCGGCGATTAAGGAGCGTGGTCTTGCTCTCATTATGGATGACCAACCAGAGCCTTTAGTTGCCCAAGTAAAAGCGGTGGAAAAAATTCGTGATGCTGAAACTCCAGATGTAGTCATTCTGGCGGTAAAGGCGCATCAAGTAGAGCCGATCATTGATGATCTAGCTGCAATCATGGGGCCAGAGACAATTTTAATTCCAATGCAAAACGGAATTCCTTGGTGGTACTTCCAGAAATTGGGTGGCGAGTATCAAGATCACTCTGTTGAAACAGTGGATGCTGGTGGCGTTGCTAAAAATGCGATTAACCCAAACAACATTATTGGTTGCGTTGTATATCCAGCAACCTTTACTCAAGCGCCTGGCGTGATTCGTCACGTGGAAGGCAATCGCTTCCCATTGGGAGAGTTAGACGGTAAGACCACTGAGCGCATTCAGAGGATGTCTGAGATGATGAGCGCAGCTGGTTTTAAGTCACCTATCTTGGATGACATTCGTTCAGAGATCTGGCTCAAGCTTTGGGGCAATATGACTTTCAACCCAATCAGCTCGCTGACCCACGGCACTTTGGAAGGCATCTGCCAATACCCATTGACCAAAGAGTTGGCGCGCAACATGATGGCAGAAGCTCAGACTATTGCTGAGAAGTTGGGCGTTACTTTCCGCGTTGATATTGAGCGTCGAATCGCGGGTGCTGAAAAAGTTGGCAAGCACAAAACCTCCATGTTGCAAGACTTAGAGGCTGGTCGTAGTTTAGAGATTGATGCTTTGTTGGGTTCAGTGATTGAACTTGGCAAGATCACACAAACTCCAACCCCTTGCTTGAATACCGTTTTTGCTTTGACGAAGTATCTGGATGAAAACGTCCAAGCTTCTAAAGGCAGCTTAGCGTTGCCTTCAGTATCAGGTTACTAAAAAGTAAAACTGCTGCAAATAAAAAACCCTTGCTACTTGACATAGCAAGGGTTTTTGCTTTTCTAGGTGCCAAATTATTCGAAGCGATTATCGAGTTGTCCTACGCCATCAATGATGATGCTGACATTGCTGCCAGGCTTCATTGAGCCGACACCTACGGAAGTTCCGCAAGCAATAATGTCGCCCGCTTCGAGTGGGACGTCTTGCGAGATTAGGCTGACTAATTTTGCGGGCGGGAAAATCATATCTGCTATTGGATAGTTTTGGCGTTCTTGATCGTTGAGGATCGTTTTGATGCTCAACTTACTTGGGTCTACACCAGTTGTGATGTAAGGACCAAATACGCCAAAGGTATTAAAGCTCTTTGCACGTGTCCACTGCGCATAACCGGGATCGCGATTCAGAATTTCAATAGCAGTTACATCATTAATGCAGGTGTAGCCAAAAATCGCTTTTGCAGCCTCTGCCTCATCCGCCTCATGACAGCGCTTGCCAATCACAATGCCAAGCTCGCCCTCATAAACTACTTTTCCTGAATAGGATTTGGGTGTGCGAATCACTTGGTTTGCTGCCAAAAAAGAGTTATTCCCTTTAAGGAAGTACAAAGGCTCTGCTGGCACCGCATGTTCAAGTTTGGTGACTAAGGCATGAAAGTTATCCACCATAGCAACCATTTTTGAAGGGGTGCATGGGACGTCTATAGTGACATCAGATAATTTGATGGTTTCACCGGTGGCCTTGGGTCCGTTGAATAAATCACCTTCGTACACGGCGATTTGGTCGCCCTGTACCTGCCCTAAACCACTTTTTCCTTGATGCTGAAATCTAAGCCACTGAGCCATAATAAGTTCCTATGAAGTTAAATATTTGATATGCAATATCTTACAGGGATGACTTAATGTCTAAGACTTCTGAACTTACCTTTGCACCAGAAGAGGATCAGCCTGTTCGCTATATGGAGCGTACCCGAAGTTATTACTTAGGCTTGGGTTATGAAAATCCTTATGTTTGGGCTCACTACATTGATGTTCCATTTAGCCCCCTCAAAAAGCCGCTGACTCAATCAGTGCTGGGGCTCATTACTACGGCTGTCCCATATGACTCGGATAAGGGTCCGCAGGGTCAGGGCGCCGCTTACAACTCAACAGCTAAGTTTTATCAGCCGTATAAGCAATCCATCGAAGGGGAAGTTGATTTACGGATTGCTCATGTCGGCATTGATCGCAAGAATGCCAATATGGAAGATAGCAATTGCTGGTTTCCGCTGGAAGCTGCTGAGCGGGCTGCTGCAGCGGGAGCGGTGGGTGCACTTTCACCTCATTTTTATGGCTTGCCTACTAATCGCAGTCAGCGCCATACATTGGAAATAGATGCGCCACGTATTTTGGAAATGCTTCAAGCGGATGGCGTAGATGTAGCAGTATTGATTCCGAATTGCCCGATCTGTCATCAGAGCCAAAGTTTATTGGCGCGGTATTTGGAGGCTAGGGGAATTTCAACTGTGGTGATGGGTGCTGCAAAGGATATTGTTGAGTATTGCGGCGTACCGCGATTGTTGTTTAGTGATTTTCCTTTGGGTAATGCTGCAGCAAAGCCGAATGACGTTGCTTCGCAGGATCTCAATTTTCAATTAGCTTTGCGGCTTTTGGAGTCTGCTCCTGCACCACGCACAACTGTTCAGTCACCATTGAGATGGTCTGATGATCCTTCTTGGAAAATGGATTACTCCAATTTAGATAGATTGTCTTTACAGGAAATTGCTCGATTGCGTGAAGAGGCTGAGCAGACGCGAATTACAGCACGCGAACTCAGGGTTAAGGCCTTAGGGACTTAAGTCTGCCTCGTAAGAGAATAGGCGCAGAGTGCTTCTAGCGCCTGACTAGCGGGGTTTTCAGGGAAGTCTTTGAGATAAGATAGAGCTAGATCTGCTTCACGTTTAGCCGCTGCTTGCGTGTAATCTAGCGCACCAGAGTTTTGCACTGCAGCCAAAATTTGTGCAAAAACATCTTGTGGTAAATCCTGGTTTTGCTCAATTGCTGCGCGCACTAAAAGTTGTTCTTCGTTAGTGCCATTTTCTAATAAGTAAATGAGTGGCAAGGTTGGTTTGCCTTCACGCAAATCATCGCCAGCATTTTTCCCCATTTGTACAGCATTGGCGGTGTAATCAAGAAGATCATCCATTAACTGAAAAGCGGTGCCGATATGACGCCCAAATGCAGCAGCTTGTTCGCGTTGTGCATCAGTAGCGTTTGCAAGAATGGCGCCTAACTCGGTAGAGGCTTCGAATAGCTTAGCCGTTTTATAGCGAATAACTTGTAGGTAGCTAGCTTCGTCTACTTCTGGATCATTCATATTTAAGAGTTGCAGGACTTCACCCTCAGCAATCGTATTGGTTGCATCCGATAGGATTTGCATCACTCTAAGATCATTTGGGCCCACCATCATCTGGAAGGCTCTGGAATACAAAAAATCTCCTACCAAAACACTGGCGGCATTGCCAAAAGCCGCATTAGCAGTCTCACGACCTCTTCTGAGGGTGGATTCATCGACTACGTCATCATGAAGGAGGGTGGCGGTGTGGATGAACTCAACTACAGCGGACATCTCCAATATGTGGGGGGTTTCTTTACCGTTGGCTAAGGATTTGGCCACCAGCATCAAAAGTGCGGGTCTCACCCGTTTGCCGCCTGCCTGGATGATATAGGTCGAAATTTGGTCAATTAAGGCCACTTTTGAGGCCAAACGCTGACGGATAACCTCATCTAAGGCCTTGAAATCTAAGGCAATTGGGGCCAGGATTTGGCTTAAGTCATTGGTTTTGACAGTGCTAGGCATGCAAGATATAATAATGGGCTTAGCTGGTCCAGGGTGGATTAGCTTAAATGTAGATATTAATTGAGGTTTCAAACCATGTACGCGGTCATAAAAACCGGTGGCAAACAGTATAAAGTTGCTGCAGGCGAAAAATTGAAAATAGAACAGATACCAGCGGAAATCGGCAGCGAAATCACTCTTGACCAAGTCCTCGCCGTTGGCGAAGGCGCTTCACTGAAATTAGGTGATCCATTGGTTAATGGTGCAGCTGTGATGGCCACTGTCGTCTCCCAGGGACGTCACGATAAAGTGACAATCTTTAAGATGCGCCGTCGCAAGCATTATCAAAAGCACCAAGGCCATCGTCAGAATTTCACTGAAATTTTGATCAACACGATTAAAGCCTAATTCAGGTAGGAGAAAGATATGGCACAGAAAAAAGGCGGCGGCTCAACACGAAATGGCCGCGACTCAGAATCGAAACGCTTAGGCGTTAAGGTATTTGGCGGCGAGCATATTAATGCTGGCAGCATCATCATTCGTCAACGTGGCACACGTGTTCATCCAGGTGCAAACGTTGGTATTGGTAAAGATCACACTTTGTTTGCCTTGATTGACGGACAAGTGGAATTCGGCGTTAAGGGTGCTTTGAAGAAAGCCCAAGTTTCAGTCCTGCCTCGTTCATAAGGCGCCTGACTGAGAAACGTTTGATTCAGATTTATTCCGAATTTAACTCTTAGGAACAGGCCTCGCTAAGCGAGGCCTTTTTTATTCATGAAATTTATAGATGAAGCACGTATTGAAGTAATTGCCGGGCAAGGCGGTGCCGGAAGTGCCTCTATGCGCCGTGAAAAATTCATTGAATTCGGCGGCCCCGATGGTGGTGACGGCGGCAAAGGCGGTAGTGTTTGGGCTACAGCAGATCGCAATATCAATACTTTGATTGATTACCGCTACGCAAAAACGCACACCGCAAAAAATGGTGAGCCTGGTCGTGGTGCTGATTGTTATGGCCGTGCTGGCGATGACATTGAGCTGCGTATGCCTGTTGGCACAATTATTTCTGACTACGAAACTGGCGAACCTATAGCCGACTTAACTACGCATGGCGAACGTCTTTGTTTGGCGCAGGGCGGTGTTGGTGGTTGGGGCAACATTCATTTCAAGAGCAGTACGAATAGAGCGCCACGCCAAAAAACAAACGGTAAGCCTGGTGAGCGTCGTAAATTGAAATTAGAGCTCAAGGTATTGGCTGATGTTGGTTTATTGGGTATGCCTAATGCTGGTAAATCAACGCTGATTACTGCTGTTTCGAATGCGCGTCCAAAGATTGCGGACTATCCATTTACAACCCTGCATCCAAATTTGGGTGTAGTGCGTGTGGGCGCTGAGCGAAGTTTTGTGATTGCCGATATTCCTGGACTCATTGAGGGTGCTGCAGAGGGCGCTGGCCTTGGCCATCGTTTCTTAAGGCACTTGCAGCGCACTGGTGTACTGCTTCACTTGGTTGACATTGCTCCTTTTGATGAGAATGTTGATCCAGTGGCTGATGCCGTGGCGATTGTGAATGAGTTACGCAAGTATGACGAAGCTTTGGTTGAGAAGCCACGTTGGCTGGTGCTTAACAAAGTCGACATGATTCCGGAAGATGATCGTAAAAAAGTTGTCGCTGACTTTGTGAAAAAGTTTAAGTGGAAAGGTCCTGTATTTGAGATTTCTGCTTTGACTGGCATGGGCTGCGATAAGCTTTGCTACTCTTTGCAGGATTATTTAGATTCTGTACGTCGTGATCGAGATGATGCTGATGAGCGCGCTCAAGACCCTCGTTATCAAGATCAACCAGAAGATAAAAAACCAGATTAAATATTTATTTACTCTTTGCTATGAACGCTAAAAAAACTCAACGGATTGTTGTCAAAGTGGGATCTAGTCTTGTCACCAATAATGGTGAGGGATTGGATCACGCTGCGATTGCTATGTGGGCCGAGCAAATGGCGGGCCTATTAAGGGCTGGTCATGAGGTGCTGATGGTGAGTTCGGGTGCAATTGCTGAGGGTATGCAACGTTTGGGATGGACAAAGCGTCCTCAAGAAATCCACCAGCTACAGGCGGCTGCTGCAGTTGGTCAGATGGGCTTGGTTCAGGTTTATGAGAGTTGTTTTGCGCGCTTTAATTTGCGCAGCGCTCAGATCTTGCTGACGAATGCGGATTTGGCTGATGCTGAACGAAATGCCAATGCTAGGGCTACCCTGGATACTTTATTGAAATTGGGCGTTGTGCCAATTATTAATGAGAATGACACTGTAGTTACTGATGAAATTAAGTTTGGTGATAACGATAGCCTTGCTGCTTTAGTAACTAATTTAATTCAAGCGGATCTTCTGGTTATTTTGACTGACCAAGGCGGTTTGTTTACTGCGGATCCACGTCAAAATCCTAATGCCACATTGCTAACGGATGCTGTTGCTGGCGATCCTGCGTTAGAAAAAATGGCTGGCGGTGCAGCAAGTGAGCTTAGCAAAGGTGGAATGCTCACCAAGGTATTGGCTGCCAAGATTGCTGTGAAGACTGGTGCAGCGACAGTTATTGCTTCAGGGCGCGAACCTAATGTTCTGACTCGCCTTGTGGCAGGCGAGAAGATTGGCACCTATTTAGCTCCGACCAAAAATTAATTTTTTAAAACCGTTCACCAAAGGAGTTGGTCGGTTGTGTTTGACCGGTAAATCCATTTGGGTTGAGTGATTGAAGAACTGTTTTGATATTTTTTTCTTGTGAACTGAAATTACAAAAAGCCCCTTGGGCTAATGCTGCCTGGTAGCGATTCGATACATTACTTTGAATATTGCGCCATGTAGATAGTGGGTTTTCTTTCCACACTCCATTTTCTAAGGTGCCATAGAGGCGCCACTGAAATGAATCACAACGAATACCTTCATATTGAGATTGTTGATCACCGTTTGGGTTGGTCATGACAACGATATAGCGTGTGACACCATCTGCGCCAATTAGTATTGAATTTGTATCTACCGCAAATTTGAAAACAGTGCCTTGTGAGACATAGAAGGGTATAAGTGTTTTTTGGCTTGGTGGATTTAAGGGCATTGCTGTCGTACCCTCTTTGAATACCATCGGTGCGAATGGGTCCAAACCACTCTGGAGCGGATCTCCGGCACAGGCAGCCAAGCATGCGGCTAAGAGGAGGCAGTTCAGATAGAAGGCAAGTCTGGAGGCTATTTTTTTCATTTTGGTTTGTCTGATTTTTCTGAAGATTTGGATTGATCTTCGTGTCCAGCATAAAAAGACTGGATCATATCCAGTGGAGTCCCCCATGCTAGTTGTTGCATACGCATACCTCTGGAAAGATAGCGCGCTAGTTCTGATAAAGCCAATTGATACACTTCGCGTTTGAATCCAATTACTGCATCTAATTGAATCCAGAATGGAACCCAGCGCCAGGCATCAAATTCGGGATGTTCTGAGGCGCGCAGTTGAATGTCGCTATCCAAACCCACTAAACGCAAAAGAAACCAGATTTGTTTTTGTCCGCGATAGGCTGCGCGATGGACGCGGGTAGAGTTTTGGCGGCGCAGGTATTCCTCAGGGACGTCATAACGAAGCCAATCCCTGGTGCGTCCAATAATTTGGACATGCTCCGGCAGTAAGCCAACCTCCTCATGCAATTCGCGGTACATAGCCTGTTCAGGGCTTTCACCATGCTGAATCCCACCCTGTGGGAATTGCCACGAATGCTGCCCAACGCGTTTTCCCCAGAAAACCTCGTTACGGCTGTTGAGGAGGACAATGCCGACATTCGGGCGATACCCTTCACGGTCAAGCATGATCGTGCCTCAAATCCTTTAAAATCAACGATTTGATTATATCCATACATGAAAGCCTCACAATCATTTCTCGCCACGCTAAAAGAAGCCCCCTCCGACGCTGAGGTGGTTTCGCACAAGCTCATGGTGCGCGCAGGATTAATTCGCAAGTTAAGTGCCGGCGTTTATAACTATTTGCCGCTAGGTTTAAAGGTAATTCGCAAGGTCGAAAACATCATTCGCGAAGAAATGAATCGTGCTGGCGCTATTGAGTTACTCATGCCCATGATTCAGCCCGCCGAATTATGGCAAGAGACTGGTCGCTGGGAGAAGATGGGCCCAGAGTTGCTCCGCATCAAAGATCGTCATGATCGGGATTTTTTAATTCAGCCAACTTCTGAAGAGGTGATTACTGATTTGGCTCGCAATGAGATTAAGAGTTACAAGCAATTACCAGTCAATTTCTATCAAATCCAAACTAAGTTCCGCGATGAGCGCCGCCCTCGTTTTGGCATCATGCGTGGTCGCGAGTTCAGCATGAAAGATGCTTATTCATTCGATCGTGATGTTGAGGGTCTCAAGAAGTCTTATCAAATCATGTTTGATGCTTATACCCGCATCTTCAAGCGTATGGGCCTGCAGTTCCGCGCGGTGACTGCAGATAATGGTGCTATCGGAGGATCCGGTAGTCAAGAGTTCCACGTGATTGCCGATACTGGTGAGGACGCGATTGTGTATTGCCCTAGCTCTGATTACGCCGCTAATTTGGAGGCAGCGGAATCATTGGCTTTGATAGCTAGCCGTGCGCCGGCTTCTGTAGCAATGAACAAGGTGCCAACGCCTGATAAAACCAATTGCTCTGATGTGGCTAAGTTCTTAAACATTCCGCTTGAGTCCACTGTGAAGTCCTTACTGTTTGCTGCCGATCAAGAAAATGGGCCGGCCAAACTCTTTATGTTGTTAGTACGCGGCGACCATGAATTGAATGAAGTGAAGGCTAGCAAAATACCCGGTATGGCCGAATCTCGTTTTGCTACAGAAGCAGAGATAAGACAAGCTTGTAATGCACCTGCGGGCTACTTGGGCCCGGTTGGTGTGAGTGCAGAAGTAACGGTTGTTGCTGATCGCACTGTTGCCAATATGGCAGATTTTGTTTGTGGTGCTAATGAGGCTGGTCATCATATAGCTGGTGTGAACTGGGGACGTGATTTGCCAGAGCCACTGGTATTGGATATTCGTAATGCTGTTATTGGCGATCCTTCCCCGGATGGAAAGGGTGTTGTTGATATTTGCCGCGGCATTGAAGTGGGTCATGTATTCCAATTGGGTACCCGCTATTCAGAAGCTATGGGCTGTACTTATTTGGATCAACAAGGTAAAGCTCAGCCGATGGTGATGGGTTGTTACGGTATCGGTGTAACACGCTTACTTGGCGCAGCAATTGAACAAGGTCATGATGAGAAGGGCATTATTTGGCCAATCTCCATGGCTCCATTTGAAGTAGTGATCTGCCCAATGGGTTACGAAAAGTCAGAAGCAGTGAAAGCAGCGTGCGATCAATTGCATGATGAGCTATTGGCTGCAGGCGTCGATGTGATTTTAGATGATCGCAACGAACGCCCAGGCGCGATGTTTGCAGACTGGGAGCTCATCGGAGCGCCGTTCCGCGTAGTTATTGGTGATCGTGGTTTGGCAGACTCTCAAGTGGAGTTCAAAGGTCGTACTGATGCAGAATCCCAAAACATCTCGCTGGCCGAAATTAAAGCGAAAGTAATCGCTGCAGTACAAGCTGCTAAACAAGCTATCGTTTAAGCAATAAATAGCTTAAGTAATCTTTTCAGATTTTAGATTTAGTTACTTCTTAAAGAGTCCGCCAATACCTTTGGCGGCTCCTTTTGCAGCCATGCTTGCCATGGTGCGCGCCATTTTTCCACCCTTGAATTGCTTCATCATAGTTTGCATTTGCTCAAACTGAGCAAGTAGGCGATTTACTTCTTGCACCTCTACGCCAGAACCAGCAGCAATTCGACGTTTGCGGCTAGCCTTCAGTAACTCAGGCTTTCTGCGTTCTTGAGGGGTCATGCTGTCAATAATTCCACGCATGCGTGTAGTTTGCTTATCGGCGTTGCTTAAATTGGTTTTGGAAGCAGCTTGCGCCACTTGGCTCGGCAGCTTATCCATCAAGCTAGCCATACCACCCATCTTTTGCATCTGCATGAGTTGATCGCGGAAATCTTCTAGATCAAATCCACCTTTAGAAATCTTGCTGGCTAATTTTTCGGCTTTAGCAACATCAACGTGTTGTTGAGCTTGTTCAACCAGAGCCAGAATATCGCCCATGCCCAAGATGCGGTTGGCCATACGTTCTGCATCAAACGCTTCAAGGCCATCCATCTTCTCGGCAACGCCAATAAATTTGAGAGGTACGCCGGTTACTTGGCGAACTGATAGGGCCGCGCCACCACGGGAGTCACCATCTAGCTTCGTTAGAATCACGCCGGTTAATGGCAGCGCTTCGTGGAAGGCTTTAGCGGTATTGACGGCATCCTGGCCGAGCATTGCATCGACTACAAATAAGGTCTCAATTGGATTGAGACTGGCATGCAAGGTTTTAATCTCTTGCATGAGCACTTCATCAATACCTAAGCGACCTGCGGTGTCGACTAAGACAACATCAAAATAGTGGCGACGAGCCCAATCCAGCGCGGCGAGCGCAATGTCATTTGGTTTTTGGCTAATATCGCTTGGGAAAAACTCCGCACCAACTTGTTTAGTAACAGTTTCTAATTGCTCAATCGCAGCCGGACGATAGACGTCGCAAGAAACAGTTAATACTTTCTTTTTCTTTTTCTCTTGCAACCATTTTGCTAGCTTACCAACAGAAGTGGTCTTACCCGCACCCTGTAAGCCGGCCATTAAAATCACTGCAGGTGGTTGAGTTGCTAAATTGAGTTCACCACTTTGATTGGTATCACCCATCATCACTTGGGCTAACTCACGTTGAACTACGCCAACAAGAGCCTGTCCTGGACTTAAGCTTCCAACCACTTCCTCACCAAGGGCTTTAAATTTAATTTGCTCAAGCAAAGACTTCACTACTGGAAGCGCTACGTCAGCCTCTAATAGGGCTAAACGGATTTCCCGTAGCATTTCTGCGGTATTGGCTTCAGTAAGGCGGGCTTGGCCCCGCATTGTTTTAACAACGCGAGATAGACGGTCGGTGAGGTTTTCTAGCATTTATCGATTAGACTTTCCAGATGGATATTTTAGGTTACTCAAGTTACGGATGGCTTCCTTCCGCACTTTATTTGGCGCTTTTGCTGGTTTTGAGCTTCAAAGCCAAGAGCGGCGTGGAGTCTAGACTCTCAACAGCCTTAGTACAAGCCGCTATTTTTGTGATTTTGGTAATTCACGGGGCACAGCTTCATGACTCTGTCTTCACTCCAGAGGGCTTTGTGTTTGGTTTTGCACAAGATTTATCTTTGATTGCTTGGGTTGGCCTAGCTTTTTATTGGTTTCAGTCTTGGTTTTTGCCAATCTCCAGTTTGCGTTGGATGGCTTTAATGTTTGCCCTTTTTTGCGCATTCCTTCCCAATCTATTTCCCGGAGTTTTAATTTCACCTAAGGCAGTTTCAGACCCCTGGTTCAAAGGTCATTTTGTTGTGGCGACGGTTGCAGTGGGCCTGTTGAGTTTGGCGGCTATGCACGCCATGCTAATGAGCGTACAAGATCGGGCTCTGCATCGCCAATTGGCAATCATTCCCAATGGAAGACTAGCTCATTGGTTGGAGGATCTTCCGCCCTTAATGACCATGGAGAGCCTCCTATTCAACTTGCTCTACGTTGGTTTTACACTTCTAAGTTTGACGGTCTTCTCCGGTTTACTCTTTTCTCAAACTTTGTTTGGCAAACCCCTTGTGTTTGATCACAAAACGATATTTGCTTTGGTGTCATGGGTTTTGTTTGCAGGACTACTGTTAGCGCGCTGGCGAGTAGGTCTGCGCGGCAGAGCTGCAATTCGTTGGGTATTAAGTGCGTACACAGCTTTACTGCTTGCTTATGTGGGTAGTCGTTTTGTCCTTGAAGTCATTTTGCAGAGAGCGTAATTCTTGTTTAAGTGGCTTTTATTAATCGCAGGCGCTGGCCTTGTTTATCTTTGGATTAAAGGTAAAAAGCAAGCTAAGCTTAATGCGGAAAATCCCCCCAAACCCAGTAAAGATAAGCCAAAGAAGACTTCTGATCCCGAGGTCATGGTGCAGTGTCAACATTGCAAAGTGCATCTTCCCCAGCCAGAAGCCTTAACTTGTGAGGATCGTTTTTATTGCTCAAGAGAGCATCTTCACGCACTTGATTCGAATGGTTGGATTGGAGATGCTCATTGGCGTATTTCACCCAATCAAGATGTCAGGCCAGAAAATATACAAGCTGATCTAGCGGTAATTCACCACATCAGTCTGCCGCCTGGAGAGTTTAGAAGACGCGACTCCAGCAAACATATCGTAGATTTTTTTCAAAACAAGCTAGACCCAAATGGTCATCCTTATTTTGCGGAGATTGCCGATCAAAAAGTATCAAGCCATTTTTTGATTACTCGCTCCGGAACGTTGGTGCAGTTTGTATCCGCTCACAGGAAAGCATGGCATGCTGGGGTTTCTGAATTTCTTGGCAGGGAAAAGTGCAATGACTTTTCTATTGGGATTGAGTTGGAGGGTGACGGCGATACACCATTTGAGGCCGCTCAATATCAAGCGCTAACAAATCTCATTCGAAAATTGACCAGCGCCTTTCCTAATTTGCAATTTGCAGGGCACAGCGATATTGCCCCTGAGCGCAAAACAGATCCTGGAATATATTTTGATTGGAAAAAGTTCCAAAAAGAGACAGGAATTTCCGTCAATAAACTGCCCTTCGGTTTGGATCCTCGGTAAGCAACTTTTGTATGTGAGCGTCCGCTTACTTTTACAGCCTTTGTCTAAAAAGGGCTAATAAACCCGCACCAAAATGACCCCTAAATAATTGGAAAACTTAGTAAAAATACTAGTAAATATTTGTAATAAATAGCTTACCAAATACTAAATATTTCCCTATACTTAGTGCCTAATGCACTTCAAGACACTAGATGTAGTGTTTGAATCCAGCAATACCCCATTGTTTTTTAACGATATTTTGTCCAAATAACTATATACATAGACGCAGGAGCAACATGACATACGCTAATCCACAGACAGCAGACCAATCCGCTGGAGCGAATAACCCAGGAATGAGTCCTGCAGGGGCCATGAATCAAGCCCCTTCCGCCGGCTTTGTGGCTGGTGGTGTTGGTGGTACCCAGGCAACTCAGTTGTCTGATTACAAAATCATCCGCCGGAACGGTTCCGTTGTCGCATTTGAACCATCCAAAATTGCCATTGCTGTAACTAAAGCATTTTTGGCAGTTAATGGTGGTCAAGGTGCTGCATCTGCTCGCGTGCGTGAGCAAGTTGAGCAATTGACGCATTCCGTTGTGCGTGCATTGCTGCGCAGCCGTCCCAATGGTGGAACGTTCCATATTGAAGATATTCAAGACCAAGTTGAATTGGCTTTGATGCGTAGTGGTGAGCACAACGTTGCTCGTGCCTATGTTCTCTATCGCGAGAAGCGCAACCAAGAGCGCGCTGCTCAGCAAGAAGTTTCACAAGAAGTGCAAACCGCCAATCAGGCTGGTGAGTCTGGTATCAAAGTTAGTGATAACGGTGTTGAGAAGTGGCTTGATATGGCTGCTTTGCGCACAGTGATTGAGGCTGCTTGCGAAGGATTGGGGACCCATATTGATGCGACCCCAATCATTACTGAAACTATTAAGAATTTGTATGACGGCGTGCCAATGGCCCAAGTGTATGACTCAGCAATCTTGGCTTCCCGCACATTGATTGAGAAAGATCCTGCGTACAGCCAAGTAACAGCACGTATTTTGATGCACGTGATTCGTAAAGAAATTTTTGGCAAAGAAGTATTGCAAGGTGATACACAGGCTGAGTACAGCGCTTACTTTGCGAAGTACATCAATGAAGGTATTTCCGCTGAATTGTTAGACCCACGCATGCGTGAGTTTGATTTGCCACGCTTAGCTGCTGCTTTGAACGCTAGCCGTGACTTGCAATTTAACTACCTCGGTTTGCAGACTTTGTATGACCGCTATTTCTTGCATATTGAAGAGCGTCGCATTGAAATGCCACAGGCATTCTTTATGCGCGTAGCAATGGGCTTGGCTTTGAATGAGATGGATCGCGAACGTCGCGCTATCGAGTTCTACGAAATCCTCTCTACATTTGATTTCATGTCCAGCACACCAACATTGTTCAACTCAGCGACGACTCGTCCACAGCTCTCTAGCTGCTACTTGACGACAGTGGATGATGATTTGGATGGCATTTACGAAGCATTGAAAGAGAATGCCTTGTTATCTAAATTTGCTGGTGGCCTAGGTAATGACTGGACTAACGTTCGTGCATTGGGCAGTCATATCAAAGGTACTAACGGTAAATCACAAGGCGTTGTGCCATTCTTGAAAGTGGTGAATGACACTGCTGTTGCTGTGAACCAAGGTGGTAAGCGTAAGGGCGCGGTATGCGCCTATCTAGAAACATGGCACCTAGATATCGAAGAGTTCTTAGAGTTGCGCAAGAACACTGGTGATGATCGTCGTCGTACACACGACATGAATACCTCCAACTGGATTCCTGACTTGTTCATGAAGCGCGTAATGGAGGGTGGCGATTGGACTTTGTTCTCCCCATCCAATACTCCTGATTTGCATGACAAATTCGGTAGGGCGTTTGAAGAGGCTTATGTTGCCTATGAGCAAAAAGCCGACCGTAGTGAATTGAAGCCATTCCGCCGCATTCCAGCGCAGCAATTGTGGCGCAAGATGCTTGGTATGTTGTTTGAAACCGGTCACCCATGGATCACTTTCAAAGATCCTTGCAATATTCGTAGCCCACAGCAGCACATTGGCGTAGTTCACTCATCTAACCTCTGTACTGAGATCACTCTCAATACAAACGAGACTGAGATTGCGGTTTGTAACTTAGGCTCTGTGAACTTAACTGCTCACATGACAACTGATGCCAATGGCAAAATGATTTTGGATCACGAGAAACTCCAGAGAACTGTTCGCACTGCAATGCGTATGTTGGACAACGTGATTGATATCAACTACTACGCAGTAGCTAAGGCACGTAATTCAAACTTGAAGCACCGTCCAGTCGGTATGGGCATCATGGGCTTCCAGGATTGCTTGCATATGCAGCGTATTCCTTACGCTAGCGATGAGGCTGTGAAGTTTGCTGACTCTTCCATGGAAGCGGTTTGCTACTACGCTTACCAAGCATCCAATGAATTGGCTGAAGAGCGTGGCGTTTACAGCACCTATAAAGGATCTTTATGGGACCGCGGCATCCTCCCACAAGATTCAGTAGCAATGTTGGCGGCTGAGCGTGGCGGTTACGTAGAAGTGGACAACTCCTCCACTATGGACTGGAGTGGTTTGCGTGCACGTATTAAGCAACACGGTATGCGCAACTCAAACTGCGTAGCGATTGCGCCAACAGCAACGATTTCAAACATCATTGGCGTTTCAGCTTGTATCGAGCCAACATTCCAGAACTTGTTCGTGAAATCCAACCTTTCTGGCGAATTCACGGTAGTAAATGAGTACTTGGTGCGTGATTTGAAAGATCGTGGCCTCTGGGATGAAGTCATGATTGCCGATTTGAAGTACTTTGACGGCACTTTGTCTAAGATCGATCGCATTCCACAAGATTTGCGTGATTTGTACGCAACAGCCTTTGAAGTTGAGCCAACCTGGTTGGTTGAGGCAGCCTCTCGTCGTCAAAAGTGGATTGACCAAGCGCAGTCATTAAATATCTACATGGCAGGCGCTTCCGGCAAGAAATTGGATGACACCTACAAGTTGGCTTGGTTGCGCGGCTTGAAGACAACCTACTACCTCCGCACAATGGCTGCAACTCACGTTGAGAAATCAACTGTTGCTAGCGGTCAATTGAACTCTGTTTCAAGTGGTGGCGGTGTAAATGGCACGGACGCTGCTGCCGCTGGTGGAGTTGAATCTGATGGCCCAGTTTGCACAATGCGCCCAGGTGACGCTGGTTTCGAAGAATGTGAAGCATGCCAATAAGCCATTTGCTTATTGGTCAGATATAAGAAAAGAAGAAATTAGGAGAAAGTTATGTTGAATTGGGAAGAGGAAGTTGCTCCAGCGCTAGCGAAAGCTGGCCTTGCACCGCAGCCGGTTGTAGTGGAGCCACAACGTCCACAGCCAGATCAAGTGGCAATGGCGCCACAAGCTGCTGCACCAGCACCAGTAGCAGCTGCCAATTTATCTGGCGGCGCAGCTTTGCGTGTAAATGCCGCTGATAAGCGCGTGATTAATGCCAAGACTGACGTTAATCAGTTGGTTCCATTTAAATATAAATGGGCTTGGGAGAAGTATTTAGCTGGTTGTGCAAACCATTGGATGCCGCAAGAAATCAATATGAACCGCGATATCGCGCTTTGGAAAGATCCAAATGGCCTGACAGAGGATGAGCGTCGCATTATTAAGCGCAATCTTGGTTTCTTCACAACAGCTGATTCTTTGGCAGCAAACAATATTGTTTTGGGTACTTATCGCCACATTACCGCTCCAGAATGCCGCCAATACCTATTGCGCCAGGCTTTTGAAGAGGCAATCCATACCCATGCATACCAATATATTGTGGAATCTTTAGGTTTAGATCAGTCTGAAATCTTCAATGCGTACAACGAAATTGAGTCAATTCGCGCTAAAGATGAATTCTTGATTCCTTATATTGATGTGCTTACTAACCCAAATTTCAAAACTGGCACTCTAGAAGCTGACCAAACATTGCTCCGTTCACTCATCGTTTTTGCTTGTGTGATGGAGGGTTTGTTCTTTTATGTTGGTTTTACGCAAATACTTGCAATGGGTCGTCAAAACAAAATGACGGGTGCTGCTGAGCAGTATCAATACATCCTTCGCGACGAGTCTATGCACTGCAATTTTGGTATCGATTTAATTAACCAAATCAAGCTGGAGAACCCACAGTTATGGACTTCCGCGTTCAAAGACGAGATCAAATCTATCTTCGAAAAAGCGGTCGAATTAGAGTACCGTTATGCCGAAGATACGATGCCTCGCGGAGTGCTCGGATTGAACGCTCCGATGTTCAAAGGGTACCTAAGATACATCTGTAATCGCAGATGTTTGCAAATAGGACTTGACGCGATGTTCCCAAATGAAGAGAATCCATTTCCATGGATGTCAGAAATGATTGATCTGAAAAAAGAACGAAACTTTTTTGAGACACGCGTTATTGAGTATCAAACCGGTGGTGCGCTTAGTTGGGAGTAGTAAGACGGAAGTAAAGCGCACAACTGGCTAAATAGGAGATTAGACGGTTGGATAGTTTTAGAAGTCAGCAAAACCAGACTCAAATCCGAAAACCCTTGCTCAAGGGTGCCTGGGCTATTCTCTCTATTTTTTCCAGCACATTTAAGAAGCCGTTGTCCTTCGGGGCCACGGCTTTTTTTCCAGGATTCATTAGCGTGCAGCACTTAGTATCAAGCCGCGCGCCGATGAATGGCTCGCTCGTCAGATCCAAAAGGTTGCAAAACCAGGCGGAAATGAGTGGTCGGGTCTTCTTAATGTAGTTTGTACTAATCCTCACGTGAAGGAGCATTACTATGGCAACTGCCAAGAAAAAACCTGCTGCAAAGAAACCAGCTGCTAAGAAAAAAGTAGCTGCTAAGAAACCAGCTGCTAAAAAAGTAGCTAAAAAGAAGCCTGCTGCTAAAAAAGCTGCTGCTAAGAAACCTGCTGCTAAAAAAGTAGCTAAAAAGCGCCCTGCTGCTAAAAAAGCTGCTGCTAAAAAGCCAGCTGCTAAAAAAGTAGCTAAAAAGAAGCCTGCTGCTAAAAAAGCTGCAAAAAAGGTTGCTAAAAAGCGCGTAGCAAAAAAAAAGTAAGTAAGCCTGCTGCGAAGAAAGCGGGCTCTGCTGTAAAAAAGCCCGCGGCTAAGAAAGCTGCACCAGCGACTAGTGCGTTGAATCCTGCCGCTGCTTGGCCCTTCCCAACTGGCACACGTCCTTAATCAGACGGGTGTTACTAGAAGGGGTCTCTCACGAGACCCCTTTTTTTATTGCCAAAATTTTGGATGGCTTAGAGAAAAGCCAAAGAATGCTTAGAGGCTAAAGCCAAACGCCGCTTTAAATTGGCTAGCAATCTGATCTTTGCTCAATTGGTGGTTTTGTGGTCCTTGATGCGTAATTTTGATTGATCCCATGAGGCTTGCCAGGCGACCAGTAGTTTCCCAATCCATGCCATTTTCTAATCCAAAGAGTAAGCCGCCGCGAAATGCGTCACCGCAGCCTGTTGGATCAATCACTTTTGCTGCTGGTACCGGAGGAATGGCAATACATTTGCCGTCAAAATAGATGTCAGCGCCTTCGGCACCCTTAGTAACAATCAGCGCCTTGACGCGCTCAGCTACTTTTGCCAAGCTCAACCCCGTTCTTTGCGAAAGCATTTCACCTTCATAGTCATTGACAGCTAAGTAGCTGGCAATATCAACCAGTTCAAGCAACTCTGGGCCATTGAACATTGGGAGGCCTTGGCCTGGATCAAAGATGAATGGAATATTGGCATCGGCCAATTGATGGCAGTGCTCCCACATACCTTGGCGACCATCGGGGGCAACAATCCCTAACTTGGCCGTGCCCTTCGCATTTTTGCTGCGCTCTGCAACAACTTCAGAAACCTGATTTAAGTGTGATTCGCCCATTGCGCCCGGGTGGAAGGCGGTAATTTGATTATTTGCCTGATCAGTGGTGATCATGGCTTGCGCGGTAAACGCATTTTCAATCTTACGAATATGGCTTGCATCAATTTTGAGTTGTTCAAGACGATGCATATACGGCGCAGCATCCCCACCAACGGTAGCCATGATGATGGGATCGCCTCCTAAAAGATTGAGGTTGTAGGCAATATTGCCTGCGCAACCACCAAATTCACGACGCATTGTTGGAACTAAAAAGGCTACGTTCAGGATATGAATCTGCTCAGGCAGGATTTGATCAGCAAATTTGCCTTCAAAGTTCATGATGGTGTCGTAGGCGATAGAGCCACAGATCAAGCTAGCCATAAATTACTTTCTTTTTAAAAATGGGGAGGTAAGTGTGGATTTAATGAATCGATTTAGGGGTAAACCACTCGCACGCGATAACCCGCAGCATTTGGTGGCAATGAAATAGGTAGTTCATTCTGCAAAAGCTCGCCAGAAGGCACGCCCTTTTTTAAGAAATCAGGGTGAGTCTCTTGCCAAGTTTTGGGGAGCCATTCTTGCGGAGTGAATTGCAGTGATTTGATTTCAGATTCTTCTGCATCAGTCAAAGTAATTTCTAAGTTTGGCGGTAAAACGGCAATAGCAAGACGATTTTGTATCTCAACTTGCAACATAGATTGATTTGCGACGCTTTTAAGCCCTTCTCGCGCGTTTTCTGGAGAAAGTGCGGCTGAAGTTATTTTCCAGGCGGCAAAATCGCTTACAGCGCGATCTAGACATCCTAGTGCACGACAAAGCTTTGCATCTACACGCTGTAAAACAGAAAATGATTTCACTAAAAAAGAATTGGATGTGCCATCAACGCGTGGTGCAAGCGCTGGAAGCAATGAATTTCTTGAGAGATGCTCTCCAAAAACCAGTAAGAGCAGCAATAAGCCAGCGTAAAGGACTAACTTAAGACTTTTTTTTTGAGCAGTTGAAGCAAAAGTAGCGTTAGAGCCACTTTGCTTGTCTTGATTGAGGGTGCCATGCAAGCAAACCCAACCTTCACTCTCTTTCCAGACGGAGAGTTTGAGCCATTGGCTATAGGTAGCGATTACCTCTTCTGCTTGGCGCGCTAGTACGCCTGATAAAACAATGCGTCCACCCAATTTCATCTTATTTACCAGCGCAGGTGCAAGCACTTGCAGTGGATTGGCCAAGATATTGGCCATGACAATGTCGTATTTGGTTTCCGCAGCGAGTTCGATCGCACCTTCGTTCGGTAGAACAAAGCGAATGATGGTGTTATTGATTTCTGCGTTACTACGAGCAGCAATCATGGCTTGTGGGTCGATATCAGTACCAATAACGGGATTACAGCCCAACTTGGCTGCAGCAATGGCTAGGATTCCTGAGCCACAACCGTAATCCAAGAGGCTTTGGTTCTGAAGATTGTTTTGTTGTTCAAGCCAAAGAAGACATAAATGGGTGGTGGGATGACTGCCTGTGCCAAATGCAAGTCCTGGATCAACGGCAAGACAGATTGCATTCGGATCGCTTGGGGCATCGTGCCATGAGGGCACCACCCAAATGCGTTCACCAATCTGAATGGGTGCAAATTGACTTTGAGTTAGTCTGACCCAGTCCTGCTCCTCAACTGTTTTTTCTTGAGGAGGCGCTAAGTTAAAGCCGGCCTCTTTTAAGGAAGCAAGCAGCTCCGGGATAAATTCCGCGCTGCCTGAAGCGTCAATCTCAGGATTGAAGAGGACGGTTACCGCAGATCGATCCCAAGCTTGTACTTCTGGAGATAGGCCAGGCTCTCCGTAGAGAGGGTTTTCATCGTATCCACCAGCAGCGTCATCCTCTACTGTGACTGATAGGGCGCCCAAGTCCAAAAGCGCATCACCTAAGGGCTCTGCGGTTTCGGCTGCTACCGTGAATACCAGTTCACGATAAGACATGGGTCGCTCGCTTCAATTAGGATTTACCGCGACTTGCAGCTTGCTCTTCTAAGCGATGCTCCAAGTAGTGAATGCTCGTTCCGCCTTCAATGAAATTTGGATCCAGCATTAATTCACGATGGAGTGGCACATTGGTTGTGATGCCATCAATCACCATCTCGGAGAGGGCAATTTGCATACGACGGATAGCTTGCTCACGGGTATTGCCGTAAGAAATCAATTTACCAATCATGGAGTCGTAATTAGACGGCACTACATAACCGCTGTATGCATGCGAGTCGACTCGAATACCAGGACCACCTGGCATATGGAATGAACCAATCTTGCCTGGGCTTGGAGTGAATTTGAATGGATCTTCGGCATTTAAGCGGCACTCAATGGCATGTCCGCGGAAAACAATGTCTTTTTGGCGGTAGCTGAGTTTGAGGCCAGCAGCAATGCGAATCTGTTCTTGAACAATATCCACACCAGTGATCATTTCGGTAACGGGGTGCTCTACCTGAACACGAGTATTCATTTCAATAAAGAAGAATTCGCCGTTTTCATAGAGGAATTCAAATGTACCCGCGCCTCGATAACCAATCTTGCGACAAGCTTCTGCACAACGCTCACCAATTTTGGCGATTAAACGACGATCAATGCCGGGTGCTGGCGCTTCTTCGATTACTTTTTGATGGCGACGCTGCATGGAGCAATCGCGCTCGCCCAACCAAATCGCATTGCCATGGGTATCGGCCAAAATCTGAATCTCTACGTGGCGAGGCTTTTCTAAAAACTTCTCCATATAGACTTCTGGATTGCCAAAGGCGCGACCAGCCTCTTCGCGAGTCATATTGACCGCATTAATCAGGGCCGCCTCAGTATGAACAACACGCATACCGCGTCCACCACCGCCGCCAGCAGCTTTAATGATGACTGGATAGCCAACCTTTTTTGCTGTGGCAATAATTTCTTTTGGGTTATCGGGCAGAGCACCTTCAGATCCAGGTACGCAAGGTACGCCGGCTTTAATCATGGCGCGTTTAGCAGAAACCTTGTCTCCCATTAAGCGAATCGAAGCGGCTGTAGGGCCGATAAATGCAAAACCAGATTTCTCTACGCGCTCTGCGAAGTCAGCATTTTCAGAAAGGAAGCCATAACCCGGATGGATCGCTTCTGCATCAGTCACTTCAGCCGCAGAGATAATTGCTGGCATATTGAGGTAGCTCAGTGGAGATGGCGCCGGACCGATACACACAGCTTCATCGGCAAGCCTCACATACTTTGCTTCTTTGTCTGCAGTGGAATACACCACAACAGTTTTAATTCCCAGCTCGCGGCATGCGCGTTGGATGCGGAGAGCAATTTCTCCCCGATTGGCAATCAGAATCTTATCGAACATGTCGGCTCTGAGTAAATAACAGTAAATTGGAATAGATCAAAGTCGATCTATTAGGCGATGATGAATAGAGGCTGGTCAAACTCAACACCTTGACCGTTTTCACAGAGGATTTCTTTAACTACACCAGCATGCTCAGATTCAATTTCGTTGAGTAGCTTCATGGCTTCAATGATGCAAAGAGTTTGGCCTACTTTGACGGTATCGCCAATATTGACGAAGTTTGGTGATTCTGGATTTGGTGCGCGGTAGAAAGTGCCAACCATAGGAGACTTCGCAACAAAACCAGTTTCAGCAGCAGGCGCTTCAACAGCTGCCGCTGGGGAAGGTGCGCTAGCAGCTGGCGCAGCTTGCATAGTTTGTACGGGAGCGTGATTGGCGTAAACCACCTGGCCAGCAGGCGCTGGAGATCCGGCGTTTACGATCCGAACGCGATCTTCGCCTTCATTCACTTCCAGCTCAGAAATTCCTGATTCAGAGACTAAATCGATCAAGGTTTTTAGTTTTCTCAGATCCATACGAGTGCTTCCTCTCTTGTAATTCTTTGAATAGATTTACTTCTTTAAACGAGTAATGGCTGCTTGCAGTGCTAGTTCATATCCAATAGCGCCAAGTCCACAAATAACCCCAGTCGCAATATCGGACAAGTAGGAATGCTTGCGGAATTCTTCACGCTGGTGAATATTTGATAAATGAACTTCGGTAAAAGGGATGGCTACACCGGCCAGTACATCACGTAGGGCAACGCTGGTGTGGGTAAAAGCGCCGGGATTGATGATGATGAAATCAACTCCATCTTGTTTCGCCTTTTGAATGCGATCAATCAGTTCGCCTTCATGATTACTTTGATAGGTGCTCAGATCAACAGACTGCGCTGTTGCCAGTTCGCCTAGCTTTTGATGAATATCTTCCAGGGTTGTTTTGCCGTAAACATCGGGTTCACGGGTGCCTAATAGATTTAGGTTTGGGCCTTGAATTACGAGAATTGAAGCTTTTTTCGACATAGATCCCTGTTTTTAGAGGCAGTTAAGCGTTAATTGACGATTTGGGCTTTGTGCCCCAAATACAAATTCCTGCTTTATTGCTTACAGGGCAAAGTATACCTTTATAGGGATGGCATACGACCAAGAAGTCGTCTTAAAAGTAAGAATTTTCGTAACTTTTAGGCGAAAATATTGAAAAATACTGAATTTATTGCCTAAAGTTTAATTGATCTAGCTTTAAACCTGAAGCAATAAAATTAGCTAAAAATACTCATAAAGCCGATTTAATGGCACTTCTTAGCTCATCTTCGCTTATCTTGCCTAATTTGCTATAGCTGGATTTCCCTTTTGAATTAATAATGATGGTGTAAGGGAGTGCGCCTTGGGAATTTCCCATTTGCTTAGAAAGATTGCTGCCCTGCAGTCCACCAATCATGATCGGATAGCTAACCGGGGTTTTTTCTAAGAATTCACGAATATTAGAGGGCGAATCGATACCGATACCGACAAATAAGACATTTTGCTGCAAAAACTCCTTTTGAAGCTGGTCCAAAGTGGGCATTTCTTCCACGCATGGGGGGCACCAAGAGGCCCAAAAGTTCACTACCAGCACTTTTCCTTGCCATTCTTGGGTATTAGCTGCTTTTCCATTTGGTGTTTGCCAGGGATTTTCAAGAAACGCTTTTACGGCAGGGTCACTAGCTAAACCGGTTTTGTAAATCCATTGCGAAGTTAGTACGCCTGAAACTAGTGCCAAAAGACTAATTACGACGACGATGATCCATTGTCTGCGGTTCATTACAGCTCCTTCGCTAAAATTCGTAAATGCATATACATATCTTGGGCATTTGCGGTACTTTCATGGGCGGCATTGCCGCAATCGCGAGGCAGGCTGGACACCGCGTTACGGGTTGCGATGCCAACGTGTATCCACCAATGAGTACGCAGCTTGAAGCTCAAGGCATCGAACTGATTGAGGGGTTCTCGCCCGATCAATTATCTCAGTTTGAGACCATGCCTGATTTATTTGTAATTGGCAATGTGGTTTCTCGCGGCAATCCTTTAATGGAGGCGATTCTCAATCAAGGCTTGCCCTATATTTCTGGTCCGCAATGGTTGGGCGAACAAGTTTTATACGGAAGGCATGTTCTAGCGGTTGCCGGCACACATGGCAAGACAACTACTTCAGCCATGCTGACTTGGATTTTGGAATTCAATGGTTATAAACCTGGGTACCTCATTGGTGGGGTACCTCTGAACTTCACGGTATCTGCGCGCTTGGGCGAGAGTAAATATTTTGTGATTGAAGCAGATGAATACGACACTGCATTTTTCGATAAACGCAGTAAGTTTGTTCACTACCGACCACGCACTGCTTTATTAAATAATTTGGAATTTGATCACGCAGATATTTTTGCGGATCTTGCTGCAATCGAAACCCAATTTCATCATTTAGTACGTACTGTTCCGGGTGATGGTTTATTGGTAGTTAATGGCGAGGAGCCTGCGCTAGCAAGCGTGATCACACGCGGCGCTTGGGCACCTGTAGAGCGCTTTGGCCAAGAGTTGAATAATGAATGGTCCTTGATTTCTCAAGAGGCTGATGGCTTTATTTTGCGTAAGGCAGGCAAAGAAGTGGCAACGGTGAAGTGGGCGCCTGACTCTGGTGTGATGGGTAGACATAATCAATTAAATGCACTTGCAGCGATTGCCTCCGCCAATCACATTGGTATTGCTCCAAAAGATTCTGCTCGAGCTTTAGCTGAATTCAAGAACGTGAAGCGTCGCTTGGAAACTATTGGCGTCGCAAATGACATCACTGTTTATGACGATTTCGCACATCACCCAACAGCAATTACGACAACGGTTGATGGTCTGCGTCGTCGCGTTGGTAAAGTGCGGATCTTGGCGGTATTAGAGCCACGCTCGAATACGATGAAGCTTGGTGTGATGAAGGCTCAGCTGCCTGGAAGTTTAGAGGCAGCCGACAAAGTCTTTGCCTATGGAGCTAATGTCGGCAAAGAATCTTTAGGCTGGGACTTGGCGGAGGTTTTATCTCCACTCAACACTAAAGAGCAGGGCAAGGCACATGCTTTTGAAGATCTTGAAGCTTTGGTGAAAGCGGTTGCGCAAGAAGCCAAGCCAGGTGATCACATTTTGATTATGAGTAATGGTGGGTTTGGCGGTGTCCATCAAAAACTATTAAAAGCCATTTCGGCGCAACAGAAATAAAAAGCAATAAAAATAACAACAGAAAGCAAACAATGGGCGATAGATTAAAAGACAAAGTAGCCATCATTACTGGCGCCGCTAAAGGTATCGGCTTTGCTACAGCTCAGCGTTTTGCACAAGAGGGCGCAAAGGTCATCATTACCGATATTAATCAGGAGGCTGTTAACGGTGCAGCTGCGCAAACGCCTAATGCTGAAGGCTATGCTATGAATGTGACTGATCGCGCCAGCATTCAGTCGGTAGTTGATCATGTGATGCAAAAGCATGGACGCATTGATATTTTGATTAATAACGCTGGTATTACACAAGATGCGCGCTTAATTAAGATGACCGAAGCACAGTTTGATACGGTAATCGATGTCAATTTAAAGGGTGTTTTCAATTGCACCCAACTGATCGTGCCGCATATGCTAGAAGCCGGCTCTGGTGCGGTAGTCAATGCATCTAGCGTTGTGGGTCTATACGGTAATTTTGGTCAAACCAATTACTCAGCCACTAAATTTGGTGTCATCGGCTTTACTAAAACATGGGCGCGCGAGCTTGGACCTAAGGGAATTCGAGTCAATGCGGTGTGTCCGGGCTTCATTGCAACGGAGATGGTTAAAGCCATGCCAGAAAATATTTTGCAAGACATTGAAAAGCGTAGTTGGCTTGGACGTCTGGGCACTCCAACGGAAATGGCTAATGTGTATTTATTCTTGGCGAGTGATGAAGCGAGCTATGTCAATGGAGTGGCTTTAGAGGCCAGCGGCGGGATCTCGCTCTAAGCATGAATCTTTTATATGAAGAAGGTGGCGATATCAAGATCGCCACGGTCCAGTCTGCATCAGGTGCAGGGGACGCCGAGTCTTGGCAGGCAACTAGTCTGTCAGGCAAAAAGATTAAGCTCAAAGCCAAGGAAGTATGGCTGCGCTTTGAAAAGCCAGAGGCCCAAATGGCAATGGATGAGGCCAACACACTCACTGCAGACATTGATTTGCAGTTTCTCTGGGATTGCGCGCCTGATGAAGAGTTTGGTTTGGTTGATGTGGCGCATGAGTACTTTGGATCGCAGGCAAGCATTCCGCAACAAGTGGCGTTAGCAATTGCTTTGCAGGGGGCACCAGTTTTCTTTCGTCGCAAAGGACGCGGACGTTTCCAGCGGGCGCCGCTAGAGCAGCTTCAGGCCGGGTTGGCTGCTTTAGAGCGCAAGCAAAAAGAACTCGAGCAACAATCAGTTTGGCAGCAAGAGTTGGTTGCTGGAACCTTTCCTGAAATGCTCAAGTCTTCAGCCAAGCAATTACTTTTTTCTCCAGACAAAAATACTTCTGCGTACAAAGCGCTGATTGCTGCATGCACTGAGACTGGTGAATCTCCTGCACAACTGATGATTCGTTGTGGTGCAATTGATTCGCCTTTGGCCTATCACCAAGGAATGTTTCTCAAGGCCCATTTTCCGAATGGTGCGGATCACAATCCAGCTATTGGGGTTGATCAAGCAGCATATACATCCGCTATTGCCGAGCTTCCAGTCGCCCAAGTAAAGGCATTTTCTATCGATGATTCTGGCACTACCGAGATTGATGATGCTCTATCAGTCACGCCAATTGAGGGTGGGCATCGAGTGGGCATTCATATTGCTGCTCCAGGGTTGGCGATTGCAAAAGACGATTCTCTTGATCAAGTTGCCCGTAATCGCATGTCTACGGTTTATTTCCCTGGCGACAAAATAACGATGTTGCCGGATTCAGTGATTGAGCAATTCTCCTTGGATGAAGGTATGCCTAGGCCCGCTCTATCAATCTATGTTGATATAGATGCAGATGGCGTAGCAAATCGAGATACTTTACAGATGCGTACGGAGATGGTGCCGATGGCAGCTAACTTACGTTTAGAAGATATAGAGCATCTTGTGAGTGAAGAGAGTTTGCTTGATGAGGGTGCAAGCTATCCCTATCGCAAAGAGCTGTCAATATTGTGGCAAGCCGCCAAACTACTTCATGCGGGTCGCCAAGAAAAGCGCGTAGCAAATGGTTTGCGTGCTGAGCAGTTAGGTCTTATCGATCTCAACGCTCTAGCGAGAGACTTTCATTTTCAGATACAAGAAGTTGATGGTGTGCAGCGTGTTGATATCGTGCCACGTCAACGCGGATCTATTTTGGATACTATTGTTGCTGAGTGGATGATTTTCTGTAACAGTGCTTCAGGTCAGTTGCTGGCGGATCACGGTCTACCAGGATTATTTAGAACCCAGAAGGGCTGGGGCCCTTTGCGTACTCGCATGCAAACTACTCCAGGACCTCATGAAGGTTTAGGCTTGGACTATTACGCTTGGTGTACCTCCCCCTTGCGTCGGTATTCCGACTTAGTTAATCAATGGCAGTTAATAGCGCTTGCAAAGCATGGTGTGACTGCCAAAATGGTTGCACCTTTTCCGCCACGTGATGCAACACTCATGGGAATTGCGGCCGACTTCGAATCTTGCTATCAAGCATATGGAGAGTTCCAAGACCGGCTGGAAAAATATTGGTGCTTACGTTGGATCACGCAAGATGGTGAATCAAAGACTGTGTATGTCCGTCATTTAAAGGAAGGTATGTCTAGAGTGGAATTAGTCCCTCTGCATTTACCTGTTCCAGAATTGGCAACTCATCCGCGCATGACTCGTGCAGAGGTGGTAATTGCCGATTTAGATTTATTGCAACTGACTGCTGGCGTTCGAGTGTTGGAGATTGAAGCAAAAGTCGATGCTCCTGAAAAGGCTGCTGAGCCAAAGCCTTCAGATAGCCCCGAAGAAGATGCTAGCCCAGATTAAATCGCTGAAATTTCCATGTCCCGAAAGGCTTGCCAGGGTCTTGCGTTACCTGCGTAGCGCCTGGAATCGCTATCCGTTTCGCTTTGCACTCTGCGCCTCCATTCTGATTCACATTGTTTTCTTATCTTTTCGTTGGGGCGTTGGAGAGCTTCAGAGCCGCAGACTTAATACGCCATTAAGCGTTGTTTTAGTGAATGCCAGCAATAAATCTCCACCACAAAAAGCAAATAAGTTGGCACAAGCTGATTTGCAGAGCGGTGGCAAAACAGAAACTCAAGATGCCACAGCAATGCACCGCGCAAGATTGGGTGCCGAAGCCCGACTAGAAGTTTTAGAAAAGCAGCAAAAACAAATGCTTGCTAAATTAGATGAGCAGCGCAATCGATCGGGTGGTCGAAAGAGTGGTGATGAGCAAAAAATTACTCCACAACTCAACTCTTTAGAGGCAGAGCTGGCTAAGCGTCTTCAGTCGGACGGTAGAGAACCAAGACGTAAAGTGCTGACTGGCGCCAATACAAAGGCGGTGAGCTTTGCACATTATTACGATGCGATGCGCCAAAAAATTGAGGCATATGGCAGTGCGTTTTTCCCAAGAGCAAACGGGCGCCCCTTATATGGCAGCTTGGTAATTGTGGTGAGCGTAGATAACCAAGGAAGAATCACTACGAACGCCCAAGGTAAAGATGGACTTTCTATTGGTCGCAGCTCTGGTAACCCTGAGTTAGATAGACAGGCCCTTGCTATCGTTAGAGCTTCAGCGCCCTTTGGTCCTTTCCCTTCGGAAATGCGCAATCAAATTGATGTATTGGATTGGATTTCCACTTTTGAGTTCACACGCGATGGAATAGATCGTCTAGAGTTACGCCATTAAAGCAATTACTAACTTTAGAATTTCGCTTATTCTGTAGTCATTATGAGTTCCACGAATACCACCCCTTTGCATATAGACCCAAGCCTCTTTGCTGGCGTGGATGTTTATGCTGTAGCTGGTAATCCGATTGCTCACAGCAAATCTCCGGCAATTCATCAACGTTTTGCAGAGCAAGCAAAGCAGCGTATGCACTATGGTCGTCTTCAACCTGAACTAGATTCATTTGCTCAAGCTGCTAAAGCGTTTTTTACCGCAGGTGGAAAAGGTATGAATGTCACAGTACCTTTTAAGTTAGATGCCCAAAACCTGGCTGATGTATTAACGCCTCGCGCACAATTGGCGGGCGCCGTTAATACTTTGTGGAAAACAGAGGGCAAAATTTTTGGTGACAATACTGATGGCGCTGGTCTAGTGCGTGATCTTTTGGCGCAAGGTATTGATCTGCATAACGCCCGCATTTTGTTGATTGGTGCTGGTGGAGCTGCGCGTGGCGTGATTGGTCCTTTGTTGGAGCAAGCTCCTAAAGCCCTCATCATTGCCAATCGCTCCAGCGCTAAAGCAGATGAACTAGTCAAACTCTTTGCAGATCTAGCAACCTCCAAAGAGGTGGCGCTGGAGTCTCGGACTTTAGGTGATCTTGAGGATCCCGTAAAAACACAACATCCATTTGATTTGGTCATCAATGCCACTGCTGCTGGACTAACGGATGAATCGCCTTTGAGTTCGCAGGCAGTGAGCAATATTTTTGTACCGAGCTCTTTTGCTTATGACATGGTTTATGGCAAAACCACTGCCTTTATGCAGCAAGCCCTTCAACGGGGTGCGCGGGTTAGTGATGGCCTTGGTATGTTGGTCGAGCAGGCGGCTGATGCATTCTTGCTATGGCGTGGTGCACAGTTGGCAAGTTCTATTGATCCTCGCGCAGTGTTGGCAGAGCTACGGAGCTGATTTGTTCTGATGCGCTGGCTTCTCTATCCAGTGAAATGTTTGCTAGCAGGATTTGTAGCGATGCAAATCTTTTTTGCTTTGCAGATTGCTTTATGGATCGGCCTGGATCCGAGTAGTACCGCATTCCAGCGGGCTGAGCGTTGGCGCTTATGTTCATGGCACTGGACATGTTCAGTGCAATCTCATTGGGTGTCTTATGACAAGATCTCGAATAATCTGAAGCGTGCTGTATTAGTCAGTGAAGACGATATCTTCTTTCAGCACAGTGGTGTGCGGGTAGAGGATATGCAAAAAGCATGGCAGAAGAATCAACAGCAAAATCAGCAAAAAACCCAAGCAGGCAATAAATCAAAAATAGCTTTGCGAGGTGGTTCAACTATTACGCAGCAGTTAGCGAAGAATTTATTTCTCTCTTCGGAGCAAAACTATTTGCGTAAAGGGCAGGAACTCATCATTACTGGGTTATTAGAGTTGATGCTCTCCAAGCAGAGGCTATATGAGATTTATCTGAATTCTGTGGAGTGGGGCGAGGGTATTTTTGGAATTGGTGCAGCTTCGCAGCACTATTACGCCACAAGCCCGGCAGGACTAGATCGAGATCAGGCTGCAGCACTTGCTTCGGCACTGCCGGCGCCAAAATGTTTTGATAAGCAACAGTATTGCCGTCGAGGAAGTATTAACTATTCCGCTCGCCAAGAATTTATCTTGGAAGGCATGGATCGGGTTGCATTAGCGCCTTACCCAAAAAAGTAAGAGCGCTTAGCAATTTCATGGTTATTTATTTGCTGCAGCTCTGAGAGCATCACGCGTGCTCAGGGCAACCGCTCTGGCGGCTTCTGCAAAATCACTTCCGGAGCTAGCGTACAGAATGGCTCTGGATGAGTTAATGATCATCCCTGTTCCTGGCTTACCTGCGATTTTTCCAGCGCTGACAGTAGCATCAATGTCGCCACCTTGAGCACCGATCCCCGGAATTAATAAAGGCATCTCACCGACAATGGCTCGTACTTTTGCAATTTCTTCTGGGAAGGTTGCCCCGACTACTAAGCTGATTTGATCGGTGCTATTCCATTGTTGTGCAGCCAGTTTGGCTACATGAAGATAAAGGGGTTCACCATTCGGCGCTACGTTCAGAAACTGCAAATCCGATCCGCCTGGGTTAGACGTCCGGCACAAGACAATGACGCCTTTACCTGCGTGTTTGAGGTAAGGCTCAATGGTGTCAAAGCCCATATAGGGGTTCACGGTTACCGCATCGGCACCATAGCGATCAAAGGCCTCCAGGGCGTAATGGTCGGCAGTGCTGCCAATATCACCACGCTTGGAATCTAGGATGACTGGGATATGGGGGTATTTATCTTTGAGATGCTGAATCAGTTTTTCCAGTTGAGCCTCTGCTCTTTGGGAGGCAAAGTAGGCAAACTGGGGTTTGAAGGCGCACACCAAATCCGCAGTCACATCAGCGATTTCGCGACAGAACTCATAGATGCCCTCTGGTTTCCCTTGTAGGGATGGGGGTAAGCGCTTTGGGTCTGGGTCAAAACCAACGCACAGCATGCTGCCTTGGGAAGCCCATGCGGACTGGAGTTGCTGGTTAAAGGTATTTGAGCGAGAGTTCATTGGATTTGGCTTATTTTAGTGAAACTGTCATGTTCTATAGGATAAACTAGCGCACATTCCTTAGGAGTTCACCATGATCAACTTGTTCGTCCTGCAAAATGGCCGCCTCTCTCAAGAGCAAGTGGAAGATCGTAATGAATTGTTGCAATATGCCAATCCTATCTGGATTGACGTAGTTGATCCAGAAGAAGAGGAATTAGTCTGGATTAAAGAGGCATTTGGCGTACTCCTACCTGAGTTGGATGACTTGGGTGACTTGGAAGCTTCTGCGCGTTACTTCGAAGCAGACGATGGCCATCTTCATATTCGTACCGATTTCTTGTTGGATGAAGAAGAGACTTCTCGTAACGTTCGAGTCGCTTTCGTTCTTACCAAGCAAGTGCTCTTCTCAATTCATGATGAAGACTTACCAGTGTTCCGTTTGGTTCGCTTGCGCGCACGTTTGCGACCAGGATCAGTAAGCAATGCAAAAGACGTATTACTAGATTTGTACTCTACTGATGCTGAGTATTCCGCCGATGCTTTGGAAGAGGTTTATGAAAACCTAGAACAAGCAGGTAAGCGAGTCCTGCAAGACGATATTAATGATGCGGATGCAGAACAAGTTCTCGAGACAATTGCAAAAGAGGAAGATACCAACGGACGTATTCGACGTAATGTGATGGATACCCGCAGAGCCTTATCTTTCCTAATGCGCAGCAAGTTACTCTCTGATGAGCAGCAAGAGGAAGCGCGTCAAATTTTGCGCGACATTGACTCGCTTGAGAACCATACCGCCTTCTTGTTCGACAAGATTAACTTCTTGATGGATGCTACTGTCGGTTTCATTAATTTGAATCAATCCAAAATTATCAAGATCTTCTCGGTGGTATCCGTAGCTTTAATGCCGCCAACCTTACTTGCCAGTATCTGGGGTATGAACTACAAGCACATGCCGGAATTAGATGCGACTTGGGGCTATCCAATGGCAATTGGCGCGATGTTAGTTTCTGCGCTCATCCCACTTTGGTACTTCCACAGCAAAGGCTGGATGAAGTAATCTGCGATTTAGGTTTTCTTCTAACTTCTGAGTAAGGCAATTAACTCAGCAAGTGCAAACTCGGTTGCTTGCATTCTCACCATTTGACGATCACCATCAAAGCACATGGTTTTGGCAATAGTTTGATTTGCAGTAGCCCAGCCAAACCAAACAGTTCCCACTGGTTTTTCAGGTGTGCCACCAGATGGCCCCGCTACTCCGGTGATCGAAATGGCCACATTGCTTCCCGAATTGATCCTTGCGCCTTCAGCCATTGCCTTGGCTACGGCCTCACTGACTGCCCCATGGGCCTCAATTACCTCTGCTGGAACCCCAAGACATTCTGTTTTAGCTTCGTTGCTATAGGTAATGTAGCCACGTTCAAACCATTCACTTGATCCTGATAGCTCCGTTAAGGTGGCGCAGACTAGGCCCCCAGTACAAGACTCGGCTAGCGATACCGTCCAATTTCTGGAAAGCAAAATCTCAGCCAATGTTTTAGTGAGGTCCGCTGTTTTCATTGATGTTCGTTATTTAATCAGAAACTGCAACAAGGCAATAATGAGAAGTGTGCAAAAGGCAGCCGCAAGATCATCAATCACAATGCCAAAACCGCGCCAAATAATTTGCAATAGAGAAGAGCGTTTGGAATGATCGTTTACCGTATTTTTAAAATGACGATCAATCATTCCGATTGGACCTGGCTTCATCGCATCAAAATAACGGAACAGCGCAAATGCTAGGATCTGCATCCAAATATTGGTTGGCATGATGAATATGAGCACCAACCAAAAGGCAACGATTTCATCCCAAACAATTCCACCAAAATCTTTTTTACCAAGCTCTTCGCTGACCTGCCCGCAGATCCAGCAGCCAAGCAAAATGCCACCGCCAATAATCCAGAGAAAATCTACTGTGCTGAGAAAATATTCACCAACCAGAAAAGCCGCCCAGGCCCATAGTGTGCCGGCAGTGCCTGGTGCTACCGGGCTGAGGCCACTGCCAAAACCAAACGCAATGGTTCGGCTAGCGGTATGAAATACCCACTTAAAAGTTGGCTTCACTTCTGCGGATTGCTGAATATTTGTCATGATGCAAAGTGATCAAATGATTTTAAAAATGGTGCAGCTTCAGCATCGTCCAAAAGAGTGCCCGATTTATCCAATAAGCGCACCTTTACTTCAACATCTTTTTTCTGAACTGTCTTACCAATAATGGTGAGTGGCAGGCCGATCAATTTGTTGATGGCTTGAATATTGTCGCGCTGACTTGTGGGAGCAGTAAAACAAATCTCATAGTCATCTCCACCGCAGGCTGCAAATTGATTTTGAATTTGCACATCTTGCTTTTGTAGCGTGATGGATTTTGGTAGCGTACCTAACTGAATTTCAGCGTCGACTTGCGACTGTTTCAAAATGTGACCTAAGTCACCAAGTAATCCATCAGATACATCCAACGCAGCGCTCGCTATATTTCTTAAATGGATTCCAAGTTCAACCCTTGGGGTTGGTTGATGCATGCGGTGTTCTATTTGTTTTAAATCTTCATTTGGTAGATTTATCTCATGACGCAGTGCAGCAAGAGTAAGTCTTGCATCACCTACGGTGCCCGATACCCAGACGTCATCGCCTGGCTTTGCCCCTGATCTGCGAATGGCCTCTCCTTTGGGAATGGCGCCAAAAGCAGTGATTGATATCGTCAGCAGGCCAGCAGTTGTATCGCCACCAATGAGAGGGCATGAATACTCTTCTGCCATGGCAAGAAGACCTTTAGAAAATGCCGCTAACCATGTGCTCTCAACCGCTGGTAAGGCAATTGCCAGCGTAAATCCAATGGGTCTTGCGCCCATGGCTGCCAAGTCTGAAAGGTTGACTGCTAAGGCTTTGCGGCCCAATAGCTCTGGATTAGCGCCTGCAAAAAAATGCCTCCCTTCAACCAGCATGTCGCTGGTGATGGCAATTTCTTCATCAGCCTGGGATTTGATTAGGGCGCAGTCATCACCAATGCCTAGAGCGATTGCATGATCTGCATCGGTGCGCAATGAAGCTGCCCCCGTTTTAAAAAAACGCTCGATTAGGTCAAATTCCCCAAATGGTTTGGAACGAGAAGGCATGCCTCATTTTATGGCGGTTATGAGGCGAGCGCCCGAGAGGAATAGAATTAGGCTCTTAACAGTCTTAGATAAAACAAAGATAAGACGACATTTAGCGAGTTAGTGAATGAGCAAAGAAAACAATAAACAGCAACAAATTGAAGCCTTAAGAGAGGCAGCCCTCCAGTACCATGAGTTTCCTACTCCGGGCAAAATTGAAATTGCCCCCACAAAGCAACTCACCAATCAACGAGATCTGGCCCTAGCGTATACGCCTGGTGTTGCTGCTCCTTGCGAAGAAATTGTTAAAGATCCAGCGAATGCTTTCAAGTACACAGCCCGCGGAAATTTAGTTGGCGTCATCACTAACGGCACTGCCGTTTTAGGTTTGGGAAATATTGGGCCCTTGGCTAGTAAGCCAGTGATGGAAGGTAAAGCAGTTCTCTTTAAGAAATTTGCTGGCATTGACGTCTTTGATATCGAAGTGAATGAAAACGATCCAGATAAGTTAGTAGAAATTATTGCGGCTCTGGAGCCAACATTCGGCGGTATTAATTTAGAAGACATTAAGGCGCCTGATTGTTTTGTAGTTGAGCGCAAGTTGCAGGCGCGCATGAAGATTCCGGTCTTCCATGATGATCAGCACGGTACTGCGATTGTGGTTGCAGCCGCTATTCTCAATGGTTTGAAGGTGGTTGGTAAAAAAGTAGAGGACGTAAAACTCGTTACTTCTGGAGCAGGTGCAGCTGCACTGGCTTGTTTAGATCTATTGGTTGATCTGGGTATTCAGCGCAAAAATATTTGGGTAACGGACTTGGCTGGCGTTGCTTATAAAGGCCGTAAAGAGTTGATGGATCCAGAGAAGGAACCATTCTGCCAAGACACAGACTTACGCACGCTCGATCAAGCAATTGAAGGCGCAGATATTTTCTTAGGCCTTTCTGCTGGTGGCGTTCTTAAGCAAGATATGGTGAAGAAGATGGCGCCTAAGCCATTGGTTTATGCCTTAGCAAATCCAACCCCAGAAATCTTGCCTGAAGAAGTAAAAGCAGTTCGCCCAGATGCCGTGATGGCAACTGGCCGCACTGACTATCCTAACCAAGTCAATAACGTTTTGTGTTTCCCATTCATCTTCCGTGGCGCATTGGATGTGGGCGCAACGACCATTACTCGTGGCATGGAAGTCGCAGCGGTCAAGGCTGTGGCGGAGTTAGCTCAAGCAGAGCAGAGTGAGGTAGTAGCGTCGGTTTACGGTATTGAAAACCTTTCCTTTGGCCCGGAGTATTTAATTCCGAAGCCATTTGATCCTCGCCTCATTACAGTGATTGCTCCAGCAGTTGCTAAGGCAGCGATGGATGATGGCGTAGCTTCACGCCCAATTAAAGATTTCGATGCATATCGCAATCAGTTGCAACAATTTGTTTACCACTCCGGTACTTTGATGAAGCCACTGTTTAGCATTGCTAAGCGTGTACCGGCCAATCAAAAACGCATTGTGTTTGCCGAAGGTGAAGATGAGCGCGTATTGCGTGCAGTACAGATCATTATCGATGAGCATTTGGCAACACCAATTTTGATTGGGCGTCCGGCCGTGATTGAACATCGAATTGTGAAGTTCGGCCTTCGTATGAAAGCGGGCGATGACTTTGAGGTTGTTAATCCAGAGAATGATCCGCGCTACCGTGACTTCTGGCAAACCTATCTTGGTCTTACAGAACGTAAGGGTGTGACAGAGTCTTTTGCCAAGTTAGAGATGCGTAGACGCAATAGTTTGATCGGCTCCATCATGATTATCAAAGGCATGGCCGATGGCATGATTTGTGGAACTGTAGGTAATTCTGCAACTCATCTTAAGTATGTGGATGAAGTGGTTGGTCGTGAGGCTGGTGCCAATGTATATGGTGCGATGTCAGGTTTGATCTTGCCGGGTCGCCAAGTATTTTTGGTCGACACACACATCAATATCGACCCATCTGCCTGCGAATTAGCCGAGCTGACTTTGATGGCTGCAAGTGAAATGCGTAAGCTGGGGCTCGTACCTAAAGTAGCGCTGCTTTCTCATTCCAATTTTGGTTCAAGCAACGCACCATCTGCTATCAAAATGCGTGAAGTATTAGCGTTGATTCAGAAAGCAGACCCAACTTTAGAAGTTGACGGTGAAATGCATGGCGATAGTGCTTTGGACGAAACTATTCGTGCAGGTGCGGTAACGTCATCTCCGCTAAAGGGTGATGCCAACCTTTTAGTTTTGCCAAATATTGATGCAGCAAACATTTCCTATAACTTGCTAAAAACAGCAGCGGGTAATGGCATTGCAATTGGCCCATTGTTATTGGGTGTAGCCAAACCAATTCATATTCTGACCCCAGCTGCTACTGTCCGCCGCATCGTTAATGTGACGACTTTGGCAGTTGTAGAGGCGGCAAGCAACGCTAGAGGCATTAGTTAGGCGCTTATAAATTATGTAAGTTAGCAATAACTTACATAATTTATTTCTATATAAATCAGTGCGTTACATAAAATGCACTGTATTTGGGCTTGATTTGATGACGTGTTACGGGTAACCTAGCACCCATCATGAATAATCGCTCTGAAAACAGCAATACAGCCAGTTTCGATGAACATAGCCGTGCTGAAAGTTGGGACAGCAATGATCGACTTGAAACAGAGTCATCCGCTGCCAATATTTATGCTGAAGGCGGGTTATCTCGTTTACAAACCTATGCAGCAAATCAAGTTTCGGGGAAAAAAGTGACAGCTTCTTGGCGTGCCGCTTTGGCCGTTCGCGATGCCGGACCGCCGGCCATGTTGCGCAGTGTGCGCCCAAATATTGTGCAATCGATTCGTGCTTTCCGTACACCTGATTTACAGGAAGCGGCAACAGAATTGGGTCAACACTTCATTTATGCCAATTGCGCCAATGCAATGACTAAGGGTGAGGTTTTGGAATCTATTGCGATTGCTTATTCGTTTACTAAGCAACAAGCAAAAAACTACGATCCTTTGTTAGATGCTTTGACCACTACGGTTGATAAGTCTGGCCCGCAGCCTGGCTTTGTTGTGGTGCTTGAAGGTTTGCCTTGCACTCAGAAGTTTGACAAAGAAGCGCGTGAAACTCTTTTGGATGTGTTCCGTGATGCAGTTGATTTCTGGGCTGAGCGCCGCACTCCATATCGCGTCTTCTATTCTTTCGCCTAACAACAAAAGTCTTGGAAGTTACATAAATCGCCTCTATTTGAGGCGATTTTGCATTTCAGGGTTCCATACGCTATGAACGGCTGTAATGGCCACCACGCCAGCCGTTTCTGTTCTCAGCACTCGCTCACCTAGCGATACCAATTGATAGCCTGCAGCCTCTGCCTGAGCCTCTTCTTCGGGAGAGTGACCACCTTCGGGACCAATCATTAGTACAACATCCTGAGGTTTATTTTCTATGAGCACTGTATACAAGCTTTTGGTGGCATCGGGACTTAACAGGAGCTTGAGAGCTGGTTTTGGAGTCGCCTTTAAATAGCTTTCAAATGTTTGAATGGGCTCTAGACTAGCAAAGACAGTGCGATCACATTGTTCGCAAGCTGCTTGAATGATGCCTTCCCAGTGAGCAAGCCGTTTTTGGGCGCGCTCTAGGTCGCTTGAACGTGTCAGCTTCAAGATAGAGCGTTCACATTGCATGGGCGCGATATTTTGAGCACCAGTCTCGACTGCTTTCTCAACAATCCAGTCCATTTTGTCGCCGCCAGCCAACCCTTGGGCCAGGGTAATGGCATAAGGGGCCTCACGGTGGGTATCTTTGCGGATATCGCTTAGCTGAACTTGACCAGTTTTTCCGCTCAAAGAGAGGAGCTCTCCCTTGGCAACTTGGCCTTTTCCATCAAATACAGGGAAGGATTCCCCGGTCTGAATGCGTCGAACCCGCAAATGGTGGGCAACCTCGGGTGTGAGGGTAGTTGGCTTTTGGGATTCCCATGGTCCGGGAAGATAAAATTGAGGCATTACTGAAATATAGCCAATTTATTTTCCTCGAGACCACTTTTACGATGTCAAACCTTCAAATTCGCATGGCCAATGCCATTCGCGCTTTATCCATGGATGCAGTACAGCAGGCAAATTCAGGTCACCCTGGTATGCCAATGGGTATGGCAGATATTGCTGTAGGTCTTTGGAACGAACATTTAAAACACAATCCAACCGATCCGCATTGGATTGATCGTGATCGTTTCGTTTTATCCAATGGTCACGGCTCAATGTTGTTGTATTCACTCTTGCATCTTTCTGGCTATGACTTGCCAATTGAAGAGTTGAAAAATTTCCGTCAATTGCATAGCAAGACACCGGGGCACCCTGAATATGGAATCACTCCTGGAGTAGAAACAACTACTGGCCCATTGGGACAGGGAATTTCGAACGCTGTTGGTATGGCGCTTGCTGAAAAATTATTAGCCGAAGAATTTAATCGTCCTGGACACAACATCATTGATCACTACACCTATGTATTTTTAGGTGACGGTTGTTTGATGGAAGGTATTAGCCATGAAGTTTGTTCTTTGGCTGGCACGCTCAAGCTAAATAAGTTAATTGCATTGTGGGATGACAACGGTATCTCAATTGATGGCAAAGTTGTTTCTTGGTTTAACGAAGATACGCCTAAGCGTTTTGAGGCCTATGGCTGGAATGTGATTCGTGCTGTAGATGGCCACGATGCAGAGGCTGTAGCTGCCGCGATAGCTAAGGCTAAAAAGAGCGATAAGCCAACACTCATCTGTTGCAAGACCGCGATTGGCCAAGGCTCGCCGAATATGGCTGGTAGCGATAAGGTACACGGTTCACCATTAGGCGCTGCTGAGATTGCAGCAACGCGTGTTGCTTTGAACTGGCCTTATGCTCCATTTGAAATTCCGAAAGATATTTATGCGGCATGGGATTTCAAGAAACGTGGTCAAGCAGCTGAGCATGAGTGGAATAAAGAATTTCAGAAATATAAAAACAAATTCCCAGAGCTTGCATCTGAATTGCAGCGCCGCATGGAAGGTGAATTGTCAAAAGACTTTTCATCTACATTAAATGCTTATTTAAAGACTTGCCAAACTAAAGCTGAGACCATTGCTACTCGTAAAGCAAGTCAAAATGCGATTGAAGCTTTGGCGCCAGCGTTGCCAGAATTTATGGGCGGCTCTGCTGACTTAACTGGCTCAAACTTAACGAATTGGTCTACATGTAAGCCTGTTCGTGGTGATCAGTGGGGTAACCACATTAACTACGGTGTGCGTGAATTTGGTATGAGCGCCATCATGAATGGCATTGCCTTGCATGGTGGTTACATTCCATTTGGTGGCACCTTCTTAACCTTCTCTGATTACAGCCGAAACGCCTTGCGTATGGCTGCCTTGATGAAGTTGCGTAGCATTTTTGTCTTTACGCATGACTCAATTGGCTTGGGTGAAGATGGTCCAACCCATCAGTCTGCAGAGCATGTTGCCAGCTTACGCCTTATTCCGAACCTCATGGTTTGGCGTCCTTGTGATACCACTGAGAGCGCTGTGGCTTGGGGCTCTGCTATTGAGCGCAAGCATGGTCCTAGCGCCTTGATCTTTAGTCGTCAGAATTGCCCATTTGTCTCCCGCACTCCTGCACAAATTAAAGAGATTGCTCGCGGTGGTTATGTGTTGCGTGATCCGTCTGGCAAGATTGATGCGGTGATTATTGCTACTGGTTCTGAAATTGCTCTCGCTTTGCAAACAGCGCATCAGTTAGAAAAAGAAGGCTTAGGAGTTCGTGTTGTATCGATACCTTCAACTACTGTCTTTGATCAACAGGATGCTGCATACAAAGCAAAAGTATTGCCAGCCAATATTCCACGCATTGCAGTTGAAGCAGGCGTAAGTGATTTCTGGTGGAAGTATGGTTGTGCGGCAGTGCATGGCGTTGACACCTTTGGTGAATCTGCGCCTGCCCCGCAACTCTATGATTACTTTGGTCTAACAGCTGATCAAATAGCGAAGACAGTTAAACAATGCATCGCAAAGAAGTAATTTAAATGCGAAATAAATTCAATATTAGTAAGGGGAAATAAATGACAATTCGTGTCGCAATTAATGGTTATGGACGTATCGGCCGCATGGTATTGCGTGCCCTGTATGAAGATCAAGTCAATGGCAAGCCACGTCGTGATATCAAGATTGTTGCGATTAATGCGATGGGCGATATTGCCATTAATGCTCACTTGACTCAATACGATTCAGCACACGGCCGCTTCCCAGCTGAGGTCTCGGTAGATGGTGATTGCATGTTAGTTAATGGTGATCGTATCAAGATGTTCTGTACACGTAATCCTGCAGAAACTCCCTGGGGTGAATTAGGTGTTGATTTAGTTTTAGAGTGCACAGGTAAGTTCACTTCTAAAGAAAAAGCGATGATTCATATTGAGCAGGGCGCGAAGAAAGTATTGATTTCTGCTCCAGGTGAAAAGGATGTGGATGCAACGATTGTGTATGGCGTAAACCAAAACGTGTTGAAGCCAAGCGATGTTGTTGTATCAAATGCTAGTTGCACAACAAACTGTTTGGCTCCTCTGGTGAAGCCGCTCTTGGAGAAGATCGGTATTGAGTCTGGTTTGATGACAACGATTCATGCGTTTACAAACGATCAAGTGTTGACTGACGTTTATCACAAGGATATGCGTCGTGCGCGTTCTGCTGTTACCAGCATGATCCCAACAAAAACTGGTGCAGCTAAAGCCGTTGGTTTAGTGTTGCCAGCATTGGCAGGTCGTTTTGATGGTTTCGCAATGCGTGTGCCAGTGATCAACGTTTCTGTTGTGGACCTCACTTTTGCTGCAAGCCGCGCTACTAGCGTGGACGAGGTGAACTCGATTCTCAAGGCGGCCAGCGAGGGCGAACTCAAAGGCATTTTGGGCTTCAATACATTGCCATTGGTATCAATCGACTTTAACCACGACCCTCGCCCAAGTATTTATGACGCATCGCAAACTCGCGTTTCAGCAGACGGCAAGTTGGTGAAGGTATTGGCCTGGTATGACAACGAGTGGGGTTATTCAGTCCAAATGCTCAATGCTGCCGAAGCATTAATGGCTGTAAAGTAAGGAAAAGTATCTAAGAGCAGCTAAAAGTTGCTAAAAAACGCTTAAATCTTCTTTTTAAGCTTAGTTATGCGAAAAAAGACCTCAAATCGAGGTCTTTTTTGCTTTTGAGGGGCTAAATCAGCCTATTTTGCTTGTTTATTGCGGCAATTTTTCTTCTGGCATTGGCCATACATAGCTAAAGAGTGTTCTTGGAGCTTAAATCCAAGGTTTTTGGCAATATCACGCTGCCTTTTTTCTATGGCTTCATCTACAAATTCTTCTACATGGCCACAATCAATACATACCAAGTGGTCATGATGCTGCCCCTCATTAAGCTCATAGATAGCTCTACTATCACCTTTGCTGGATTCAAAATGACTGCGCAGGAGTAGGCCGGCTTGCTCAAATTGGGTAAGAACTCGATAAACAGTGGCCAGGCCGATCTCTTTATCGTCTTTGGCTAGCGCCATAAAAACGTCTTCAGCGCTAAAGTGGGTGCCACCATTTTGATGAAAAAAATCCAGGATTTTCATCCGAGGCCCTGTTGCTTTCAGGCCAATATCACGTAAATTTTCAGGGGTAGGGATTTGGGTCATATATATGGCATTGGGAGCTAAAATCAATGTCTTAATGATACGGCCAGCCATGCAAAATTGCCTTGAACTTTTTACTCGCTTTTTGAATCCAGTTTTAAGGGGTGTTTATTCCCCTATTCGACTGGGGGCTATGGCTCTCATCCTATTTGGTTTGATGGGAGTGGTTGGCTGCACTTCTGCGGTTGATGATACTCAGCGCGCTTGGGTGAACAAGATTTTTAGACCTTATGTTCCTGATGTCGTGCAAGGCAACTTTATTTCTAGCGAGCAGTATGCAAAGCTTCAGCTTGGCATGAATCGCGAACAGGTGCGTCAGATTTTAGGCACACCATTGTTAGCGAGTTACTTCCACGCAAATCGCTGGGATTACATTTTTGAATTTAAGCGTTCCGGTCAACCTATTGGTAAAGAGCGTCATGTCACTGTATTTTTTGATGGTGACAAAGTGGTGAAGTTTGAGGGTGATGCACTGCCAACTGAGGTGGAGTTAGTGGCGGAGATTGATAACTATGCCAAAACAAAGCGTTCATTCTGGGATGTTATTACTGGGTCCAATAAGCCGCCGGTTACCCCACCATTACAGAGTCCAGAATTGTTGGTTCCAAGTAAGACCGATAACTTAGCTGCTGGCGCAGCAATACCTCCAGCACCAAGCAGCGGTTCATTCTGGGACTTTTTTGGCTCTTCAAAAAATGACTCTGCTGCACAGTCTCCGCAGCTAGGGCCTGGCACTTTAAATGATGTGCCAAAGGCAGCGGATTCTAAATAGTAGAACTCACTTTTGTACTGATGCCAAGGTCAACGTTTTGGCTCACTTGAATAAGAAGCGAAGAAGGATATGATGAAGATTGCAATTGCAGGCGCAACAGGCCGTATGGGTAAGATGTTGATTGAAGCTGTCCTCAATACAACTGACGCGCAATTAGTGGGCGCGCTTGAACATACTTCCTGCCCACAACTGGGTGAAGATGCTGGCGCATTCTTGGGAAAAAAGACTGGCGTACTAATTTCTGCTGATGTGGCTCAGGTATTGGCTGACGCGCAGTTCTTGATCGACTTCACTAGACCGGAAGGCACAATGGCTCATTTAGCTATTGCCGAAAAGACTGGTACCAAAATGATTATTGGCACTACTGGCCTAACTGTCGATCAAATCGCAAGCTTGAAAAAAGCTTCGTCAAAATTAGCAATCGTGTTTGCTCCGAATATGAGTGTTGGAGTTAATGCTACTTTTAAGCTCCTCGAGATTGCAGCCAAGATGCTCAATCAAGGTTATGACATTGAGATTATTGAAGCCCATCATAAGCATAAGGTGGATGCTCCTTCCGGCACAGCCCTCAAGATGGGTGAAGTGATCGCGGATGCGTTGGGTGAAAAATTGGATGACGTTGCAGTCTATGCACGTGAAGGACATACCGGTGAGCGCAAAGAAGGCTCGATTGGTTTTGCAACTATTCGTGGTGGCGATATCGTAGGTGATCACACTGTGTTGTTTGCTGGTGATGGCGAGCGCATTGAAATTAGTCACAAGTCTTCAAGTCGTCAGTCTTATGCGCAAGGATCATTGCGCGCTGCCCGTTTCTTGCAAAGCCAAAGTAATGGCTTATTTGATATGCAAGACGTTCTTGGCTTACGCAAATAATTAGTTAATCAATTAAAAATAGAAGAAAAGAGTTGTCGCAGAATGAGCAAGGATTACGACTACCGCAGTATTGAAGCCGCAGCGCAAGCTGATTGGGAAAGTGCGCAAGTCTATCAAGTAACAGAGAACGCAGTTGATGCACAAGGCAAACTAAAGCCAAAGTACTACGCTTGTTCTATGCTGCCTTATCCATCTGGCAAGCTCCATATGGGGCATGTGCGCAACTACACGATTAATGACGTGATGGCTCGCCAGCTTCGCATGCAAGGCTATAACGTCTTAATGCCAATGGGTTGGGATGCGTTTGGCATGCCTGCTGAAAATGCAGCGATACAGAATAAAGTACCTCCAGCAAAATGGACCTACGACAACATTGCTTATATGAAAAAGCAAATGGCTGCGATGGGTTTGGCCATCGATTGGTCGCGTGAAATAGCAACTTGTAGCCCTGATTACTATCGTTGGAACCAGTGGCTCTTCTTGAAGATGCTGGAAAAGGGCATTGCCTATCGCAAAACGCAAGTAGTCAACTGGGATCCAATTGATCAAACTGTTTTAGCAAATGAACAAGTTATTGATGGTCGCGGTTGGCGTTCTGGTGCATTAGTCGAAAAGCGTGAGATTCCAGGTTATTACTTCAATATCACAGCATATGCTGAGCCATTGCTCTCTGGCTTAGAGGCTTTGGGTTGGCCAGAGCGCGTAAAGACAATGCAGCAAAACTGGATTGGTAAAAGTCGTGGTGTGCGCTTTGCATTCAAGCATGAGATCGCTGATGACCATGGCAACTTTATTCAAGATGGCTTGTTGTATGTATTTACTACGCGCGCCGACACCATCATGGGGGTTACTTTCTGCGCTGTTGCAGCTGAGCATCCACTGGCAACAAAAGCGGCCGCTAATAATCCTGCACTCGCTGCATTTATTGAGAAATGCAAAACCGGTAGCGTGATCGAGGCTGACTTAGCTACCCAAGAAAAAGAAGGAATGTTTACTGGCTTGTATGTCACACATCCTTTGACGCATGAACCTGTGCCAGTCTGGGTTGGTAACTATGTTTTGATGTCCTATGGTGACGGTGCAGTAATGGGTGTGCCGGCTCATGATGAGCGTGACTTTGCTTTTGCATTGAAGTATGAGCTTCCAATTAAGCAAGTCATTGCACTCAAGGAAGAGTCGCCGATGTTCAATGCCACTCGCTGGGAAGATTGGTATGCCCAAAAGGAGGGCGTTGTTTGCTTTAACAGTGCGCAGTTTGATGGCTTATCTCATGATGAGGCGGTGAGTGCTGTTGCTAAAGAATTAGAAAAACTCGGTATTGGAGAAATCAAGACAACCTATCGCTTACGCGATTGGGGTATTTCTCGCCAGCGTTATTGGGGAACACCGATTCCGATTATTCATTGTGGTGATGAGAGTAATCCTGGTTGTGGCGCAGTCCCAGTGCCTGAAGCCGACTTGCCAGTGGTATTGCCTGAAGATTGCGTGCCAGATGGTAGCGGTAACCCACTCAATAAACGTGCTGACTTTTTGAATGTGAAGTGTCCAAAGTGTGGTAAGTCTGCACGTCGTGAAACTGACACCATGGATACCTTTGTTGACTCTTCTTGGTATTTCATGCGCTATACCGGTCCAAATGCAAAGACTATGGTGGATGAGCGCAATGAATACTGGATGCCAATGGATCAATACATTGGCGGCATTGAGCATGCGATTTTGCATCTCCTCTATGCGCGCTTCTGGACTAAGGTCATGCGTGATCTGAATCTCATCACTTTTGATGAACCGTTTCAGAATCTATTAACGCAAGGCATGGTTTTGAATGAGACCTATTACTCCGAAGACGCCTCAGGCAAAAAAACTTGGCTCAATCCATTGGACGTGGAATTAGACCTCGATGAAAAAGGTCGTCCTAAAGGCGCTAAGTTAATTGGCGATGCTTCAAATACCCCAGTAGTAGTTGGTGGTGTTGAGAAGATGTCTAAGAGTAAGAATAATGGTGTTGATCCGCAAGCCTTGATTGATGAATACGGTGCTGACACAGCCCGTTTGTTCGTCATGTTTGCTGCTCCTCCTGAGCAGCAGTTGGAGTGGTCTGGTGCTGGGGTGGATGGTGCCTCTCGTTTCTTGCGACGCGTATGGATGTATTCCAGCAGTCAGGCATCCACTTTGCGGGATGTGCCAGATTCATTACCAAGCAGCTTGAATGATGCTGAAAAAGAATTGCGTCGCGAAGTGCACACAATCTTGAAGCAAGCTAATTTTGACTATCAGCGCCGTCAATACAATACAGTTGTTTCTGCTGCAATGAAAATGCTCAATATTCTTGAGCCCTTTAAGTTTGATCAAAATGCTGCAATCAGTGCACCAGTATTGCGGGAATGTTTAAGCATCTTGTTGCGCGTTCTATATCCAGTAGTTCCGCATTTGACGCATGTCTTGTGGAAAGAGGTTGGCTATGCCAAAACGATGGGCCCTCTACTCGATGCCCCATGGCCTGCTATAGATGAAGCTGCATTGGTGCAGACTGAAATCACTTTAATGATGCAGATTAATGGCAAGTTGCGTGGCGATATTAAGGTGCCGGCAGATGCAAGCAAAGAGCAAATCGAAGCGCTGGCATTGCAAAGCGAGCCCGCACAAAAGGCTTTAAATGGCGGTGCACCTAAAAAAGTGATTGTGGTGCCTGGTCGCTTAGTCAACATTGTTGCTTAAAAAGAAAATATAAACATGAGCGTAAATTCCCTGCGTCGTGCAATGCTAGGTTTGATTGCTACCGCCCCCGTAAGCGGTTTGATTGCTTGTGGCTATCGTTTGCGCGGTATGGTTGATTTGCCTTTCAAGGTTATTGCGATTACAGGCAATCCATCTCCGCCATTGCGCACTGATTTGCAGACGGCGATTCTGAGGGGAACTGATGCGAAGGTAGCTATCAACCCCAAAGATGCTGACCTTATTTTAGAGATTACTAATGACATCAATGGCCGTGAAATATTGGCCTATAACTCCAATGGTCAAGTTTCAGCTTACCGCTTGAATATTCGTGTTGGCTTTAGAGCTTACGATGTAGCTGGTGCTGAAATTGTCCCAGAGGCTGAGATTTATATGACTCGCGATATGGACTTTACGGTTTCTACAGTTTTGGCTAACGATGCACAGATTGAGCAATTCTTGGCTCTGATGCGTAAAGATTTGGCTATTCAGATTCTGCGGCGTGTCTCTGCCGCTGCTAAATCACCACAAGCTAGAGCTTTCTAGGGTGGAATCAGACTCGCATGGTTAAAGTTGATGCCCTGCAAGCACATCTCAAATCCCTGAGTGCTGGTGGATCCATGTTGCCGCTATATATCTTTAGTGGCGATGAACCTCTATTAATGATGGAGGCAATGGATCAATTAAGAGTTACTGCGAAGAAGCAAAACTTTACAGAGCGTGAAGTCTTGCTGCAGGAGCGTGGATTTGATTGGAGTTCATTATTGAGTGCTGGTCAGACCATGTCATTGTTTGGTGATAAACGTTGGGTGGAGTTGCGCATTCCGACCGGCAAACCGGGGCGAGACGGAGCAGATGCTTTAAAACAGTTTGCCGCTCAAATTGCTGCGCAGTCTGTAGGCGCTGAAGGTCCGGATACGGTAGTTTGTATTGTTTTGCCGCGCCTAGATGGAAAGACAAAGACTTCTGCATGGTTTAGTGCGCTTGATGATGTGGGTATGGCGATTCAGATTGATTCTTTGGATCGAAGCCATTTGCCCCATTGGATTGCGGGAAGACTTAAACGTCAAGAGCAAGAAGTGGAAGCAGGGCCCGAAGGTCAGCGTGCACTCGAATTTATAGCCGATCAAGTTGAAGGCAACTTAATTGCTGCCCACCAAGAGATCCTGAAATTAGGGCTACTCTATCCCGTTGGAGAACTAAGCGAGGAGCAGATTCGCTCCTCCATTCTGAAGGTGGCACGTTATAACGTCTTCGAGCTAACCGAAGCAATGCTTGCTGGTGATCTAGCGAGGCTCAATCGTATGTTAGATGGGCTTAAAGGTGAGGGTGAGCCGCTAGTTTTGATTCTGTGGAGCGTAACTGAAGAGCTTCGGATACTATCTAAACTAAAGGCCGCCAGTGATGCGGGGGAGTCTGTGCAAAACCTCATGCGTGCCAATCGAATTTGGGGCAATAAAGAGCGTTTATACCCAGCGGCATTGAGAAGGGTTCAACCGCTCAAACTCCGCAGGGCAATGCAAGTGGCCGCAGGATTGGATCGTCAGGTCAAAGGTTTGCACGCAGCAGAGTTGCCGTCAGACCCTTGGGACGGTCTTCGTCTAGTTGGTAATTTATTGCGCTAAGAAGTAAATCTAGCAAATAAATAATAATGAATTAAAGGGTAACAAGAGAGTAATAAGAGAATAAAAATGAGTTCAGCTATTAAAGAAATGATGCAAGACATTGGGATGCGAGCACGCGCTGCATCGCGGGCAATGGCGCGTGCATCGAGCGAGCAAAAAAATCAGGCTTTATTACATATTGCAAAAGTTATTCGTCAAAAGGCGGCTGAGATTCAGCAGGTTAATTTGGTGGATGTGGAGCGCGCTAAAGCTAATGGCCAAGATGCAGCTTTTGTTGATCGCTTAACTATGACACCTAAAACCATTGAAACAATGGCTCTAGGTTTAGAGCAAATTGTCTCTTTGGATGATCCCATTGGGAAAATCACCCCTTTAAAGAAGCAAGCATCAGGTATTGAGTTGGGCCAGATGCGTGTACCACTTGGAGTGATTGGCATCATTTATGAATCTCGTCCTAACGTCACTATTGATGCTGCTGCATTGTGCTTAAAGTCAGGTAATGCCGTGATTTTGCGCGGCGGCTCTGAGGCAATCGATTCCAATACATTGCTAGCTCAGATTATTCAAGATGGTTTGGCTGCTGCAGGTTTACCAAAGGATGCTGTTCAAGTGGTTGCGATAACAGATCGTATGGCTGTTGGTGAAATGATCACTATGACTCAATATATTGACGTCATCGTGCCGCGCGGCGGCAAGAGCTTGATTGCACGATTGATGGCTGAGGCGCGTGTACCAATGATTAAGCACTTGGACGGAATTTGCCATACTTACATTGATGCGGATGCCGATGTAGCAATGGCCATAAAGGTATGTGATAACGCCAAGACACAACGCTATGCCCCATGCAATGCCATGGAGACTTTACTTGTGAACCAAGAGATCGCTCAGAAAGTATTGCCAACTCTTTGCAAGATTTATCAAGATAAGGGTGTGGAGTTGCGTATTGATGGTTTGACCCGCAAAACGCTCGAGGCGAATGGCTTTCAGAATCTAGTCGATGCCACAGAAGAAGATTGGCAGACAGAATACTTAGCCCCAATTTTGTCGATTAAAACGGTCGCCAATATAGATGAGGCTATGAATCATATTGAGCAATACGGTAGTAAACATACTGATGCCATTATTACTAACAATAAAGCGCAGGCAGATCGTTTCTTGCGCGAGGTCGATAGCGCTAGCGTAATGGTGAATGCAAGTACTCGTTTTGCCGATGGATTTGAGTATGGCTTGGGCGCAGAAATTGGGATTTCAAATGATAAGCTGCATGCCCGCGGCCCAGTTGGCCTGGATGGCTTGACCTCCTTAAAGTATGTGGTCATGGGTCATGGTGAGATTCGCACTTAATTTAATTAAAAAGTAAGTACACAACATATGAGTAATTCTTACCTCTGGGTTAAAACTTTCCACATCGTATTTATTACATCTTGGTTTGCCGGTTTGTTTTACTTGCCTAGAATTTTTGTGAACTTGGCAGAAGAGAAAAATACTGAGGCTTATGCTCGCTTGCTGGGTATGGCTGATCGCCTGTTTCGTTTCATGACTATCTTGGCAGTTCCAGCGGTAATGCTGGGCTTAATACTTTGGCTCTACTTCGGAATTGGTCGTGGCGATGTGTGGATGCACGCTAAATTATTTTTTGTGATTTTAGTTATTGGTTATCACCATGCGTGTTTGAGCTTGCTCAAGAAGTTTCGTGTTGGAGTAAATAAGCGATCTGGAGTTTGGTTTCGTTGGTTTAATGAGGTGCCAGTTATCTTGCTAGTCATTATTGTTGCTTTGGTATTGTTTAAACCTTAAAACCAACTGATACATTTTTTATTTTTTAATAGCACCATTTAAAGATTGTTAGCCCCATGAGATTTTTTGTTGTATGCCCAGGCGGTTTAGAAGTGCCGCTTGCCCAGGAGCTGGCAGAGATTGCTGGACGCCCAGAATGTAAGGTTTTAGGGTCATGGGTAATAGATCCAACGCCTACAAGTCCAACAGGTGGTGTTGGTTTGGCTGCGCCAATATCTGCCGCAATGGCGTTGAATTTGCATTCACGTATTGCAAGCCGTGTATTGCTGCAAATGGCACAAGCACCTTATCGACAAGAGGATGACCTCTATAAGTTGGCTAGTGGTTTAGCGTGGGAAGAGTGGTTTACCTCAAAGCAGACTTTGCGAGTTGATGTCACAGCCCATCGCTCTCCACTGAAAAGTCTGAATTTTGCAACGCTCAAAATTAAAGATGCGATTGTGGATCGCTTGCGTGATGTAACTGGAGATCGGCCTAGCATTGATACCGCTTTCCCGGATGTACGAGTACAAGCGCATTTAACTGCAACTCAAGTGACTATTTATTTAGATACTTCTGGTGAAGCCTTATTTAAGCGTGGCTGGCGTGATGAAAAAGGGGATGCGCCTCTGAAAGAAAATTTAGCTGCTGGCATTTTGTCTTTTACTAGTTGGAAGCCTGGTCAAACATTGTTTGATCCGATGTGCGGTAGTGGCACCTTTTTAATTGAGGCGGCTCAAATGAGCTTATCAATTCCGCCTGGCGCAATTCGCGCAGGCATGTACGGCGATGATGCCAAGCCAAGCCGATTGGCTTACCGCCCTTTAGTTACTTCAGCTCATGGTTTTGGCTTTCAGCGACTCAAGCCCTTTAATGAGGCTGCTGAGCAGAAGCGTTGGGTTGATTTAAAAGAGGCTGCTCTTGCGCAGATGTTGGAAAAGCGTAAGCAGTATCCAAGCGTTGACGCTTTAAAAATTACTGGCGGCGATATTAATGAAAAATTAGTATCCATGTTTAAGGGCAATTGGCAAAGGGCGCAATTGCCTGATCAGCCGGTAGTTCGTCAGATTGATGCCTTGTCTGCTAAGCCGCCGGGAAGTATTAATGAGGGCGTGATGTTGTTAAATCCCCCTTACGGTGAGCGATTAGTGATTAAGGGTGGTCGTGGCCAGGATCGCACTGCGAGCGCTGATGATGCAGATGAACCGGATAACCGTTTTGAGCTGAACTTAGAAACGGGTCGCCAAAGTGCAAAACGTTCTAGTCGTGAATCATTGAAAAAGCTGCAAGCTCAAGAAGAGCAGGATCCCAAGTTTGTGGAGTTTTTGCGTCAGTTTGGACAGCATCTCAAGGACGACTTTGGTGGATGGAATATATTTGTACTCACTGCAGATATGGCGCTTCCAGGCCAATTGCGCATTAAAGAATCTAAGCGTACCCCTTTGTTTAATGGCCCCCTCGAATGTCGTTTATTCAAGTTTGAAATGCATGCAAAGCGACCAACTTAAGTGGCTATAAAACTTTAAAATAAGACAGAATCTTAGAGTAGCGATAGATACATTAAAGAAAATCAGAGAGCAAGGTAATGGAATTTAAAACATACATGTGTTTAATTTGCGGTTGGGTTTATGACGAAGCCGCAGGATTGCCAGATGAAGGTATAGCGCCAGGAACACTTTGGAAAGATGTCCCAATGAATTGGACCTGCCCAGAGTGCGGTGCCCGCAAAGAAGATTTTGAAATGATGGCAATTTAAGTAGAAATAACCATGGCAAAAGTAGATCAAAACGAAGCGCTGTTTGAACGTGCACAAAAAACAATTCCTGGAGGGGTGAACTCCCCAGTAAGAGCATTCCGTCAAGTGGGCGGAACGCCACGTTTTGTTGCTAAAGCCAAGGGCCCTTATTTTTGGGATGCCAATGACAAGCGTTATATCGATTTAATTATGTCCTGGGGCCCGATGATTGTGGGTCATGCAAACCCTGAAGTAGTAGCTGCTGTTCAGAAAGCTGCAGAAACTAGCTTTAGCTATGGCGCGCCGACAGAAGGTGAAATTGAGTTAGCTGAGCGTATTTGCGCTTTGATGCCAAGTGTTGAGCAAGTGCGCATGGTATCAAGTGGTACAGAGGCAACGATGAGTGCCTTGCGCTTGGCTCGCGGCTATACCGGACGGGATTTGATTATCAAGTTTGAGGGTTGCTATCACGGTCATGCAGATAGTCTTTTGGTAAAGGCAGGCTCAGGCTTATTGACGTTTGCTGACTCTACGCAAAATGCCCCCTCTTCTGGAGGTGTTCCGCAAGATTTGGTTAAACATACTTTGGTATTGCCATACAACGATGTCTCTGCGATTGAGGAAGTATTTAAAAAGCAGTGCGATCAAATTGCTGCAGTCATCATCGAGCCAATCGCTGGCAATATGAATCTCATTCAACCATCTAAAGCATTTTTGGATGCGATCAGATCTCTGACTGATAAGCATGGCGCTGTATTGATCTATGACGAGGTCATGACCGGCTTTAGAGTGGCATTGGGCGGTGCTCAGTCATTGCAAGGCATTACCCCAGACCTGACTTGCTTAGGTAAGGTGATGGGCGGCGGCATGCCGATGGCGGCTTTTGGCGGTAAGAAAGAAATCATGTCCAAGCTTGCGCCCCTGGGTAATGTGTATCAGGCTGGCACGCTCTCCGGTAATCCAGTGGCTGTAGCTGCAGGCTTAAAGACTCTCGAGATTATTTCGCGAGAGGGGTTTTACGAGTGCTTAACGGGGCAAACCCAAAAGCTCATGGCCGCTTTAAAAGCTGCTGCTGATAAAAACAATATCCCTTTTGCGGTAGATAGTGTGGGCGGTATGTTTGGGTTTTACTTTACCGATCACGTTCCGACTTCTTTTGAAGCGGTGACTAAATCTAATATTGATGCCTTTAAGAAATTCTTTCATTTGATGTTAGATGAAGGTGTGTATTTAGCACCATCTGCATATGAGGCAGGTTTTACATCGATTGCGCATGACAACGCTGTACTCGATGAAATTATTGCCGCAGCCGAGAATTCTTTTAAAAATCTTTAAAGTTTAAAAATATAGCTATGTAATTGCTTACATTCTGAGTGGGTGGTCATAACCATCTACTTGAACGATGTCTGAATTCTTGTTGTCTTTATTGGATTCCGAAATCTCAAGAGCAGTCAGCTTTCCACCCCAGACGCAGCCAGTATCGAGGCCAATCACATTGTGTTTGCGTAGTAATCCTAATGTGGACCAGTGCCCAAAGTAAATTAATGTATCAGTGGTCTTTCTGTGAGGCGCCATAAACCAAGGGGTGTAGCCCTTAGGACCATCCTCTAAGCCTTCTTTGCTTTCAAACTCCATTTGACCAGTAGGGCTGCAAAACCGCATACGGGTTAATGCATTGGTGATGACGCGTAAGCGCTCATAACCCTTGAGAGATTTACTCCATTTGGTTGGAGTATTGCCATACATATTGGCCAGAAAACTTTTGTAAGACTTACTACGTAACGCTTTCTCTACTTCTTGAGCACATTCAATGGTTTGTTGTAGATCCCATTGCGGTAGCACCCCCGCATGAACTGTAAGTACTTTGCCGTTACTTAATGCCATAGGACGCTTTCGTAACCAGTCAATGAGCTCTGCGCGATCAGGCGCGTTCAAGATGGGCTCAACCGTATCTAGTCCTTTGGTTTTGCGAAGACCGGCATCAATCGCCAGAAGGTGTAAGTCATGATTGCCTAAGATGCACTCCGCACGACCCGATTCTTGCAATGTTTTTAAATAGCGTAATGCACCCAATGAATCGGGTCCACGATTAACCAAGTCACCCAGAAAAATCATTTTAGATTTTGCGGGGAGTTTTTTCACTAAGGCTTTTAACGAAGGTGCGCAGCCTTGGACATCACCTACGGCATAGATCTTGCTCATATCTAATCTTAAAGCGGAAATATGCGCTTATACGCTTTGCTAAGCGATTTTTTTCACAACGCTATAGCGCACTAGTGTCTTTTTACGCGCTTCATCATGATCCACTATTGGCAGTGGATAATTTCTTCCGAGGCTGATGCCTGCTGCCTCTAGCTCGATGTGGCCAGCCTTCCAGGGCGCATGAATCGACTTCTTAGACAGCTTTTCCAGTTGTGGAAGATAGCGTTTGATGAACTTGCCTTCCGAGTCAAACTTTTCTGACTGAGTAATGGGGTTAAAGATGCGGAAGTAGGGTTGGGCATCACACCCAGATGAGGAGGCCCATTGCCAGCCGCCGTTATTGGAAGAAAGTTCAAAGTCGTTAAGGTGTTCGGCAAAATAGGCCTCACCCCAGCGCCAATCGATTCCTAAATCTTTTGTTAAAAAACTTGCTACAACCATACGTAGTCGATTGTGCATGTAGCCACTTTGGTTAAGTTGATGCATTGCTGCATCAACAAGTGGGTAACCAGTCTTGCCTTCGCACCAAGCGGTAAATAATTTCTTGGCAGTGGCGCCACTCTCCCACGCAATATTGTCGTAGTCGGGCTTAAACGATGCGCCTTTAGCGAGGCGCGGATGATTGGCCAGAATCATGAAATAAAAATCACGCCAAATTAATTCGCTTAACCAAATGGTAGCGCCCATACTGCCGGCCAACATGCGACGATGGGCTTCTCGTACTAAACCTCGAATCGATAGCATGCCAAAACGTAAGTGGGTTGATAGATAGCTCACACCTTTAATTGCAGGAAAGTCTCTGCCAATTTGGTACTGATCAATACGAGAGAGGAAGTCCTCTAAGAAAGTTTGACCGCCCTCTGAGCCAGGCGGCAAGTAGCTCTCAATGCCAGTAGGGCAAAAGCCCATGGACTCTAGAGAGGGCAATGGCTGGCTTAAATTTTTAGGTATAGCTGCAAGTTGTCCCGGCTTTGGATTGCATTCGTAAGCAGCAAGATCTTTTTCTTGAAGTGTTTTCAGCCAATTATTTTTGTATGGTGTAAAGATAGAAAATACAGTATTGGAATTGGTTAGAATTTCTTTCTTCTCAAAAATTACCTGATCTTTAAAGCTTTCAAATCCAATGCCTAATGTATCCAAGCTATTTTTTACTTGATCATCGCGTGCAATTGCAGATGGCTCGTAATCGTGATTGGTAAAGACTGTAGCAACGCCAAGATCTTTAGCAATTTGGGGAATGCAGTCTGTAGGTTTGCCAAAACAAACAATGAGTCCGCCACCTTGTATTTTTAGCTGATCATCAATTTGTTTAATACCTTGCCAAATAAAATCCACTCGGCGATCGTGCTTAAGCCCTTTGGCATCAAGCTCACCCTCGAGCAGTGGTTTAAGAATTTCAATATCAAAGACAAAGGTAAGCCAAACCTGCCCACTTTCAGTGAGGGCGTGATGTAGGGCGGCATTGTCATAAAGACGGAGATCGCGGCGTAGCCAAACTAGTGCTTTTTGCATAGCCCCTATCTTATGGTTTATTGGTAAAAAGCGCTTGATTACGGGCCAATTTCGGTAAAATGTCCCTATATGTCTACGGCCAAAAAAGCACCCCCTGCTTCAGACTTAGCATCTATGCCGGATTCATCTATTTCTTTCTCTGCCAATCACCTTGCCAATCAGCTCTTGGTTGCGATGCCAGGCATGGTGGATCCTAATTTTGCTGGCTCTGTAATTTATCTCTTTGAGCATACCGAAAGAGGTGCAATGGGCTTGGTTGTGAATAGGCCAACCGAGGTTAATTTATGTACTCTTTTTGACAAAATTGATCTCAAATTAGAAATTGCTCCGTTGTTAGATCAACCGGTCTACTTTGGTGGTCCTGTGCAAGTAGAGCGCGGGTTTGTTTTGCATGAATCCAACCCCAACCTGTCTTATAGCTCCTCATTGATTATTCCTGGAGGTCTAACCATGACCACCTCTAAAGATGTGTTGGAGGCGGTAGCTGGAGGCACTGGACCACAACAGTTTTTGATGACCTTGGGTTATGCGGGTTGGGGCGCTGGCCAGCTCGAAGAAGAAATCACACTCAACGGCTGGATCAACGTTCCGCTGAATCGTGAGCGAATGATGGACATCATCTTTAATACTCCCTCAAGCCAACGCTACCAAAAGGCTATGAATCATTTGGGCTTTGATCCATCTGATCTTTCAGGAGAGGCGGGGCATGCTTAAGTCTAGTGCCTCAAATGCGCCCATGACGGTGATGGCATTTGACTATGGAACACGCCGTGTAGGTGTTGCAGTAGGTAATACGGTAACGAGGGCAGGTGAACCCTTAAAAACTATTGCAGCTCCAAGTGCCGATGTCTTGTTTAGAGATATAGAAATGCTCCTGGCAGAGTGGCAGCCCAATCAGTTGGTAATAGGTAGGCCCACCCATCCAGATGGCGTACCCCATGAGATGACTGTCAAGGCAGTCCGCTTTGGTAACCAATTACATGGCCGCTTTCAGTTGCCGGTAGCTTGGGTGGATGAGCGCTACACTTCAGCAGTTTTGGAGGGTGGCGCCCAGATGCGGGACAATCTAGATGCGCATTCGGCAGCCCTTATTCTGGAGCAATATTTTTTAGAGTTAGATGCTAGGGTCGCCGATTAAAAAGGCAGTTTCGATACAGTTTGGATTAAAGAATGAATGCAGAACAGTTATACGAAAAATTACTAGCAAAACTTCGCGAGCTTAAACAAGTGAGCTCGTTTGAGCTGGTTGGACTTGCAATGGGGGGAGCATGGATTGCTGAGCGTCTAGCCAAAGATCTAGCCTTGCCGCACTATGGGGTCATTAATGTGGCTTTTCATCGAGATGATTACGCTGAGAAGGGCATGACAGCACTTCGTACTGCTAGGACGATGACAACAAATCTGCCATTTGATGTGAATGGCGCTAATGTGATGTTGATTGATGATGTTCTATTGACCGGCAGAACTGTCAGGGCTGCGTTAAATGAGTTATTTGATTTTGGTAGACCAGCACAAGTCGAGTTGATGGTGTTGGCTGATCGCGGTAACCGAGAGCTTCCAGTAAGTGCTAACTTTGCCGCTGAAATAATAAGCGTGCCAGACCATCAAATTTTGGCTTTAGAGAAAGATGCGGCTGGTAAGTTTAGTTTCGTAATAGAGGAGCGCGAGTAATGAGTTCGATATTTAAACCAGTCAACCAATTTAATGCTGCGGGTGAACTCACGCATCTTCTTACTCTAGAAGGTCTGCCTAAAGAGCAAATCGTTCATATCCTAGATACTGCTCAGCAGTTTGTGAGCGTTACCGATCCATCGCGTGAAGTAAAGAAAGTTCCCCTGCTGAGAGGTAAGAGTGTATTTAATCTTTTCTTCGAAAACTCTACACGTACAAGAACGACTTTTGAAATTGCTGCAAAGCGTTTATCGGCAGATGTGATTAACTTAGATATTTCTACATCATCTACTGCTAAAGGCGAAAGCCTACTCGACACCATCGATAACTTGGTGGCAATGCAGGCGGATATTTTTGTCGTGCGTCATGGGGTATCTAGAGCTCCCATTGAAATAGCCAATCATGTGCCAGCTCATGTGCATGTGGTTAATGCTGGTGATGGCAGTCATCAGCATCCAACTCAAGGCTTGCTAGATATGTATACGATGCGTCATTTCAAGCAAAGTTTTAAAGGTTTGAAAGTCGCGATTGTGGGCGACATTGTGCATAGTCGTGTAGCGAAGTCCAATATTCATGCATTAACGACTTTGGGTTGTGAGGATATCCGCGCCATTGGTCCAGAGAGTCTCTTGCCAAGTAATTTAGATATGTTGGGTGTCAAAGTCTTCCATAGTATGGAAGAGGGGCTGAAAGACGTAGATGTTGTCATGACATTACGCATTCAAAAGGAGCGCATGGAAGTTGGCCAGGTTCCTGAGGGCGACGCATTCTTTAAGCAGTACGGCTTAACGCCAGTTCGTTTAGCTTTGGCCAAACCTGATGCTATTGTGATGCACCCCGGCCCTATGAACCGCGGAGTGGAGATTGATTCGGTGGTCGCAGATGGCCCACAGTCAGTCATCTTGAATCAGGTTACTTTTGGTATCGCAGTACGTATGGCCGTCATGTCGATCGTAGCTGGAAATTAACCAAATATGTCGACAGGTAAACGTTGGCTTATCCTATCCCATGGATTCAATATGGATGGCCGCGCTGCAAGTTTAACGATCACCGATAAAATTCCCTATTTACTAGATGCTGGCATTCAACCTATTGTGTTTAGTGCCATAACGGGGATTAAGGACGAGCGCTTTCCGCATCACCAATTTTTAGCCTGGGGTCCATCTGGCTTTCGTTTTGATTTTCGTCATTGGGTAGCTAATAAATATGGGCGTGGCTTGTTTTATAAAGTCACTACTAGAACAGTATCTTTGTTGTTGACGCCTTTTATTGCAATTGAAAAGCTATGTTTAGGCTATTCAAGTCAATGGTCTTGGGCGTTGCCAGCTTACATCCATGGCCGCCGATTAATTAAATCTGGCAAAGTCGATGTAGTGTATTCAACCGGTGGAGCTTGGTCGGCGCATTTAGCAGGCCTATGGTTAAAAAAATCTACCGGCATTGAATTGCTTTCTGAAATTCACGACCCCTTAGTGATTCGCAAGAGTCCTGAAGACCAGGGGTTAGCAAAACCGAGTAATCGTGATGCTGCTTTTCGTCAGAAGTTAGAGGCTAATTTGTGCGCGCATGCAGATCACCTCTGGTGGTTTACTGAAGGCGCTATGCATTACGCTAAGGTTCGCAACCCCAATCTCAACACCCCAGAAAATGCGCATGGATTTGTGGTGATGCCTGGTGCACAACCACCGAGCCAATCAAATTTTGCAACTGAGCATCAATACGCTGAGCACCTCAATCTTTGTCACTTTGGTTCTTTGGCAAAAGATCGTTCTCTATCGGTCATCTTGGGCGCACTCAATACATTACTACAAAAGCATCCTGAAGCGCGCACAAGTATTCGTATTCATGCTTATGGCGCTCCTTTAGATTCATTAACGATCCAGGCGATTGAACGTTTTGGGTTTGATGATCTTGTTATTGCACATGGTCGCTTAGAGAAAGATTCCGCTTTAGGTAAATCCGGCAGAGAGCGTGTGATTGAAAAAATGCAGCAGGCGGACGTACTAATATTGCTTCATGGGTTGGGTGAGGAGTGTGCGGAATATATACCATCCAAGCTTTATGACTATCTGTGGGCTGGACGACCAATTTGGGCTATTACTCATCGTAATCCGCAATTAAACGAAATTTTGAGCGATAGAAATGCCTATTTAAGTGCTAGCTGCAATGATGCTGGGATTTTGCTTTCGCTGGAAAAAATTTGGCGTGACTGGCAAAAGAAACGCCTAAACCCAGTTGCCGGCACATCAATTGGTGTACAGCAAGCCGTAGAGGCAATCCTGGCTCAAATCGAGTTAAGATAGATTTCTATTCGAGGCATTTTCAGCCCCCCAAAATTGGCGTGACTATCACCATCAGATATATAGTTAAAATTATTCAATATTGATTGATGCGTGATCGCACTTAGTGCTTTAGATGTTAAAAATGGAAAAAATTCATGAATGATACAAATGTTGGATATGAAATTGGTCTAGCTGATATATATATATTCGTAAAGAAATTTTGGCATATTTTATTGATCGGAACTTTTTTGGGCTTATTGGCGTCCATCGTCTATCTCATTATTTCTCCAAAAGAATATGAGGCCATAAGTCAGTTACAAGTTGCGCAATTAGTAACGAATAAAAATAAAGAAGGCGAAGCTTCAATTATTAATGTTGAAAATCCTGCGATTCTTAGCAATAGACTCAAGTCTCCAATCACTTATTCTGAAACAGTCTTGAATGTTTGTGGACTATCTGGACAGCCTTTAAGCTTGGCAGCGGCTGTAAATTCGAATATCCCAAAGGGTGCAACTAATACATTGGAAATCAGGCTTAGGGCCAAATCTGAAAGCTTGGCAATTACATGTTTGGCTGAAATTTTTACAATGGTGCAAGCGCAAGAGATTGAGCTGGTTCAGCCGTATATTCAAGAAATGAATGACCAAATTGATGGTATTAATAAGCGAATTCAAATTAATCAAGCCATTCTTGAAAAATCTGCGCAGTTACCTCTTGGATCGTGGAGTTATTTCTTTAATCTCGATGACATTCGGCGCTTATACGGCGAGCGAGATAATCTCAAGAACGTGATCAATCTTACGAACGTATATAAGGCAAAGCTTTTGATTCCGCCTTATACCTTGGCTAAGCCTGTGGCCCCAAATATCAATAAAAGTCTTTTAGTGGGACTTATTGCAGGCCTTGGGATAGCAATCCTTTATGTATTATTTTCTTTAAGGACCAAAAGGGGCGCTTAGTTATTTGATTAAAGGCGACCATACTGGTCGTCAAATCTAATGATGTCATCCTCTCCCAAGTATTCACCTACTTGAGCCTCAATAATTACAAGGGGAATATCGCCTAAGTTTGTGAGGCGATGTTGGGTTTTTTTGGGGATGTAGGTGGATTCATTAGCATTCAAATGAAGCACCTTATCGCCATTAATAATTTCTGCTTTCCCAGAAATTACCACCCAATGTTCGTTACGGTGATGGTGCATTTGAAGTGATAGCTTGCCGCCAGGTTGAACGACGATCCGTTTGATTTTGTAGTCTGGCCCTTCCTCAATGACGGTATAGGTTCCCCAAGGTCGATGGACCGTGCTGTGATAGGTAGCGCGCTCATCTTGTACTTTGTTTAGTAGATCAACAACTTTTTTAACAGATTGCGAGTGCCCTTTGGCGCTAATGAGTAGGGCATCGGGTGTATCAACGATGATAAGGTTATCTAGACCAACTGCAGCAATGAGCCGTTCTCTGCCAAATACAAAGTTATTGCTCGAATCTATAAAAATGGCCTTTCCTTGCGTCGCATTGCCAAATTCATCTTGAGGGAAATGTTTTGCCATGGCATCCCATGATCCAACATCATCCCAATCGAAACTGGCATTTACTGAAACTACATTCGATGCTTTTTCCATGATTGCATAGTCTAGTGAAATATCGTCTATCAAGGCCATGGTATTTTTATCAAGCGCTAGAGAGTTTTCTTTGCTAACCTCAGAACCGCTTGCTTGCCAGCATTCTTTTACTTGGTTTAGTAGGTTTGGTGCAATTTGATTGGCGGCCTGTAAGAGCGCTTTTGGAGTAAAGCAAAACATCCCCGAATTCCAGTGAAAATTACCTGCCGAAACGTATTGCTCTGCTATGGTCAGCGCCGGCTTTTCAACAAACTGTTCAACTACTCGACCTTCTGATTTGGAAGGCGTAAGAGCAACTCCGCCGAGCTTAAGATATCCATAACCGGTTTCTGGATGTGTTGGGGGAATTCCAAAAGTAACCAAATTTCCTGATTTCGCAAAATCAACCGCCTTCGCGACTGCCATTTCAAAACCGATCTTATCTTGAATAACATGATCCGCTGGAAGTACGAGCATAGGAATGTCACCGCGTCCTGCATCATTAGCTGCCATGGCTGCAAAAAGAACTGCTGGAGCAGTATTGCGTCGAAGTGGCTCAATGATTGTTAGGTTAGCCTCTTGTTGAGAGCTTTTTAGATCGGCTAAAACTTGGAATCCTAGACTTTCTGAAGTGACAACGCATAGCCAAGGGTTTTCAGATTTAATTCGGCTTGCAGTTTCACTTAAAAGAGATTGCTGGCTAGAGACCGGCATAAAAACTTTAGGACGGTTTTCACGAGAAACAGGCCAAAGACGAGAGCCTGCGCCCCCACAAATAATTACCGTCGAAAAGTTTAATTTCATGCAGCAATTTTACCTAAAATAAAGGGGGCAGCTTACCCCCTAAGGGGGTCTTGGAGAGGTTGATCTAACTATAAAGACTTGGGGCGATATGTTGCAAGAACCAACTATAGGCATCTTGAATTCCAGGGCGAAGTGCAATTTCCGCTTTCCAGCCTAACTGATTGATTTTTTGAACATCCAATAGCTTTTGAGGTGTGCCGTCAGGTTTGGATGTATCAAATTGCAGTTGGCCCTTGAAGCCCACTACCGAGACCACCTCCTGTGCAAGCTCTTTGATAGTTAGATCGGACCCGCAACCGATATTAACAAAAGGGCCGTCATAGTTTTGCTCCATGAGCATTATCGATGCTCTAGCTAAATCGTCCACGTGCATAAATTCGCGGCGGGGGTTTCCGGATCCCCAAATAATTAATTGTGAATCATTGCGTATTTTTGCCTCATGAGCCTTCCGAATAAGTGCGGGCAGAACATGAGAGTTGTTTAGATCATAATTATCGCCGGGCCCATAAAGATTAGTCGGCATCAAGCTGATAAATTGAGTCCCATACTGTCTGTTATAGTTTTCACAAAGCTTGATACCGGCAATCTTTGCAAGCGCATATGGCTCGTTCGTTTGCTCAAGAGGGCCAGTCAGAAGATATTCCTCTTTAATTGGCTGAGGGCAATTTCTTGGGTAAATGCAGCTCGATCCTAAGGAGGTCAACTGTTTGATCCCGGCTTGGTAGGCGCCGTGAATTAAGTTGCACTCAATCATCAAGTTTTGATAAATAAAATCCGCCCGATAAATATTATTCGCTTGGATCCCGCCAACTTTGGCAGCGGCGATAAAAATATAATCCGGCTTCTCCACACTCAAAAATTCATTGACTGCCTCTTGATTGAGTAGGTCTAGTTCGTTGTGTGTACGCGTCAGTATATTTTGATACCCATTCGCGGCTAGAAGCCGTGTGATCGCGCTCCCAACCATACCGCGATGACCGGCTACATATATTTTTGCTGCCTTATTCATGTCTGCTTAAAGAGGTGTAGCCATGCTTCTTAACTAATTCGTCACGCTCCGCACCTTTTAAGTCTTCGCGTACCATTTCCTTCACAAGGTCTTCAAAAGACGTTGCAGGCGTCCACCCCAGTTTCTCCTTGGCCTTAGTAGCATCGCCAAGCAAGGTTTCTACTTCGGTTGGTCGGAAGTAGCGCGGATCAACAGAAACAATGCACTTGCCATGATCGTCATAACCTTTTTCGTTAACGCCCTCACCCTTCCAGGTGATTTTCATGCCAAGCTCTTCGGCTGCAAAGTCAATAAATTGACGAACGCTAAATTGCACGCCAGTAGCAATCACAAAATCTTCAGCTTGTTCCTGTTGCAACATTAACCATTGCATTTCTACGTAGTCACGGGCGTGACCCCAGTCGCGTTTTGCATCTAAATTGCCGAGGTATAAACATTCTTGGAGACCAAGCTTTATTCGGGCTAAGGCGCGAGTAATTTTTCTAGTTACAAATGTTTCGCCGCGGATAGGACTTTCGTGATTAAAAAGAATCCCATTGCAGGCATACATTCCATAGGCCTCACGATAGTTCACTGTAATCCAGTAAGCATATAGTTTTGCAACTGCGTAAGGGCTTCTTGGGTAAAAAGGGGTCGTTTCTTTTTGCGGAATTTCTTGTACTAAGCCGTAGAGCTCAGATGTAGATGCTTGGTAAAAGCGAGTTTTCTTCTCAAGCTTTAAAATGCGAATGGCTTCAAGAATTCTCAGGGCACCAAGAGCATCGGAGTTGGCAGTATATTCAGGCTCTTCAAAAGAGACTGCCACATGGGACTGCGCTGCTAGGTTATAAATTTCATCTGGTTGTGTCTGCTGAATAATGCGAATTAAGCATGATGTATCTGTTAAATCGCCATGGTGAAGCGTAAGTTTTGAGCCTTCAATGTGAGGATCGTGGTAAAGATGGTCAATCCTATCGGTGTTGAAAAGAGAGGATCGACGCTTAATGCCGTGAACTTCATAGCCTTTTTTAAGCAATAGTTCGGCTAAATAAGCCCCATCTTGGCCAGTAATGCCTGTAATAAGGGCAACTTTAGATTTTGACATTGTGTTTTCTTTGTCTGGTTAATTAGCTGATTGGGTATTGTAAATCGTTTTAAATTAAAGACTTAAGCATCGTCCTCTGGCCCCCAAGAATTACAATTGGGGGCCAGAGTAGCCTTAGGGCTGTATTACACAGTTTTGGATAAAGGTTGGGGTTAAAGCTTGGAATTGAAGGTTAAAGGTGAAAGAGGTGATGGCTTATTGCGCTGGCTAGATAGGTGGCTAGGCATCCCTTTGCTTGGTTTTTTAAGCATTTTTCGCCGAAAAAGAGTACAGCCGTTGGTTTTTAATTCCGTTGGAATATGTGCATTTGCTGCCATTGGAGATGGATTGTTAGCCTCCTCTCTGATAGTTGACCTTAGACGATCTCATCCCCGCTTAAAAATTATTGTTTTTGCTACCAAAGCAAATCTGCCTATATTTAGTTTGGTATCCGGTTTTGATGAGTTGGTGTTAGTGCCTATCACCTCTCCAATGGCAGCATTAAGGGAAATGAGAGCGCATCCAGTTGATGTCTTGATTGATACCTCCCAATGGTCGAGGATTGGTGCGATATTGACCCTTTTAAGCGGCGCTGGTTTTACTATAGGCTTTAAGACTAGCGGTCAAAATAGACACTTTTCTTATGATTTTTCAGTAAAACATTCATCCAATATTCACGAATTGCAAAATTTCTGGGCTTTGTTGGGGCCTCTTGGAATATCAGCGGGCTCATTACCTTCGGTGAACTTGTCTGCCATTTCTTCTAATGATTGCCTAAATATTAAGCAGCCTTATCTTGTTTTTCATCCTTGGGCCAGCGGCAGCCATTATGAGTTAAGAGAGTGGCCTTTTTCATCCTGGGTAGAGCTTGCACAGCGAGCGATGCGTTCGGGGTATGGTGTAGTGATTAGCGGTGGCCCCAGTGATATTGTGCGCGCAGGAGCTCTGGTTGAGGGAATTGAAGCAGCCGGTTCAAGACCTTTAGTGAATTTAGCCGGTAAGTCTGATTTACGCACTACTGCAGCTTATTTGCGCGGAGCGGCGGGGGTTGTTTCAGTCAATACTGGAATAATGCATCTCGCAGCATTATTGGATATGCCATTAGTGGCTTTGCATGGCCCAACCAACCCAAGTCGTTGGGGTCCCATCTATCCAGGCGGCGTAAATGAGCAAAATACGGTTGTTTTAGGTCCCGGCTTAAAAGAAGGGGGCTCTTATTTGAATTTAGGTTTTGAGCACCCAGCGAATCCAACTTATTTAATGGATCGCATTACCGTAGATGCGGTTGTAGTAGCTTTGCGTAAACTTTCCATAAACATTGCTTAGTACTGCAAAATACACCAATGGCTGCTTCACTCATTATTAATTCTTATCTAATTCGCATTTTTGACTTTATTGCTATCAATCTAGTCGGACTACTTACGTTTTTTGCTATTCAAGTTTTTAAAGATGCCGACTTAGATTTGCAGCGATATGCATCTTTAGTTTTTTTAGCTAGCTTGGCCTATTTGTTTTTGACAAATAGAGCTTATCGCTCTTGGCGAGGCGGCAATTTAATGGCGCTTTTTGGTCGGGTGGCAAGCGGAGTTTTGAAGACCTGGATTTTAATTTTGATTTGGTTGGTCTTTAGTAAATCCACGGAAATGTATTCACGGTTATGGTTGGGATCATGGGCCATTGCTAGCCTCTTAGTCTTATGCGGCAGTAGATTATTTAGTTATCTATTAATCAGTCGGTATCGCAGTAAAGGAACTAATTTAAGGCATATCGCTATAGTTGGCTCTGGTAACTCCGCCGATGAAATCGTAAATCGAATTAATCAATCACCATGGTCGGGCTATCGTATTCAGAGGCATTTAAAAGATTTGAATAAAGAGGGGTTGAACGAACTGTCAAAGCAACCTCTAAATGAAATTTGGTTGGCCCTGCCAATGGGTGATGGAGCGCAAATGCGAATGGTAATGGAGCAACTCCAAACGAGCACTGCTAGCATTCGATTTGTGCCCGATTGGTTTTCCTTCCGACTGATTAATCATGGGGTGAGTGAAGTTTTGGGCGTCCAAATGATTGATCTTTACGGCACTCCAATGACGGGAATGAATCTATTCCTTAAGTCTATGGAAGATTTTTTCTTATCTATTTTGATATTGATTCTGATTAGCCCCTTAATGCTGTTGCTAGCTATTGGCGTTAAGCTTAACTCACCAGGACCGGTTTTTTATCGTCAAGAGCGGGTCGGTTGGAATGGTGAGGTTTTTGAGATATATAAATTTAGGACAATGCCTGTAGATCTGGAGAGGGGTGAGATTGTATGGGGTGGGTCTGCAGACAAGTCTGTTACAAAATTTTCTAAATGGTTGCGCTCAACCAGTTTGGATGAGTTGCCTCAATTTATTAATGTTCTCCAGGGAAAAATGTCTATTGTTGGGCCGAGACCTGAGCGACCATTGTTTGTGGAGCAATTTAAAAATAAGATTCCAGGCTATATGAAAAAGCACTTGGTTAAGGCAGGTATTACTGGTTGGGCACAAATTCATGGTTGGCGCGGAGATACTGACCTAAATGCTCGAATTGAGCATGATTTGTATTACATTGAAAACTGGTCCATATGGTTGGATTTGAAGATCATTTTTCTTACTATTTTTCGCGGTTTTGTGAATAAAAACGCCTATTAATCGAGATTTTTTTACTCGAATTTTTCGGGTGATTTCGCAAGTAGCATTGTGTTCAGCAACCCAATGCAAAAAAATAAAATTTCAATTGCATGTTTGCTGCTTACTTCTGCCACTGTAAATGTAATAAGCAATCCCATTGTTACCCAAATAGCAATTAGACGATTGGGGGATAGAGATCTTGTGGCTAACCTGAGAATGGATATTAAGGCGCCCAAAGTAAAAATTAAACCGGGCAACCCAAAGGCTAATCCATAGTCAATCCAGGCGCTATGGGAGGATTGAATGACCGATTCAGGGTAGGTTTGACGTATTACCCTGCCAAGAGAGTGCTCTAGAAGACCATAACCCAGAGGGTTTTGTGAGATGGATTCAATTCCTGCGGTTGCCCAAGCTGCACGCTCATAATTATTCGGATAAACCATCTCGCCCGAACTTAATTTGGGATAGCCATATTTTTTAATATCTTGCCAGTTGGGCACATCTTTGATTTGTACGGCCAAACTGATGTCGTCGACGAAATGAATCCATCCGCGATTAATGCTTAAGTGCTGCTGTATGAAAAAGATGATTAATAGGAGCGGGATAACAGTTATAAAAACTGCTTTTGTATTGAATTTGCGAGCATCAAACTGATGCTTTAGGGCAATCGCTCCTATATAGAGAAACCAAGCGCCTATTAGGATAAGGGCAACACCAATACCATTTCGGGTATCGATGACAGTAGTAAAACAGAATAAGATTGCTATTACCCCTGCCAACCAATATAAATATGTTGTAACGTGGAGTTTTATATGATTTTGTGTCAATGTGTAAGCAGAACTACCGCAGATTGCTGCTATAAAGATATTCCCCATTAATACAGTATTAATTTTGTTGCCAAAAGGACTTGAAAAATAATAGTCCGGCATAAAAAATAGTCCTGAATCTATATGCGCGCCAATATAGTCAAAAAGCAAATAGAGAAAGCTGCTAAAAATCCCTAGCCATAAAAATTTGCTTCGGTTTAAGGTGGCGCCCACGATAAGTCCGGTAACGCCTCCAATAAAACAAGCCTGCACTACTCGTAACCATGTACTTCTGAGTTCTTGGATTTGAAGGGCTTCATCTTGGCTGAAGAAAAGAAAGTGTAGAAGTACCCAAATAAACATGCATGCAGATAAGATCAATGGGGTGAATTGGCTGAATGTGGGCCGATTTGGGATTAATTGAGTCAGCCTTCTATTGTTTTTGAGAATCAGCAGGCCGATTACAACTCCTGAAATCAGGAGAATATTGCGAAGCGCAATGGTATTTTTGATCGACCAAATTGCCAATAAGACGCTGCTAATGAAAATCATCACCACGCTCAAGGCTGAAAAAAATCGATTTGACTCAAAGGGTTTCATATAATCGAATAATAACGGCTAAATTGCGTAAATTAGGCTCATAAAGTGGTATTCACTAAGAGTCTAATAAGGCAGATGGGCTTCAAATCTTGCTAGATTAGTCAAATGGCTTAATTCAGTGGAAAAATTGCAATGATTCTTTTAACGGGTGCAACTGGCTATATCGGCTCACATACATGGCTTGAGTTGCTATTGGCCGGCCATCAGGTTGTAGGCATTGATAACTTTGTCAATTCTAGCCCAGTGGTCCTCAAAAGATTAGAGGCTCTTTCTGGAAAAAAATTGAATTTTATTCAGGGTGATGTTTGCGACCCCATTGTTTTAGAGGCGCTCTTTAAAAAGCATGCAATTAAGGGCGTAATACATTTTGCTGCATTAAAAGCGGTTGGAGAGTCTTCTGCAAAACCAATTCTTTACTATGAAAATAATATAGGTGGATTGATTAACTTGCTTCAAATAATGCAGGAAAACGATTGTCGAAATTTTGTATTTAGTTCATCTGCATGCGTATATGGTGATCCAGAAAAAAGTCCAGTAAAAGAAGATTCAGATTTAAAACCTGAAAATCCTTATGGTCAAACTAAGCTCATGGGTGAGCAGATCTTACGTGATTTGGAGGCATCTGATCCCAGATGGAGGGTGGCTTACTTGCGATACTTCAATCCAATTGGCGCCCATGAGTCAGGCTTAATAGGCGAAGACCCAATGGGGGTTCCTAATAATCTCGCACCCTTGGTTAGTCGTGTAGCTGCCGGAAGAATGGATGAACTCAATATATACGGCGATGATTGGGATACTCCTGACGGAACGGGTGTGCGTGATTACATTCATGTTGTTGATCTTGCGAATGGGCATGTCAAGGCTATTGAATATATTTTTTCTGGTAAGCCATCACTAACTGTAAATCTTGGGACAGGAGTAGGTTATAGCGTTATGGATGTGGTTCGCGCCTATGAGGATGTAGTGGGGCAGCCAATTCGATGCAAGGTCATTGATCGACGCCCTGGTGATGTAGCTCTTTACTTTGCCGATCCCTCGCGTGCGGAGGCTTTATTGGGCTGGAAAGCCGTTCGTTCTTTGAAGCAGATGTGCGCTGATGGTTGGCGCTGGCAATCACAAAACCCATTAGGGTATAAATCTTAATGTCGAGTAATTTTGTTCTCTACTGTAAGTCATATCGTAAAGATTTTTTGCGACTTAAGCGTTTGCTCCAGTCATTGCAGCAGCACAATGTAGAGGCTATTCCATTTTATATATCTACGCCAGAAGCAGATCACCAACAATTGCTTGAACTATTTGGTGATGATGCTAGTTTTAAGTGGGTGTCTGACGAATCAATCATTAAGGCCAACTCTCGGGTGCCGGAGGGCATTCAACATTCAAAATCAGGGGGCATTAGTCAAGCTGTCATTAAGTCAGAATTTTGGCGTCTTGGCATAGCTCAAAATTACTTATGCATTGACTCCGACTGTGTATTTATCAGTGATTTTGTAGAGTCTGATTTTTTAGCCCCTGATGGTGATCCATATACCGTTTTACATCAAAATAAAGAGTTTTTTCAGTTAGCAATAAATTGCGGTCATATGCGCGTAGAGCGTGAATTAAGACTGGAGGCTGAGGCTGTAAAGACTTTATTTGGTAGAGTTGGACCAAACTATTATTGCGCGCCAGCTCCATTTATCTGGTCAGCTAAAGTTTGGCAGTCTTTAGATCAGCAATATTTGCAACCACGGGGGATGACACTATGGGATTTGGTTACCCCTGCTCAACCCGAAACACTTTTGTATGGTGAGTCTTTATTGGCATTTCAGGCTATTCCAATAAGAATGATTGAGCCATTGTTCAGGGTCTATCACTATGATTGGCAATATTATTTATCTCTACGTGTAGGGGAAACCAAGGAAAAGCTTACGCAAAATTTTATGGGCGTTATTTACCAATCTGCATGGCAATCAGAGTTTGATTTTGGAGCCCCCACCAAATCTTTTTCATCAAGAATTTTGCGAAGATTGAAGCGTTTTTTGCGTTACCTGCGCAGCTACTACTAATGAACATTGATAGCGATATTGAGGCGATAGCGCCTCAAACCCCTTTAAAATCTGATATGGTCGGTAACTATCCATTGGTGACCGTTTCAATGCCGGCATTTAATGCAGAGAAATATATTGGCGAAGCGATTGAAAGTATTCTCAATCAAACTTATAAAAACTTTGAATTAATAATTGTTGATGATGGTTCTACAGACGGAACGCGAAAGATTATTGAACGCTACAGCGATCCAAGAATTATCAAAATATTTTCGGATGTTAATCGCAGCTTAATTACTACGCGAAATCATATTGTTAGCATTGCAAAGGGTAAGTATTTAGCCTTCCTAGATGCCGATGACAAAGCTCTGCCTAATCGCTTGGAGTTGCAAGTGGAATTTTTAGAGTCTGGATTAGCTGATTTATGTGGCGCAGATCATTTGACGTTAAATCAAAGCACCGGCATTCTCAAGCAGTCAAAGCAAAGACATACTGATTCTGATATCAAGGCGCTATTAACAATATGCAGTCCTTTGTGCAATCCTGCTGTAATGGGTAAGACGGAAATTTTTAGACTGTTACCATATAAAAATACGTACTTGCATGCAGAGGATTATTGTCTATGGACAGAAATTGCATTAGCAGGGTATCGTTTTGCAAATCTAAAAAAGAACTTAATCATATATCGACTTCATTCAACGCAAACTAGCGTCAATCATTTTCAGGCTGCGCGTGCTGTATTCAGCAATGCCCAAGAATCTTATCTTCGTAGGATACAAATTCCAGTAGATTGTTTGCCGCGGCCCATGAATTTTAGTGAGCGTATTAGTACCGGCTTGAATTTTATGAAGTTGATTAATCAAAAAATTCCAAATATATCAATTGGCGCTAATTGTGAGCTTTATGCACGCTTTCAATTTCGAGGTAATGGATTATTAACCCCTTTTACACGTATTGAGCGTTTGATTGTTGCAACTTGTGCGACCATGCTAGGGCATTATGGGCGCTTATAGAATTATTGGATCTGCATCCTAATCCAGTTTGAGGGTAAAAGGTTTGATAAATTCTGGCTGCTGTCATTAACCCAGCGACTTGGCGCTAACACTAACCCGCCATCTTCCTGCTTGAGCCAGGCACCCCACCAACTCAAAGAGCTATTAGCAATAATATGATGCTTGCAGGACATCATCAGTTGTAATTCAAAGACAACTGAGTCAGAAGATGCTGCACCCTCAATAAATGTTTTCTCAATACTATTATTTAGCGCAGTCTTTGCCCATTTAAGATCATCCGAAAAAATAAAAAAGTGGGCATTAGGATTACTTTCCAGAAGTGCGTCGATACTTTTAAGGTAGTAGTCTATAGGCAGAGCGCCGTGAATTTTTGCTGCAGAAGGGGAGTTGACATAGTCTCCTCTGCGAATATGCACCATTACTGATTCTGTTGACTTTATCTTTTCTAAATATGTTTGATATGCATCTGGGAGATTGCTGGCAACTTGAAATTCTTTTTGCAAATTAGAGCGAATTGAGTTGATATAAGAAAAGCCTTGCCAGTATCCCAGTAGATACAAATCTCTACTTACATTAATTTTTAAATTTAGTAGTTGCGGATCGAAGTCAAATGCATTTTTTTGGTAATAGACAAGCGGGCCGCCTGATGTAATACCTTGAAGCAAACGCTTTAATCTCCCAGGCTTTTTAGGAAAATCTTCACTAATAAAATCTACATCTTTAATCTTTAAAAGATTAAGCTGTAGTTCTCTGGATGTAACATTGGCTTGAGGCACATCAAACCAGGAGCGATTTAGCGCAAAACTGGTTTGATATCGCTCAGAAAGTGCCCTGGCTATTGCATATTGGAACATTTGGTTGCCTAGGCCACCCTGAAGGTAGGAGTAAATCGTCATATCCTTATAATTAGACCATTAATGCGGGTTTAAAAACTTATCTCAGTGCTTGACTTTAAATGAGTGATTATTGATGTTAATTGGCGGGATTGTCGGCTGGGAAGAGGGTCGAGATGATTTATTTGATCATCATAGCCTTAGAAATCGTGATGATTGTCTAGAGCCTTTTAGAGTTTTGCGCGAAGCTGCTCAAAAGCTCGATATTCAACTTCATACTCTTGACGTTCTTTTGGAGCGAGGCGTTAGGCCAAACTTTAATCTATATTTAGAGTCTTTGCCAATTATCCCTATTGGGGGCTGCAAGAATTACTTGATCCGATTCGAGACTGAACTAACTGTTCCCATTAATGGTGATCCGGATTATCTGAATCAATTTGATGGAATTTTTACTTGGGACCAAGATTTGCTGGGATCCGACAGTGGTAATTTGCTCCGACAGCAAATTAGGGCAATACCCCTTTATCCAATTTGCTACCCAAACGTTCCCCCGTTACCTTATAGATTTAATGAAATTGTCAATCCAGGCTTCTCTGGCAGAGATATTGGTTGTGCATTAATTGGAAGCAACCGCCATGCCAATATTTTTGATGCTCGGGAATTGTATTCAGAGCGAGTAAAAGCGATTCGATGGTTTGAGAAAAACACTACAAACTTTTTTTCTCTTTTTGGTAGTGGCTGGCTAGTTCCACAAAAGCGCTTGGGCGCTCTTGGTAAGATGAAGTATCGCCTAGAGAAAATTCCCACTTATTTATTTGGAAAAAAAGCTTTCCCAAGCTATAGAGGTCCAGCAAAAACAAAATTTGATATTTTTGTTCGCGCAAGATATAGCATCTGTTTTGAAAATGCCAAGGATATCCATGGATATCTAACTGAAAAGATATTTGACTGCTTATTTGCAGGTTGTGTCCCAATATATTGGGGTGAGCCAACGATTGAGAGGATTATTCCCAAAGCATGTTTCGTTGATTTTAGGGAGTTTATTCAAAAGCCTGACCCATATGGGGAGCTATATGATTACATCAACAGTATGAGTGAGGCTACTTATTTGAACTACCAGGAGGCAGGTCGAGATTTTTTGTCTTCGACTGGATTCGATTCATTTACTTCTAAAGCTTTTGCAGATTCAATCTTAAGGCGTATTCAATCATGATTTTAGTTACTGGCGGCGCTGGCTTTATTGGTGGAAATTTTGTTCTCAATTGGCTCAATAATTCCCAGGCAGAGGGTATTGTTAATCTTGATAAGTTAACTTATGCAGGAAATATGTCCACGCTAGCCTCTCTTGATAATGACCCGAGACATATTTTTATACGTGGGGATATTGGAGATCGAGCGCTTGTTGAGAATTTACTGCAGAAGTATCAACCACGAGCGATTATTAATTTTGCTGCTGAAAGTCATGTGGATCGATCGATTCATGGCCCTGCTGATTTTATAGAAACGAATGTAGTGGGCACATTTAATTTATTGGAAAGTGCTCGAGCATTTTGGGCTTCATTGCCCGTTGAAAAAAAGGCTTTATTCCGGTTCTTGCATGTCTCCACCGATGAAGTTTATGGCTCACTCAAGGCCGAAGATTCTCCCTTTAGAGAATCTGATGTATATGCGCCCAATAGCCCCTATTCTGCTTCCAAGGCTGCGTCCGACCATTTGGTACGGGCGTGGTTTCATACCTACGGCTTGCCAGTTTTGACAACAAATTGTTCCAATAACTATGGCGCCTATCACTTCCCAGAAAAGCTCATACCTTTGGTGATCTTGAATGCCTTAAATCAAAAGCCTTTGCCCATCTATGGTGATGGCCAACAAATTCGAGATTGGCTTTATGTTGCCGATCATTGCTCAGCTATACGTTGCGTTTTAGAGCGCGGTCAGGCTGGAGAAACTTATAACATTGGCGGTTGGAATGAAAAAACCAATCTAGAAGTTGTTAATACCATATGCTCTGTGCTTGATTCTCTTAGGCCTCGCAATGATGGTCAGTCGTATGCTGAGCTAATTATGTTTGTAAAAGATCGCCCTGGCCATGACCGTCGTTATGCGATCGATGCTAGTAAGGTGGAGCGTGAGCTAGGCTGGTGTCCAGCGGAGACATTTGATACCGGTATCCGTAAAACTATTCAATGGTATTTGGATAACCACGATTGGATTGACGGCGTAGTGAGCGGCTCATATCGCGACTGGGTACAAAAGCAATATACCTAACTCTGACTGCAATGAATTAAGTAAACAGTGAATATTTTAGTTTTCGGTAAAGATGGTCAGCTAGGAAAGGCATTTACATCTCTACTTCAAAAACTGCCATCTTTTGTGAATGCGCAAGTTACTTATCTTGGCAGATCTGATTGTGATCTGAGTAATGAGACGGCAGTTCTGTTGAAATTACATGCAGTGAAGCCGGATCTCATAATTAATGCTGCTGCATATACAGCCGTTGATGGCGCAGAAACAGAAATTAATATGGCATACGCCATAAACGCACGAGCACCTGAATTGATGGCATATTACGCCGTGCAAAGGGGTGCCACTTTCTTGCATTATTCCACCGACTATGTTTTTGATGGTAGCAAAGATGGGTTGTATTTGGAGGGGGATGATCTCAATCCACTGGGTGTTTACGGAAAAAGTAAGGCAGCTGGCGAGATTGCTATAGAAAATATTTTTTCGAATTCATCTCAGGGACAGTTTGCAATTTTTAGAACAAGCTGGATCTATGGTGAGGGTGAAAATTTTATACGCACGATCTTGCGCTTGGCCAAAGAGCGTGAAGAGCTTAAAGTCGTTCATGATCAGCATGGTGTACCAACTAGTGCTTTATGGCTTGCTAAGTTAAGTCTGGATCTGAGTTTAGATGAGCATTTCATGATTAAAAAGTTCGTTTCTGGGATATATCATGCTGTTCCTGCAGGGGAAACCACCTGGTATGGTTTAGCTTGTTTTGTAACTCAGGTTGCCATCGAGGCTGGAGTCCCTCTCAAAGTTGAACCAGGGGCAATTAAGCCTATTTTGACTGTTGAATACCCGCGCCCAGCCCCAAGACCAAAGAATTCTCGTATGGATTGCTCTAAATTGCACGCCGCCCTCATAGCTAGTCTTTCCAACGCTTCAAACTCTTATAATGAACATCAAAATATGCCAAACTTCCAAACTTGGAACGGCATGGTTCAGGAGTATGTATCTCAGCTTGCTAAGGACGGTTTGATCTAACCATTGCTCGTACTGCATGAGATATCTAAAGGGGGTATCAATGGCTGTAAATCGCAAGGGCATTATCTTGGCAGGTGGGTCTGGTACTAGACTCTATCCAGTGACTCAGGCAGTATCAAAACAGCTAATGCCTGTTTATGACAAGCCTATAGTTTATTACCCGTTAACCACTCTTATGTTGGCAGGTATTCGCGATATTCTTCTTATTTCTACCCCGCACGATACACCTCGGTTTGCAGAGTTATTGGGCGATGGTTCGCAATGGGGACTCAATATTACATATTGTGTACAGCCTTCGCCGGATGGTTTGGCGCAAGCCTTTACTTTGGGTAAGGGCTTTATTGGCAACGATCCAAGTGCTTTAGTGCTTGGTGATAATATTTTCTATGGTCATGAATTGGCTCATCAATTGAGTGGGGCTAATGATCGCAATATTGGTGCCACTGTATTTGCATACCATGTCAATGATCCAGAGCGTTATGGCGTAGTTGAATTTGATAAGGACTACAGAGCACTTTCTATTGAAGAAAAGCCTCTAAAACCTAGAAGTAGTTACGCAGTAACTGGCCTCTATTTTTATGACAATCAAGTCTGCGATATTGCAGCCTCTATTAAACCGGGTGCTCGTGGTGAGCTTGAGATTACTGATGTTAATCGCGTTTATCTGGAAAAGAATGAACTTAGTGTGGGGATCATGGGTCGCGGTTTTGCTTGGTTGGATACTGGAACTCATGATTCTTTGCTTGATGCCGCTGGATTTATTGCGACTTTGCAAAAGCGTCAAGGTCTGATGGTGGCTTGCCCCGAGGAGATTGCATATCGTCAAGGCTGGATTAGTGCGGAGACAGTTCAAAAAGTTGCTGCTCTATTAAGTAAAAATAGCTATGGTCAGTATTTGAATAAAATATTGAATGAATTGATTTGTACAACTCAGCCCATTTCCCTTTCGGAGAAATAGTCCAGAAATTAGGCATGAGTTCAAAATTACAAATCACCCAAACTGCAATTCATGGCGTATTTACTGTGGAGTCAAAAGTATTTGGGGATGAGCGTGGCTGGTTTACTGAGTCCTTTAATGCGCATGATTTTGTCAGTGCGGCTAGTCTTGATATTAATTTTGTTCAGGATGGACACTCTTTTTCTCATCAATGGACATTGCGCGGCTTGCATTATCAGTTGGAAAATACACAAGGTAAATTAGTTAGGGTTATAGCTGGTGCCGTTTTTGATGTGGCGGTTGATCTTCGTAAAGACTCACCCACATACGGAAAATGGACTGGCACTGAATTAAGTGCGAATAACCAAAAGCAGGTTTGGATCCCGCCTGGATTAGCTCACGGTTATTTAGTGCTCTCTGAAACTGCTGAGTTTCTTTACAAGACTACCAATTACTATCATCCCCAAAGTGAAGTTTGTCTTGCGTGGAATGATCCAGCTATTGGAATTGAGTGGCCTCTTCCGGTTGGAGTTCAGCCAAATTTAAGCGCTAAAGATGTAGTTGGTCTTTCGTGGGATGTGGCCCCAAAGTTTTAATTCCCTCTCGCGAATGTAAAAGATAAAATAAAGCTCCTATGGGCTATCTAAAATCCAATTCTCAAAATCCAAAAATCCTTTTGGTGAAGTTATCATCTTTGGGAGATGTTTTGCATAACCTGCCAATCATTTGGGATCTTCGCAGACGCTTGCCTCATGCACAAATTGATTGGGTGGTAGAAGAAGGTTATGTAAATTTGCTCACACCACTATTATCCAAAGATGGCTTTAAAGGAATTGATCGAATTATTCCATTTGGTTTGCGTCGTTGGAAAAAAGAATTATTCAGCCTAAGCACTTGGCGACAATTTTTTGCATTCAAAGCACAGTTACAAACAGTCTCATACGATATTGTGATTGAAACTCAAGGCCTTTTAAAGTCTGCTTTAGTTTGCGCTCTAGCGAAAAAAAGTCCTGATGCCTTGGTGGTTGGCCTTGCCAATGCCACTGAATTTTCAGGTTACGAGCCGCTAGCGAGATTGTTTTACAGCCAATCCGTTTGGGTTCCTACGCGCAGTCATGCAGTAGATCGCTCGCGCCATGTGATGTGCTCGGCTTTAGATTGGCCTTTGCTAGAACGTTCAAGCGCCCCACAGTTTTACCTAGATGAATATATTCAGTCCTTGAAGTTGTCTGCTAGGTCGATATCTGAGCGGTTGATTGCTCCCTACATTCTGTGTTTTCACTCGACAGCTAGAGAGGCAAAGCGCTGGCCTAACAGCCATTGGATTGCTTTGGGGAAAGAGTTGGCTAGTCGTGGTTATCAAGTGGTACTGCCTTGGGGTAATTTGGCTGAGCAAGCGGTCAGCAAGGAAATTGCCTTTCAAGTTCCAAATGCATTAGTTCCGCCAGCATTTTCAATTGAGGATGCTTTTGGTGTAATTGCTGGCGCTGAATTAACTATTGGCGTTGATACCGGCCTAACGCACTTGGCAGCGGTGTTAAAAAAACCAACGGTTGAAATTTATTGTGATTCCCCGCTTTGGAAAACTGAGGGGTATTGGTCTAATAATATTCGCAATGTAGGAGATATTCAAAAGCCTCCGACAGTAGCCGAAGTGCTTCAGGCTAGTTTTGAATTGCTACCTTAATTGATAGCTTGGGTTAACGCAGTAAAGCGTTAATAGACACTAGGTCTGCATCTGTTAATGCAGCTGCATGAGCCTTTAACTTAATTGCATTGAGAATAGTGTTGTAGCGTGCCTGCTGAAGTAATGAGCGGGTATTAATTAATGAATCTAATGCGATTAGTACATCGATGTTAATTAAGGTCCCAACCTGAAAGCCAAGCTTGCTAGACTCCAGAGCCGATGATGTGGAGCGCTCTGCCGCCTCATAAGCTTTCACGCTAGCCAGCCCACCGTAGAATCCAGTAAATGCAGCGCGCGTGTTTTGGGCTGCCGTCCGTCTAGAGTTGTCATAGTTAGCCTTCGCAGCATCAACAAGGGCAGCATTTTGACGAATGACTGAGCTGCTATATCCGCCCGATACCAATGGAATAGACATTTGCAGTGCCACTGTGTTGTTATACACATTGGTGTTAGAGGGCGTGTAGTTGTTAGGTGTGCCGTTTGAGGTGTTGTACCCAGTAGTGCCTACCAAATTAATAGTTGGATAATTTAATGCTTGGGCACCTCGATAGGTGCTCTCCGCAAGATTCACAGAAAGTTGACCTGCTAGCACATTGAAGTTTGCGGACTCTGCCTGAAGAATCCAGTCATCCAAAGTTTGGCCTGGTGGCAGGTGTGGATTGACGCTATCGGCAATTGGAAAGCCTTTATCGTCCTTTGCCTTGCTACGCGGATCTTTTAATACGCCCTCAATCTTGGCATCTTTAACTAGCGGCTTTAATGGGCCCACAGGACGTCCCACGATTTGCTCAAGAATGCCACGTTTTACAATTAAGTCCGCTTGAGCGGTGATTTCTTGTGAGGTTGCTAAATCCATTGCTGCTTGCGCAGTATTCACATCCACGATAGTTGCTAAGCCGGCATCAAATTTTGCTTGCGCAACTTCGAGCTGTTGCTTAATCAAATCTTTTTTATTTTTATAAAGCGCTACATTGTCCTGGCTGGTCAGTGTATCAAAGTAAGCTTGGGATACTCGCAATATCAGGTCTTGTTGCGCCAAGAAAAACCTCATATCTGCTAACTTGGTATTAAGATCACCTTGCTTAAATAATTCTAGTGCGCCAACGTTAAATACCGGTTGGGTTAAGGTAACCGTGTAGCTCTTTTGATCAAAGACTCGTGAGTTACCAGCGTTATTTGAAACAGTAGTACTGCCGGCGCCGTGTTGATAGTAGCGTGTGCCCCCGGGTGTGGCATTGGCTTGTGGCATCAGCAATGAGAATCCTTGCCAATAGAGCTCTTTACTAGCTTGATAGTTAAAGCGCGCAGCTGTTAAAACGGGATCACTAAAAGCAGCTTCCTGATAAAGCTGCAGCAGATCATTTAATTGACCAATGTTATCTCCAGCCCTGATTCCATTCAGATTGGATGGGGCTGTAATTGCTGGAAATGCTGGCTTAGTTGGTGGTGGAGCTAATTGCGGTGGCTGCTCAAGGCCAATGAGGGTTGAAGCACTTATTGGAATTGGTAAAGCTGGTCTTGCGGATGCATTGGGGCTTTGAGCCATCACATTGCCAGACCAGACGTTCCAGCCGAGGGCGTGACTAAGGATCAAACCAAAGGCGGTCAGTCGAGATAGTCTAAAGCGGCTAGGAGTCATGTAATTCAGATACTTTTTTAATGTGCCATGAAGTTTAAGGCCAAATTATTCAAATTGCTCATTTAGGTGCTATTTTGCCAAAAGAGCTGGATTGCTTCGGTATGCCTATAAAATTTGGCTTATGGACCTAATTTTGTTACTTAAAGCAGTCATTCTGGGGGTGGTAGAGGGGTTAACGGAGTTTTTACCGATCTCTAGTACCGGACACCTCATTTTGGTAGGGGATTTGCTCGACTTTAACGATGATCAAGGCAAGGCATTTGAAGTGATCATTCAGTTTGGCGCCATTTTGGCGGTGTGCTGGGAGTTTCGAGAAAAACTTCTGAGGGTGGCTACTTCATTTTCTGGCAGTCCCGCATCCCGCCGTTTTGTTTTGAACCTCCTGATTGCCTCTGTTCCCGCAATGGGCTTAGCCTTTCTTTTTGGTAAGTACATTAAAACAGTACTTTTCTCCCCAATTCCAGTAGCAAGTGCTTTTATTGTTGGGGCGCTTATTATCATGTGGGCTGAACATCGCCAACAGACGCTTGTGAATGTAGCCACACATATTCAGTCTGTGGATGATTTAAGTCCATTAGATGCACTCAAGGTTGGTTTGGCTCAATGTGCTGCCCTGATACCTGGGACATCGCGTTCTGGCGCTACGATTATTGGTGGAATGTTATTTGGTTTGCCACGAGCCGTTGCAACAGAGTTTTCATTCTTTTTGGCCATTCCAGTCATTGGTGGCGCTACTGCTTATGAGTTATTAAAGTTATGGAAAAATCCTGTAGCCTTCTCCGGTGAATTTACGCTTGCTATTGCAGTAGGTTTTATTGCTGCCTTTATCTCTGCTTTTGTTTGTGTGCGTTGGTTGATTCATTATGTAGCACATCACAATTTCATGCCATTCGCTTGGTATCGTATTGCTTTTGGTTTATTGGTTTTATTTACCTCCTATACCGGTTTAATCGCTTGGTCTCACTAACATCTGCGATCTTCTTTATCAAAGCTGAGGCAATTTAATATGGATGCATCAATTGACGCAATTACCAATAATATTCAGCTGGCTTTGGCTCCTGTATTTTTATTGACTGCAGTTGCCACTTTGATTAACGCAATTTCAGGACGACTAGCTCGCTCAGTTGACCGTATGCGTGAGATTCGGCAGGCCATTGACAAAGGTTTGGTAAAAGATGCTGTCTTGTTGCAGCATATGAATAAAGAGGCTGAAGAGGCCAAGATTCGTGGTCGTCTTTGTACGGCTGCGATCTTTTTTGATGTCCTGAGCGGAGTCTTTATTTCGCTAACTGTACTTGAGTTATTTTTCTTTCAAGCTGGTGCTGTGCGTTCATTGCAGACAATGTATGTAATCTGGACTTTTGTGTTGGGTTTGATCTTTTTTATGACCTCGTTGTCAATTGTTTTAGCTGAAATTGTTTATGCCTATCGTTCCGCAGGGTGGAATAATCCAAAATTAGATTAATGGGCGATTTAATCGAACAATACCCTCAATAAAGACTAAGCATGAATAAAATTCTCATCACCGGCGGCGCAGGATTTCTGGGGTCCCATTTAACTGAAAAACTCCTCAGGGAGGGCAATGATATTTTAGTGGTGGATAACTATTTCACTGGCACTAAAGAGAATCTAGCGCATTTGTTACCCAATTCTCGCTTGGAACTGATGCGCCATGATGTAACTTTTCCGCTTTATGTAGAAACCAATCAGATCTATAACTTGGCTTGCCCTGCATCACCAGTGCACTATCAACATGATCCAGTACAGACAACTAAGACCAGTGTGCATGGTGCCATTAATATGCTGGGTCTAGCTAAAAGAACCAGAGCTCGCATCCTCCAGGCCTCTACTAGTGAGGTCTATGGTGACCCAGAGGTTCATCCTCAACCAGAAGGATACTGGGGCAAAGTAAATCCGATTGGTATCCGCTCTTGCTACGATGAAGGTAAGCGATGTGCTGAAACCCTCTTTTTTGATTACAACCGCCAGCACAATGTAGATATCAAAGTTGTACGGATTTTTAATACTTATGGCCCACGTATGCATCCTAATGATGGTCGCGTAGTGAGTAATTTTATTATGCAGGCCCTCAAAGGCGACGATATCACCATTTATGGCGATGGTCAGCAAACAAGAAGCTTCTGCTATGTGGATGACTTAATTGATGCCATGGTCAAAGTGATGAGCTCAGATCAAGGCTTCACCGGCCCTATCAATATTGGAAACCCTAGTGAGAGCACTATGCTGCAATTGGCCGAAACGATTCTGAGACTCTCTGGTAGTAAATCAAAAATGATTTATCAATCTTTGCCATCAGATGATCCAAGGCAGCGTCGGCCCAATATCGATTTAGCCAAGGCCAAGCTTGGTTGGCAACCCAAGGTCAATCTAGAGGATGGTCTGAAAGAGACGATTGCGTACTTTAAGAAAGTAATGGTTAGTCTGTGAATAATATGGGTCAAGAATCTAAAGAAAAACATTTTGATCGCATACGATCCTTTGTTCTAAGGGCCGGTAGAACCACAGCGGGTCAACAACGCGCCATTGAAGAGCTGGGCCCTAAATTTTTACTTCCTTATCAAAGCTCTGCTCTCAATTTAGCCGTAGCGTTTGGAGGCTCTGCTAAGCCAAAAATATTGGAAATTGGTTTTGGTATGGGTGAGACCACCGCCAAGATTGCTGCCCTGCGATCGGATGATGATTTTTTAGGAATTGAGGTTCACCCGCCTGGGGTTGGGGCCTTACTCAAACTCATTGGCGAAAATCAGCTCACCAACTTAAGACTTGTCCGCCACGATGCTGTTGAGGTGCTCGAGCAGATGATTGCGCCAGCTTCTTTAGATGGCATTCATATTTATTTTGCAGACCCGTGGCACAAAAAGCGCCACCACAAGCGTCGTTTGATTCAGGCGGAGTTTGTTCGTCTCCTGGTATCCAGATTAAAGCCTGACGGCTATTTGCATTTGGCTACCGATTGGCATAACTATGCTGAGCAAATGCTACTGGTATTAAATGCTGAGCCCACCTTGCAAAATACTTCGAGTGACTTTGTGAAGATTGAAACCTTTGATGTTTCCGATGTCGCTAAACCAAATGAAACGCCAAATGAATTCAAGCCAACGCTTGATCATTTAAATGCACTGCACTCTGGATATGTTGAGCGACCAGCCTATCGCCCAGTTACGAAATTTGAAAACCGCGGCATCAAGCTTGGCCACGGTGTTTGGGATCTTGTTTACAAGAAAAAATAAGCAGTGTTTGATGCGGTAGGTTTACAGGCCTACGCAAACGTATTTCATTTCGAGGTACTCATCCATCCCGTAGACGCTGCCTTCACGCCCCAGGCCTGACTGCTTGATGCCTCCAAACGGTGCAACCTCATTGGAGATGAGGCCAGTGTTCACGCCCACCATGCCGTATTCCAAAGCCTCGGCTACCTTCCAGACGCGACCGATGTCACGACTATAGAAGTAAGAGGCAAGACCAAATTGACTGTTATTTGCCAGCTCAATAACCTCTTCATCGCTTTCAAAAGGAATAATTGGTGCAATAGGGCCAAAGGTCTCTTCGTAGGTAATAAGCATTTGGCTATTTACATTCGATAGGATGGTGGGCTCGTAAAAGTTTTTACCCTCAATGGATTGTTTGCCGCCAGTAACTAAATTGGCACCTTTGCTAATTGCGTCTGCCACATGCTTTTTTACTTTTTCAAGTGCGGCTGCTTCAATCAATGGTCCCTGAGTAATACCTGCTTGCATACCATTGCCCACCTTGATCACTTCAAGGGCTTTGGCAAATTTTTCCACAAAAGCACCCTGTACTTTTTTATGAACATAAAAACGATTTGCACAAACGCAAGTTTGACCTGAGTTTCTAAATTTAGAAGACATGGCGCCAATTACGGCTGCATCAATATCAGCATCTTCAAAAACAATGAATGGCGCATGCCCACCCAACTCAAGAGCCAATTTCTTAACAGTGGGCGCACACTGCTCCATAAGAATGCGTCCAACTTCTGTCGATCCTGTAAAAGAAAGGTGGCGAACCGTAGGTGATGCACAGAGTGTTTTCCCTATGGCGATCGATTGATTGGCATCGGCTGTGAGGATGTTGATAACGCCGTCAGGTACGCCAGCACGTTTTGCTAGTTCAGTCAATGCTAATGCTGATAGTGGTGTCAGTTCTGCGGGTTTAATCACAATCGTGCAACCAGCAGCCATTGCTGGAGCAATTTTCCGGGTAATCATGGCAATCGGAAAGTTCCAAGGCGTGATTGCTACACAAACTCCGATTGGTTGCTTGAGAACCATCATGCGCTTATCGCCCCAGGTGGTGCTCAAAATAGAACCTTCAACACGTTTAGCTTCTTCCGCAAACCATTCAACAAAGGAAGCGCCATAAACAACTTCACCCGCTGCTTCAGCAAGGGGTTTGCCTTGCTCTAGTGTCATTAAAGTGGCGAGATCTTGTGTGTTTTCAATAATCAGATCAAACCATTTCCGCATGATTTGTGCACGTTCTTTTGCTAATTTATTGCGCCATGCTGGCAGGGCTTTTTCTGCGGCGGCGATAGCTACTTCAGCATCCTTCGATTCAAGATTGGCAACATTGGCGATAATTTCCTCTGTGGCAGGATTGTTAACTGCAAAGGTATTTCTAGCGTCAAGCCATTGACCGTTTATAAAGGCGGCCTCTTTAAAAAGGCTGGAATCTTTAAGTTGGGCACGAATATCTACTTTTTGCATGATGTCTAACCTTGATATGAATTCAAATCATTTTATCCCCTTGTAAGTAAAAAAGCCTCCAGGCTTATGAGCCTAGAGGCTGGGGCACTAAATTATTGAATTACTTGGTTTGCAGCGTTAGTTTGCTTGTGTTTCTGCAGTGCGTAGCTTTTGAGCGAGTAGATCTAGTACGCCATTGACATACTTATGACCATCTGTGCCACCAAAGGTTTTGGCGAGCTCAACCGCTTCATTGATTGCCACTTTGTAGGGCACTGAGAGATCTGCTGCTAGTTCGTATGCTCCAATCAAGAGGGCCGCATGTTCTACGGGGGATAATTCATTAATAGGGCGATCAAGAGCCGGGGTGATGATTGCCTCTAGCTCATCTGTGCGAGCCAGAACACCATCAAAGATGCCTTGAAACAAATCAAGTTGACAACGGCGAAATGCGGGATCTTCAGATAGCTGCTTAGCAATAGCTGCGCCATTTGGAATGCTGCCAGCGCGACGCATCACCAGACTTTGATAAACGCCTTGAAGGGCGTATTCACGAGCACGACGACGCGGAGTTAAAGAGCGCTTAGCTGGAGCCTTGGCATCCTTGGCTGCCACTAAGTTTTCTGGGTTTGGGATAGATTTAGACATGTTTTACTCTTGGCTCGAATTGATTTCGATATCAATATCTGGTGTTAGGGCAAGTGCCAAGTTAGCCATTTCTACAACGGCTTGAGCACATTCAGCACCCTTTACTTGCACGCGTGCATGAGCTTGTTCATCGGTATCGCAGGTGAGGACGCCGTTTGCAATTGGTAAGCCAGAGTCTATAGAGATGCGAGTAATACCCGCCGCAGATTCATTGGAGACTAATTCAAAGTGATAGGTCTCACCACGAATAACAGCTCCTAAAGCAACTAAGCCATCGAACTCACCAGTCTCAGCCATTTTTTGTAGGGCAAATGGAATCTCTAGTGCGCCAGGTACGGTGACGAGCTTGATATCGGATTGATTTACACCTAGGGAAATCAATTCATTAATGCAGGCATTTGTGAGTGCTACACAATGATCTTCATTGAAGCGAGCTTGTACAACGCCTATGCGTAGATCTTGTCCATTTAAATCGGCCTCTAATACGCCTACAAAATCATTGGTGGAGTCAGTCATAGTATTTTTAGATTGAAGGTTTAAATGGGGTATAGCCTGTTACTTCGAGCTTGTAACCGGAAAGACTTGGAACGGGGCTTGGATTGGCTAGCAGACGCATTTTTCCTACGCCAATGTCTTTCAGAATTTGTGCGCCAATACCGTAGCTTCTGAAATCAGTTTTACGTGCCAAAGGTTTTTGTTCGACATCATGGGGGCGGTTTATTTTTTGAAATTGGGCGAGCCAATCAGTATCGCTAGGGGCTGCAATTCCGGAGGCATTTAACAAGACAGCCACGCCAGCGGGGGCTGCAGCAATCGCTTGCAATGCTTGAGCTAGTGGCCAGGAATGGGTGCTGACATTCGAGTCTAAAAAGTCCAGAACAGTGACAGGTTCATGTACGCGTACTAATGTTTCTTGTGCTTCAGAAGGCTTGCCATGGACTAACGCAACGTGCACGCATGAGCTTGGAGTATCGCGATAAATAATTCCCTGGAATTTCCCCCAAGGGGTAGCAAATTCACGAGCACCTTCGCGCACCACAATGCTCTCATGTTGGCTGCGATATTGAATAAGGTCAGCAATGCTGCCGATCTTCAGTTGATGTTCTTTTGCGAACTCTAGCAAGTCAGGCAGACGTGCCATGCTGCCATCGTCTTTCATGATTTCACAAATGACTGAGGTGGGAGAGCAACTAGCCATAGCAGCAAGATCACAACCGGCTTCCGTGTGACCGGAACGAATTAATACACCGCCAGGTTGAGCCATCAATGGAAAAATATGCCCGGGCTGAACTAAATCACTGGGCTTTGCATTTGATGCAACCGCAGTTTTAATCGTGAGCGCACGGTCTGCTGCAGAGATACCAGTTGTAACGCCGGTAGCAGCTTCAATCGAAACCGTGAAATTGGTTCCCATAGAGGTGCCGTTATCTCTCACCATCAATGGCAAGTTGAGCTGTTGGCAACGCTCGCGGGTCAGGGTGAGACAAATGAGGCCACGGCCATGTTTGGCCATGAAATTCACTGCTTCTGCAGTTACGTGATCGGCGGCTAGCACCAAGTCCCCCTCATTTTCACGATCTTCTTCGTCGACAAGGATCACCATTTTGCCGGCACGCATGTCGGCAATGATTTCTTCGGTGGAGGCTAGGGTATTTGGCATAGCCCTCTATTTTAAGCTCAGGACAGGGTTGCCGTGAGGTCTCACGCCAATATCCAGCCATTCAGACGGCAAGAGCTAGATGGGACTGTTTTATTCAGCCTACAGCCCTTAGAAAATGGGTAATGACTACGCAAAACTGCTGTCACTTAATTCGTCGGGTTACAGGACCGGACGGGTTCATCTTGCTTGAGGTTTTGGTCGCAATGAGTCTGATTATGGGCGCCTGGATGATCTCCACCAATACTTATCAGCGATTGGCTTTGACCCTAAGTCAGCAAGAAAGCAAAAGATCTCACATTAGGAAAGAAATGGATGCACATGAAATTGAAATTCACTCTAAGACGGTTACTTCACATAACGCAGGGGGTGTAAAGCATGAGCTTGCTGGAGTGTCTGGTCGGAATCACACTTTGCGCTCTTCTCCTAAATCCCCTGCTAAAGGTAAGCGCTCAACTAGCAACTAAGCAAATAGAGTATGAAAAGACTCAATCGTTAATCTCAGAAGCGGAGCGTGCTTTTGAGCTGATGGGACGTGCGATTCGAATAGCGGGTTATCAAAATATCAAAACCAAAAATGACTCCAATAAATCCGATGCTGCAAAGTGGTTTATTCAGGTGAATAAAAAAGTAGGCTATCGAGGTTCAGATTCATTGAGCATTCAATATGAATTATCTGATGGGGTAGATTTTGATTGCATTGGCAATATTCTTAGCAAAGAGCGCACCAAAAAAGATTTGGCGTTTCAAGGGTTTATTGTTGAGCGACAAGCGGGCATTGCTAAAGGCGCGAAAGTAAACGGAGGTTCACTTATTTGCCAATCGCTAGATCGACAAGGAAAGGTACAAAACACCACGCTCATGAATGGCATTAATCATTTGTTTGTTGAGGACATGAGTTCCCCCCAAAGGGCCGGCAGTATGGGTGATAGGGCTCCCAGTCTATATAAGATTAGCCTGCAAATGACCGATGGTGCTTTGATCAATATAGATTTTGAGAGAACTTTTGCCACTAGGAATTTGCCATGATTCTAGCCTGGGTAATTTCTTTGTTATTACTTTGCTCTTCGCTAATCTCATACATAGAGCGTCTAGGGGCTTTACGCATCATCGAGGTTAATACTATGAGCGAGTCCCAGAAAAAATTTATTGCTGCAGAAAAAGCAGTGCAAGAGTGCGAAGAAAATATCACTGCGTTAAGTCAAGCGAAAAGCAGTCTCTGTTTTATACAACCAGCCGGCAATCATCGTTGGCTCATCTCCAGCAAGGAAAAACCAGGCATACAGATTGGTGTTGCAGTTGATGAAAAAACCGGTGTTGTTACACGTTTAAATTGGCGTCAAGTCTTTGAGTAAAAACCACGTACGTCAAAAAGGTTCAACCTTGCTGGAGTTAATGGCGGTTGTGCTGATTATTGCTATTGCTGCAACGATAAGTATGCCGCTCTTGCAAGAGCAAATTGCCGTTCGTGAAATCGATACTACTGCTCACAGATTTATCGCCCATGCGCACTTCGCGCGTCAGCAAGCTTTGCATACAGGGGAGTCCGTCAAACTCGCCCCCGTGAATGGTGAGCTCTGGGAAGATGGTTGGGTAATTCAAAGTGGCTGCATTAGCAAGCAAGCGAACTTAAGTTGCCAACCTAAAAATTGGCTTTCCCAGGGCAATATTCGCCCCGTGTACTTTAAAGGGGGAGGCAGGCAATTTACTGACCCGCATTCCGGCAAGAGAGGGATTTTGTTTAATGCTGCTGGCGCCGCCAAGACCGATAAAGGTGGGTTTGTAGCCAATCGCCTGATATTGGGGCACCAAAGGGCTTCCCATCTAGAAAGGCAAATGATTTTGGGGAGCGGTGGACGCTGGCGTATCTGTGATCCCGCTAGGGATACAAAGCGCTGTCATTGAATGGTTTAATAGACCCTATGTACAGCGCAGTTGACCACCAAATGATGAGCGAGGCTTTGGCCCAAGCTCAAAAAGCACTTTATCTATCCAATCCGAATCCGCGAGTCGGATGTGTCATTGCAAAAGATGAAAAGGTAATTGGGCGCGGCTTTACTCAAGCGGTCGGAAAGGCGCATGCAGAAGTGCAAGCATTGGAAGATGCCAAAGCCCAGGGTAACGATGTTGTAGGCTCAACAATCTATGTGACCTTAGAACCATGTAGTCATACAGGTAGAACGCCTCCTTGCGTGGACGCTTTACTAGCAGCTAAGCCAGCAAAGGTGATTGTTGCGATGTCTGATCCTAATCCGCTTGTAGCCGGTGAAGGTTTGGAAAAGCTAAGAGCTGCCGGCATTGAAGTGCAATGTGGGTTGCTAGAGGCAGAAGCGCAATCACTCAATCGTGGATTTATTTCTAGAATGACACGTGGCTTGCCATGGGTACGCATGAAGATTGCGGCTAGCCTCGATGGTAAAACTGCTTTGCCCGATGGCCATAGTCAATGGATTACAGGTCCACTTGCTCGAGCTGATGGTCATCACTGGCGCGCACAAGCTTGTGCCATCGTTACAGGTGTTGGCACCGTAAAAGAGGATGATCCTAGTCTGAACGTGAGAGAGGTTGAGACTCAAAGACAGCCGATGCGAATCATTATTGATTCTAAATTAGAGACTCCACAAACAGCTAAGATTTTGCAAAAACCAGAGCTATCTGGTGTATTGATCGTATGCGCAAATCTAGATAGTCCTGAGACGCAAGCAAAGGCCAAGAATTTTGAGGCGCGCGGCATTCAAGTGATCGCAATGGCTAATGCATTTGGTAAGGTGGATTTGCCGACCCTATTCTCCTATCTCGCCAAAGAGCGTGAGATGAATGAAATCCATATTGAATCTGGCTTTAAGCTCAATAGCTCAATGCTCAGGGAAGATTGTGTAGATGAGCTGTTGCTCTATTACGCGCCGTTCCTAATGGGTGAGGGCATTGGCATGGCTAATGTTGGCCCATTAAATGAATTAAGTCAGCGCCAGAACTGGCAGATCATAGATCAAACCCTTTTTTGTCCTGATCTGCGCTTACGTCTAATTAAGAACTAAAATCAGATCATGTTTACAGGAATCATCACGGCCGTCGGCCAAATCAAAAGTGTCCAAGCAAAAGGCGATGGCCTTCATCTCCTTGTAGAGGTGCCTGAGGGTTACCTTGACGATGTTGCTTTGGGTGACAGTATTGCGATTCAGGGTGCGTGTATGACAGCTACCCAATTAACAAAAAATTCTTTTGCTTTAGATATCTCCCGTGAGTCACTGAATAAAACAGTAGGTTTGGATAAAGTGGGAGCAGTTAATTTAGAGAAGGCACTGCGTTTAAATGATCGTCTTGGTGGTCATTTGGTGAGCGGTCACGTAGATGGCGTAGGAAGAGTTGCCCACTTCTCTCAAGTGACTAACGATGCCTATGGATCTTGGCTGCTTCAGATCGAGGCTCCTAAAGAACTAGCCCCGTTTTTGGCATACAAAGGTTCTATCGTTGTGAATGGCGTATCGCTTACAGTGAACAAGACTGAAGACAGTGCCACTGCTTGTATTGTCGACATCAATATCATCCCTCACACCTTAGAAAACACTACTCTGGGAAAGCTTGTGCAAGGCGATGTAGTAAATCTAGAGATAGATTTGATCGCGCGCTACGTGGCTCGTATGCTTGAGACGCAAGCAAAATAATTTAGATAAATTATTTGTTTTTTTGGTAGCGCGTAGGATCGTTCACATTAGCCTGCTTAAAGCCAGCTTGCCTTAGGCGGCAAGATTCACATTCACCACAGGCTTCACCTAAATCATTGGCTTGATAGCAAGATACCGTTTGGGAGTAGTCCACACCCATGGTGTTGCCTAGTTGAATGATCTGAGCCTTAGTAAGGTTGATGATTGGCGCATGTACCCGAAAGCGATTCTCATCATTAATGGCTTCAACGCCAGCTTTGGTAGCAAGATTGGCCATGTGTTCAAAAGAGGCTACGTACTCCGGTCTGCAATCAGGATACCCAGAATAATCCACTGCATTAGCACCATAGAAAACATCTAAGCCGCCCAATGACTCTGCCCAACCTAGGGCGAGAGATAGCAAGATCGTATTGCGTGCAGGTACATAGGTCACAGGGATTTCTTGATCCTTGCCTGGAGTAACAGGAACTGCGATAGAGGAGTCCGTTAAAGCAGAACCCCCGAAGCGAGTGAGATCTAAATTCACCACTTCATGACGGGCAATACCAATTTGCTTTGCGATATGTTTTGCGGCTGCAAGCTCAGAGGAGTGTCTTTGCCCATAACCCACAGAAAGGGCGTAAGGCGTGTAACCGAGATCTTTCGCTAGAGCTAAAACAGTAGTGGAGTCTAGCCCGCCAGAAAATAAGATGACTGCAGGAGCACCGGGCTTACGTGGCGCCAGTGATTCATATGCAGCAGATAATTTAGACATACTTAGACAGGGATGAAGAATTACTTTGTCGCAGTAATCATTTGTTGCGCATCTTTGGCTGCGTCCGTATCTGGGTATTTGGCGATGATTTCGCTAAATGTTTTTTTAGCTGCAGCCTTATTGCCGCTTTCTAATTGAGCATTGCCTAAGGTAACCATCGCGGCAGGAATGCGCGGATGGTTTGGGTACTTCTTAATCAGATTTTGGAGTTGACTAATTGCACCTGTGTATTCCTTATTCGCATACTTGCTATTGCCACTCCAGTAGAGTGCAAGTGGTAAGTAAGGGCTTTTGGGGTATTTTGTAGTGAATGCAGCAAAGCTATCGTCAGCCTTTTTCAGGTTGCCCGCTTGAAATGCTTTTAGTGCATCTTCATAGGCTTTCTTTTCGCCAGGTTGAACACTACCACTCACGCCTTCAATCGTGACAGTGCGTGGTTCAAAATTACCTAAGCGCGTATCTAAATCTTGGTAATAAGTTTTTTGACTGGTGTTGATATCTTCGCCTTGCTTCTCAAGCTCTTCTACCTTGCCACGTAGCTCTGCGTTTTCAGTTTTGAGCTTATCTATTTGACCCTGCAACTCAAGCTGGGTAGTCGCTAGAGACTTACGCAGATCTAAAATGGCCTTACGGGCTTCGTCATCAGAGAAAAGGGCCCAGGCACTGTTGGATGCACTCAAACAAATGAGTGCGGCACCTAAACAAAACGCTCGTGAGAGCGTTTGTTTTGTTGAGTGAGAAAGCACCATCATTAATTAGTGATGTAAACAATGTCAGCGCGGCGGTTTTGAGCCCAAGCTGCTTCGTTATCACCTTCTGCTTTTGGCTTTTCTTTACCAAAGCTTACCGCTTCCATTTGGTCATCGGAAACGCCCATCAAGTTCAATGACTTGCGTACCGCATCAGAACGACGTTGGCCAAGTGCCAAGTTGTACTCTGCTGTGCCACGTTCATCGGTATTACCTTGAATGATGATCTTTTGCTTTGGATTAGCCTTTAGATAGCTGGCGTGAGTCGACAACATTTTTTGGTATTTAGTCTGAACAGTGAACTCATCAAAACCGAAGTAAACACTTTTCTCAAAAAGAGGGCTGTTTGGATCATTCCAAGGCTGTGAACCAAATCTGCCGCTGCCACCGCTTCCATTTGCGCCATCGGTATCGTCCAATTTAACGCTAGAGCATGCAGCCATCAAAAATGCTGTGGCGCCGATGAGGGCAAATGTCGCTGCGCGACGTGCGATAGAAATCTTCATGAATTTTCCTTTTTCCTACGAGCTGATTCTAAAAATGAGTCAATAGTTAATATTATGCCCCTAAGATCATCAAAAGTAACTATTTCAACCCCTTAATAAGGGGTTGTTCTCAGCTAAGGTTAGTCCATGAAAGGACCCCAGGACGGTTGACGAACATCGGATCCTGGAATGCTTAGTACTTGTTTGGAGTTGCCATCTACAGAAACGGCAGCTAGAACTCGCTTACCACCTACTTTTGTGGAGTAAAGAACATAGCGACCATTTGCGGCAAAGGATGGGGATTCATCACTAGTACCTTCAGTGAGGGCTTGCGCATCACCAGTAGCCAAATTGAGAATATACAGACGATAGGCACCACCAATGTTGGCGATGTAGGCTAGATATTTGCCATCGGGTGAGATGCGAGGAGAGGTAACGAAACCTTGTTTGAAGGTTACGCGCTTTACACCTTCGGCCTGTTCGCCATCGGCGCTCATACGATAGATTTGAGGATTGCCACCACGATCGCTGGTGAAATAGATGTAACGACCATCAGCAGAGTATTGTGGTTCGGTATCAATTGTGTTGCCACGAGTTAAGCGATGTAAGCCTGTGCCATCTGCGTTGATGCCGTAGATCTGTGTATTGCCATCTTTAGATAGTGAAATGGCCAATTTTCTGCCATCGGGTGACCAAGCAGGCGCACTGTTATTACCTTTCTGATTTGAAAGAGAGATGCGACGACCGGTGGCGAGTTCGTGAACATAGATAACCGGTTTGCGATCTTCAAAAGAAACGTAAGCTACTTTCTTGCCATCTGGTGACCATGATGGTGAGATGATTGGCTCGCCACTATTCATGGCGTTACGAATATTTTGACCATCTGCATCAGAAATTACAAGGCGATAGCGCTTGCCATCCTTGATGACATAAGAGAGACGGGTGGAAAATACGCCGCGCTCACCAAGTAATTTATAAATAATGTCATCGGCGATTTTATGTGCTGCTGCACGCAAATTGTCTGCGCTAGAGTTGAGGTTTAAGCCGCCAAGACTGACCGATTTACGAATGTCAAATAGTTTGTAGTGAATCTCAAATTGACCATTGCCTGTTTGCACAACTGATCCCACTACCAATGCATCAGCACCGCGTGCTGCCCAAGATTTGTAATTCGGAGTACCTTCATCGCTCTCAACGGCATTACCATTCTCGGTATTTTTAAAGTAACCGCTGCGAGCTAAATCCTGACGAATGATTTCAGTAACGCTGGTTGGTAATTTGGTCTCATCCTTAAAGCGCATGACTGCGATTGGGTAGAGTGACTGACCTACACCAGTGATTTCAATATTCATCTGCGCCAGCGCAGGCGATGCGAGGCTTATGCATAGAGCAATAACAATTAAGCCAAAAGAGTTCAGTTTGGATATCAATCTTTTTGCTGTTTGCAACATGCGCTAATCCTTGGGTTTAAAAGTCAGTTTTACTTCGCGTTGTGGAATTTTGCCATTGTCATCTTTTGGTAAGCTCTCTGCACGTGAAAGTGCCAGTAACACCGCACGATCCCAGCCAGCATTGCCGCTAGAAGACTGAATACTGGTGCTCAAAATAGCTCCATCGGGCGCTAAGTTAACCAAAATCACGGCTGCAGGGTTGCCGCTGACGGATTCTGGATTAAAGACGATCAAGGGTCTGACTTTCTTGATTACTTTATCGGTCCATCCAGGAGGGGCATTGCCGCCACCGCCAACACCGCTGCCAACGGTGCCGCCGCTACCCCCTTCGGCGCCAGCAGCTGCACGCAGTCGAGCTAGTTGATCCGCGCGCGCTTTTTCTGCAGCAGCATTTGCTTTAGTTTCTGCAGGAGATTGCGCTTTAGGTACTTCAACTTTTTTCGGCTTCTCAGACTCTTTTTCTTTGATCTTTTCTTTTGGTGGAGGAGGTTTCACTACTTTCGGTTTTTCTTTTACCACTTCTTTTTTGGGTGGCTCTTTCTCCACCAGCTTTTTCTTGATGGCAATATCAGCAGCTTCTTCTTTTACTTCTGTTTTGAGTTCGGGCTCTGGTGGCGCTTGAACTTGTGGCGTCGAATCCCAGAGCTCCACTTCGACACCGGAAGATGTGTTGTTGTTCCAGCTAATACCAATCATTAAAAATGCTAGCAAACCCAAATGCACAATTAACGAAAAAGTAAATGCGCGTTTGGTGCTTTCTTGTTTCGTAAAGCGTCCTCGCTTGAAGGGCGAGAAGGAGGGTTGAAAAGTCGGAGCGCTATTCATGAGCAATTAAAACAAGCCTCTAAGCCTTATTGGGTCTTGACCGCAAGTCCAACGCGCTTCACGCCATTCTCTTTGAGCTTGGACATAACTTCCATCACTGTTTCATACTTAATAGATTTATCAGCTGCAATCACAATGGGTTGCTCAGCAGACTTTTCTGCTTGTGAACGAGCAAAGGCACCAAGCTCAAATTTATTGAGTGTTTGTGTTGGGTCGCCATCTTTTTTCACAATGACATTTTCATTAGCATCAATAGTTAAAAAGACTGGCGGCAAAGATTGCACTTTTGCGCCACCAACTGTTGGCAAATTGACAACGCCAGGATTAACCATCGGCGCAGTAACCATAAAGATCACGAGTAATACCAGCATCACATCGATATACGGTACGACGTTGATGTCAGACATTGCCCGACGTTTGTTTTTGCGTAATGAAGATCCGGCCATAAATTTTTTCGCTTATAGATTCACTTATTTGTTCAATTAACGTCCAGCAGTTTGACGCTGCAAGATGTTGGTGAACTCTTCAATGAATGTTTCAAAGCGAATAGAGAGGCGATCTACATCAGTGGCTGCGCGGTTGTAGGCAACAACCGCTGGAATCGCTGCAAACAAACCAATCGCAGTTGCAACGAGTGCTTCAGCAATACCAGGGGCAACCGCTGCCAAGGTGGCGTTTTGGACGTTAGCCAAACCGCGGAAGGCGTGCATGATGCCCCAAACAGTGCCAAAGAGGCCGATATAGGGGGAGACTGAGCCTACAGACGCTAAGAACGGTAGATTGGCCTCTAGGAGGTCCATTTCACGCTGGTAGGTGGCTTTCATGGCACGGCGAGCAGCGTCAATCTCACGACCTTTGGTGAACTCTTGCATGCCAGCTTCAAAAATGTGCTCCAGGACCGCGTCATTGCGGGTATTGCGCTGGGCGGCCTCTAGGAGGGTATTTAGGCCACCACCAGACCAGAAATCGCGCTCAAAACGCTCTGTATCTTGTCTAACCCCTCGCAAAACAGCGGTTTTCTTGAAAATAATGGTCCAAGAGGCTATGGACATGCTCAGCAATAACAACATTACCAACTGTACTAAAAGGCTGGCATTGAGGACTAGAGAGAGGAAGGAGAGGTCTTGTGTAGAGGTCATGGTGGATTTTGTATGATGTAGGTTGATTTTACTAAGTTAATCAACTCAGCAATCGAACTTCATCAGGATTATCACCATGTTTGACCGTCAAAACACTTTAGCCAAAACCGACCCCCAGTTATGGGAAGCCATTCAGAATGAAAATAAGCGTCAGGAAGACCATATTGAGCTGATTGCTTCTGAAAACTACACCTCTCCAGCGGTTATGGAAGCTCAAGGATCCCAATTAACCAATAAGTACGCTGAAGGGTATCCAGGTAAGCGTTACTACGGCGGTTGTGAATTCGTGGATGTAGCTGAGCAATTGGCGATTGATCGCGTAAAGACTTTGTTTGGAGCTGAAGCAGCGAACGTGCAACCTCATTGCGGCGCATCTGCTAACCAAGCAGTATTTTTGGCATTCTTAAAACCAGGCGATACCTTTATGGGTATGAGTCTTGCTGAAGGGGGCCACTTGACCCACGGCATGGCTTTGAACATGAGCGGCAAATGGTTTAATCCGATTGCTTACGGCCTAGATAAAAACGAAGAGATTGATTACGAGCAAATGGAACGTCTCGCTCGCGAGCACAAACCTAAATTGATTATTGCTGGCGCATCTGCTTACTCAAAGAAAATTGACTTTGAGCGTATTGGTAAATTAGCAAAAGAAGTTGGCGCAATCTTTATGGTTGATATGGCTCACTATGCTGGTCTCGTTGCAGCTGGTGTTTATCCAAACCCAGTGCCACATGCAGATATAGTGACTTCTACAACCCACAAGAGCTTGCGTGGTCCGCGTGGCGGCATCATCTTGATGAAGGCAGAACACGAGAAAGCAATTAACTCTGCAGTGTTCCCAGGCTTACAGGGTGGTCCTTTGATGCACGTGATTGCTGCTAAAGCAGTGGCATTTAAAGAGGCAGCAGAGCCAGGCTTCAAAGATTATCAAAAGCAAGTAGTTGCAAATGCGAAAGCGCTTGCAGAGACTTTAATTGCTCGTGGCTTACGCATTGTTTCTGGCGGTACAGACTCACATGTGATGTTGGTGGATTTGCGTGCAAAGAAAATGACCGGTAAAGAAGCTGAGCGTGTATTGGGTGAAGCGCATATCACTTGTAACAAAAACGGTATTCCAAATGATCCAGAAAAACCAATGGTGACTAGTGGTATTCGTTTGGGTTCACCAGCGATGACTACTCGTGGATTTAAAGAGGCAGAAGCAAGACAGGTAGGTAACTTCATTGCTGATGTTTTGGATAATCCAAATGATCCAGAAAATATCGCTAAGGTACGCGCACAAGTATCAGAGTTGACTAAACGTTTCCCTGTTTACGGTTAAGTAACAAGTAACCTGACAAAGAAAAGAAGAGTTCATTGCGCTGCCCTTTTTGCCATAACGACGATACCCAAGTACTGGATACTCGGGTATCTGACGAGGGTGATACTATTCGCCGCCGCCGCCGTTGTGCCAAATGTGACAAGCGCTTTACAACTTATGAGCGTGTTGAGCTGGCTTTGCCGGCAATCGTCAAGAAAAATGGCAGTCGCGTTGAATATAGTCATGACAAATTGGCCAGTTCAATTAAGCTCGCTTTACGTAAGCGCCCTGTGTCATCTGACTCTGTTGATGAATCAATTGCACGTATTGAAGAGAGGCTCCTCAGTCTTGGTGAAAAAGAGATTCCTAGTGAGCGCGTAGGTGAGCTGGTGATGCGTGAACTCAAGCGCTTAGATAAAGTAGCCTATATTCGCTTTGCTTCAGTCTATCGAAGCTTTGCCGATATTGAATCTTTCGAGAGCGCCCTAAAAGAGTTTAAATAAGAGCAGTTTAAATAAAGATCTTCAAAATAAAAAAGGACTGCAACGCAGTCCTTTTTTTGATCAAAACAGTAAGTTATTTCAATTCAGCAAAAATAGAAGCAGTAATGTCTTCAACGCTACCTGTGCCGCTGACCTTGCGGTACGCAGGCGCCTTCACCTTGTCAGCTGAATTGGCTTGCGCAGCCCATGATGAGTAGTACTCCACCAGTGGACGGGTTTGATCGTCATATACCTGCAAGCGTTTGCGAACTGTTTCTTCCTTGTCGTCATCACGTTGGATGAGTGCATCGCCAGTGACATCGTCTTTGCCTTCAACCTTTGGTGGGTTGTATTTGATGTGATAAGTACGGCCAGAGGCCGGATGAACGCGACGTCCACCCATGCGATCGATGATGGCGTCAAATGGCACATCGATTTCTAAAACGTAATCGATTGGCACGCCAGCATCTTTCATGGCTTGTGCTTGAGGAATTGTTCTTGGGAAGCCGTCAAACAAATAACCTTTGCTGCAATCTGGTTGCGTCAGGCGATCTTTCACGAGACCAATGATGATGTCATCAGAAACGAGACCACCTGCATCCATAATCTTTTTAGCAGCAATGCCAAGTTCGGTTCCGGCTTTCACTGCAGCGCGCAACATATCGCCTGTAGAGATTTGTGGAATAGCGAACTTTTCGCAAATAAACTGAGCTTGTGTGCCTTTTCCAGCACCTGGTGCACCGAGCAGAATCAACCGCATTGTTTTCCCCTTAGAAGAGCTGACATTGTCCCGTATTTTGTTGGGCTCATTAATTAGTAATGCCTAGGATTATCCCCGAGAAGAGTCTCCCGGAGGCTTTGAAACCAGTTTTTTAAAAATTACCCAGTAATTGCCTGACTCGATCGAGATCTTCAGGTGTATCGACTCCAGCTGGCGGGGCTTCTGGAGCGATGTGGACAGCGATTCGGTAGCCATTCCAGAGGGCGCGGAGCTGCTCTAGTGCTTCAGCTTGTTCTGGTGGTGCTGGCTCCAACCGGCTATATGCTTGCAAAAAGTCGGCGCGGTAGGCGTAGATCCCAAGGTGACGTAGATGCTCAGTTTTTTGATTTGCCTGCAGATCTCTCGCAAATGGAATAGCCGCCCTAGAAAAATAGAGCGCCTCACCCATGCGATTTAGGACGACTTTAACCACGTTTGGATTGTTTATTTCATTGACATCCGTGATGGGGACTGCAACTGTTGAGATAGCAGATTGCTCATGTTTTGCTAATGTGCATGCAACTTGATTAATGAGTTCTGGTGGAATCAGTGGCTCATCACCCTGAACATTCACAATCAGGGTATTACTCGGCAGTTTCAATAATTGTGCAACTTCAGCAATGCGGTCGGTGCCAGTTGGATGATCTGCACTAGTAAGTAAGCATTCAATACGATGCTCATCACAAGCTGCTTGTATTTCTGTGGAGTCTGTTGCAACAACAACACTCTGTGCTAGTGATTGTTTGGCACGCTCGGCTACACGAATCACCATGGGCTTGCCACCAATGTCTGCCAATGGTTTGCGCGGCAAACGGGTAGACCCCAGTCTTGCTGGAATCACTACTAAAAAATCTGGTACCTTAGAGTCAACGTTCATGGGAAGGTGGGCATGTAATAAATTAAGAAATTTCATCAGCACTAAGGCTGCGAGCTTCTTCTACCAGCATGACTGGAACATCATCCCGTATGGGATAAGCCAAGCGATCAGCTTTACAAATTAACTCATGTTTATTTGCATCTAAATGTAGCTGGCTTTTACACAAAGGGCATACCAAAATATCGAGCAGTCTTTTATCCATGATTTCTTTAAGGGCGTTTCTTAATAAGTGTTGAGACAGTGTAGTGCTATGTCAGCCGATATCACAAGCACTACAACGTGTAGCGATAAGGGTCGGGCCTTTGTAGAATTGATTGCAGCCATTCAGCCAGGCTGTCAGGCAAGGTGAGTGACATTGGTACTACCCAAATTCGCTCATCTGTAATACCAGAGCATTTAACAGCATCTTTTTCAGTAATCAGAATGCATTGAGCGTTGATTTTTTCGAAAAACTCAGCTGTGTAGTTTGCATGATCAGGTAAAGGGATCGTTTTGCCGGCGATGCCATTTTTGAGTAGATCATCAAAAAAGCGCTGTGGATTGCCTAAGCCTGCAATCGCGGTAATCTTGTTCGGTAAATAGTTATCAGAAATTTGGGCAAGTGTTTGGGTATTGGCTGGATTATTGAGTTGATAAGCCTGACCCAGATTGCTCGAGAGTGAAAAGGCGCGACGGCCTAAAAAGTACTCATCCTGTAACCCAATTTGTGGATTGCCATTCTTGGTATTTCCGGTAAAGAGAGTTGCATCACGCTCGCGCGTAGCAGGCTCGCGTAATGGACCGGCGGGTAGCAGAAAGCGATTACCTTCTCCGCGTCCATCGCGCACTATCAATTCAATATCGCGACCGCCTTCACGGGCAGGCCAGCGGGCTAAGCCGGTGTGTTGTAAGCCATCATCACTAATAATGACATCGACATTCGGTGAGTGTTTAAGCAGCGCACGAATGCTTTGATAGCGTTTTGGAAAAACCCAGATTGGAAACTGATCGTGCGTGCGTCTGGCAATCAATACAGGCTCATCACCGACTAATGCTGGGTCAGAATTGCTGATCACTTGTAAAGGAGTGGTTTGCGTAGACGAGCTACTACCTCCATAACCTCTGCTAATAATTCCGGGGTTCCAGCCAAGTTGCTGTAATCGCTCAGCTAAAGCGATCACGATAGGCGTCTTGCCTGTGCCGCCTACGCGAATGTTGCCAACGATGATGACGGGTACAGGAACAGGTTTCGGCCTAACTAAGCCAGTATCTTGAATAAGTTTGCGTACACGCAAAACAATACCGTATAGCCAAGATAGTGGCCACAGCAATAAGCTGGTGGGGCCGCGCCTTTCCCAAAACTTGGGCGCTTTCCGGAAAAATGAAAAGGACATGAATGTTTTCTAAGCCCGTAATTTATTTTTTGGTTTGACTGCTAAACACAATATTGGAGATGTTGGCGTCTCTCGCAGCCTCAAGTGCGCTCATCACTGCTTGATGTGGCGCTTTAGCATCTGCATCAATATTGACTTGCAGAGAGCTTGTGCCTTCCCTCTGACTACTATTTCCATTGAGTTGAGCCAATACAGTACTTAGTTGTGAGCGATCCGTGACTTTGCCATTGATTGCAAAACGACCGTCGCGACTAACGGCAATATGTATTTGTTTCGCTTCTGCTTGGCTTTCGCTGCCGTTAGCGGTGGGTAAGGTGATTGCGAGTTCTTGGTAACGCGTGAAGGTGGTTGAGATCATCAAAAATATTAATACCACCAACAACACGTCAATAAAGGGGATGAGATTAATCTCTGGCTCAACGGGGGCAGAGCTGCTCCCTAGAGAAAATCTTCTATTTGCTTGGGAGCGATTTTCTAACCAATTCATTTAACAAAGTTAACCGTATCGATTGGGTAAAGCTTCTTAAAGAGTTGGCGTGTAAATTCTTCGCATTCGCGTTGGCGCTGGTTAGCCATGGCACGCAATCCACGCCAAGCGGCTAATGCGGGAATTGCAATCAATAAGCCAAACGCTGTGTTGTAGAGCGCTACTGAAATTCCATGCGCTAATTGTTGCGGGTTACCAGAAGCACCATTAATCGCACCTTGACTGCCAAAAATTTCAATCATTCCCACTACCGTGCCAAATAGGCCGAGCAATGGTGCGATAGTAGCAATCGTAGCTAGCGCGCCAAGATAGCGATCTAACTTAAGCCAGGTATTTTGTGCACTTGCCTGTAACTCCTCCAGCGTGACCTCGGCGCTGCTGCCATTGAGCTTCTCTTTTAAGGTGCATGCCAGCAATGGGCCTGCAGGAGAAATTTGAGCCAAATCTGCTACCTGTAAATCACTAACACCAGCCTCTGATTTGTGACTAACCATTTGATTGGCAAGCGAAAAAGCAGTTTCAAGAGAGTTTTTGGGAAAAATATGTATTTGACGCAGATACCAGGCACGCTCTAAGGTAATGGCCATACCCAAAATGGAAATAATTAAGAGGGGCCAAATAGGCCAGCCAGCGGATAGTAAGATGGAGTACATAAGCTCAGTACTTTAGCTGAATTAATGAGCCTGTTTCAGAAACCCGGCCTGTGGATAACTCTGTGCAAAACTTTTTTGGAATTGAGTCGTAAGTCCTTGATTATTCGTGGATGATGTCGTTTATTGCCTAAAACTCACTTAGTAGACTGAATTTATTTATATATAAATCAATGGCTTAGTTTTGGTGTGTTGGATTTATGAGACGTTTTGGGTCAGTAATTACTTACTTATGTGTATTCGACCCAGGGCGAATTGAGGTCTGTGGATATGTAATCGCCACCAAGCCCAATGGCTAGTAGATTAAAGAGGAAAAATGTCGGAAATATCAAGGGAAATTCTGAGCGTTGGCGATCTAAATCGCGCCATTGCTGCCTCATTGGAGGATCGTTTCGATACTGTCTGGGTGAGCGGTGAGATTTCTAACTTCAAGGCTTATGACAGCGGGCACTGGTATTTCTCCTTAAAAGATGAGGAAGGTCAGATTCGCTGTGTGATGTTCCGTGGACGCAATGGTCAAGTTGGGTTTATGCCTCAATCTGGTGATTTGGTGGAGGTGAGCGCCAGCCTAGGGATGTATATGCCACGTGGAGATATCCAACTGACGATTCAGACATTACGACGCGCTGGCATGGGTGGTCTCTACGAAGCGTTCTTAAAACTCAAAGCCAAGCTTGCCAAAGAGGGTTTGTTTGATGAAGAGCGTAAGCGTGAGATACCTTCACACCCGAGATCTATTGGTATCGTCACATCACCACAAGCCGCCGCCCTAAAGGATGTCTTAAGCACTTTGGCAAGAAGGGCTCCCCACATTCCCATTGTGATTTATCCAACATTAGTTCAGGGGCCTGATGCACCTGCAGGAATTATTTCCGCCCTCAAGTCCGCAGAAAAAGAAAACGCTGTCGATGTCATTTTGTTGGTGCGGGGAGGTGGCAGCATTGAAGATCTCTGGGCATTTAATGATGAACGGTTGGCATATGCAATAGTAGATTCATCAATACCAGTAGTGAGCGGTGTTGGTCATGAAACGGATTTCACGATTGCGGATTTTGTTGCAGACTTGCGCGCACCAACGCCAACAGGTGCTGCGGAACTAGCGGCGCCCCGCAAAGATCAAATGCTGCAAGAACTCGATGCGATTATGCAAGCATTGCTGCAGCGTATATACCAACGCATTGAGCGCGAGGAGCAAACCTTGGATCAGCTTGCGCTACGCCTAAGTCATGCGCTTCCAAATCCTGATCGTATGCGTGAGCAAATTACCAGTTGGCAGCAGCGCCTTAATCAGGCTTGGTCTGTACGAATGGAAAATTGGAAGCGCAATCAAACGCACTATCAATCACAGCTAGAGATGCTGAATCCACAACGTACGCTCGAGCGGGGGTATGCCGTAATTCTTGGTAAAGATAATGGTGAATCGTATGCGGTTCGCAAGCCTGATGAATTAGTTGCGGGTCAGGAATATCTGATACAGATTGCTGAAGGAAATACCTCAGTGGAGTTAGCTAAAGTCACCGACTTAAAGCAAGCAACTGAGTGATGTGCCTTAGAAAAGATTTGGCTCAATCACCAGGCTTACGCCAAACTCTGCGCGCACTTTATCCTGAATGGATTGCGCGAGACTCAAAACATCTTGAGCAGTACCGCCGCCATGATTAACAAGTACGAGTGCTTGATTTTCATAAACACCGACTGAACCCAAGCGCTGACCTTTAAACCCGCACTGATCGATTAGCCAGCCCGCAGCCAATTTACGTTTACCCGGTAAATCAGGGTAGGACACTAGATCAACATGTTTTTTTAGCAGCGCTTCAAACTGCTCAATGGGGATGATCGGGTTCTGAAAGAAGCTGCCTGCATTACCTATAACTTTAGGATCTGGCAGTTTGTGGGTGCGGATCTTGCAGACTGCTAAAAAAATATCTTCAGGACTTGGATTAGCATTCTCAAAAAATTGCTTCGCTAAATCAGCGTAATGTATGCGGGGCTTCCATGACTTTGGAATTTTAAAAACAACCTGTGTCACGATAAATCTTTGGGGGTTTTGTTTGAAGTAGCTATCGCGATATGCAAAGCAGCATGCATCTTTTGTGAGGGTGACAAAGGCTTGGTCTTTGACATCAAAAACGATGATGCTATCAATGTATTCTGCAACCTCAACTCCATAGGCGCCAATATTCTGAATTGGCGCAGCACCAACAGTTCCGGGGATGAGTGCTAGGTTCTCAAGACCAGGAAGATCATGCTCTAGTGTCCAGGCAACGAATTCATGCCAATTTACACCCCCTCCAACTGATAAGTAGGTGTTTTTATCATCTGCGGAAATGATTTCTTGGCCAGCGATATTCATGAGCAGGGTTGCGCCAGCCAGAATCTTAGGGAGAATCACGTTGCTGCCACCGCCTAAAACACGCCAAGCTAGTTTTTGCTTGGCAATCTCAGACATGACTTCTGGAATTTGCTCGGGTACGGTAATGTCGTAGGCTAGCTCAGCACTGACCTCAAAGCCAAAGGTATTGCGGTGCTTCAAGCCTAAATTGCGGGTTGATTTTGTGGATTGGAGCGCATTTAGAGCACGGTTCATGCCACAATCTTATTCGTAAAATAATCTAAGATGTATTTTTTGGTTGAAAAGCAAAAAGAAACGCCAAAATATCTAGAAAATATAAAGATCACAAGAATAGTTACAAAAACATAGGGAGTGAAAATGCCATCATTTGACGTAGTTTGTGAGCCTGATATGGTTGAGCTCAAAAATGCGATTGAGCAATCCAATAAGGAAATTAGTAACCGCTTTGACTTCAAGGGTTCTGATAGTCGCGTAGAGCAAAAAGATGAAGCCCTCATTTTATTTGGTGATGATGACTTTAAATTGGGTCAAGTACGTGATGTGCTGGTGAACAAAATGGCCAAGCGTAATGTGGATGTCCGTTATCTTAAAGATGACAAAACAGAAACCATTGGCGGTGATAAGCGCAAGCAAACTATGAAAATCCAGAAGGGGATTACTTCTGAGTTGGCAAAAAAAGTAGTGCGCATTATTAAAGACAGCAAAATCAAAGTGCAAGCCAGCATTCAGGGTGATGCGGTTCGTGTGACTGGTGGTAAGCGTGATGATCTGCAAGAAACAATGGCCTTGCTCAAAAAAGAAGTAACAGAAGCGCCATTGGGCTTTAACAATTTCCGTGACTAATGTTGCACCAGTAATCGCCCCAGCAAGCCAGGAAGCTATTGAACGCTTCTGCGATGCTTGCTGGCTAGAGGATGGCTTGGCGCAAAACAGTCTAGCCGCATACCGCAGAGATCTCCTGCTATTGGCTCAGTGGCTGTATAAAGATTCTGGTGGTGATCTTTACGGCGTTACCGAAAAAGATCTCACTGCCTATATTGCCTATCGTAGAGCAGATAAGGCAACTACTGCAAATCGTCGATTAACAGTATTCAAACGTTTTTATCGACATGCATTGCGCATGAATTTGGTGAAGAGCGATCCTTGCATGGGTTTGCGTGCCGCCAAACAAGCATTGCGTTTTCCGAAAACATTAAGTGAAGATCAGGTAACTGCATTACTCAACGCGCCCGATATTGAAACCTCTTTGGGTTTGCGTGATCGCACAATGTTGGAATTAATGTACGCCAGTGGTTTGCGGGTATCTGAGATCGTTTCATTAAAAACTGTAGCGCTTGGATTGAATGAGGGTGTAGTGAGGGTGGTGAATGGTAAAGGTGGAAAAGAGCGCCTAGTTCCATTTGGTGGTGAAGCTGGGCAGTGGCTAAGAAAATACTTGGCCGAAGCCCGTACTCCTTTATTGGAGGGCAAAACATCCGATGCGGTATTTGTGGGTCGACATACGGGGACTGGTTTAACTAGACAGGCGTTTTGGGCGCTCATTAAGCGTTACGCCACAGTTGCTAATATTGCCGTTGCACTTTCTCCACACACCTTACGACATGCGTTTGCCACCCATTTGCTGAATCATGGAGCTGATTTGAGGGTGGTCCAACTACTTTTGGGGCATGCTGATATCTCTACCACTCAGATTTATACCCATGTGGCCAGAGAAAGACTTAAATCAATTCACCAGCAGCACCATCCCAGAGGCTCATAAGTGTTTAAGATAGCGGTATGAAATCGACTTTTGATCTTTTGCTTATCCCTCTTGCCTATCTCATTGGCTCTATTTCTTTTGCAGTAGTGGTCAGTAAGTGCATGCGCTTACCCGATCCCCACTCATATGGTTCAGGAAATCCAGGTGCAACCAATGTTCTACGTACTGGCAATAAGCTAGCTGCCGTCCTTACCTTGATTGGCGATGCGCTTAAAGGATATTTTGCGGTGATGATCGCACGCACCCTGCTGGGCGATGACTCATTAACTGCTACATTAAATTCCTGGCTTCTCTGCGGCGTAGTCTTGGCTGTCTTCTTGGGTCACCTCTTTCCAATATTCCATGGGTTTAAAGGTGGTAAAGGTGTTGCTACAGCCTGCGGAATTTTATTTGGCATTAACTGGATATTAGGATTAGCTACGCTGAGTACTTGGATTATTGTTGCGACGTTTATGCGCTATTCATCATTGGCTGCTTTGGCTGCTGCAATATTTGGCCCAATTTATTTTGTGTTCTTGTTCGGTTTTCAGCCAATGGGTATCGCTCTCTTAGCGATCTGTTTTCTTCTCATATGGCGCCATCGTAGCAACATCCAAAATCTACTAAATGGCAAAGAGAGTCGCATAGGCTCGAAGAAGAAGCCTCAATAATTTAAATCTATCAGGAAAGAATTTCATCATGACCATTGCATATGCCTGCATTCTCTTTATGGGTCTACTCCCTTATGTGGCAGCAGGTATCGCCAAAAAAGGATTTGAGGGTTATGACAATGCCATGCCAAGGCAGTGGCTTGCTAAGCAAACCGGTTTTAGGGCTAGAGCTAACGCTGCTCAAGCAAATCTATTTGAGTCCCTACCGTTCTTTTTTGCTGCAGTAATCATTGCCTCTGTAGCAAATGCTCCACAGGACAGAATTGATCTGCTAGCGATGGGTTTTGTGCTTGCCCGAATTGCTTACCTCATTTGCTATATAGCCAATTGGCCAACAACCAGATCGATTGTTTGGTTATTCGGAATCATTTGTGTGGTGAGTCTATTTTTTCAAATTTGATTTTTAAAAGCACCTTAAGAATCAATTAACTTATTAATAAATAATCAGAATTATTCAATTTCGAGATACATCAATTCTTATGCCAGTCAAAAAAACCGTAGCAAAAAAAATGCCGACACAAAAATTGGCAGCTACAAAAAAAAGTATTCCCAGTAAAAAAAATAACAAGAAAGATGATGCCGGCGCTCCACTGTCTGTTGTCATTCGTCGTCGCATCGAGGCACAAAAGGCCCGCTTTCATGCAAACGACAACATCTCTGCTTTTATTAAGCCGGGTGAGCTAGAGGCTTTGGTAGATGAAGTAGCAGAAAAAATGCAGGCTGTACTAGAAAGTCTCGTGATCGATACTGAGAATGATCACAACACACAAAATACCAGTCGTCGTGTGGCAAAGATGTATGTCCAAGAAGTATTTAATGGGCGCTATGTAGAGCAACCAACATTAACAAAATTTCCTAATGTGAGTCGCTTAAATGAGTTGATGATCATTGGACCCATTACGGTACGAAGCGCATGCTCTCATCACCTGTGCCCGATTATGGGCCGCATTTGGATTGGCGTGCTACCAAGCAAAGAGTCAGCCCTAATTGGACTTTCTAAATACTCGCGATTGACTGAATGGGTAATGTGCCGCCCACAGATTCAGGAAGAGGCGGTGGTGGAGCTGGCCGATATGCTGGAAAAGAAAATCAAGCCAATTGGTGTTGCGGTGGTAATGGACGCTGACCACTTTTGTATGCAGTGGCGCGGCGTAAAAGATCGTGATTCTAAGATGATTAATAGTGTGATGCGTGGCGCTTTCTTAAAAGATTCGAATCTCCGCCGTGAATTTTTGGCATTAATTGACCGTAAGTAACTTTTAAATTGGGCGTACTAAGTTAATGAAACCCATTTTTTTAATTACATTAACTTCTTTGACTTTATTTTTTGGGTGCACTGCTTTTCCATCGGTAAATCAGGACCCTGCTAAAAATAATAAAGCGACTTACAACAAAGATCTAAAAGAGTGCAAAGAGGATTATCCAGAATTAGGCTCTGGTTTAAATATTAAACAATGGATAGGTTGCATGAATCTTAAAGGATGGCAGTAGTACTTCTAGATTTGCGCTATTAATGAATAATAAAAATCCTACCGTAGGCGAGACTCTGGTTAAATGGTTTCGATATTTTGGTCAAGATCAGTCCCGGGTTTCTTGGGTTGAGAGATTCAGGTCATCGTTCGGGGCATTTCTTGGGTTGCTATGTACCGTTTTATTTGGACAGTTTGTAGGCGGATTTGTTGGGGTTGATGAGTGGTTTATGGCTTCGCTTGGCGCAAGCTCTCTACTCATTTTTGTATTGCCATCCAGTCCCATGGCTCAACCATGGGCGGTAATTGGTGGAAATGTCTTGTCTGCCATCGTGGGAGTTACCTGTAATCATTTATTTGATAACCCCGTGCTCGCTTTGCCGGTTGCAGCATCAACAGCTATCTTAGGAATGTTTTTATTGCGCTGCTTGCATCCGCCAGCAGCCGCAGTCGCTTTGATTGCAGTGATGGGGCACACTCTAAGCTATCGCTATGCTTTTTTTCCTGTAATGATAGATTCAGTTATTTTGTGTGCTGTGGCTGCTCTTTACAACTCATTTACCGGCAAGCCGTATCCGACAAAGCCATCCATTGAGGTGACCCCTATTGCAAAGTCAGAAGTAGATAAAAATGCAGAGCTAAACGCAAGATTAAATGCAATCTTAGATGAATATCATGAGGTTTTGGATGTGGATCACGCTGAATTAGTCAAAATTATCAAATTAGCCAGCAAGCCGAAGGAAAAGTAGGACAGCTCAGATACTTGGGGTTTCCGAGGTTAAAATTAGGCGTTATGAAATTAATTCAATCCATATGGAATTACCGCGGATTTATTCTTGGCAGCGTTAAGCGGGACTTCCAGTTTAAATACCAAAATTCACTTTTAGGTATTCTGTGGATTGTTTTGCAGCCCCTCTCGATGATTTTGGTATATACCTTAATTTTTTCGCAAGTAATGCAAGCCAAATTTCCAGGGTCAACAAATTCTCTGACTTACAGCATCTATTTATGCTCAGGTATTTTGGCCTGGGGATTGTTTAGTGAAATCAGTACCCGTGCTACCAATACTTTTATTGATAATGCAAATCTACTAAAAAAAATCAATTTTCCGAGAGTATGTTTGCCTATCATCGTAATACTAAATGCTGGATTAAATTTTTTGATTATTTTTGGCCTCTTTACTATTTTTCTATTGGTATCAGGAAATTTTCCAGGAATCAGCTATTTAGCAGTATTCCCACTACTGATCATTCTGATTTCTTTTGCAATTGGCGTCGGTATATCTTTGGGGGTTCTGAACGTCTTCTTTAGGGATGTTGGCCAATTTTTTAATATTTTTCTACAGTTTTGGTTTTGGTTGACGCCTATCGTCTATCTAAAATCAATTCTCCCTGATTGGGTGCAGACTTGGATTGCATACAACCCTATGGAGCCTGTTATTACTGGTTTTCAGCACGCAATTGCCGGTCAAGCGTGGCCCAATTGGACTGCCCTTCTTTATCCGCTAAGCATTGCAGTAATGGTCTGCACTATTGCTGCAATTTTATTTAGCCGCCATATTGGTGACATGATGGACGAACTCTAATGAATTCGCTGATCGTCTCCGGTTTAGGTAAGGCCTACAAGCAATACGCAAGTCGGTGGTCTCGACTGGCTGAGTGGGTTACGCCAGGTCATCGGTCTCGCCATCATTTGCATTGGGTGCTGCAGGATATTAACTTCACGCTCAAGCCGGGTGAGGCAATGGGCATCATTGGCATTAATGGCGCTGGCAAAAGTACTTTATTAAAAATGATAGCGGGTACTATTCAGCCTACCTTAGGTGAGATTCAAGTATTCGGAAAATTGGCCGCATTACTTGAGCTTGGTATGGGCTTTCACCCAGACTTTACTGGTCGAGAAAATGCGTTGATGGCCGGACAGTTGTTGGGTCATACCGCCGAAGAAATGCGTCAAGTAATGCCGGAGATCTTAGAGTTTGCGGAAATAGGGGAGTACATCGATCAGCCAGTACGTGTTTATAGTAGTGGCATGCAAATGCGGCTTGCTTTTAGTGTTGCCACAGCATTCCGACCAGATGTTCTAGTGGTTGATGAGGCCTTATCGGTAGGCGATGCTTATTTTCAGCACAAAAGCTTTGAACGTATCAGGCAATATCGAGCACTGGGAACCACTTTATTAATTGTTAGCCATGATAAAGCGGCAATACAGTCAATATGCGATCGTGCAATTTTGATTAACGGTGGCCACCTTGTGCATGAAGGTAAGCCCGAAGACATCATGAACTACTACAACGCCTTGTTAGCAGATAAAGGTCGTCACGAAATTGAATTCAATCAAACAAGCTCCGGACAGACGCAGGTAGTTTCGGGTACTGGTGAAGCCTCTATTCAAGGAGTCCGCCTATTAGATGCACAAGGCAATTCTGTTGAGGTGATCGGCGTTGGACAATCGGTTGAACTGGAAGTCAACATTCAGATTAATAGCGATATTCCAGAGTTAGTCGTGGGTTTATTGATCAAGGATCGTCTCGGTCAAGATATCTTTGGCACAAACACCCATCATTTAAATCAAGTGTTGTATGACTTGAGAAGCGGCGAGAATCTCGCCATTGCAATGACATTCCCAGCAAATTTAGGGGTCGGAAGCTATTCGGCGGCTGTTGCCTTGCATAGCGCTAGCAATCATATTGCTAATAACTATGAGTGGCGGGAGCTTGCGGTGATTTTCTCGGTTGTGAACATGCAGTATCCTGAGTTCATAGGTAGTTCTTGGCTAAATCCAGCATTAAAAATTACACGATGAATACGAATCCAGACTCAGTGCAGTCACATTCCCCGGATGACCAAGACTTTTACTTGGCTTTTGAAAATAAGTATCGTGGTTCGACTGAATCTATACAGCTCCGCCAGACCGCATATCTTCCATATGCGCAATCTTTAAAAGCCTCTTATCCAGAGCTTAATGCACTTGATCTTGGATGTGGGAGAGGTGAGTGGCTAGAGCTTTTAAAAAAAGAAGGTATCAATGCCTCCGGGGTTGATTTAGATGAGGCAATGCTAGCGAGTTGTAGGCAGCATAAATTGAATGTAAAGCATCAGGATGCTTTAGGGGCGTTAAGAGAGCGCCCCGATGGTAGCTTGCAGATGATTACTGGTTTTCACATTGCTGAACATTTGCCGTTTAATCAATTAATTGCCTTGTGCAAAGAGGCTTATCGCGTCTTATCTCCCGGTGGCCTTTTGATTTTGGAAACCCCTAATTCTGAAAACATTCATGTTGCCAGCTCAACTTTTCATTTGGATCCAACGCATAGCACTCCGTTACCATCCAAATTACTGACTTTTTTGATGGAATTTGTTGGTTTTTCAAGATCGGTACAAATTGGCCTAAATCCTGATGTTTCTGTTGATGCGGGTAGTCACGTGTCTCTTCAGAACGTTCTTCTTTCGGGGGTAAGCAGGGACTATGCGGTAATTGGGCAAAAGGCTGGTAACTCTGATGCGATGAGAATGTTATTGGATGCCGTTCATGTAAATAATGTTTCTTCTTTAGAGGCAATGGTTGATCGCTTTGATATGCAGTTAGCCCAGGCTTATGCATTATTGCAAGATCAGCAAAGACGAGTCACTCGACTAGAGGCCCCTTTACGTTTTCTAAAGAAGCTCTTCGCCCCATTTTTTAAAAAATAATATCTATGAATGCAATTAAGCAGCGCCTACGTGCTTATATTATTTTGATTATTCGCAAGTTAGGCTTGTATGAGCAAGTGTTTGCCTTGATGCGCAGAAGGGTTAAAACACTGGATATGGATGCATTAAGTCCTAGAGCTCAGAAGATTTACTTCGATCTACAAAATTTGCACAATCAGGATATGCATTAAGTATGCGCATCGTTATTGATTTACAGGGCGCACAAAGCGACAGCCGCTTTCGCGGTATTGGGCGCTATACAGTTTCTTTTACTAAGGCGCTGATAGAGCAAGCTCCTCAGCATGAATTTTTTCTCGTTCTGAATGGTGCCTTTGGGGAATCCATTGACGCTATTCGTGATGCCTTCTATGGAATCTTGCCGCAAGATCATATATGCGTATGGCAGCCAGTTATTCCAGCGTCGGAGGGTCATGCACGCAATGCTTGGCGGACACAAGTTAATCAAATCATTCGCAAGGCTTTCATTGCCAAACTCAAACCTGATTTGATTCATATCTCAAGTTTGTTTGAGGGTTATCGGGATAACGCGGTGACTAGTGTTGAGGGCTTTAATGATATTGGTGTGCCGGTTAGCATTATGTTTTATGACCTCATTCCACTTTTAGATCCTAGGAAATATTTAGATCCGGAGCCACGCTTCAAAGATTTTTATTTCAGACGAATTGAGCAATTAAAAAATGCAAATCTGCTGCTGGGTATTTCCGAGTTCTCTTGTCAGCAGGCGGTAGAGTTTTTAGGTGTAAGGCCGGAAAATGTGGTCAATATTTCTGCGGCGAGCGATCTTTCTTCTGAGAATTTGGCCAAAGGTGACGGCGCCAGTCAACGCACTCTAGAGAAATTGGGTATCACTAAGCCATTCATCTTGTATACCGGTGGTGGCGATCCTCGCAAAAATATTGCCGGCTTGATAGACGCATATAAAAAGCTTCCGGAAGATATTCGTATTAGCCACCAGCTAGTCCTTTCTGGGCACAATATTGAGTTGCATAAACATATTAAGGGATTCGGGCTTGGCGGAAATAAGCAAATAATCGTGACGGGTTATGTTTCCGATGATCAATTAATTGCTTTATATCGACATTGCGCCGTATTTGTTTTTCCTTCTTTCTTTGAAGGTTTTGGCTTACCTCCTCTGGAGGCGATGAGCTTTGGTGCTCCAACACTAGCTTCCAACACAACAAGCATCCCAGAGGTAATGGGAGAGCATCCTGGCATGTTTAATCCGAATGTTCCAGAAGAGTTAGCCCGGAAGCTGGAGCGTGTACTGATTGACAGTGATTTTCGGAGCGAGTTAATTCGGTGTGGCTATGCTCAAGCCAAGAAGTTTTCATGGGAAGTTTCTGCTAAGCGTGCAATTGAAGTATTTGAAAAAGCACAGCAAGGTCTGCTCAATAGCAATCCAAATGCCATTGAGTTTGATATATCTATTGAAACTACCTTGCATCAAATAGCTGCAATTAATATTCGTAAGCCCAGTGACTACGATATGTTGTGTTGCGCTCAAGTTGTTGCGCAGTCATTTCCCCCGCATGGCAGGAAAAATAATTTATTAATTGATATTTCTGAGTTGGTTCAGCGCGATGCTGGAACAGGAGTGCAGCGAGTTACGCGATCCATTTTGACTGAGTTTTTAAAAGCTCCTCCCGATAATTATGATGTTAAGTTAGTGTATGCAACGCTGGGTAATCGTGGATATCGTTATGCCAATCAATTTCTTGCGAAGCTTGAAGGCAAAGATAGCAAGGGAGCCGTAGATGATGTCATAGAGGCATTTTCGGGCGATATCTTTTTAGGTTTGGATCTTCAGCATCACACGACACGCTTTCAAAGCGATACCTTAAAAGCAATGAGGCGGAATGGTGTTTTTGTTTGCTTTGTTGTTTACGACCTCTTGCCAATTCAATTTCCGCATTTCTGGCCGGGTGAGCATGGGGTTAAGTTAGTTCATGAAAATTGGTTGCGCGTTGTTTGCGAAAGTGATGCGGCAATTGGGATCTCTAAGGCGGTAGCGGATGAGTTGGAAAATTGGATTGTGCAGGAGTCCATTCCTCATGCCGATCACTTTAAGGCTTCTTGGTTTCACTTGGGCGCCAATATTAGTAATTCGCCTACACAAGGTATGCCAGCAAATGCTGATGCAATCATTGCGCAATTAAAAGAGCGGCCTAGTTTTTTATTGGTGGGTACACTGGAACCTCGCAAGGGCTATCAACAGGTGCTGGATTCTTTTGAGTTGCTATGGAGCCAAGACCAGCAAATCAATTTAGTGATAGTCGGTAAAAAAGGTTGGTTAGTGGAAGAATTGCACCAGCGAATTATTTCTCATAGCGAAGCTGGTAAACGGCTGTTTTGGATAGATTCTGCTAGCGATCAGTTTCTTGAGAAGCTTTACGAAACTTGTACTTGTTTAATTGCTGCCTCATACGGCGAAGGCTTTGGTTTGCCTTTGATAGAAGCTGCACAACATCAAACGCCAATGATTGCGCGTAATTTGTCGGTCTTTAATGAGGTAGCCGGTAACGCTGCATATTACTTTGATGGTTTTGCACCCGAAGACTTATCTAATGCGGTGCTAGAGTGGTTGGCCTTATACAGATCCAATCAGCATCCAAAATCCTCTGACTTGCATTGGCAAAGTTGGGGCGATTCAGCCAAGCAGCTCTGGAATGAAATTAAGAGACTTGAAAAGAATTGGCATTGAGAATTATTCTTATTAAAAAATACTTATAAATCAATAAGATAAGTACTCAATAGTCGACTAAGTCGTTCTGCACTATGATCGATCGTGAATCTACAACCTCTTGGAGTAAATATGAAAACCACGCGTCGTCAATTTATGATTATGTCAGCTGCAGGTGCTGCAACCTTAGCATTAAATAACACTGCTCAAGCGCAGGCAATGGTTGCCGAAACGGATCCTCAGGCTGCTGCATTGGGATACAAAGCTGATGCCTCTAAAGTAGATAAAGCAAAATTCCCTAAGTACGCTGCCGGTCAAGTTTGTGACAATTGCGCGCTCTATCAAGGCAAAGCTGGATCTGCTGCAGGCGGCTGCTCTTTGTTTGCTGGCAAGCAAGTTGCAGGTAAAGGCTGGTGCTCTGCTTATGCCAAGAAGGCTTAACTAGCAAGTAACAGTATGTAGAAAAAAAGGCTGCCAATTGGCAGCCTTTTTTATTGGGCAATAAATATTATTTTTGAGCAGCAGTTGACTTAATACAGTCTTTGATGGCGTAGTTGTAATACTTTCCAGCATTTTCCTTCTTTACTGACTGGGCGCACTCAGTTACAGAATTGCGAAGATCAATCTTTTGGTTACTTGCCATTTTTATCTCCCTATATTTAGGTTTGTTGTATTAAGTAACTATTATTTTGGCCTAAACTTCATATCTGCGTGAAATAAGCCATTAAGTTAGTGATTACTCACAAATAATGTAGCATATTCAAGCACTTAGAATTTTCAATTCATTGTTCAACAATTGAACAATATGTAATAAACTGTCATCTAAATATAGATTTAAGGGTGGCATGCCAGAAGTAGACCAATCGGATTCAAGTGAAATTCACTTTCAGGTGCTCAGAGCAATTGCTCAGAACCCAGACCTAACTCAACGTGAGTTGGCGGCCGTACTGGGAATCAGCCTTGGAAAGGCAAACTATTGTCTAAAGGCTCTTGTAGTGAAGGGACTGGTAAAGATTGAATCTTTTGCAAAAAGTAAGAATAAATTGGGTTACGCCTATCTACTAACGCCACAAGGCGTTGCGCAAAAGGCAGCGCTTACAACTAGCTTTCTTAGGCACAAGCTAGAGGAGTATGAATCCCTTCGTTCCGAAATAGAGATGTTGAAATTAGAAAATGCGAATTCTGCCAGCACCTCGGTGCAGGAGAAGAAGGACTTGCAGGTCGAGGCGCAGGCTAAGTGACTCAATTAAGCCCTCAACCCCTCAATCAACTAGTTGCGCGTCTATGGGTGCACATTAGCCATCGACGCCGCTGTCAACTCGCGTCTTTATTTGTGCTTATGTTGTTGGCTTCTCTTGCTGAAATTATTAGTATCGGAGCAGTGCTGCCATTTTTAACTGCGCTTGTTTCCCCGGAAGTGATTTTCAAAAATGCACTTGCTCAGCCATTAATTAGTTATTTGGGAATTAACTCTCCTCAGGAAATGTTGTTTCCTATTGCAGCTATATTCGCAATATTTGCATTGCTGGCTGGGCTCATACGTTTGACATTGCTTTGGGCCAGCACAAGAATTACCTATGCTATTGGAGCGGATCTCAGTATTGATATCTACCGCCGCACTTTATACCAACCTTATTCTGTCCATCTCGCTCGCAATAGTAGTGAGATTATTAATGGCATTGCAAGCAAGACCAATAATGTCATTAGCACCATCATGATGTTGCTAAATATGATGAGTTCCGGAATCATCCTAATTGCTATTTTGTTGGCATTGCTCTCGATTAGTGCCAAGGTCGCTATTGCAGCCTTTGTGGGATTTGGGCTCATATATACAGCAATTGCATGGATCACCAAGGGTCGTTTATTAAGGGATGGGCGTGAGGTTGCTCTTCAGTCAACGCAGGTGATTAAGTCATTACAAGAGGGGCTAGGGGGCATTCGCGATGTTTTGCTCGATGGCACCCAATCTGTTTACTGTCAGAGCTATCTCAATGCTGATATTCCAATGCGGCGCGCGCAGGGTAGTAGCGTGTTTTTGATTAGCGCCCCACGCTTTGCTATTGAAGCTTTGGGTATGGTGCTCATTTCAGTGCTCGCCTACTTTCTCGCCATTCAACCAGAAGGAATTTCTAGTGCAATCCCAGTGCTAGGAGCATTAGCATTGGGTGCTCAGAGAATGTTGCCAGCTTTACAGCAAATATACGGAGCATGGTCCAGCGTTAAGGGCGGACAAGCCTCATTAGAGGATTCACTAGATTTATTGGACCAGCCTATGCCAACGAATCATCATGAGGATTCATTGGTGTTGCCATTTCAGAGAGCCATTAAGTTGAGTAATCTCTCTTTTTATTACGGTAATAATTCACATCTTGTTCTGAAAAATATTTCGCTAACGATCGCAAAGGGTTCCAGACTCGGTTTAATTGGCAAAACAGGTAGCGGCAAAAGTACATTGACAGATATTTTGATGGGGTTACTAGCACCATCAGCTGGAGATCTAAGCATTGATGGGATTGCTTTAAATACATGCAACATTCGTGCATGGCAAAAGCATATTGCTCACGTTCCTCAGTCGATCTTTTTGGCTGATAGCTCTATTGCGGAAAATATTGCATTTGGTGTGCCGAAGAATGAGATTGATATGGTCAAGGTACGCCATGCCGCAGAAAAAGCGCAACTAGCATCCATTATTGAGACCTGGTCGGATGGGTATCACACAATGGTTGGAGAGCGTGGCGCTCGATTATCAGGCGGTCAAAGGCAGCGCATTGGAATAGCGCGCGCTCTATACAAAGAGGCAGATGTGATTATTTTTGATGAGGCTACTAGCGCTCTTGATAACGAAACAGAATCTGCAGTGATGGAGTCTATTGAAGCATTGGACCAAGATTTGACGCTCATCATCATCGCCCATCGGATTTCAACACTAAGACAGTGCACCCAAATTATTGAGCTTGCAGATGGCGTAATTGCGCGCACTGGAAGTTATCAGGATATTGTGCAGGCAAACCCCGTTTAATTAAAAAATCGATTCTATGACAAGTACATCTAACCCCCTATCATCCAATTCAACCATCTTAGTTACTGGGGCTGATGGTTTCATCGGTTCGCATTTGACTGAGGAGTTAGTGCGCCAGGGTTACAAAGTGCGCGCATTTGTTCTATACAACTCATTTAATTCGTGGGGGTGGTTGGATCATTGTGATCCAAGTGTTCGAGGAAATTTCGAGGTATTTGCAGGGGATATTCGAGATCCACATGGCGTCAAAGAGGCAATGAGAGGGTGTGATGCTGTTCTCCATTTGGCCGCTCTCATTGCCATCCCATATTCTTATCATTCCCCCGATACTTATGTTGACACTAATATCAAGGGCACGCTAAATGTGCTTCAAGCCGCAAAAGAGCTTGGTGTCAAAAGAGTGATTCATACTTCTACCAGTGAAGTGTATGGCACAGCCCGTTTCGTCCCCATTACAGAAGAGCACCCGCTACAAGGTCAATCACCTTACTCTGCCACAAAAATTGGAGCTGATCAGTTGGCGAACTCGTTCTTTACCTCGTTCGAGTTGCCCGTAGTAATTGCCAGACCATTTAATACTTATGGGCCTCGGCAATCTGCTCGTGCCGTGATACCGACCATCATTACGCAGATTGCCAATGGAAAGCGTGAAATTAAGCTGGGTGCAATTTCTCCAACACGAGATTTCAATTTTGTAATGGATACGGTAAGCGCATTTATTTCAGTTTTAAATTCTGATCAAGGTCTTGGTGAAGTTGTTAATTTTGGTAGTAATTTTGAGATTTCGATTGGTGATACGGTGAAGTTAATTGCTGAGGCCATGAATGTGAATGTTGAAATCATTACCGATGAAGTTAGATTGCGGCCCGAGAAGTCTGAGGTCGAGCGTCTGTGGGCTGATAACTCGAAAGTGAAGAAACTTTTTAATTGGCAGCCAGCCTATGGAGGGCGCGATGGTTTTAAGCGCGGTTTGCAAGAAACTGCAAACTGGTTCACAAAATCTGAAAACCTCAAGTTGTATAAGGCGGATATTTACAACCTATGAACAATGCAGGCCTAATTCTGGTTGGTGCAGGCGGGCATGCGCGCGCTTGCATAGATGTCATTGGCCATGCCAGTGCGTATGAAATTGCCGGTTTAATAGGCGGCCCGGATGAGCTGGGCACCACGGTTGATGGGTGTCGAGTTATAGGCACAGATAAGGATCTTGAAAAGTTTTCTCAGTTACATCGGAATGCTCTGATTGCCGTTGGCCAAATTAAGTCACCAAAGGTTCGAATTGAACTGTATGAAAAATTACTTGGATATGGCTTTGCTTTTCCTGTGATTATTTCAAGCAGAGCCTATGTATCAGATCATGCCATTGTTAATAGCGGAACAATCGTTATGCATGATGCGCTAATTAATGCTGGTGCTATTGTGGGCGAGAACTGCATCATTAATTCAAAGGCGCTGATTGAGCATGATGCAAAAGTTGGCAACCATTGTCATATATCGACCGGTGTGATTGTTAATGGTGGCGCCAGTGTAGGCGCGGGATCTTTTGTTGGAAGCGGCTCTGTAATCAAAGAGGGAGTCTCCATAGGTAAAAATTGTCTAATAGGAATGGGGCAAATAGTTCGCCACAATCTTCAGGATGGTTCTATTCTTGCTGGGGTCAAATCTTGAGAAAACATGTTCTTATCATCGCTGAGGCAGGCGTTAACCATAATGGGGATATGCTCCTTGCTAAAAAATTGATTGAAGCTGCAGCCCAATCGGGTGCTGATATCGTTAAATTCCAAACATTTAATGCAAGAAGTTTGGTTACCGAGGATGCGCAAAAAGCTGACTATCAAAAACTTTCAACTGATGGCAGTGAGAGCCAGTTTGAAATGTTAAAGCGTCTAGAACTTTCTCCTGAAATGCACTATGAGCTTATCGCCCATTGCAAAGCGAACAATATTCAATTCTTATCAACAGGATTTGATTCAGAAAGCATTCATTTTTTGCATCAATTAGGGCAGACTCAATTTAAGGTACCCTCAGGTGAAATTACCAATGGACCATTTCTAGCGCAAATAGGCGCCTTAGGTTGCGAGGTAATTCTGTCTACTGGTATGTCAACGATGAATCAGATTGCTCAGGCACTCGAAGTTCTGGAGAGTGCCGGTCAATCAAGAGATAGGATTACCGTTCTCCACTGCACGACTGAATATCCTGCGCCGATATCGGAGGTCAATTTATTGGCTATGCAAGCTATTGGCAAGGAGTTTGGCGTAAAAGTGGGTTACTCTGATCACACCAACGGAATTGAGGTGGCGATTGCTGCAGCTGCCTTGGGTGCCACAGTAATTGAAAAGCACTTTACGCTTGACCGCGAATTACCTGGACCAGATCACAAAGCTAGTCTGGAGCCAGATGAGCTGTTATTAATGGTGAACTCTATTCGTAATATTGAGTTATCGCTTGGCGATGGGATCAAAAAGGTTACCCCTAGCGAAGCTAAAAATATTGAAATTGCTAGAAAGTCCTTGGTTGCTGCCAAACCTATACAAAAGGGTGAATTATTTTCCTTAGATAATTTATGTGCAAAGCGGCCTGGCAATGGGATTTCGCCCATGCGATTTAAGGAGCTAATTGGCATGCCTGCTAAACGTAGTTTCAAAATTGATGAATTGATAGACTTATGAAACGAAATGTGTGCGTAGTAACGGGAACTCGCGCTGAGTATGGATTGCTGAGATTCTTAATGAAAGAGGTTCAATCGCACCCTCGATTGAACCTGCAGATCATTGCAACCGGAATGCATTTGTCTCCTGAGTTTGGAATGACCTATCGCGAGATTGAGAATGATGGTTTCATCATTGATCGCAAGATTGAGATGTTGACAAGTTCTGACTCTGGGGTTGGTATTGCAAAGTCAATGGGCTTGGGAATGATTGGCTTTGCTGACGCACTGGCACAGCTCAATCCAGACATCATGGTCGTTTTAGGTGATCGTTTTGAAATTTTTGCCGCAGTATCGGCTGCATTGGTTGCGCGTATTCCTGTAGCACATTTACATGGGGGCGAGGCAACAGAGGGTGCTATTGATGAGGCATTCCGCCACTCCATTACAAAGATGTCTCATTTGCATTTCGTGGCTGCTGAGGAGTATCGTGATCGAGTTATCCAGTTAGGCGAACAGCCTCAGCAAGTTCACTTGGTCGGCGGTTTGGGGGTTGATGCGATCAAACGTATTAAGTTACTTAATAAGGCTGAGCTAGAGGAATCTCTTGGCTTTCAGTTTGGCAAAAAGAATCTTTTAGTTACCTTTCATCCAGTTACCTTGGAAAACGCGAGTGCCCAGACGCAAATGAATGCTTTGCTTGAGGCTTTGGGGCAACTGAAAGACACGCAATTAATATTTACCATGCCCAATGCTGACACTGATGGTCGCGTTTTGATGGGTCAATTAACAGATTTTTCCTCCACACATAGTAATGCCCATTTATTTACTTCTTTGGGTCATCTGAGGTACCTATCTTGTTTGCAGTTTGTAGATGGTGTTGTGGGTAATTCTTCTAGTGGACTCGCTGAGGTACCTAGTTTTAAGAAGGGCACCGTCAATATTGGCGATCGCCAAAGAGGTAGGTTGATGTCGGCAAGCGTCATTAATTGTTTGCCTAATAAGAATTCAATCGCAGAAGCCATTAACACGCTTTACTCAGAAAGTTTTCAGCAAAGTCTTCAAGAAGCACTTAATCCATATGGTGATGGCGGGGCTGTTGAAAAAATTGTGGAAGTACTTGAATCTGCGGATTTACAGGGGCTTATCAAGAAGCCTTTCTATAACCTATCCAAAAAGATAATCCATTCTTAAGAGAGTGTTATGAGCGACTTGTTTTGGCAGAAATCCATCCTCCCCATTTCTTCGACAATTGAAGAGGTTATTCGGAACCTAAATCAAACAGCCATCAAAATCGTATTGATTAGTGATTCAGATGGCCATCTTCAGGGAACGCTTTCAGATGGCGATATTCGCAGAGGCTTGCTTAAGGGGTTAACGCTTAGCAGCCCTATTCAGTCAATTGTTCACCAGAATGCATTGGTGGTGCCTGCTGGAATGACTCGGGTCACTGTATTAAGCATGATGACGGCAAATAAGGTGCAGCAAATACCCGTAGTTGATGATGACGGAAAAATTGTTGGACTTCACATTTGGGATGAGGTTGCAAGTGTGCAAGCCCGCCCTAATTCTATGGTCATTATGGCTGGTGGTATGGGTACGAGATTGCTGCCTCACACTGAGAGCTGCCCAAAGCCAATGCTGCTCATTCAAGGCAAACCAATGCTCGAGCACATTATTGAGCGTGCAAAATCTGAAGGGTTTAGTCATTTCATTCTTGCCATTCATCATTTGGGTCACATGATTGAAGAGTATTTTGGTGATGGGGGTAGGTTTGGTGTGCGCATTGATTATTTGCGTGAAAAAGCCCCTCTTGGTACTGCTGGGGCTCTTAGTCTTTTGGATCCTTTGCCTAAATATCCATTTGTAGTGACAAACGGCGATGTCATTACAGATATTCGCTATGGAGAAATATTGGATTTTCATTTACGCCATCAAGCTGCTGCAACGATGGCAGTGCGCGTACATGAATGGCAGCACCCATTTGGTGTGGTTGAAATTAATGGAGTTGAGATTATTGGCTTCGAAGAAAAGCCAATTGCGCGTTCACATGTAAATGCTGGCGTATACGTTATCGAACCTGATTCGCTGGCTCAATTGCAGAAGGATGCTCGTTGTGACATGCCTACTCTTTTTGAGCGTCTGCAAGAGAAGACTCAACGCACAGTGGCATATCCTATGCACGAGCCTTGGTTGGATGTTGGTAGACCAGATGACCTTGCAAAAGCTAGATCTTCAGAGGGATTGCGCTCTTGAAAATACTCGCTCTGATCTTGGCGCGCGGGGGCTCTAAACGCTTACCTGGGAAGAATTTACTTCCGCTGGGTGGAAAACCTTTAATTCAGTGGTCAATTGATGCTGCTAAAGAATTAAATCAGATCAGTGATGTGTTGGTGTCAACTGATGATCAAGGTATTGCAAGCGTTTCTCGTGAGTGTGGGGCATTGGTTCCTTGGTTGCGGCCAGCTCATTTAGCTACCGATGAATCTTCTTCTGTTGATTCTGCGATTCATGCGGTGGATTGGTATGAGTCAGAAAATGGCTTTATTGATGGAGTACTTTTATTACAGCCAACCTCTCCGTTTCGCAATAAGGAGATGATGCAAAAAGGCATTGCGTTATTCGATAAAAACCCTCTTTTGCCGGTGATAGGCGTTGTTAATGCAAAAACACACCCGCATTGGACTTTAAAAATTACCGATAAGAAGTTAATTCCTTTTATTGATGGTGTAGATTTCGCAAAGCGCTCACAAGAGCTGCCACTTGCATATCAAATCAGCGGTGCCTTTTATTTGATATCTCCTGTGTTGTTACGCGCAACCAAAAGCTTTATGGGTGGTGGTGAAGTGACTCCTTTAGTTGCTGAGTCAGAAGCGGAAGCTATCGATATAGATACTGAATTAGATTTTCATTTGGCAAAAATAGTAGCCAATTCAAAGGGTAAAGTTTAAAAGTGCGAGATAAGCTCACTTGGATCTATAGAGTCTTTATAGTTGCGCCAAAGCAGTGGAGCTTGCCGCTACACACAGATGTAGTGATTTTCCATTCTGCTGGAAGTGATTTATTATCAAAATATTTTGAAAAGAAATCATCTCAAATTTTTAAATTAGATGGTGGCTTTATTAATATCCCCATTTTAATTAAATCTATATTGACTAAAAATTTTTGGCTTGGCCGTCCTGATCGCGCTTACGTTTGGTCCTTCTTGAGCGTAGTTAAACCTAAATTAGTAGCAAGCTTTATTGATAATGATCCGCTCTTTTATGAGATCTCTGGACAATTTGAGGGAATTAAAACTATATTGCTGCAAAACGGCACTCGAGATAATTGGCTTGATCGTTTCTCTATTGATCGTAGCTGGAAAGTAGATGCAATTTTTGCTCATAATCCATCTATCGGCGAGTATTACCAATCTAGGATTGCCAGTAATATCTTTCCAAGCGGGTCCCTTAAAAATAATCTAGTTCCCATAAATCCGAAAAAGTATCGCGATGAGGTTTTATATATATCTCAGTACCATCAAAAATCAATCCCTAGTAAGCCGATTGTGTTTGATGCCAATGGAAAGGCGTACGGCTGGGAAGAGTTCTTTGCGATAGATGGTTTGCTGATTCAGCATCTAGATTTATGGTGTTCTGACCATGGCAAAACCCTCAGAGTTTATGGTCGTGAAACCGAAAAATTTGGCCCGGAGTACCTATACTTTAAAGAGCGCATTACAAAATCTACTTGGGTATATGAGCCCAGATCATCTCCACTTGGCGGTTACCAACAATTAGATGCTGCCAATATAGTGGTGACTGTCGACTCTACTTTAGGCTATGAGTCTTTAGCTAGAGGTGGAAAAACAGCTTTTTTTGCTGGGCGAGGTCAATTCATCAATAGCGCAGCAAGGCGCTTTGGTTGGCCGGGATCGCTGCCAGAAAACGGCCCCTTTTGGGCTTCATCAGTGAATTCTGATGAGGTTTATCGAGTAATGGATTATTTGGCTGGCGAAAGCGATGCCCAATGGCAAAAAACTTGCCAAACCTATGCGCCTCAGGTGATGGGCTTTGATCCAGGTAATACAATTCTTCAATCAACACTGCAACATTTTTTAACTAGCGAGCAACTTAAATATGCTTAAAAACTCTTCAATTCTCATTACCGGTGGTACTGGTTCCTTTGGCCACATGTTTGTTCCGCTGACTTTGGCAAAGTACAACCCAAGTCGCTTGGTAATCTTTTCTCGAGATGAGATGAAGCAGTGGGAAATGGCAAAACTATATGGTGGTGATGATAGAGTTCGATTCTTCATTGGTGATGTGCGTGATAAGGATCGCTTATCTCGCGCCCTGCAAGGCATTGATTATGTTGTGCATGCTGCTGCGACCAAAATTGTTCCTACAGCTGAATACAATCCTTTTGAGTGTGTCAAGACAAACGTAATGGGCGCAATGAACTTGATCGATGCTTGTATTGATCAGGGTGTCAAACGTGTGGTTGCCCTCTCTACAGATAAAGCGAGCAGTCCCGCTAATTTATACGGTGCAACTAAGCTGACATCCGATAAGTTATTTATTGCCGGTAATTCGTATTCTGGAAAAAATGAAACTCGATTTGCGGTCGTACGCTATGGAAATGTCATGGGATCACGTGGTTCAGTTATTCCATTCTTTCTGAATGAAGCTGAAAAAGGTGGGCCACTTCCGGTTACTGATGAGCGTATGACGCGCTTTATGATCACCCTGGAGCAAGGTGTTGAGCTGGTTTGGCATGCGTTTGATGATGCGGTTGGTGGTGAAATTTATGTCAAGAAGATTCCATCAATGAAGATTCCAGATATAGCATCAGCTGTTGCTCCTGGGCTTGAGCAAAAAGTTATCGGCATTCGTCCTGGTGAAAAATTGCATGAGCAGATGATTGGGTTTGAGGACGCTCCATATACCTATGAGTATCCAGAGCATTTCAAGATACTTCCCGCAATTCATGACTGGAGTCAGGATCCTTACCGTATCAACAACGGTAAATTGGTATCGCCTGATTTCACTTACAGTTCAGATAACAATCCAAGCTGGATGAGCGTGGAAGAATTGCGTTCATGGATCGATGCCAACAAGCAGAAGATGTTGCAAATCTAATCCTTCATGGTTCAAAACCTATTAAAAAGTACGTCAAGGATTGCGCTGGGTACAGCGCAGTTTGGACTTGCTTATGGCGTTGCGAACCAGTCTGGGCAAATTCAACGGAGCGATGGCTCCGCAATCCTGAATGAGGCGTTATCACAGGGTATTGATACTATCGATACTGCGATTGCCTATGGCAATAGCGAGGATTGTCTGGGTGAAATTGGGGTCCAAGACTTTCACGTCATCAGCAAGCTTCCGCCGGCACCTAACGGCGAATCGATCGCCTCTTGGGTAAGTGACCAAATTGCATCGTCATTGAAGCGCTTGCGCATTGATAGGCTGCATGGCCTTTTATTGCATCAACCTAGTCAGTTATTGAGCGATATTGGGCCAGATCTTTTTAAAGCTCTATTGCAAGCAAGGGATAAGGGCTTAGTTAATAAGATAGGTATTTCAATTTATGACCCTAGTGAGCTAGATGCCATTCTGACTTTATTTCCTTTAGATATTGTTCAGGCTCCTTTGAATTTAGTTGACAGGCGATTGGTGTCTAGCGGTTGGTTGGGGCGATTAAAGGATCTTGGAATTGAAGTTCATACACGCTCTGCATTTCTTCAGGGTTTGTTGCTTATGGATCGCCAATTGATTCCTGAATATTTTTCTAAATGGGATGCATTATGGGATATCTGGCAAGCAGATTTAGAGAGCTCGACATTAAATGCATTGCAGCACTGCTTGGCGTATCCCTTAAGTTTTGATGGTGTTGATCGCGTGGTTGTAGGGGTTGATGGCATTGATCAGCTAAAAGAAATCTTATCCGCAGCCAAGACGATTGATGTATCGGTCATTCATTCTGAAATTCAATCTGAGGATTTGGATTTAATTAACCCATCCTTGTGGAGAGTCAATTGAAGGTTGTTGCTATTGTTCAGGCGCGTATGGGCTCAACTCGCTTGCCCAACAAGGTGATGAAGCCAATTAATGGCGTTCCAATGATTGAGCTACTTTTGGGAAGATTATCAAAAGCAACTTTGGTAAATCAAATTGTGGTGGCAACTTCAATCGATGATCGTAATAAAGTTTTAGTTGATCATGTTCAGAAAATTGGCTATGCATGTGAGCGGGGTAGTGAAAATGATGTGATAGATCGCTATATTCAGGCGGCTAAAAAACATCAGGCTGATGTTGTAATTAGAATCACTGGCGATTGCCCTCTAGTTGATCCCGTATTAGTGGATGAATGTGTTCAGCAGTTTTTGGATCAAGATGTTGATTATTTGTGCAATAACTACCCGCCAACGCTGCCAGATGGACTTGATATTGAAGTTTTCAAATTAGCCGCACTTGAAAGGGCGCAAGAAGAGTCCGATAAGCCATTTGATCATGAGCATGTCACACCATATTTACGCGAGCCAGGTAAATTTAAGACAGCCACCATCAAAAATACTGAGGATTTTTCAAGCCTCAGATGGACGGTAGATGAACCGGTGGACTTTGTTGTGGTTGAGAAGGTATTTAATCACTTCTATCCAAACACAGATTTTGACTGGAAGACAGTTCTGAAATTACAGTTAGAACATCCAGAATGGTTTAGTCTTAATCAAGACATAATTCGCAATGAGGGAGCAGTGATGGGTACTGGACAAAAACTCTGGAAAAGAGCTAAGCAGGTAATACCAGGTGGGAATATGCTGCTCTCTAAGCGTGCAGAAATGTTTTTGCCTGATCAGTGGCCAGCCTACTTTAGTAAGGCTAAGGGATGCAAGGTATGGGATCTCGATAGCAAGGAATATATTGACATGTCCATTATGGGAATTGGCACCAATACCCTGGGGTACGGCAATGCAGAGGTCGATGAGGCGGTTCGAAAAGTAGTTGATGCAGGCAATATGTCTACATTTAACTGTCCAGAGGAAGTCTACCTAGCGGAGCGTTTGGTGGAATTACATCCTTGGGCAGACATGGTCCGCTTCTCGCGGTCGGGTGGCGAAGCTAATGCGATTGCGATTCGCATTGCCAGAGCTGCAACAGGCAAAGATAAAGTGGCTATTTGTGGCTACCATGGGTGGCATGATTGGTATTTATCGGCCAATCTAGGTGATGACAAGCATTTGGATGGCCATCTCTTGCCTGGCCTAGAGCCAAATGGCGTCCCGAGAGATCTTCGTGGCACAGTCTTACCTTTTAATTACAACAATTATGCTCAGCTTGAGGCATTGGTGAATGAGCATGATATTGGTGTGATTAAGATGGAGGTCGTTCGCAATAAAGGCCCGGAAGATAATTTCCTACACAAGGTACGCAAGCTAGCTACGGATCGTGGCATTGTTCTCATATTTGATGAGTGCACCTCAGGTTTCCGAGAAACTTTTGGTGGGCTTCATAAAAAGTATGGTGTCGAGCCCGATATGGCGATGTTTGGAAAAGCGCTGGGTAATGGTTATGCAATTACTGCCATTATTGGCAAACGTTCAGTGATGGAAGCTGCGCAGACAACATTTATTAGTAGTACTTTCTGGACCGAGCGTATTGGACCAGCTGCCGCATTAAAAACACTAGAAGTTATGGAAAAAACCAAATCTTGGGAAAAAATTACCGAGACTGGCTTAAATATCCGCAAAGGATGGCAAGACTTGGCTGACAAGCATGACATCAAGATTGAGCATTGGGGTCTTCCGGCTTTAACTGGTTTTACGATTGTTAGTGAGAATGCGCTAGCTTATAAAACCTTAATTACTCAAGAGATGCTTGTTAAAGGTTATTTGGCAAGCAATACCGCATATGCCTGCACAGAACACACTCCTGAGGTATTGAATGGTTTCTTCGAGGCACTTGATCCAGTCTTTGGCATGATTAAAGAATGCGAAGAGGGTAGAGATATTAAAACTCTGCTCAAGAGTTCAGTATGTCATGGTGGGTTTAAGCGCTTAAACTGAGTGTAAATAACATTTACCTGCCGAGCCTGAGCGGAAGCATTTGCTTGGCATTTTCATCTCCCTCTTCCTCTCCTATGCTTTGAATCTTAATTACTTTTCTTAGGGATTTATTCGGAGCAGCAACAAGTTTACTGTGCGTAATTCCAACCTTCCATAATAAAAATTCTATCATTAGACCTAAAGCTCGCGATGCAGACTTTCCTCTCCATATTGCAACTATAACAAGAAGTAATGGTGTAAAAGCAAGCTTAGTATATTTGTTAAGTAAGAGCGGTGCAAGCATCAGATGATTTTGAATATTGAAGTATCCAGGGCGATAGTTTTTATCTGATCCCTCGAGAAACGAGGGATTTAGTTGAAGTAATTTAATATTCAGTTTTGCCAATAGAATTCCAATGTAATAACCAAAAACTTTGTAAAGGGGTAGTTGCTCATTATTTAGGTTATGGATGTAATGATGCGCATCTAATTTGGCTAGTATTAAAGGCCGCCATGCTAGTATTTTTAAAGTAGGCAAGCCCGTATAGTTAATGAAGTGATCTTCGCTATATGCATCTGTATCACTTATTTGAATTAGGTAATTCTCTTCTAAATCAATTGAATTTCCAATAAAGTTGTTTTCTCTAGCGAATTCATATAATGGAGTTCCTGGTAATGCTTGAGCATAATTAATGCTAATTGAGCCGCTGGGGGGTGATTCATGCCAGCCTTTAATGCCCTTAGAGATATTTTTTAGGAAGTCTATTGTTTCATTGATGGTAAGGTCATCTTCTCCTGGCATACCGATTACCAGTTGAACAATAGTGTCAAGATCTGCTTCTGCTGTCCACTTCAATGCATTTATATTTTCTTGAACAGTAGCCTTTTTTTCCATGATGTCGAGTATTTTTTGGCTCCCTGATTCAATGCCGAAATAAATAGCCTTACATCCATTCTCTTTCCAAAGCTTTAAATCTTCAAGATTTACAGTTCTTGCTCTTACCCCCGCTGCAATCCATGAGAGTTTTAGTTTCCCCATTTCAAGAGCAAGCCCCCTAGTTAATTCTTTATCTGCTCCAAAATTTTCATCACCAAAGGTGATATCAGTAACTCCATAGTCATTTATTAGATGGTGAATATGATGTTTAAGGTTTTCCAAGGGTCGAGCACGATAACCTTTTTCCCAGCGGTGACAAAAGGTACATCTTGCAACGCACCCTTTGGTTGCAATCACCGTTGCGGACCTACGGGGAGCAGTGTCTAAGGTCGAATTGTTTTCGTCATGCTCTGGTTCAATTGGAGGGAGATAGTGCGCTAGAGAGCCATCTTTAGCTAAAATTGAATAGTCAGGGTGTTCGATTTCACTTGCATCAGGCTTCGCACCATAGCCGGTAAATTTAAAATCATTTTGTTGGTTTAAGTAGCATATCCCTTTTACTTCATCAAGGTATTTTTTTTGTTCATCATGATGATGATCTTGTATTTTGCGTATAAGATCCAAGATGATAAATTCACCATCACCAACTACACAAACGTCGATATCTGTTTTTCTAAGCAATATTTCTGCGCTGGCGGAAAGATTGCCTCCTGAAATAATGGTAGTGGAGTTCCGAGATTCTCGAATAATTGACGATAGCCACTTGGTGTATGAGTACGCTGTAGACACTACGGCGCTAATACCTACTACATCAAATTGATGCAAAGAAAAATAAGCCTTAATTTCTTCGGTACTTGGTCTTAAAAAGTCAATATTGAAGAAAAAAGCTTCAATTCCAATTTTACGAAGAGATTGAATAATAGCTAATGATCCAAGCGGTGGAAAATCGGTAGGATCTGGCCTAATTGGAGTGGTGCAAATGCAAATTTTCATATCTTTTGCTCTGGTTGAAATGCAAAGGAATGCAAATTAACTAAATTGACGTGATTGGTGATATTATATTAAAGTACTTAAATTTAGTGCAACAAACAATAAAACCCTAATTTCATACCCGTGGGAGTAAGGGTTTATTGAATTGGATTAAAAATAAAATTGCATGCTCGACTAAATAGTATATCAGCCCTTCCCTAGTTACATTTTCTTCGGTAACGGCGTGGTATCTAAAAGAGCTGGTGAATGTTTTATAGCTACTCTGAATGGTAGGGCAGAAATTAGAGTTGGTGATAATGTCACATCTAGTCTGGGAGTGAAAATTTATACGGCAGCCCACGACCCTAAAACTCTTGAGCTAAAAGATATTGTAGAAAATATTACTATTGAGAGTGATGCATGGATTAGTGCAACGGTTTTAATTTTACCTAGTGTAATCATAAGAGAGGAAATTGTGGTGGGTGCTGGTTCACAAGTAAATACAGTTCTAGCTGATTACATCATTTGTGTTGGTAGTCCAGCGCGAGAGGTAAAAAAAAGAGCTTTGAATAATTAAGTGTAAATATTTTTAAATATGATGCGCTTTTCCCAATCGGGTTTTAGTTATCAAAAACAACCTTCATACAGACCAGATATTGATGGTTTGCGTGCAGTTGCCGTTGTGTCCGTGCTTGGATATCATTTTTTCCCCACATGGCTAAAGGGTGGATTTATAGGGGTAGACATTTTTTTTGTAATTTCAGGCTATTTGATTTCCTTGATCATTTTTCATGCGCTAAAAAATAACGAATTCAGTTTTATCGGATTTTATTCAAATAGAATTCGAAGAATTTTCCCCGCCCTTTTAATCATATTGTTTTCTAGCTTGATTCTCGGATGGTTTGTGCTACTTGCAGATGAGTATGCGCAACTTGGAAGATACGTTGTCGGCGCATCATCTTTTATGACAAATCTGATGCTATTGGGTGATTCTGGGTATTTTGACTCAGCAGCAGAAAAAAAGCCTCTATTGCATTTGTGGAGTCTGGCAATAGAAGAGCAGTTCTATCTAATCTGGCCTTTTTTAATTTGGACCGCCTGGAAGTTGCGATTTAATTTAATTTTTATAATTATTATTATATTGGTGCTTTCGCTAATATTTAATATTGCGATTGTTCAAGCTGATCCTATCACCGCATTTTATTCTCCTCTTTCACGATTTTGGGAAATAATACTCGGAGGTGTTTTGGCGTGGTTTTGTGCGTTTAAGGGCGCGCATAAGAATCCAAAGAAATACTTGAGTGCCAAATACTTCCATATAGTCAACAAATGTGAGGCGATCCTTGCGGGCGCGGGTTGGAGAAATATTCAGTCTTTAATCGGATTGATATTAATTGTTGTAAGTGTTTTTATGTTTACGAAAGATTTAGCTTTCCCCGGCTATTGGGCGCTAATACCCGCTTCTGCTGCCATTTTGTTAATAGTGGCGGGAAGAGATGCCTGGGTTAACAGAGTTTTTTTATCACACCCAAGTCTTGTCTGGGTTGGAGTAATAAGCTACCCTTTATATCTATGGCACTGGGTTCTGCTGTCAATGGTGAGAGGGCTTGAGGGAGAATTGCCATCAAGAAACGTTCGCTTATCCATAATTGCGGTCTCGGTATTACTAGCATGGCTAACCTATGAATTGATTGAGAAACCAATTAGATTTAAACTTTATAAAAAATCAGCAATAATTACTTTGGCTCTATTAATGATATTCACTGCCTTATTGGGGCTGTATGTGTATAAAGATAATGGCTTTGAAATTCGGTCACGTCATCAAAAATTCAGCGCTTACATTGACTCAATTAGAAGAACTGAAATGCAGGCTGAATGTTTTGAAATTCCATATGCGTATAAAATTAGTGACAAATGGTTTTGTGAGCTCGGAGATAAACAATCTGCTGCAACTATATTTGCTTATGGGGATAGTCATGCGCTAAGTCTTATTCCTGTCCTAGAGCAATATGCATTGAATAAAAAGATTAAAATCTTATTTGCCGGGACCTCTGGATGTCCATCTTTGTTGGGCATTCAGTCGATGAGGCGCGGCAATGGAATCGAAACTTATAACTGTAGAAAGCTAAATGATCGAATCTTTAGTTATGTAAGAAGTAATGGCATAAAGTCGGTCATCCTTGCGAATCGATGGGTTTATTACTCCGGCAGCATAGTTACTCCAAATGAGATAAATTATATTTCTAGGGATGAGTTGGAACCTATAAATATTGAATCCTCAAGAAGAGATTTTTCATGGGCGCTTCAGAATACTATTGCCAAGTATTCTGAAATTGGTGTTAAGGTATATTTGGTTGAGGATACCCCAAGGCAACTCGTGCTACCAAGAGATATTTTAGTCAAAGCAGGGCCAAGTGATGTGGAGATTAATAAATTTTCCGTCTCAAGAGATTTGCATGAACAAAATCAGAGCTATGTTAACGCTGAAATTAGAAAGCATGACGATAAAGCCAGCATTATTAATTTTGACAAACTGATTTGTAATTTGGAAATTTGCCCTCTTGCAAAAGACGGACAATTTTTATATTTTGATTCAGACCACTTGGGAGTTTATGGTTCTCATTTATTATATCCAGCGCTAAATTTATCGTCTGATTAGTAGATTCCTAATTAGTTTTAAATTCTCATAATTTCTAGAAATAACTATGGTTATATCAATGGTCGCAGCAGAAATTGGTGCAAGAATGATTGAGCGTGGAAATTTCTTCCACCAAGTAATTTTTTTACTCTTTCTCACTGGATCTAAAACGCCCCTAACAATTAAGTAGGTAGTTAGTATTGTAAAAAATAATTGTGCATTAGTAATTAATGCTATGAGAGCAATTATAAAAAATAAGGTTAAACCTATAATTTTGGGTTTTCCTAGGCCGGATTTGAATAAACTTTTTTCATATATCCAGTACTTTCTCGACAGGTAAGATAAGGAATCGGGAAACGAGTCATAAGTTGCAACTACGATGTTGGTGGAAATTCTAATATAGAATGTTTCATCAAAAGACTTTAACCAAACAGTATCTTCTCCTGCTCTTAAATTCTCCGGGAAAAGTCCCGCCTCTTTAAAGATGTCCTTATGAAATATTGATGCTGGTATGACGGGATGGCTGGTGCATCCATAGGATACTGCGCATACTGCATGTGAGAATGCTGTTGTGCCTGTGAATTGGCATTGACCAAAGATTGATTTCGTATTATTTTTTTTTGCGCATTTCATTAGCTCTTCAAGCCAATTGTTTGATGGGATTATTCCCGCATCTATAAAGGCAATCCAATCATACTTTGATGCTAATATGCCCTTGTTTCTATTTCCTCCAGGCATCCCCCCAAGGTTTTTTATGTGGCGAATAAAGATGGGGCCATTGGAAAATTCAGCAATGATTTGATCGGTTTTATCAGTCGACCCTGAGTCTACAAAAATTACTTCATCAGGTTTCAATGTCTGCGCCATTATTGCTTCTAGCAAGTCCGAAAGGTTAGACGCCTCATTAAAAATCGGGATGATGATCGAGATGCCATTCATTGTTACTAAGCTCCTAATATCCCTCTCCAGTCCCAGTCGCCATTTATTTTCTGAGTTAAAGTTCTGGTGGTGTCACCATTTAAAATTGCGCATCTATTGAGCTTCAACGCTTCTGTTTGCGAATTATTTATCGAAAAGTTGCTTGTAAATGCATTTTTATATCCCGCAACTTTAGCAGCATATAGGACCCTTTCATCAACGTCACCGTACGGATAAGACATGGACTGAATGGACTCGCCCAACAAGTCCTCGAGATATGATTTACTGTCTTGCAACTCGATTAAAATTTGTGACTCTTTGAGTCTTGTAAGGTGGGTATGTGTTTTTCCATGTGCTCCAATTGTGACATTTGGTAGTTTTGATAGTTCTTTCAACTCATGAGTACTTAGAAATCCATTCGCGCCATTAGCGACTAAGTCGGTCGCAATAAATATCGTAAATGGCATATTATTTGCAACTAAAATAGGCGCGGCAATATAAAGGTTGTCCCTATATCCATCATCAAAAGTTATTCCCACAGAGAGCTGATTGTGATTTAAATCCGCGTCGTTTGTGCCAACAATTTTATATTCTGAAAGGCTAGAAATATGTTTTTTAAATAATTTCGGTGAAATAGAGCTTAGACCCAAATGATCTCCAAGTGCATTTCCTCCAACCGAGTGATAGCTCAATACCCTGAATCCTGGTTTTGGTTCAAGGGGTAGCCTTGCTAGAGCCATGCACTCGGAGATTATTTTATGTGCCGCCTGTTGCCACCTCATGCTCTGCCACCTTTTAAGCGAATTGCAAAATTGATTGCCACCCGAACATATTCATTGCTTGCAGATTCCCATTCACCAAGATGTTCAATAAGTTCACCCCCAAATCCCATCTTAAAATGATTTACTCCGGCAGCCCCTTTGGTTATCGGATCTACACCAGCAAAGTCAAAGGTTTGAACATTGCTTTCTTGCAACTGTGTAAATAACTTTTCTATCATTGCGTAAGCCGCGCTTTCTTGCCTTCCTTTATTCCCAGTGGCAGCAATCATGTAAAATACAATTCCAGCGAACTCTAATATCAGGCAGGAAGTGATTGGAGTCCCGCCTAAAGTACCAGATAGAACGGATAAGTTATTTGGTAAAAAGTTACGCATCAATACTAATTCATCTAAACCCATAGCTAAACTAGTAATGTTTTTGTTTATCACCATTTCCTGATGTATTGTGGCCAAATAATTAAGGTCGATGTCTCTGTTGCCCGTAACCCATTGAATATTAGAATCAGATGATTTTTTTGTGTAATATCGATGCTTTGACGTCATATTTTTCCTGAAATCAGGAATTTTTTGAACATCAAATGCAATGGTAAAGCCAGTATTTAATTTAAAAATTGGCCTAGTTGCGGCCTGGTTAAACTTAAAGGCTAGATTGGGTGTGTTGCTAACGTGGCTATGAATCCTTATTAATGCCGAGGAATATTCTTCATGAATTTTTTTAAATAGTGTTGATAGCAATTCCGAAAGATTTTCTTGCTTTACACCATTAAATTGGAAGATTGGACCGCCTGCTGACCATATAAAGTGCAGGCCTAATGGAAGCCGTCTTACAGAGAATTGGCACATTCCGCATAGGTTGCCATTAATGTCGTGAGCTATATATCGACGTGTTTTAAGCTTCGATGAATCTTTGTATTGACCCCATTCATATGTTTGAAAGATATTTCTATCTTGCGCCTGTGATAGTGAGTTATTCCACTCCTCGGCCGTTCCTTCATAATGATTCCAGGTTAGCATAGAAAATTAATCACCCATAGTTGATGGTAGTGTGGCTGTGAAGGTACTGGGACTGTTGAGGGCAGCTCTGGCCATTTAAAGCAATCATAGCCCTCTCCCCTTGCTATTTTAACTATCTCAGCGGCGACATCATCGTCAGCGTAAAAGGGATAGCCGTAAGGACATATTCCTTCATTTAATGCGTTAAATACTGACTCAATTCCAGTTGATGATAGCTGGGCATGGAATTTTATATACAACGAGCGCCGCCTTGCAATTTCAAGGCCTGCATCCGTATATTTGATGCACCTTCTTAGGTAAGATGGTGGGTTCTCCGGCTGGGGTGTTGCTAGCTCGAATTCGTCGCCAGAAGGTTTAATTTCATACCCCGAACTAACTTTGCGTATTTTCCGAATTAAGGCCTTCCCTGTAGGGGTAAGTCTAATTCCAGCCCTTCTTTCTACCCATTGAATTAATGAGCGAATTTTTTGAATTTTCGAGGAGCTCGTAAGATTAGATGGAAGTTGCCCGCCTTCAATGTGATATTTTTTGGAATTTAACAGAAGGCTTGCGCCCTCTCTAATGGGGAGTATTTTTCTATAGCTCGTGATCCCGAAGTCACCTCGTGTACCCAGTATTTGACCGCTAGAATCAACGCTTAAGAAGCTGTGCGCATTGTCTTCAATAAGGGCAACATCATTTTCTGTGCAATATTGTTTAAATATCGTTAGATTTTGCGGAAATCCGAAGTAATTGACGGCTATAAGAGCTTTGATTTTATTGTTAATTGGTAGGCTGATCGGCTGTAAATCTTTATTAAGGTCATAAACCATGGGTTGAGCTTCACATTCGTAAATCGAAGCCAAAACTTCTTTGCAAATAAAGGATGGCAATAGAACTGCATCACCCTTCTTGATGCCTATTGAAGTAATTGCGGCTTTAATGGCATGTCTACCAAGGCTAAAAAATCTAATATTGTCCGATTCGCTGTAAAGCGATAATATTTTCTTTTCCAATGAAAAATCAATCTCTTTAGGAACTTTGTGCATTTTCATTTTCCAAAAGCTTGATAGCGCAGTGTTTGCAATAAATTACTAGCGCAAGACTAAGCCCAAAAAGACTGTATCCCCCTGCATTCTGAATAGCTGGTGTGTAATGTATGAGAGATGCTAGCCATAAGAAACTAAAAAGGGTGTTAATTTTTGCTAGTACTAGCCATGCATTTGAAGATTTGGGGAGTTTATTGGGCAGGGAATATATTGAAAAGCATGTTGACAAAACTGCCCATGAGAAGGTGCAGGCCCAAATTAATCCTGTCTTAAGCAGTATCTCGCTGCCAAAGCCAAAGTCACCGCCAATATAAATATCTTCATTTAAAAAAAGCCCATTGCCTGAACCCAAAATTTGAGTAAGAAAATCAGAATTAAGCCAAATTTCAACTGGTCGAAAAAATATGAAGAAATAGAAATCAATAACTGCAATATCTTTTGTTTCAGCCTCTAGACCCGAACGCAAAAATATATCTAGTGTTTCGCGTGAAAAGCTAGCAGGTTCATTTGAAAATATTCTTTCAAATATATACCCTTGTGAGATTAAAAAAAATAGAGCAATAAAAAAAAGCAGTATTAATATCAATGCATTAACTTTTTGCTGTTTATTTTTTGACAAAAAGTAGGGAATTGAAATCCCCAGTGCAGTCAATAGCGCTGCAGTTCCATTCATTGTTGCCAGCAAAAGAATTATGGAAATGAATCTCCATAATATGACTCTCTTGTTTTCTTGGAAATCATTCGGTAGTTGTGGGATTAAAAAAAACCACAGGGTGGAAAAAAGGCAAACCATACCTCCGATTTGTGACCCAAGTAGTGGGCTATTTGGTCCCCCAGAGTCCATAGCTAAGCCCATAAAATGTATTAAATCTGCTGGGTTATAGTTTTTATAGTGAGTGGTGACTTCCGAATAGAAAAGCTCAGTAAGGCTCGATTGTCTCCCCAGTAAGATTATGATTAACTCAATCCCAATGCCTACCATTAGCACTTGAAATATTAGACTAATCCACCTCACGATTGTTTCGATGCTGGGTTTTTGCGCGCTAAGAATTCCAAAGAGAATGATGGCCATCAAGATCACGTATCCGCCAGCCGAAAGGATCCCAAAACCCCTATCTGTAAGAATCTGAGCTATCAATAGTACTAGCAATACAAAAGCAGGTATCTCTAAATTTTTTGGGGCATGTAATGAAAAAGAATTTGCATTTGTTGCGTATATTGATAGAAGGGCGAATCCCCCAATAAATATTGGAAGGTGATAAATATTAAGGTTAATGAGTGCGCCAATTCCAGGGAGAAGTATAAAAATTAGCGTAAGTTTGAAGACAAAGCTCGCCTTGAGACACCACATTCTTTTGGCGTCGATGAAGGTGTTGCCAAGAATATAGTTGGCTTGAGAGAGGATCGTTTTAATTACCACTTGTTAAATCAAGCCGATTAAGTATTTTTTTCATGGAATAGGATGTTGTAAATAGAGGCGACTTGATGATTGCTTGAAGTAGTGTTGAAATGGCGAGACCATAATTCTTGGAAGAAAAATACCTCCTACTTTCACCAATTAGTAGTCTACTGTGTACTGCATTCCAAAGACTCTTTTTATCGTTGGTAAATATTTGCCTATGAAATATATGATTTTTTAATACATTTTTGACGTTGTTTAGATGGAACTCTAATTTCCCGGATGCATTACTCTGATGAATTGTGTATTCACCTTGGATGGAGTTTATAAAATAAAAATTGGCATTCTTCTCTGCCATGAGTAGCCAAAAATCAAAGTCTTCTGCTGTAATAAATTCAACATTCTCTCTAAATAGAATCTGGTGCTCATCTAAAAACTCTTTTTTGACCATCACTGCTGATGGAGATAGTCTGTTTCCCTCAAGAAGAAGTGTTTTATAAAAATTATTGCAAAAGGGGCCGTGGTGAAGCGGTTTTGAAACATTGTTCGAAGAATCAACTAGCAGTTCATTAGTACTACAAGCATCAAGTGCCGGGTTTTTCAAGATTGCAGCAATTGATAGGGCTAGCTTTTCTTTGTACCAGAGGTCATCTGAATCTAAAAAGGCGATCCATTTACCTGTTGCGTTATTAATGCCAAGGTTGCGTGATTTTGCAATAGATCCGTGATTGTGAATTTTTAGCAATTTTATTCTGTTATCAGGAAAAGATGCTACTACTTCATCAGTATGATCTTTGGAGTGATTGTCGACAACAATGGCCTCCCAGTTGCTATACGTTTGGTCAATAACTGATTTGAGCGCTCTCTCTAAAAAGAGTGCATGGTTATATGTTGGAATAACAACAGAAACAAGCGGTTGGTTGATATAGTCCACAGTTTTTAGTAATTAGAAATGTTTTTTGCAGAAATTTAATAGATTATCTATCTCACTAACTTCATTTTTTTTAGGTGAGTATCCCGCATTACGAATTCGGTCAATTTTAAATATCAGATCAGAATTATCTTCACTAATATTTTTCTCGTTGATATAGATTTTAGGTGTAAACCCAAAATTGACTTGGCATCGATTTTGAATGGTGGTTGCCATCTCAAATAAGGATTTGGAATTTCCCTTGCCAATATTGAAAGTAAGTGATTTTTTCGGACTCATTGACATTTGGCATAAAAATGCAAGCATTTCAGTTGCGGTACCCATGTCAAGAAAATCCCGCTTTTGATTGCCGCTTGTATTTAGATGTAACTCACCCCTCTCAATCGCCTGCTTGCATAGGTCATTTGTTAGCAGGGACCAGCACTGGGGGTTGGGTGAGGCTGGTGCGCCATAAATGTTTGAAAGTCTAGCAATAATGGTTTCAATAGGGAGCCTAAGACTGACATTGCGAATTGCATCTTCACCCTCCAGGTGTGATGATGCATAGGGGTGTTTATTTATAGGGTGAGTAGATTCATCAATCGCACCACGAAGAGGGTTGGAGTAAACATGTGCTGTAGAAAGATAGATAAAGCGCTTAACACCTTCTTCGGCCGCGATATTGGCTAGGTGTCCCGTTGTAATGCCGTTGAATTGATGTGCAGAATGGGGGTCTAATACACTATCTTGCGCATTGATTCCTGCTGCATGAATGATGATATCAATACCTTTGCAAAGAGATGCTAGGGAATCGAAATTTTGCCAATCTGTTTTTGCTACTTTTGCTGTCTTGAGCCAGGTTGGACAATGCTCACTATTGCGAGTGCCCAATGTTATTTGATGACCTAGATTTGCAAGGTGCTGAGCAACGCGTCCGCCGATGAATCCAAATCCACCGGTAATCAGAATTCTCATAGGTGGTCTATACGCGCCATGGGGCGCTCCCGGCCCAAAGAGATTCTAGTAGCTCATGATCTCTTTTTGTATCCATGCAATGCCAAAAGCCGTCGTGGGAATAAGCCATTAGCTCGCCGGCCGCAGCAGCCTGTTCTAATGGCTCCCTTTCCAGGAGGGTTTCATCCCCTGAGATATAGTCAAAAAATTCGGGCTCGATCACAAAGTATCCGCCATTGATCCAGCCCTCATGTAATTGAGGCTTTTCTTTAAAGCTTGAAACTCGATTGCCTTCAAGGCTGAGCTCTCCGAATCGTGCATTTGGGCGCACTGCAGACACGGTGATCATTTTCCCATGTTTGCGATGAAAGCTAAGTAGGGCATTGATATCAATATCTGCAACACCATCACCATAAGTAAGCATACATGTTTCCTTTCCAATAAAAGGTTGCATGCGCTTAACTCGACCGCCAGTCATAGACTTATCGCCAGTATCTACAAGTGTAATTTTCCAATCGACCGAATCAATTTGATGGGGTGTTACAGAGCCAGTAGCAAGGTCCACTGTAAAATCGGAGTTTAGGGATCTGTAATTTAAAAAGTAGTCTTTTATTACTTCGGATTTATAGCCAAGGGCTACAAAAAAATCTTTATGGCCGAAATGAGCATAAGTTCTCATGATATGCCAGAGAATTGGTTTTCCACCAATAGGTACCATTGGCTTAGGAATGACATCTGTGTATTCGGATAAGCGTGTACCAAAGCCGCCAGCAAGTAATATAACTTTCATTTCTTAGTTCCAGGGGTAGTGAATTTCTGATGCATTAAGGCGGTCCGCCTCACTGGGGTCGTGCAGGATGTTGGCAACATTTAAGATTAGGCTTGGTTTATTTGAAATTCCTTGAAAGCCAAACCAAAACCCAGGGGGTACTGTCAAGCGTGAATATGAATCCTCACCTATGCATTCCTCGCGAAACTGCTTATTTTCATTGTAAAAAACAAATTTTACTAGACCAACAGGCACCATTAAGTTCATCGTCATTTGAGTATGTTTTTTCCATGCCTTTATAGAGTTAGGAAGTACCCATGAAAAATAAGCTTCACCAAACCCATTAAAGCCACAATCATTTTTTTTTAAAGCGTGAAGGACATCCCCTCCTGGGGTAGAAATTTGCTTTAATGGAGTAAGAGTAATTTGATCAAAATTTACTGCGCCCACAATAACCCCTGGCCTTTGGCAATTTCTGAATATTCTTTGATTTGCAGTCTAGTAATGTCGATTGTGTTGGTCGATTTTAAATAGTAATCACGATACCATTCTGCAGTCATTCGAACGGTATCTGAAAACCCCATTACTGCATGCCAATTCAAATAGTGAAGGGCTTTGTCGCAGTTTAGTTTTAGTAGTGTAGATTCGTAAGGGCCATCAGCACTTTGTGAAATATCTTTCCAGTGAACTTGATCCCAATAAGTTGACATTTTTTCTACAAGCTCTTTGACGCTATGGTTTTGCTGAGCTGGCGGTCCGAAATTAAATGCTTCGCCATGCAGGGAGTTGTCTTTGGAGAGTGAAACGGCTAGATTCAGATACCCACTGAGCGGTTCTAAGACATGTTGCCATGGTCTTGTTGAATTAGGGTTACGTAGCTCAACAACCTTATTTTTAGACCATGCTTTTACGCAATCAGGGATGATACGATCGTCAGCCCAGTCTCCACCACCTATTACATTACCGGCTCGAGCAGACACAATGCGTATGTTACTAATGTTGTTTGAGAAATAGGATTTGATGTGAGAGCGAATTGCTAGTTCTGCAGCACCTTTTGATGCGCTATAAGGATCTGCCCCGCCAAGCCTATCTGTTTCTTTATAGCCCCACACCCATTCAACATTATCGTAGCATTTATCACTAGTTATGATAATGGCATTTACAGGTTTTTTTAATTTTCGAAGAGCTTCCAGAACATGAAGTGTGCCCATGACATTTGTTTGCCATGTTTCGATTGGGTTATCGTAAGATTTTCTAACAAGGGATTGTGCCGCTAGATGAAATACGTAGTCAGGTTGAGCGTCCAGAATTGCGCGCTCAAGTGCATCAGAATCGCGTATATCGATTCGAATATCCTTAATCAAACTACCTAAATGAGCTTCATTAAAGTGACTCGGATTGGATGGGGGGTCTAGAGCAATGCCGGTGACATTAGCACCCAATTCGATTAACCAGGATGCAAGCCATGAGCCTTTAAATCCAGTATGCCCAGTAATGACAACGTTAGTATTTTTAAATGTATTTAAGAAACCCTGATTTTTGATTGGCATTGAATATTACTCTTAAGGGGTTTTAGCTTAGATTTAACGAAAACTCAGGTTGAATAAGTCTTTTATTTTAAACGACTTTAGCTGCCCACTGTATGGATCCGGGCCCATTTGAGTGGCCTTCATTAGTTAAAATAGCCATTAAAAACCATCAAGAATGGTTTTAAGATCTTTCGCTGGATTGTGGCTTAAATTCGCATATTTTTTGCAGAACTCAATCCGCGCCCCTTGAACGGTCTCAGATTGCCACCAGCCCTCAATATCATTCCAGACAGTATTAATAAATAAGGCTGCTGACTCGGGGGTATTGTGAATGATCTTAGCCTCCTTAAGAAGTTGATAGTAAGGAATTGCGCTTTCTCTTAGGTGGTCTAAATCATTTTGCCAAAAAGCTAGCATTGGAATATTTTGCGATAGTGTTTCAAGTATGCCCGTGGAATCGTAGCTAAAAATTACTAATCTAGTTGCGGCAATTTTTGTTGATAGTGGAATCACGCCGGTATCGATATTGAGGGTATTGTCAAAGTCATGCCAACGAGATTGTTCCGACCAGGATAGTCTGGAAAAATCATTATGTAGACGAATAGTTAATTGATCCTTGATTGAGGCATCAAGTTTTAATACAAATTGCTGTTGTTCTGTATAGTATTTTGTAAACTCTGCGCATTCGTCCCATGTTGAAACCATCAGGCTTGAATGTAGCTCTAGAAGTAATAATCCTCCATTTGGATCATAGCTCTGTAGCTTTCTTCCATCAAGCTTCAATACGAATCCAGGTATATCCTTTTTCGTATTTTCACTCCAACCCCAAGTTATGAAATGATCCGCTGTTTCTTCTTCAACTGATGGGTTCATATATCTATGGGTGCCGTAATTATTTCCATGTTGGCCAGTAATATATGGAACGCCTTTATCGGCTTTACAACCAACCCATATTTTGAATAACTCATCCGTTGCAAAATGATTGCTAGTAAAAATAAATTGAGGACTATTTGGCCAAGGGAGGTGCTCGCTGGCTATCATCAAGTTATCAAAATCTTCAAGATAGCAGGTTGGTATTTGCTGAAATAGAAGTTTTGCAATGAATTGGGTGTATTTATCTTGAGCGGGGTCGATTAGAGATTGGGAAAGCTTATCTCTCAGTTCAAAATCTGGATCCGATTGCGATTTGAATTCATATTTTCTTTCTGGTATTGAAGGTAATCTAAAAAGATTTAGCAGTTTTTTTTCTTCAGATCTTGGAAGGTAGCTACCGATGATGAATGGCGAGGATTGATCCTGAAGAAAACCTCTAAATTTTCTATGGCATCGCCATAGCAGTTTAAAAAGCTTCTTAGAAAGTGCTTCTTTGAAATGAATTGATGGATGGTTCTGAACCTCAATAGAGGGCATTACATGGTTAATCTTAGTATTAGATCGAGATAGTTCATGAAAAATTAATTGATAAATAGATTCGTTCCAGTTCTGATCGCTGTAATTTCTGATAGCACTTTCGAATGTATCAGGCACGCATCTTTCGGAGTATTTTGAGTCCAAAAAGGTGATGCTGGTAATTGAATAATCCGCGAGGCATTTTTCTAATGTTCGAAATCGATTAAAGATTACTTTAGTGTGGTAATCAAACCAGTGGCCAATTAGTATTTTCCAAAACCGGTCTGTGTATTGCGCATCATTCAATTTATTTAATAGGCTACAAATTATTGGAAATAGACTACTTTTGATCTTTGTTATAGCAATTTGATCAGAGTCCTTTTCCGCCCTAGAAGTTCCGTAAGGTGTGGCAAGATGAGAATCTAAGTTTTGCCAAATTATTCTTCTATCGTATAGTCGGCACCACTCCCCAAGAAATAAATTTGGCCCGTCCGTATTACAAGTGCCCTCTACAGCTGTAGTAACAAGGTGATAATTTATTGGAGGCATCGGAATCTCACTGAATTGCTAGATGGTATTTATTTGCCATCATTGCAGCGTTAAATCTTTCTTCAAAAGTTTTTCTTCCATTCTCACCGAGTCTATTGGCTGATATGGGGTCTTTCAATATCAGAGAGATGTATTCGGCAAATTGTTCAGCATCGTTTTTATCGCAAATAAAGCCGGCTCCAGATCCCCCCAAAACTTCGGGCATGCCACCAACATTAGTGGCGACGATTGGCGTTCGTAGTGCCATTGCCTCAATGATCGTTAATCCAAAAGCTTCATATTCTTGAGATGGAACTACCATTACTGAGGCGTTGAGAATGAGTGATTTAGGATTGGCAACAAAGTCTCCCAAAAGTACATTTTTAGTTAATTGTAGGCTTGATATTTCCCTCTGTATTTCTCTTTTTTGCTCCTCACTCCCATGTCCAAATATTTTTAATTCAGTATTTGGAATTGATTTAAGCAGTATTTGAAAAGACTTTAGAAGGAATTTATGCCCCTTATATTTATCTAACGTTGCAAGCATTAAGATGTAAGGGGGTTGAGTTTTTTTGTTGGCTGGAAGTCTTACCGCATCTTTCGCAATTGGGTCAGATATGCCATTATAAATATACAAAATATTGTTTACAGCGGAGAAAGAATTGCGCCTTTTTAGGCAGTCAACAGAGTTGTTAGATACGCAAATAAATAATTTTGTTGATTTGACAAGCAGGTTATCAATCAAATTTTCTATCGGAGCAACTAATTTCTTTGGGGTAGAGGCAGAGCTATGTATATTAAAGAGGCATAAATGCTTTTTACCTGAAAGTTTCCAACTTATTGCGGCTGCCCTACATAAGAGACTTCCTGGATACCCCCCGTTTACAACCATCAGTCGATCAAATTGAGATTTTCGAAAAAATAATGCTAGAGAGAGTACGTACCATGGAAAGAGGATTGGGTATTCAAGCGCTCGATACATGGCGCCAAATATTTTTTTGACTGGCTTTAGTTGACCATTCCATAAAAAACAATACCCCCTCGACAAATCGCTAAGAAAGAGGCGGTTATATTTTTTTAAAATTAAATTGGCACCGGTTTTTTCAAGAATACTTTCAATGCCAGGATGATTTTTATTGCATAAGAGAGTTAATTCATCTTCGGGAATTGGCCAGAAGTTGATTAAGTTAATTAGGAAGGTGTCGAGCCCGCCTTTATTAAAATTTTCTGTAAAAAAGCAAATGCGCATGAGTAGTTAATTTCGCCGTTTAAGAGTGAATTCTGCCAATCTTTTAAATTGCTTAAGTTTGAGTGGAATTAATATAAAAGCTTTCATTTTTAAATGCTGATTTTCATGCTATAAGAGATAATAACCCTTATACATTTAAAGCCATTTTTTTTTCGAGCAAAAATATTTCGTGAATTTAATCAATTTAGCCATCCTTATTCCGACCTTCAACGAAGCTAAAAATGTTCAGTTATTACTTCGTGAAATTTCTACCATTGCAGGGTTGCATTGCCAAGTAAATTTTAATGTTTATGTTATCGACGACTCCTCCCCTGATGGTACGGCAGCTGTTGCACAAGCCTTATCTGAAGAATTGGCCTGCCCAAACTTTTCAACCTCGGTGATCAATCGGGTGAAAAAAGAGGGTTTAGGAAAAGCCTACATTGATGGGTTCAAGTCAATGTTGGGGCTAACTAACCCACCGGACTATATTTTGCAGATGGATGCTGATTTATCCCACAGCCCAAAATATATCCCTGAATTTTTAGCTGCTGCACGGCGAGGGGTTGATTTTGTGGTGGGCTCCCGCTACATTCCAGGGGGTTCTAGCCCTGACTGGAGCTGGTATCGCAAATTGCTTTCAAGAGGAGGTAATTTTTATGCCTGCTCTATATTGGGCCGCAGAATTCATGACTACACGGGCGGTTTCAATATGTATTCTATTGAGCTCATTCGAGCAATGGATATTGAATCAATTGATTACTTTGGCTATGGCTTTTTAATTGATCTGAAGTTTCGGGCTGCGCGTTTAGCAAAAAAAATAATTGAGATTCCTATTCACTTTACCGATCGAGAATTTGGCCAATCGAAAATGCCAGCAAATACGATTATTAAAAACTTTATATTAGTTCCAAAGATCCGCCTTAAGTCTTTGTTTAAGTTTTAATCTTTTTGGATTGCATTTAACTTGAATCTATCTGCTTCACATTTTTTTAAGGCTGCTTTGATTGGGGCGGTGAGCTTTTGTATGCTCTCACTGGCTGTTTTGGTTGTTGGCCATCTTTTGCTTACTAGTTGGCGAGATATCTTCTTTTTTAATTCTGATTCACTCACCTTGCCATTGTTGTTGAAGTCAATTTTATCTGGCGAGACATTCGAGTGGCGCTTTTCTTCCCAATTATTTTTCTTTCCAGAAGCATTTCTCTACTTCGTGAGTGCTGGGCTAACACCTACAGTCGAGTGGGCCTTGATTCTGAATGCATTTATTAATTTCTTGCTAGTTTTTACCTTGTTGCTTTGGATCGGCGCTTTATCTGGCTTGGATTTTATTGGGCGCCTCGTCTTTACTGTTTGTGGGGCGGTTCTCATATCGATATATATTGTTTTAGAGCCAACGCCAGCAGTGAATCAGACTGCATTAGTTTCGTTATCACTCTTTAATACCTATTACTTCGGTGTGATTCTTGCTAGCTATTTTGTGCTTGCAATTAATCTATGCTTTTTAAAAGATGATTCTGACTCCTCTGGTCGATCCTTATCCTCGCTATTGCTTGCATGTGCGGGCGTTTTAATACTCGCATTAACGTATGGCTCTAACCCACTTTTTTTGTTGCAATGCTCTTTGCCTCTTCTCATTTGCTTGCTTGGTATTTATTTCTTTAGAGGCATTTCTAAGCGTACTTTAGTTGAGTTGATCGGATTGCAGTTGATGGGTCTTTTTTTGGGTCAGTGTCTGCGCTGGTATTTCAGTGATTCGATTGGCAGATCTGTAGACCGATATGTTGATATCAAGGCAATTTTTCAATCTTCTAAACTTTTTTCTGAGAATATCAAGTTAATTTGGTCTTCACCTGTTAGCAAAATCGAGTACTTGCTTATAGTTTTGGTAATTTGTGTTGCATGTTTCAGCATGGCCCACGCTTGGCGATCTTTTCTTATGCGTCGCAAGGGCGTATCTATTGAAAGTTGTACTTTCAATAGGCCTCTACTTTTGCTGGCAAGCTTTTCTTTGATCGCGCCTCTTTTTGCGGCTGTCGGTGTTCTAGCCTCTGGCAATTATTTAATGCGCTATTTTTTGCCACTGGCTTTTTTCCCGATTCTTGCTACAGCTTACTTAATTGGTATAGCTGTAAATTCTTTAGATCGTGGCACAAAACCTTTTTTAGTTGGATGCGTATGTTTTTTCCTGGGGGCGCCAGGAGCATTGGCCCTCATTGCTAATTCTGTTAGCCCTGGTTCTGGCTCATTTCTGTGGTGGACCCAGTCACACTCTTTTTCATTGCCCCAATCAATTGCTTGCGTAAATGAGCGCTTTAGGGGGGGATCCATTAATCTTGTTGCTAGCTTTTGGACATCCCGCCCTATTGATCTCTATACAAGCGCTCCTGTTCGCGTATTGCAGGTAGGCCCAGGTTTAAAGCCCTATTATTGGATGAATAATCAGGCCCCATACAAAATGATTCAAGTCAGTGGCGTTATCGTTGATAAGCCTGAGGGAACTCAAAAATGGCCTGGGTACCTATATGAAGAGGATTTGCCTGCTCTTGGGCAAGTCTCCGATAGGGTTGACTGTGAGCGTGTATCGATTTATCTATTTAATAGAGATACCGAGGGATTCAAAAAAATTCAGCAAATGCTCCATAACTAACTAGAGTTTTGTAGTATTGGGGTATGAAGAAAATTGCCTTTATTGCCGCCGCTCCCATAAGCCTAAAGGCATTCATGAGAAACCACATGCTCGAGCTATCAAAAGAGCATCGTGTGTATGCAATTGCAGCTTTCACTCCTGAGGAGGAGTCGGAGATGCTAACTTTGGGATTGCATCCTATTGCTATTTCTATTCCACGTGAAATTAGTCCCTGGGCTGATCTCTCAGCATTAATCGCCTTATATAAATTATTTAGGAAAGAGCGTTTTGATGTGATTCAATCCGTTACGCCTAAGGCTGGATTGCTAGCAATGATGGCTGGGCGTATAGCGAATATCAAGCAAAGAATTCACTGGTTTACGGGTCAAGTTTGGGTTACTCGTCAGGGCGTTATGAGATCTCTGTTGCGTGCTGCTGATCGTTTGATTGCCATGAACGCAACTTATTTGTTGGTAGACAGTCCATCTCAGAAACTATTTCTAGAGACCGAGCAGGTGCTTATCCCTGGGCAATCTACTGTTTTGGGTATTGGCTCTATCTGCGGCGTTGACCTGAATAGGTTTAAGCCAAATTCTATAGTGCGTGATCAAATTCGCTCCCAGTTAAGCATTCCTGCCAATGAATTGGTGTTTGTTTTTTTGGGACGCTTAAATCGAGATAAAGGCATTCTTGATCTTGCTTCAGCCTTCTCAAGGTTGGCTGACGAATTCAGTAATGTCACCTTATTGATTGTCGGGCCTGATGAGGGCAATATATCCGGCGTGATTGATGGGATCTGTTCTGGTGTCATTACTAAAGTACAAAAGGTTAGTTTTACTAATAGTCCAGAGGATTATCTTGCCTGCGCTGATATTTTGGTTTTGCCAAGTTATCGAGAGGGATTTGGAAGTACCGTAATTGAGGCTGCTGCGTGTGGTCTTCCCGCCATTGCATCACGCATCTACGGTTTAACTGATGCTGTTGAGGAAAATGTTACGGGGCTAATGAGTAGTGCGCGCGATATAGATGGGCTCCACGCCAATATGAAAGCCTTGGTAATAAATCCTGACTTGCGAACTAAAATGGGCGATTCAGCATTAAAACGGGCGCATTCCAAATTCTCTATGGAGGCGATTACTCGTCACTATACTGATTTCATTAAAAAGAATGTTTTACAAGTAAGCATTAGTGAATTGTCAAAAAAATGAATCACTACATAAAACGCACTTTTGATCTGATTGTTTCTGGGTGCGGACTCTTTTTCCTTAGCCCCGTTTTTTTAGTGATAATGCTTCTTGTCCGCATCAACTTAGGTGCACCGATACTCTTTGTGCAAAAGCGTCCTGGCTTGCATGGCAAACCTTTTTTCATGTTGAAATTTCGTACCATGATTGAGGCAGCTCAGAATGACGGAGCGCCTCTCTCGGACGCTGAGCGATTAACTCGATTCGGAAAATTTTTGAGATCTACTAGTCTTGATGAATTGCCTGAATTATGGAATGTATTTATTGGTGAAATGAGTTTGGTTGGCCCTAGACCACTTCTGATGGAGTATCTGCCCCTGTACTCAGAAGAGCAATCTAAGCGACATGATGTATTGCCCGGGATTACCGGATGGGCTCAGGTGAATGGGCGTAATGCTATATCTTGGGATGAGAAATTTTCTTTAGACGTTTGGTATGTTAACAATGCAAATATGCTGTTAGATATCAAGATCCTATTACTTACGGTCAAGAAGGTGTTGATTAAAGAAGGCATCTCTGAAGTGGGGTCAGCAACGATGACCCCCTTTCAAGGCCAATCGTCTAGATCATCAATTATTGGCGATAACAAATCTCACGATCGATAGGTTTATGAAAAATATTTATATATATGGCGCTAGCGGTCATGGCAAAGTGGTTTTATATACCTTCGCAGCCAATAAGATTCCCCCTGCTGGATTTATTGATGATGAGGCAACGGGGGTATTTTGTGATTTGCCTGTTGTCTCTCCGGCTGATTTAATGCCCAAAGCAGATTCTCAAAGCAATCTCGACCAACATTTCCATATTGCAATTGGTAATAATCAGGTCCGCGAAATGAAGTTCAATCAATTGATTGCACTAGGTTTTGTGCCCGAGAATGCCATTCATCCATCAGCAGTTGTTTACCCTTCAGCTAGCTTGGGTTCTGGATGTTTGGTTGCCGCTACGGCAGTAGTTGGACCGTCTGCCACTATAGGTAATGCATGCATTATTAATCACGGCGCTATAGTCGACCATGACTGCGTTATTGGCTCCTTTACTCACTGCGCCCCAAACGTCACTCTGGGTGGAGGGGTTCGAATTGGCAAGTCTTGCTTAATTGGTGCGGGGGCAGTTATTTTGCCGGGTATCACTATTGGCGATGGAGTGACAGTAGGGGCAGGGGCTGTAGTTACCAAGAACATTTCTGATAATCAAGTGCAGGTGGGTTCGCCTGCTAGAAACTTGGCTTAGCGCGCATTTATACTCAAGCAATATGTTAAATACTCCTTTTTCACCATGGCCGTCTTTTACGACGGAAGAGGCTGATGCTGTAGCTAATGTCATTCTTTCCAATAAAGTGAACTATTGGACCGGGAATGAGTGCCGAGAATTTGAAAAGGAATTTGCTGTCTGGGCTGATAGTAAGCACGCAATAGCGCTTGCCAATGGCACAGTTGCATTAGATTTAGCACTTCAGGGTCTAGGAATTGGGCCCGGTGATGAAGTGATTGTGACTCCCCGTACTTTTATTGCAAGCATATCTTGTGTTATCAGCGCAGGAGCAACGCCCATCTTTGCTGATGTTGATCCGGAGTCGGGGAATATTAGCCCTGCCGGAATTGCAGCTGTGATTACCCCCAAAACAAAAGCAGTCATTTGCGTTCACTTGGCGGGATGGCCTTGTGACATGGACGCAATCATGGCTTTATCGAGTCAGCATGGATTTAAGGTGGTTGAAGATTGTGCTCAAGCACATGGCGCTCGCTATAAAGGTAGAAGCGTTGGATCTACCGGGCATGTTGGTGCATGGTCATTTTGTCAAGACAAGATTATGACCACCGGTGGTGAGGGCGGCATGGTTACCACCAATGATGAGTCACTATGGCGATCTATGTGGGCCTATAAAGACCATGGTAAAAGTTATGAAGCTGTTTATGAGCGCCAGCATCCTCCAGGATATCGGTGGCTGCATGATAGCTTTGGAACAAACTGGCGCATGCTGGAGGTTCAGGCTGCGATTGGTCGGATACAGTTAAGACGAATGTCGAGCTGGACTGAAAAACGTTTAGCAAATGCCAGCCTCTTAAATGAAGCTCTATCTGAATTTACTGGTAAGGATGGCATCGTTAGATTGCCTCAGTATCTTTGTGCAGGCTGCGATAACTCAGCTTGCAAAGAGGGTAATGGGTGTAATGGATCCATAAAAAATGCCTGCACACACGCAAGGTATAAGTTTTATTTTTATTTGCAACCCCAGAATCTAGCTTCTGGCTGGGACCGTGAAAAAATTATTGATGCTATTAATCTTGCAGGCGTGCCTTGCTATGGGGGTACTTGTTCCGAAGTTTATTTGGAGAAAGCTTTTGATGGTTCAGCTCTTCGGCCAGCAGAGCGCCTCCCAATTGCCAAAGAATTAGGCGAGACGAGCATCATGCTGTTAATACACCCAACATTAACCGATTCTGAAATCGCCAAAACACAGGCAGTCGTCAAGGATGTACTTCGCTTGGCTCAAAAGCTTTGATGGTTTATGAGAATCTGTAGACCGACTAAATCTATTTATGATTTATCTCCATAAAATTTTGCCTGTTTTTATATTGCCGCTTGGGATTATTCTTACTTTTTTGTTTACTGGTGCTTGTCTAAAACGCAAGTCTTTCATTTGGGCGGGGATAGTTGCTTTACTGCTTGCAAGTTCTCCAGTGGTTAGCATGTTTTCTGTGGAGTTAATTGAATCTGCCTATCCTGAGCGAGTGGCAGTTGAGATGGTGCCTGATGCCGATGCTATTGTGGTGTTGAGTTCCGGGCGCAAGATTGCCCCAGGTAAAGCGCAGATTAGTGAGTGGGGTGATGCCAATCGCTTCTTTGGGGGTGTAGAACTTTTTAAGTCCAAAAAGGCACCAAGACTTGTTTTTACTGGTGGTTGGGCCCCTTGGGAGCCAAACTCAAGACCGGAAGGAGAGGTCTCTGCTGAATTTGCCATGCAATTGGGCATACCCAGGGAATCTATTTTGATCACCAAGCCAGTTCTCAATACTGCTGAGGAGGCTATGGCAGTTGCTGAGCTTTTGAATAAGGAGAGCAATGGGAAGCCGGTCAGAATTTTATTGGTGACTTCCTCGTACCACATGGAAAGATCGAGGCAGCTTTTTGAGTTGACCGGCTTAAATGTAATTCCATACCCAGTAGATTTTCAGAGATCAAGAGATCATCAGATAACCCCAATGGATTTTTTGCCCAGCGCAAATGCTTTAGCTCAAAATGAAATGGTAATGCGTGAGTTAATTGGTCGTATTTACTATAGGCTCCGTGCTTACGTTCTTAGATAGTAGGCTTATATAAAACCTAGCAATATCTCTCATAAATCTTTTTTGTTGCTTCAGCAGTATTTTTCCAAGAGTACTGCCGTGATCGTGCAATGCCTTTTTCCTTGAGTGAAGTCCTTAACCCCTGATCTTTTATCAGCAATTGAAGTGCGTGAGTAATTTGATCAAGATTTTTAGGGTCTACTAAGAGTGCTGCATCACCAGCAACCTCGGGCATTGAGGTGGTAATTGATGTAATGACTGGTGTACCGCTTGCAAATGCCTCGATAATTGGTAAACCAAAGCCTTCATATAGGCTAATAAAAGGCATGCCAACAGCTCTTTGTAAAAGGCAGCGCTTCTCAAACTCGGTGACGTAGTTAATCCAAACACATTCGCCTTTAGCGCTTGCCGCCTGAATTGCAGCTTTAATCTCTTGATTCTCATCCCAGCCAGAGCGCCCTACGATGACGATTGGGAATTCCTTTGATAACCCTGAGGGCAAATGAGAGTGCGCCTTTAATAGAGCGGCAATATTTTTGCGTGGCTGCAATGTTCCGATGGCCAAAAAGAATTTTTCAGGCAGTCCAAACTTTTGAATGGTGGCGTTAATTTCGGTCGGTGAAATTGGAATGCGGTAAGACTCTTCAACACCAAGTGCAACAGATGAGATTTTTTGTTCTGGGTAGTTAAAGTGCTTAGCAATCTCAGATTTAGAAAATTCTGAAATGGTGATGATGTGATCTGCTTTGCGGGTTAGCTGCTTCCAAAAAAATGACTTGAGGTGCCGAAAAGAAGATCTCATATATTGGGGATGTGATAAGGGTATGGTATCCATCACGGTTGCAATAATGGGCCTATCCTTGACGAGGGGCATCCACTGATCTGTTGCATGAATGAGGTCGACACCTGAAAAGCATTGATCTTGTCGGCCGATGAGACCTTTCAGGCTAGCGGTGAGTGCATGCGAGTAATAGTTTGGAAGCAATATAGAGTCTTTTGCAGACTGCTCACCAAATGTAAATGGCTTTATCTTAAGACCAGTATCTTTTTGAAATTCTTCAATAAGTGCCTGACAGTAGCGTCCTATGCCGTCAATTCCACCATCACGCAGACCTTTGTAAAGGTTGGTGCTTCCAAAAGCAATTGTTCTCATCTTGAGTAATTAACAGGCTTTAAGCATTTCTTCGAGCGTGTCTTGTAATGAGTACTGCTTCAGTGATGAATTGTGGGTAAGAAATAGGCTATTGATTTTGCTGGGATTTCCAGACATACGGTGAACCTCATTTTTTCTTACAAAAGCTGGATTTACTCGAATTTCAATGGAATGACCAGTTAGATTTGTAAGTAATTGAATGGCCGACTGGAGTGTATGCGACTGACCAGAGCAGAGGTTATAGATCTCGCCAGCTCTACCGTCATGCAAAAGCCGCAAGTAAGCTTCGCTAATCATTCTGACGTCGTTAAATTCTCGTTCAACATTTAAGTTTCCCAGCTCAATGTATGCCGAGCGTTTCGCAAAATGCTCAACAATTTTTGGGATCACGAACTGATTATTTTGCCCTGGACCGGTGTAGGTAAAGGGGCGCGTAATTACTATTGGTAAACGATCTGCAAAATTCAATGCCAAAAATTCAGTTGCTAGCTTGCTGACAGCATAGTGCCCCATAGGTTTGGCTGGCTCATCCTCGGAGATGCGCTCAAACGCATAATTTCCATATACTGTTGCGCTACTAGCGATGACAACCTTATGGGGGGTTTTAGCGAGCTTACTCAGGGCATTTAGTAGGTTTACGGTTCCTATGGCATGAACTTGGTAATAGGGCAGATCATCGCTGCTCACTACAAAGCTCTTCCCTGCTAAATGCAATACTGCATCAGGCGAAGTTTGGTTAACTTCTGCTTCAAGGGCAAGAGCATCATTCAAGTTTGCCTGGAGTGCGACGATTTCATGGCCGCTGGCTTTTGCAAGATTGCTGAAGTGACGACCGGTAAATCCCGTAGCGCCGGTAAGAAGTATTTTCAAAATGGGATTTCTGTCTCTATTTGGTTTCGATCATTCAGTTCTTGGGAAATTTTTCTATCCCATTGATTATTATAGGCATAATACATTTTTACCACTCCATTTTTGCAAATACCATTGATCGCATTAAGCAGCCATTCTGACCGCAATTCAGCCCCCCTAGTGATCGTTGGCTCCACTGGCTTGTTGGGTCAAGCACTTCGATCGGAGGCTTGCAAGAGGGGTTATCAAGTCTACGGGCTCGCTCGCTCTGGAGCCGATGTCAATTTGGACATACAGGACACTCAGAAGCTTTTGGAAGCCCTGGGTCATGTGCGGCCTAAGTACATTATCAATGCAGCCGCTTTGATTAATCTGGACGAGTGTGAGCGTAATCCTGCTCATGCCCATGAAATCAATGCTTTGGCAGTGAAGAATATAGCCAATTATTGCCAAAAGCATGACGTAAAGCTGGTTCAAATCTCCACTGATCACTATTTCAGTGGTGATGGGGAGGTATTGCATGATGAGCAAGCTGAGGTTCAGCTTTTAAACACCTATGCCAAAAGTAAGTATGAAGGGGAGCTTTTTGCTCAAAGTGCGCCAAATAGTCTTATTTTGCGCACTAATATAGTGGGATTTCGGGGGTGGATAGGTAGGCCAACCTTTGTGGAGTGGGCTATTGCAGCTCTATCTGAGGGTTCTCCTGTTACCTTATTTGATGATTTTTTCACCTCCAGCATTCACGTTAAGGCCTTTGCGGGCTCGCTGTTTGATTTAATTGATAAAAATGCCTCAGGAATATTCAATTTAGCTGCCAGAGAAGTCGTTAGCAAGGCTGATTTTTTATTAAAATTAGCCCATCAACTGGAGTTACCGGTTGCTGGCTGCACTTTTGGTAGTGTTCACTCTGTCGGGGGTGTTCTTCGCGCCGATAGTCTGGGTTTAGATGTTTTAAAGGCAGAGACAATTTTAGGTTATCCGTTACCAAAAATGGATGAGGTCATTGCTGAGCTGGCTCGGGAATATAGGGAAAGATTAAATGCAATACGATAGTTCTATTAGCGTTAACGGTCGATCGATCACTATCGATCAGCCTAGCTATTTCATTGCAGACATTGCTGCAAACCATGATGGTGATTTAGAAAGAGCCAAGGCTCTGATATGGTTGGCTAAGGAGGCAGGTGCTGATGCCGCTAAGTTTCAGCATTTTAAAGCGGAAAAAATTGTGAGTGATTTAGGTTTTAAATCACTTGGCTCGCAACAGAGCCATCAAGCCAATTGGAAAAAATCTGTATTTGAAGTTTTCCAAGACTACGAATGTAATCGCGAATGGAATCAAGAATTAATTGAAACCGCTGCACAAGCCAAAATTGATTTCATTACCACCCCATACGATACTGATGCTGTAGATGAGTTGGACCCCTATTTACCAGCTTATAAGATTGGCTCGGGTGACATCACATGGATTGAATTTATTGAATATGTGGCTAAAAGAAATAAGCCATTGTTTATTGCTTCAGGCGCTAGTAATCTTGCTGATGTAGAAAGGGCAGTAGCTGCAGCGCTTCAGCACAATCGACAGCTAGTACTCATGCAATGTAATACGAACTACACGGGTTCTTTAGAGAATTTCAGATTCATTAACTTAAATGTTTTGAAATCTTACGCTCTCAAATATCCCGAAATGATATTGGGTTTATCAGATCACTCTCCAGGTCATGCGACAGTATTGGGTGCCATTGCTTTAGGTGCTCGAGTAGTGGAAAAGCATTTTACTGATGACGCCTCAAGAGTGGGGCCTGACCATGGTTTCTCCATGACGCCCAAGACATGGCGTGAAATGGTTGACCGTAGTCGAGAATTGGAAAACGCTCTCGGGGACGGCATCAAGAGGGTGGAGCCTAATGAAACTCAAACTGCTAGCTTGCAACAACGTTGCTTGTATCTAACTCGAGATATTGGTGTCGGTGAAATCTTATCTGCAGCTGATGTGGAGGCATTAAGACCTGTTCAGGATAACTCTTTTAAACCCTATGAGCTAGTAACTGCTATTGGCAAGAAGATGCTTCATGGTCGCAAGCGCGGAGAATTTCTACTTAAAAGTGATTTGGAATAATGATGTTATCTGGAAAACATGTTGGCTTACGTGCTATAGAGCTTGCTGATTTGCCGCAGCTATTGGAGTGGCGCAATAAGCCTGAGTTTCGTCAGTATTTCCGTGAATATCGCGAGCTCAATGCTGAGCAACAGCGGCGCTGGTTTGATGAGAAAGTAAATGGTGATCCAGCCATCAAGATGTTCTCCATCATTGATTTATCGAGCGGCCGCTTACTGGGTGCTTGCGGACTTTGTTATATCGACTGGGTTAATCGTACCGCCGATTTTTCAATCTATATTGGCGCAGATGATTTGTACATTGACGAAAAGTTTGCACCCGACGCAGCAAAGGTATTGATTCGCTATGGCTTTGAAGAGCTAGGCCTTCATCGGCTGTGGTCAGAAATTTATGCATTTGACGATCCTAAAAAAGCTTTTTTTGATCAATTGGGATTCACTTTGGATGGGCGCCATCGCGAGACTCATTGGGCCAATGGACTTTGGCATGACTCATTGTTTTATGGACTACTGAGTACTGATTCAAGATGCTAATTAATCGAGCCACTAGGTTTGCAATTGGCTTCCCTAGGTTTCTTAAGCAAATCATTGCTATCACTGCTGATATTGTTACGTGTATCTACACGGTATGGTTAGCCTTTGGATTACGGCTAGACCAATGGGGCAGTCTGTCAAATTATCAGTGGTGGGTTGTTGCAATCTCTATTGCAACAGCTATTCCTATTTTTTACATATTCGGTTTATACCGCACTATATTTAGACATACTGGCTTAGCTGCTCTAGGAGCAATTGTCAGGGCTTTGGTAGTTTATGGTTTTATTTTCATCGGTCTATTTGTGATCTATGGGGTCCAAGGTGTTCCACGCACGATTGGCATTATTCAGCCTATCTTGCTACTGATTGGAATCGTTGCTAGCCGTCTATTTGCCCGTTACTTATTACGAAATGCGGAATTTAGTAGAGCGGAAAGAATGAGCTTGCCACGCGCCTTGATTTACGGGGCCGGCTCTTCTGGTCGACAACTTGCCAGCGCATTGGCTCAGAGTGAAGATATCTTAGTGGTTGGATTTTTGGATGATGACCCAACATTGCACAACAATTCCATCAATGGGTTGACTGTATATGGTCGAGACGATTTACCTACAGTTATAGCAAAACATGAGGTAACAGATGTCCTATTGGCATTGCCTTCTGTAAACCATATTGTTCGGGGTGTTATCTTGGCTGGGCTTCAGCCATATACGTTGAGAGTCAGAACCCTACCGGCTTTAGGAGATCTCACTTCTGGAAAGTTAAAGGCGAGCGATCTCAGAGATCTCGATATTGATGATCTTCTTGGGCGAGATGCTGTACCGCCGAACTTGATCTTGCTTAATAAGAATACGCGCGGCAAAACGATTTTGGTCACCGGAGCCGGTGGCTCAATTGGTAGCGAGTTATGCCGTCAGATTGTTCAATTTAATCCATCCATTTTATTGTTGGTTGAACGTAGCGAATTTGCACTGTATTCAATCCATGAGGAATTAAAAACAATTATCGCTAGCAATGGATTTAATATTGAATGCGTACCCTTGTTGGCGTCTATTCAAAATGAAGAGCGCATGTCAAAAATCATTTCCACTTGGAAGCCTGACATCGTTTATCACGCTGCTGCATATAAACACGTCCCTTTAGTTGAGCATAATCCAATTGAGGGTATGAAGAATAATATTTTGGGTACGCTTAATTGTGCAAAATTATGCGCAAAGTATGCTGTTAGTAATTTTGTACTGATTAGCACTGATAAGGCTGTGCGCCCAACAAATATTATGGGCGCTAGTAAGCGTATGGCAGAGATGATATTGCAGGCGCTTGCTCGCAACCCTATCTCTGGCTCAACAACCAATTTTTCTATGGTGCGCTTCGGCAATGTTTTAGGATCTTCCGGTTCCGTTGTGCCTATGTTTAGCTCTCAAATTAAAGCGGGGGGTCCAATCACCCTAACAGATCCAGAGATCACACGCTTTTTTATGACCATTCCAGAGGCAGCTCAACTAGTAATCCAGGCGGGTGCCATGGCTGAGGGTGGCGATGTATTTGTATTGGATATGGGTGAGCCTGTCCGTATCGTAGATTTAGCACATAAGATGGTTGAGCTTAGCGGGTTGTCTGTAAAAAATGCCGATCAGCCGGATGGGGATATCGAAATTCAGGTAACTGGACTGCGGCCAGGTGAAAAGCTCTATGAAGAATTGCTCATAGGCGACAACCAAGAAAAAACAATTCACCCGAAGATTATGAAGGCTCAAGAAATCTTCATTACGTGGTCTGATCTTGAGCTTCATCTTAACCATCTGCAAGAGCTCTTATACGCTGATAAGGTAGTGGATTCGCGGGAATTTTTGCAGCAACTTGTCGATGGATATAAGCCCAGTGCAGAGGTGGTTGATTGGGTTCACCTTGCCAAATCCGGCTCTCAGTCCTGAGTAGGGGCTTGTGATTCAGGGTAATGAATAAACTTTCTCAATTTTTTATCAGACCCGCTTGGGGTGGAGGTCTTGAGAAGCTTCTCTCATTAACGGGCTTGCTAATCATTTTTTCTGCAAACGCAGTTCTTCTCTTAAGTATGGCGGTTGGTATACGAGAAGATGGTATTACTTTGCCCGTTTTGATCTTCTCTTTGATGTTTTTGTTGGGTCTTAAGTCGCCATTGAGCGGTTTATTTGTCTATATTTTTGCTCTGCCTCTCCTGCCGGGATTGCCCTATCAGATATCGCAGTTTTTTGGGATCGGTATTTTGCCAGTTGATGCTCTGGGCTTTGAGTTAACCCTGGGTTTTATTCTCTCATTAAGCCTCAGATTCGCCTGGCAAAAGTATGTTGTCAAATCTCACGATTTTGTATCTTCAGCTCTACCGTGGCAGCTATCACTGGTTTTGATTTTGATTACAAGCTCATGTTGCCTGGCAATCGCTCGTAATCTTTGGCAGTCTGCCACCGTTACTTCAGCTTATGGGATCTTTTTTAACTTAACCCACTTTAGAACATTGGGGTGGCATGAAGATTTTCGCCCTCTATTTGACTGGCTTGCTTATGGAATGGCTGGCTCAATTGCTGCCTTTTTAATTCCACTACTTCGTGAGCGAGATGATAGGAACACCCTTATTTTTAGACCTATTCTTGCGGCATTATTGTTATCTTCACTTTGGGCTTGCCTGCAGTCAAGCTCCGGAATTGGCGGCGGCGTTGGTTTTAGGAGTGACTTTTTTGGAATCCCTGCGTTTGGCTTTCAACCAGACTTGCATGCTTTTGCGGGATATATTTTGCTCGGGGTGGTTGGTCTTTTTGGATACTTGAAATGCGCAAAGAGCACTATTGAAAAGCGAATCATTCACTGCGTTATAGGCCTATCATTTTTTGCATTGATATTAAGTAAATCCCGATCAATGTTAATGATTGGTGTATTAGTATTGCTGATACTAATTTTTGTGAATCTCTGGTTCAGAAATAGAAAGCACTTTTGCTGGGCAGCTAGCATCTTGGGTGTGCTTATTGCTGGTATTGGTTTTGCTTGGTACGAACTAGCAATGTATTACAAAACTGACCTGAATGGCTTTTTAAAATCCCCGTGGGGTCAGCTATCGAAATCTTCTTGGTTGATCCAGTTAGCGCTGGAATTAGGGGATCGCGAACTCTCTCATTTTAATGAGCTCAGTATTGCGCTAGGGGGGCGTCCAGAATTCTATCGAGCTGCACTCAGAATGCTCTATTTTTTCCCTGTATTGGGTGTTGGATTGGGCGGTTTCTATCGAGAATCTATTTTTGAGCAGCTCACTTCTTCTCCTACTTTGCGTGCCTTGGGTGGTGAAAATGTTCATAATTATTTTCTACAGACGCTTGCTGAGACCGGCCTAGTTGGTGGGCTTATTTTCTTTGTTGCAATCATTTATCCGATGTTTTTGGCAATACGACAGAAGCAAGCATGGCCAGCGCTATTTGCATTGTTTGGTTTATTTTTAGGGAATTTATACGCCCACTCCTTTTTGGTACGAGAGAACTTTCTACTTGCTACGGTTTTTTTATCGCTGCTATATTCGACCATCTCATTTAAGACCCAGTCAAAATTTGGTCTCTTGATTGCAAACTTCTTTAGATCCAATTGGAAATATGCTGCTGTGGGGGTATTTTTTATATTCGCCAGCAGGGAATTTATGTTGTCACTAAACCGCTATCCTTTTAAATATGGAGAGCTTTGCTTTGTGCAGAAAGATATTTCTGAGGATGGCTGGTCCTCTGGCTTTTATCAGAGAGTAATCCCTCAAAATTCAAGTAAGCTGCTCGTAGAATTTGATCCGCTTAGGGCGAATATTTCTAATGCCCCAGTTAATCTCCAGATACAAATCATTCAAGACGGCGTTGGTGTTTTGGCAAGAAAAAATATACAGTTAGACCGAAATGACGTGCAGCAAATCAATGTTAGCTTTATGCCACTTGATTCGCCAAAAGCAGGCCCTATCAATGCCAATATTCGTGTTTCAAGTTGTTTTACACCTAAAAATTTAGGTGCCAGCCTAGATTCAAGAAGGTTGGGACTCTTGATAAGTCAGATTAAGGTTTTCTAGATTAGCTAAGGTTAGTAAGAAAACTTTTTAACCTGCTTCATGTAATTATCATGGGAGCCGCAAATTCTGTCGAAGGCCACTCCAGTCAGGGATGTAGGTGATCCAATAGGCTTCAGGTCTGCATTGACTGCTCCTGGTCTGTAAAAGGCGGCAGTTCTGCTTTGACAATTTGCTTTAAAGACGAGATCTTCAGTGCGCCCGCCTTTTTTTGCTAAGGGCTCGGATAAAACTTTCATTTCTCTGACTGAGTTTTTTGAGTCGAGAGAAATGTATTCGTTATTAAAAACTTCATAAAAAACAGCCTCACTAGGACGATCACTATCAGTCTTATTTGGTGCTGATTGAGTCATTTTTTTATCAGTGGAAACAGGTAGTTGACCCTCTTGGTATAGGAAGTAATTTTTTGTTTTTTGAAGCGGTAATGGTCTTCCGCAAACTCTGCCAGCAATGACAAGCATTGCTGTTTTTGGTTTAATGGGGACCCAGCACTCTGGATCACCTGGCTTTAAATTGGGGGGGTTATATCCACCTAAATTACTAATATCACATGCCCCATTTTCTGGTATCTCAGAAAGTTGATGCAGTCCGGGGCAGTGAATTGTTTGTTTATAAGGGCCGACTGCGCCAGTGTTAAATTCTTCCGAAAATTCAGCCTTCTCTTCATTAGCGGTTGAACTTTCAGTCGAGTTCAGTGGGATAGTGGTGGGGTCAATACCTTTAATTAGTGTTGGCTTGGCGCCTGATCGTGGGGCCCAAAAAAGAGAGAAATGCACGATGCCACCCTCTTCAGCATCTAGGGTTTTGGGATCGTAGTACCAGTTCTTGGTATTAGATTCAGTCAATAATATCCATTCACCGTTTTTGTAAGTCTCTAAATTGCGATAAGGCTTATATGCTTTTGGGCTTGGGCGAGGCGAGGTGCACCCAAAGAGCAACGCTAAGCTAAGAGACAAAATAATTAATCGCATTACAGGGCTCATGAGAGAGTTTCTAAAGAATGTATCTTATCAGCCCTTATGAGCATTGTTTGGTGAATTTTTTGCTTCACTTTCAGGGTACTAAGCTTAAAAAGAGATACTCTAAAAAGATGATGATGTGAACCATGCCTTGTAAGAGGGTCGTTCTGCCAATCGCTAGGGTCAGTGCACCAATAAAAAATGACAAATACATTAGCGTCATATTGAGGTCGCTAATACCTAGACTTAAGCTCAGGTCAAAAAAGATGGCGATAGCAGCTACCGTCGGAATGGTTAAGCCAATACTTGCCAGTGCCGACCCTAAGGCTAAGTTCAAACTACTTTGTAAACGATTGGCTTTTGCTGCCCTGATGGCTGCAAAGCCTTCAGGCAACAAAACCAATAAAGCAATGGCAATACCCACAATGGTCTTCGGTGCTCCAGCTGAGGCAACAGCCCTTTCAATTGCTGGACTAAGTAATTCTGCAAGACCTACCACTGTGATCAAAGAAAATAAGAGCAGTATCGCGCTGATAGCGGTCTTTGCATTGCTTGGTTTTCGTGCATGCACATTGCTATCCGTCTTCCGGTCTTCTGTTGTGGGGAGATAGTAATCGCGATGACTAACTGTTTGAAAGAACAAAAATGCAATGTAAAGAGCAAATGATGTGATTCCTGCAAATGCTAATTGGCTCTTAGTAAAGTCAGGGCCTGGGGTGCTAACTGTAACTATCGGCATGACCAAAATGAAAGTGGCTAAAGCAGTTAAAACTGCAAGAGCGGAAATGGTTCCCTCATTTCGAAAGGTCAGTTCATGATGTGTGAGGCCACCTATAAAAATACATAACCCAATAACACCATTAATAACAATCATGACGGTTGCAAAGACCGCATCGCGAGCAATAAATTGAGAGCCTTCATGGCCTGTCAGCATCATCGAGATGATGAGTGATACTTCAATAATCGTGACGCTAATGGATAAGACTAGGGTGCCATAGGGTTCACCTGTTTTATGGGCGATCACCTCGGCATGATGAACGGCTAAAAGAACGGCGCCAATCAGTGTGATGCTCATGATGGCAATGAACCAGGTTTGACTTAATAAGGCAGACATCGATGCAATCTTTAAAATAAGGTTAAGCTAGCAAGTGAATCTACTGTTTAATGAGAGTTTATAGCCATCCATGAAAGCCATCATCTTATTTGGGCACGGAGCAAGAGATAGCCGCTGGCGCGAGCCATTTGATCGCTTAGCCGAATTGTGGCGAGAGCAGCAGCCTAAGACTCCGGTAGAGCTCGCCTTTTTGGAGATGATGCAACCCTCATTAGAAGAGGCGGTTGCAAGCTTAAGTGCTCAAGGAGTTAATGCAATTACCGTAGTACCTGTTTTCTTTGGCCAAGGCGGTCATCTGCGCAATGATTTTCCGGCTTTGCTGGAAGGGTGTCGGGGCAAGTTCCCCGACATTGCATTAAGCGCTACGCCTGCCGTTGGCGAGGACTCGGCTGTCTTGCAAGCCATTGTCGATTTTGGAGCTAGTGCTCTCTAAGTTTTCGCTTACCTGAGTTTTGCTCCTTAAGGCTTCACCAATCATGATGAGTGCTGGCGAGCTGGCGTCAAACCAGGTATCTGCTTTACCGTCTGCTAATTCTTTTAGAGTACTTGTCCATAAGCGCTCGCGTGAAGTGCTAACGGCTTCCAGTATTTGTACAGGTGTATTGCCATCCTGATTGGGGCTTTGCTCAATCAATTGTTGTGCAATCTGAGCGGCATCCTTACGACCCATGTAATACACCAGGGTATCGGCAGAAGGATTTGATATTAGTTGTCCCTGGGTAATATTCTCAGCGCCCTGAGCTAAGGTGACAAACGCCACGCTACGTGAAACCCCGCGCAATGTGAGTGACTGCTGAATACTCGCTGCGCCAGCCAGTGCTGCCGTAATGCCCGGGACAACTTCAACTTTAATACCAGCATCCTTAAGTGCCTGAATTTCTTCATCGGCCCGACCAAAGAGCATTGGATCACCACCTTTAAGACGCACAACCACTGGATGTTTCTGGGCTGCATCTACCAAGCGCTTATTGATGAACTGTTGTGCTGAAGAGAGCTTGCCACAACGTTTACCCACAGCCACCTGAATTGCCTGAGGGCAGAGTTCTAACATGGCTGGATCAACCAAAGCATCATAGAACACAATATGGGCCCGCTCCAGTAGCCTGGCGCCACGCAAGGTAATGAGATCAACTGCGCCAGGGCCGGCTCCAACTAAGTAAACCTTGCCTGGGGTGTCGAGTGATTGGTTTAATAGATCGGTCATCAATGCTATCTAACTTAGACGCTGAGCGTAGCGCGCGTTGTTCTTGAACCGCGCCAGCTGTTTTGAGTAGTCACGCTATACAAATCAAATTGCTTGAGAGCAACATCCAGTTTCTGATCTGGACGCAGGGCGAAGCTATCAAAGCCAACACGTGCACCTTGTAAGAGTTGATCAATGAGTACATCACCAATTGCGCGTATTTCACCTTGCCAAGCAAAGCGACCGCGTAATAAGGCGGCGGTACTAAAGCTGCGCCCATCTCTAAAAATGGGGAAGTGTGCTGCCACTAAAGGCCATACTGTTTTGCCAGCCTCGATAACATCTGCATGCTTCAGAATGTCATCATCTGCTGCAAACCAAACGCCGATCTGACCATTTTTGGCCTTCACGATGACGTCTGCCTCATGGTGGTGTTCAAGCCACCAAGTAAAGGGTACTAATACTTTATGAGCGCCGTGCTCAAGGTCGGGCAACCCACCTTCATCTTGGCTGCCACTCCATACCTGCCATTCATTTTGACCTAGAGCAGGCTTACCGTCTTTTGGAAAATGCACAATTTCAGAATGCGAGGTGATATTCAATTGACTCATGCTGTACCCCCATCAATTACTTTCTCAACCTTTTCATTTTTCTTCGCATTTTTGTATGCGGCATCTTTGAATGGTGTAACGCCAACCCGACGATAGGTTTCAATAAATGGTTCATCACTATTGCGCTGTGCAACATAAGTGTTGATCACATTAGTGATGACATCCGGTATCTCATCTGCATAGAAGGATGGACCAATAACCTTACCAATAGCTGCGTCGTTTCCTTGTTCGCCACCTAGGGTGATCTGATACCACTCTTCCCCATCTTTATCGACACCCAGTACGCCGATGTTCCCAACGTGATGGTGGCCACAAGAGTTGATGCAGCCAGAGATGTTCAAACTAATGTCACCCAAATCAAATAAATAATCTAAATCATCAAAGCGCTCCTGAATCGCCTTTGCAATGGGGAGTGATTTAGCATTAGCGAGGGAACAAAAGTCGCCACCAGGACAAGCAATAATGTCAGTAAGTAGGCCAATATTAGGCAAGGAAACCTTTTGCTTCTTGGCCTCTTGCCACAGTTCGTATAGCTTGGATTGCTCAACGTCGGCAAGCACTAAATTTTGCTCATGAGTTGCGCGTAATTCTCCAAAACTATAGTGATCGGCTAAATCGGCAATTGCATACATTTGGGCTGTAGTAGCATCACCAGGCGCAACGGTGCCGTGTGGCTTGAGTGACAAAATCACGCTTGCATAACCAGATATCTGATGAGGTTTGACATTGCGTTCCAACCAGCGTGCAAATGCTGCTTTTTCTACTTCTGTAGCGAGATTGATTACCTGCTCATTTGATAATGCAGGCAATGCTTTGTAGGCGGGTTTGGTGAAATGCTGTGCAACACGATCCCACTCTGCTTGAGTGAAATTATCATCACTATTTTTAATATGATCCCACTCACCTTCAACTTGGCGAGCAAATTCTTCTGGTCCCAAAGCTTTAACCAAAATTTTGATACGAGCTTTGTAGAGATTGTCTCTTCTGCCAAAGCGGTTGTACACACGTAACAAAGCAGTGAGATAACTAGGTAAGACATTCCAAGGAAGGTCTCGTTTAATCAGGGAGCCAAGGATTGGTGTCCGCCCCATGCCACCGCCAGCATAGATGTCAGCGGTTAATTCACTAGCGGAGCTCTTCTTGAGTTCAATGCCTACGTCGTGACAAAGTAATACGGTGCGATCTTCTTTAGCACCATTTACTGCAAATTTAAATTTACGCGGTAGATGAGCAAATTCAGGATGTAGTGTTGACCATTGACGTAGTAATTCACAGATGGGGCGAGTGTCGACATACTCATCTCCTGCAACACCAGCAAAAGCATCGCTCGTAATGTTGCGAATACAGTTGCCCGAAGTTTGGATAGCATGCATTTCTACTTTGGCAAGTTCAGCCAAAATATCTGGAGTGTCTTCAAGGGTTACCCAGTTGTACTGAATATTTTGGCGCGTAGTGAAGTGGCCATAGCCACGGTCATACTTTTCAGAGATGAGCGCCAGGGTGCGCAACTGCTTTGAGCTAAACAAGCCATAAGGAATAGCAACGCGCAGCATGTAAGCATGGCGCTGGTGGTAAAGACCGTTTTGCAGACGTAAAGGACGGAATTCTTCTTCGGCAAGACTGCCATCAAGACGTCTGGCAACTTGGTCACGGAATTGGGCAACTCGTTGATCTACAAGAGTTTGGTCAATGGCATCGTATTTATACATAAGGAGGCTATTGTCATATTTGATGGATATTTCTACAAATAATTATAAATTGATCCTATATATCGAAATTCATATAAAAGGGACCTAAATCATCATTTATTGAAAAGTCTGCTTCAATGCTAGATAGAGGGCACTAGCCCCCTCATGTAGCACATTAAATAACAATAAAAAATGGAGACAGTATGAGAACAATGCAGGTAACCAGTCTTATTGCTGGTTTATTGGTCAGCACTAGCCTATTTGCAGCTAATGCATCAAAACCCCCTTTACCCCCAAGTGCCACCCCAGGTCAGGGCTTTACCCAAGAGGGTCTCAAAAGAATAGATGGATTTTTTGCCGATCAGATTGCCGCTAATAATATGGCTGGTGCTGTTCTTGCGGTAGCCAAAAATGGCAAGCTCACCATTTTTAAGCCCTATGGTTATTTAGATAAGGCCAATAACAAACCCATGACTACCGATGCCATTTTTAATTTGGCTTCGATGACTAAGGTGATGGCCTCTGTTAGCGCGCTCACTTTTTATGAAGAGGGTAAATTGCCATTAAATGCGCCAATTTCAAATTGGTTGCCACAATTTAAGGATATGAAAGTAGGGCAAGTAGATGCCGATGGCAAGCTGAATTTAGTGCCCGCAAAAAATCAAATTACCGTACAAGATCTCATGCGCCATACCAATGGACTGACGTATGGTGGTCGCGGTGCTACGCCGGTGCATAAGTTTTATCCCGCCGGCTCTGCACCAGCAGCAGTCCAATACACTGCTCAAGAATTTATAGATAAGCTGGCAAGCAATCCATTGCTGTATGAGCCAGGCACGGCTTGGGATTATGGCTTTGGTCTAGATGTACTTGGTATTCTTGAAGAAAAAATTGCCAACAAACCATTGGGCGCGATTATGCAGGAGCGCATTTGGAATAAAGTGGGTATGCCAAACACCACTTTTGAGTTGGCTGAAAAAGATCGCTCAAGATTGGCGCAACCACTACCAATAGATCCATTCACTAGTAAGCCACAGACAGTAGCTATACATAATCAAAAAGTAAAGTTTGATTGCGGTGGATCTTGTGCTTATTCGACTGCAGGCGACTACATTCGCTTTGGTCAAATGCTGTTGAACGGCGGAAGTTTGGAAGGGAAGCGTGTGCTTGGTCCTCAAACAGTTGCCTTTATGACCTCTAATCACTTGAACAAAGATATTAAAAACAATGTGAGCGGCACTGAGCCAGGGCGTGTGGGCTATGGATTTGGACTGGGCGTTGCTGTTCGAACTGACAAAGGGCTAGCAGCAATTAATGGCAATGTTGGGGACTTCACCTGGAATGGTGCTTATGGAACAGTATTTTGGGCTGATCCAAAAGAGCAGATGGTAGTAGTCATGATGGGTGTGGCACCAGGAGACATTCGTAAAGTGCATCGAGAGCAACTTAATGCCGTGATTTATGGCGCATTAGAAAAGTAATGTAGCTAAGCTAAATAAAAAGCCCCGATATTCGGGGCTTTTTATTACTGACGCTCATTTAAAAAGAGCGCTAGGTTTTTAAAGTCCGTTTTCTCGATAGTGCCTGTAGAGATTGGCAATAGAGGCAAACCCAAGAACAACGAATAGTACCGCGAATAAATATTCAATAGTGAGGTAGGTGTAGACGCCCATCTGCACCAGAATTGCAGCAACAATGAATGCAGCAATCGATCCAAATGCTACTAGCTTAAAGTTAGGCACGAAAGCGCCTAAGGTAATGGCGATAAACACAATGTAGAGATCCGAAACGAGCTGATCAGCGATGACAAATATGCTGTTAGTGAGCTCGGGGTATGTGAACTTTCCCAAAACTGCAATAACCAGAATTGAAGCTAGGATCGCAAGATTGAGCTTTGCTTTAAGAAGAATGATCTTAAATTGGTCGCCCATGGTTTTATGAGGCGCTGCCGTTAAAAACGAGGCTGATGCCAATCCACAAAATAACAAAAGCAACTAAAACGGTTGAGCCAATCTTCTTTAAAAAATACTCCAAGGTGTCCATGTAGGCTTCATCGCCTCTGCCAAAATAATGGTCAAAGCGCTTCCAGAAAATACGCCCCACGACCAGCGGTAGGAGTATCGCGACGATACCTAAAATAACGGTTAGGGTGTTATCCATACTCAAAACTTTCTTTGCTAACAATCTCAAGGGATTGGCTGTAAAGGCTAAAGAATACCTGTTTTTGTTTTTTCTCTAGCCTAGTGCTGGTTTGGGGCTTATCTATCATCATTATTCAAGGTCAAAAGGCGTTTGTTGATACAGTAGAGGCTACTTTTCAATTACTTCATTCGAAAGCGCTCATATGGCCGAACTATCAACTGCTCAGATTCAGGAGCTCCGTACAAAAGTGTTGGGCGCAGCTGCCAAAATTCCTGGCGCCTTAATTGGTCTTGGAATTTTATTCATCGTACTAGGCATGATTGGAATTGCAGGTCAAACCTTATTCTCATTTATTACAGTGAATGTCTTAGGCATTTTCTTGTTTGCTGGCGGTCTTCTCCAGGGTGTTCATGCCCTTAAATCGCAGGGCTGGAAAAGTGTAGGAGTGCAGCTTGTTTTAGCGGCACTTTATATTGCAGCAGCTATCTTTACTTGGGCTTTCCCAATTCCCGCACTTGAAGCAATTACCTTATGGCTCGCGGCTATCTTTTTTGTTACGGGTGCATTGCGTCTAATCTCGGCATTCCAGCACCGACACTTTCGTGAATGGTTTTGGCTGGTATTGTCTTCAGCGATCTCTATCCTCATGGGTGTGCTGATCATGAATGGATATCCAGAATCTAGCCTTTGGCTTCCAGGGATGTTGATTGCGATTGAGCTCTTGTTGCAAGGGTGGTCGATGTTGTTTATGGGCCTTGCAGCGCGCTCGCTCATTAAATAACTCAGTAGATCTTCGATTTAGAAAACAGAGCAAAGAGTATTCGTCATGGCAATGAAAAAAACCGATCTCTATAAGAATTTAGCTTTGAAAACTGCGCAGGGAATGAAAAACGCTGCTAAGACTCCAAAGCTAGGGGCTGATGAGAAGGCAAAAACGAAAAAAGAATTAGCAAATGCCAACCCTTTGCTAGCTTCTTTGATGGGCAAAACCAAAGCTAAATAATATTTGTAACTAATACTTGAAACAAACAGGACCGCTTTTTCTCATTGATTTCCTCAAGGTCTTTGCGGCCCTGTTAATCATCCTGCATCACCTATCAAGTTACGGGCAAATTGCAGAAGATGCTCGTCGCGTTCTGCCAGGTCTAATGACTTGGCTATTTGAATACGGGCGCTATGCAGTTCAAATCTTTTTGGTAATGGCGGGCTATTTGGCCGCTCAATCTTTGAGTCGTTTCGGCAGTGCCAAATTTAACCCCAATCGTTTGCTCAAGTTGATACTGAATCGATATCTACGTTTGTTTGCGCCGTATGCTGCCGCACTTCTTTTTACTATTGCATGTGCATACATTGCTCGTTTCTGGGTCAATGATGAATTCGTTGGCGAATCAGAAACACTGTCGCAATTTCTAGCGCACCTTTTTTTTATACAGGGTATCTTAGGTTTAGATTCTATTTCTGCTGGCGCTTGGTATGTAGCAATTGATTGGCAGTTGTATTCAGTGCTTGCAATCTTATTTATCTCTTTTCCGAGTTACCAAGCCTTGATTTGGTTAATTAGCGTTCTAGCCGTTAGTTCTTTGCTGTTCTTTAATCGCTCGACTGACTATGAAGCCTACTTCATTTACTTCATTGGCTCATATGGCTTAGGGGTGCTAGCTTATTTAGCCAGCCATTTTCAAGATCTAGGCATCCAGCGTTTGGCTAAGGCGGCATTGATCTTGATTGGGTTGATTATTACTGCCGTATCATTTCAGCAAATTTGGTTAAGAAACTTTCTAGCCTGGTTTGTAGCTCTAGCCCTGTATTTATGGGGCGGCACTCAATATCCCAACGCCGTTGCTCAGAAGGGCTTCGTAAAGGCTATTGCTTGGGGCAGTCAGCGCTCCTACTCTGCTTTCTTAATTCACTTCGCATTTATCTTGCTGGCAAACACAATCTATATTGCCTTTGGTTTGCACGCACATGAAAGTGGTTCATTGGCTATTGCATTGATGCTGGGGGTTATAACAACTAGTGTGATAGCGGCTAATTATGTTTATCGCTGGATAGAGGTTCCAGCAAACAAACTGAAGGTCTAGTTCGAGCTAGGTTTAAAGACCCATGTCTTTGAGAATGCGGAAAATCTCGCGATAAGCCTTAGGCGGTTTGTTTTGTTCCCTCTCTTTGCGCGCATTTCGAATCAAGGTGCGCATATTTTGAATATCCATATCCGGATATTGCTCAATCATCTTGGTAAATACTTCGTCATTCGCAATTAGTCTATCGCGATAGCTCTCTAGAAAATGCAGTTTTGCAGTTTCAGCTTTACTCACACCCTGAATGGCATCCAATCGTTTCTGAATGGCATCTAACTCTTCTTCATCCAAAAAGCGCATGAGTTTTCCAAGATATTGCTTGTGACGACGAATCGCCTCAAAACTTTTAATCTTGTTGGTTTCTGCAATGGCAGCCTTGATGGCTTCATCTAAAGGAATCGTTTTTAAAGCATCGCTACTGAGGGCAGCCAACACTTCGGCCAGCTTCTGGCGCTCAGTCATTTGGCGCTTTAGCTCTGACTTGCTTGGCCCTTCATCGGCGTCAACCACCTTGGGAGTGCGATTCTTCTCATTAATATGCATTTAGCTATTTTAGACGGGTATTTAGGGTTTCTAGCTGAATTGCCTAATTTCTTCAAATTCGAAGATTTGGTAAATAATAGAGTTTAAAAATGGACACAAAAAAATAGAGACATGAGTAAAGCAAGTCAAACAAACACGTACGACTACATCATTATTGGAGCAGGCAGTGCCGGCTGCATGTTGGCCAAGCGTTTGACTGAAAACCCTAACAAGAAGGTCTTGCTGATCGAAGCAGGTAAGAACGACAACTATATTTGGATTCATATTCCGGTTGGTTATTTATATTGCATTGATAACCCAAGAGCAGATTGGCGTTTTAAGACTGCTGCAGAAAAAGGTTTAAACGGTAGATCCTTGTTATATCCCCGTGGTCGCGTTCTCGGTGGTTGCTCGTCAATTAACGGCATGATCTATATGCGTGGGCAAGCGGGTGATTACGAATCTTGGGTGCAAGCAACGGGTGACGATGCTTGGTCATGGGAAAATGCACTCAAGCGTTACATGTCATTCGAGGATTATCACGGTGCTGCCAATCAATGGCACGGCAAGGGTGGTGAGTGGACCGTATCTAAGCAGCGTCTGCGTTGGCCCATTATGGATCGCTTTAAGGATGCTGCCGTGCAGGCTGGCATTCCAGCATCTGATGACTTCAATCGTGGCGACAACTTTGGTGTGGGTTACTTTGATGTAAGTCAACGTGCTGGTTGGCGTTTAAATACCTCAAAGGCATTTTTAAGAGATGCGGCTAAGCGTAGCAACCTCACTGTTATTACTGAAGCGGTAGTGAATAAATTGAAGATCGATCCCGCAACTAAAAATTGTTATGGCGTTGAGTATATTAAGAATGCTCAAACATGTGATGCCTTGTGTGCCATTGAGCAGGGCGGTGAAGTACTGCTGAGTGGCGGTGCTATTGGTAGCGTACAAATTCTGGAGCGCTCTGGCATTGGGGCTGCAGTACGCCTCAATCAATTAGGCATCCCGGTGATCACTGATCTCCCAGGTGTTGGTGAAAATCTGCAAGACCATTTACAGCTTCGTATGGTTTACAAAGTGAGTGGTATTAAAACTCTAAATACAAAAGCTAATACGCTTATTGGAAAAATGATGATTGGCTTGGAGTACCTCTTCAAGCGCTCTGGCCCAATGTCGATGGCGCCATCACAGCTCGGCGCATTTGCCTATAGCTCACCAGAGCAAAAGAGTGCGAACTTGGAGTATCACGTTCAACCTTTATCTCTAGAAAAGTTTGGCGAAGACTTACATTCATTCAATGCATTTACTGCGAGCGTTTGCAATTTGCGTCCCACTTCACGCGGTAGTGTGCACATCAATTCAAGAGATCCAGAGGCGCCGCCTGTTATTAGCCCTAATTATTTATCGACCGAAGAAGATCGCAAGGTGGCAGCAGAATCTTTACGTTTAACTCGCAAAATTGCCCAACAAGCTGCGCTTGGCCCTTATGATCCAGAAGAATACAAGCCTGGTGCGCAGTACCAAAGCAATGAAGAGTTAGTAAAGGCGGCGGGAGATATTGGTACTACGATTTTCCATCCGGTGGGTACTTGCAAGATGGGGTGCGATGATGACTCAATGGCGGTTCTTGATTCACAGTTGCGGGTTAGAGGTATTCATCATCTGAGGGTAGTTGATGCTTCTGCAATGCCAACGATTACCTCTGGCAATACTGCGGCGCCTACTATGATGATTGCGCAGCGCGCAGTTGAATTGCTCACAAGTGAGTAGCCTGCAAAGCCCTCGCGCTGCTGAGCATCATCAGCAGTTGCCAGCAAGTCATTTGTTGCTAGCTTTGGGAATTGTGGCAGTTTGGGGTACCAACTTTGTCGTCATCAAAAATAGTCTGGGATCGTTCCCACCTTTTTATTTCGCAGCTTTGCGTTATTTCTTTGTTTTGTTGCCTTTGGTCTTCTTTATACCAAGGCCAAAAGTGTTATGGAGCAATCTCTGTATTTATGGTTTGGCAACCGGGGTGGGGCAGTTCGGTGTGATGTATTACGCAGTAAATAGCCAGATTTCTCCGGGATTGGCTTCCCTGGTAGTTCAGACCCAGGTCTTCTTCACTATTGGCTTTGCCATGTTTTTTGCCAAAGAGTATCTAAGGCTTTATCAGGCCGTGGCGGTTGCCATAGCAATGGTCGGTCTTGGAATTATTGCGGTGCACACAGATGCAACTACGACTTTCCTGGGCTTGGCGCTTGTAGTCTTTGCAGGACTTTCCTGGGGGGTCGCCAATACAGTTAGCCGCCAAGCCGGTTCTATCAATATGCTCTCGTATGTGGTTTGGGCCAGCGCCTTCTCTATTCCCCCCTTGCTACTGATCTCCCTAATCTTTGAGGGCGGCCCAGCGCATTTGTGGGACGTGACCCTGTCAGCTCCTGCGGGGGCTTGGGCGGGCGTACTTTGGCAATCTTGGGCTAATACCTTGTTTGGTTACGCTGCCTGGGGGTGGTTGTTATCGAAACACCCTGCCGCTTTAGTCGCTCCAGCGCCGTTATTAGTGCCAATCTTTGGTATGGGTGCATCGGCTTATTTCTTGTCTGAACCATTGCCCTTATGGAAGATCATGGCTGCGGGGTTAGTAATCACTGGCTTGATAGTGAATTTATTCTGGCCAGGAATTGAGCGCAGCCTCAAACACCGATTTTTCTAGGCCATTAGGGCTAATGTAAAACCCTTATAGATACCTCTTTTTTTGCCATTGTATTAACAGTAAGATAACTGTTCGTTTGTGTTTTACCCATAAAAAAGTATTTATTCATTAGCAATTTTTAGTCATGGAGACTTTATGAAAATTCGTCGTCACATTTTTGCAGTAGCTGCTACTGCAATGCTTGCAACCGGTGCTTACGCTGCCGATATCAAACTTGGTGTTTCAGGACCTTTCACTGGCGGCTCTGCCTCAATGGGCGTAAGTATGCGTGATGGTGTGCGTCTTGCTACGAAAGAGATTAATGCTGCTGGTGGTATCAATGGCAACAAAATCGTTTTGGTTGAGCGCGACGATGAAGCAAAAAATGAGCGTGGTGTGCAAATCGCACAAGAGTTGATCAACAACGAAAAAGTAGTTGCAACTTTGGGCTTTATTAATACTGGTGTTTCATTGGCTGCGCAACGTTTCTATCAAGATGCGAAGATTCCAGTAATGAACAACGTGGCAACAGGCACAATTGTTACTAAGCAATTCCCTAACGCACCAGAAAACTATATTTTCCGTAACGCTGCAGCCGACAACATTCAAGCACCAATGATCGCTAAAGAGGCAGTTGAGAAGCGTGGCTTGAAGAAAGTGGCTATCTTGGCTGACTCTACAAACTACGGTCAGTTGGGTCGTGAAGACTTAGAAAAGGCTTTGAAGGGCTATGGCGTAACTCCAGTAGCTACTGAGAAGTTCAACATTGGTGACGTCGATATGACTTCACAATTGCTCAAAGCAAAAAATGCTGGTGCAGATGTGATTTTGACTTACGCAATTGGACCTGAGTTGGCACAAATTGCTAACGGTATGGCGAAGTTGGGTTGGAAGAAGCCAATGATTGGTTCATGGACATTGTCTATGGCTAGCTTCATTGATACAGCTGGTAAGAACGGTAACGGCGCAACAATGCCAGAGACTTTCATTCAGAACCCTGCAACTACACCAAAGCGTAAAGCTTTCGTAGATGCATACCTGAAGGATTTCAAGCCAAAGAACGGCATCATCGCTTCTCCAGTATCAGCAGCTCAAGGTTATGACTCTGTATACCTCTTGGCTGCCGCTATCAAGCAAGCTAACAGCACAGAAGGACCAAAGATTTTGGCTGCTTTGGAGAGCTTGAATGCTCCAGTTGACGGCGTTGTAATGGCTTACAACAAGCCATTTAGCAAAACTGACCATGAAGCAATCAAGGCTAAAGACGTAGTCATGGGCGTTGTAGAAAACGGCCGTGTTGAGTTCTTGAATGCTGAGGACGCAGCTCCTAAGAAGAAGTAATTCAGCCTAGCAAAGCAGGCAAAAATAATTTAATTTTGCACTGCAGCAATTGTTAAAACAAAGCGCCGCCCAAAAAGCGGCGTTTTGCTTACAATGTCGGATTTGTTAATAAAACAGTTTTAAGTATCTTTTAGGCCAACAATAATGGACATGCTTGCACAAATCCTCTCAAGCGGTATCGCTGTGGGGATGATCTATGCGGTAATCGCTTTCGGTTTCCAGCTCACTTTTGCCACATCCGGCACTTTGAACTTCGGTCAAGGTGAGGCGCTGATGTTGGGTGCTCTCGTAGGTTTAACCTGCGTTGACACTTTTGGCATGAACTACTGGGTAATGATTCCAGTCGTTTGCTTATTCGGCATGATTCAGGGTAGCTTCGTTGAGTTAATCGGCGTACGTCCCGCAATCAAAATTAAATCCGAGTTTGGTTGGATTATGTCCACTATCGCTCTCGGGATTATTTTCAAGAACGTTGCTGAAAACATTTGGGGTCGCGATGCATTGCCATTCCCATCACCTTTGCCAATGGAGCCAATGGAATTCCTAGGTGCAAATATTTTGCCAATGGAAATATTGGTGGTGGTTGGTGCGTTGGTCATGATGCTGTTAGTAGAATTTTTTAACCGCAAAACAATTTATGGCAAAGCGGTTGTTGCTACTGCAAACGACCGTGATGCCGCTGGTTTGATGGGTATTAATACCAGCGTTGTAATCACCTTCTCATACGCATTATCTTCATTGACCGCAGCATTTGCTGGGGTATTAATTGCCCCGTTGACATTGACTGGCGCCGCTATGGGCGGTGCATTAGGTTTGAAGGCCTTCGCAGTAGCGATTATTGGTGGTCTCTCAAGCGGTATGGGAATTATTGTTGGTGGCTTGATCCTCGGAATTGTGGAGACAGCTACAGGCTTTTATATCTCTACTGGCTATAAAGATGTGCCGGGTTTGATCTTGCTCTTGCTAGTGCTGGCATACAAACCATCAGGCCTCTTTGGTAAATCTGCAATTAAGAAAGTTTAATGATGAAGAAGTCTCTAATCCCTCTATTAATTGCAATTGCGGGGCTCTTTGTATTGCCCCTCTTTATTCACAATCCTTATTACATTCACTTGGTTGAAACCATTCTGATCTACACCATTCTGTTATTTGGTTTGGACATCGTGGTGGGTTATGTAGGTCAGGTTTCCTTAGGACACGCTGCCTTATTCGGAATCGGTTCCTATACTGCTGGTGTTTTGTACTTCCACTTTGGTTTACCAATTTGGGTCAATATTCCGGCAGCTATTATTGTTACAGCGATCTTCGGCGGCATCTTGGCATTACCAGCCTTGAAGGTAATTGGACCTTATTTGGCGATGGTGACCTTGGCATTTGGCACGATCGCACAAATTCTGATTAACGAGATGACTTGGTTGACTGAGGGCCCATTGGGCATCAAGATTCCAAAGCCTGAGTTGATGGGTGTTCCGATGACCAAGGCGGAGTACTTCTGGCTGGTTTCCGTTATCTTGATCCTTTCCATGATCGTTGTAGACCGTTTTGTAAAGTCACAAATTGGTCGCGCCTTTGAAGCCTTGCGTGATAGCCCGATTGCCTGTGACTGTATGGGCGTTTCCGTATATCGCTTTAAGGTGATCGCATTTGTGATTAGCGCTGCTTTTGCAGGTTTGGCTGGTTGCTTGTACGCCTACTCAGAGCAATATATTTCACCAAATACTTACAACAACGAACTTGCTGTTTTGTTCTTGCTCGGCATCATCATGGGTGGACGTAAGTCTCGCCTTGGTGCAGTCATTGGCGCGGCTATTATTGTTTTGCTGCCTAAGTTGCTAGACGATATTTTCTTGTTCCGTATTGTTGCTTCCGTTATTGCAATCGTTGTTGTGGTTGGAGCAGCAATGGCTCTGTCCAAGAAAGTCACAACTCTACGTCGCGTAGCAGTGCCTATCGCTGGTGTAGTGGGTTTGGCAGCGTTTTCATTCTGGTTGAATAGCATCTCTGACTGGCGCTTGAGTATTTTCGGCTTTATGATTTTGTTGGTGGTGTACTACTTGCAAAACGGTATTGTTGGTTTTGCGAAAAGCTTCTATCAGTCAATCGTTGGCAAAGCAAAAACTACTCGTGGCGGTGACGCTGAAGTGGTTGATGACTCCATTAGCTTTATTAGCACTGTTGCCAATACCAACACTGGTACTGAGCTCTTGAAAGTTGACTCTGTATTGATGCAGTTCGGTGGCTTGAAGGCATTGAACAATGTTGATCTCAGTATCAAGCGCGGCACTATTCATGGTCTGATCGGCCCTAACGGTTCCGGTAAGAGCACGATGATGAACGTGTTGACAGGTATTTACGTGCCTACAGCAGGTAACGTTCTCTATGCTGGCGAAAGCGTTGTTGGTAAGACATCTTCAGACATCGCTTTATCTGGTATTGCACGTACCTTCCAAAACGTTCAGCTTTTCGGTGAAATGACTGCTATCCAAAATATTTTGGTTGGCTTGCATCACACCTTCAAGTCAAACATGGTGGAAATTGCCTTGAATCTGCCACGCTACAAGCGTGAAGAGGCTGAAGCTCATGCTCGTGCAATGGCGCTTCTCAAGTTCGTTGGTTTGGATGACTTGGCTAATGAAGAGGCGCGTAACTTGCCATATGGTAAGCAGCGCTTACTCGAGATTGCCCGTGCCTTGGCATTGGATCCTGAGTTGCTCTTGTTGGATGAGCCAGCAGCAGGCTTGACAGCTCCTGACATTAAAGAACTCTTGCGCATTATTCGTAAGATCCGCGATAGCGGTATTACCTTCATCCTGATTGAGCATCACATGGATGTGGTGATGTCAGTTTGCGATACCGTTTCTGTATTGGACTTCGGTCAGAAGATTGCAGAAGGTAAACCAGCTGAAGTTCAGGCAGACGAGAAGGTGATTCATGCCTACTTGGGTACTTAATCACTAGAACATATTGAATCGGTAAATACCATGTTATCTATTAAGAATCTTGAAGCAGGCTATGGCAAAGTCAAAGTCCTCCACGGCATCAATATTGATGTTCCAAAAGGACAGGTGATTACATTGATTGGCTCAAACGGCGCCGGCAAAACAACAACCATGCGCGCTATTACTGGCATGATCAAACCAACAGCTGGTGAGGTCACTCTAGGTGGTGAAAAAATTGATGGTTACGACTCTCATAAAATCGCTCGCTTAGGTTTGGCTCACAGCCCTGAAGGTCGTCGCGTATTTACGACTATGTCAGTAACCGACAATTTATTGTTGGGCGCGTTTCCACGCTTTACAGGCAGCCGTCCAAAGGGTGACATCAAGAATGACCTCGAGAAGTCTCTCGAAATGTTCCCGCGTCTTAAAGAGCGTCGCAATCAATTGGCTGGAACGCTATCTGGTGGTGAGCAACAAATGTTGGCGATGGCCCGTGCAGTGATGCTCAATCCAGAGATTATTCTCTTGGATGAGCCATCTATGGGTCTTGCACCAATCTTGGTTGAAGAAGTATTTAAGATCATCTCCAACTTGAAATCACAAGGCGTCACTATGTTGCTGGTTGAGCAGTTTGCTGCGGCAGCTTTGAACGTTGCTGACTATGGCTATGTTCTTGAGAATGGCAAGATTGCTACTCACGGACCAGCTGCCAAGCTTAAGGATGATCCAGCTGTTAAAGCAGCTTACTTAGGTGGTGCTGGTGGCCACTAAGTAGTTATCCAAGCTACAGTGAAAAAAGCCCTTAGTAATAAGGGCTTTTTCTTTTTCAGAGTGTAATCAGCTTGATATCAGCTTAATAGCTTCACGTATCAAGAGCGCTCGGTAACCCATATAAATAGCCACTAAAGTAAATCCGAATAAAAAAAGTTTGGGGATGAGCGCGCCTTCAATAACCAGCTCGCTATTCAGCAATCCAATTGCCACTGCAAAGAAGAATAGGGCGCCTAGACCTAAAACGATCCAATTTTCATTGCTGCTGACTTGCTGTGTTTGGTTGCTATAGGCAAGCACTTGCAGAGTGTCGCCTTTTTGATATCCCGACACGGCAATTAAATCGCCATCAGCAATCTGCATGGGGGAGGAAAAAGTGGCTTCGATTGCCTTGTCGCCCAAATTAAATTTAGAGATATAAAAGCGCTTGTAGTAGACCGAGGAGTGGTCGTGTGTAGGCTTTTCAGGGTTTACATATTCGAGTAGCTCATTGTTGAGATTGCTCACTGTGCCAGAAATCGAGCTAATAGAGCTTGATAGCAAAGAGCTTGGTTTACTTATAGACATCAGTAGAACTCCCAAGAGAATGACTAACAAAAGATAAGGGAGAGATTGCAAAGGAAATCTCAAAATGCGTTAATGCCTTTAATGGTTAGGCTGATCGCAACGCCAAGCGTGAGTATGGCAAAAATTTGTTGTAGCCTTGGGCCACTTAATTTTTTACCTAGTGCTCGACCTATTAAAAGGCCGCATAAAGCTCCAAGAGAAAAGGGTGCTGCGAGCGCCAAATCTAAATTCCCTGAGATGGCAGAGAACGCCACGCCACCACCAGAGATAATGGCAAGCACTCCTAGTGAGGTGGCAACAATCGATTGCACTGGTAGATCTGTAAAACGTTTCAGCGCGGGAACAATCACAAAGCCACCACCTACGCCTAGTAGCCCAGAAAGAAAACCTGCTACTCCACCTGAATACATAAGAGCTCTCGCGCATGGAATATTCCAGGCCAACTTGCCCCTAGAGGCATCTAATAGGCATGGTGGTGGAGGTTTGCCTTCAAAATCAGGTATGCCGCGAATTTCTTTGTATGCCTGGCGATATAAGCGAATAGACACATAGAAAAGAGTCAGACTAAAGAGCATCAGTAGCGGTGCATTAGGAATCTTTTGAGCAACCCAAAGTCCAGCCGGGGAGAGGAGGAGTCCAAATAACGCCATGAAGCCAGCCGCTTTGTAGCGCAAAATTTTATTTTTTAAACCCAGTAGTGCACCCACGCCCGCAGAGAGCGCAATAGCGGAGAGAGAAACTGGTGCCGCCTCCGCTACAGGTAGATGCAAGACAAAAACTAGCAATGGCACAGATAGGATGCCGCCCCCTGCACCAGTAAGGCCCATGAGTAGGCCCACGATCAGGCCTAGAGCGGGGCTAATGAAGATTGAGTAGTCCATTGCAATTAATTTTATATTAAGATAATATATAAATATATATATCAATTGCCATTTTTCATTGATATTGACGGTATTTTTACGAAAGTCTGCCATGAACCCAAACTCGACCCCTAACATTAAGGCGTTTTTTGATCCAGAAACCTGGACTTTTACTTATGTGGTTTATGCGGGCAAGAAAAGTCCCTGTGTAGTTATAGACTCCGTATTGAACTATGACCCCAAGTCAGGCAGAACCTCCACTCGGTCTGCCGATGAAGTGATTGGTTTTATTCAAGGTGAGCAATTGCAGCTCACTTGGATACTTGAAACTCACGCGCATGCTGACCACTTAACTGCGGCGCCTTATATTCAAAATAAGTTAGGCGGAAAAATCGTCATTGGTGATCATATTACCAATGTACAAAATGTATTTAAGGGCGTCTTTAATCTTGATGAGAAATTTGCTATTGATGGATCCCAGTTTGATTACTTGTTAGAAGATGATGAATCATTGCAGTTCGGCGACCTCTCTTTAAGGGCCCTATACGTGCCTGGCCATACACCTGCTTGCATGGCTTATGAAATTGGGGATGCGCTATTTGTTGGGGATACCCTCTTCATGCCTGATGTTGGAACGGCGCGTTGTGACTTTCCGGGTGGCAGTGCTCAGACTTTATATCGGTCTATTCAGAAAGTATTGGCTTACCCTAATGAGACAAAGTTATATATGTGTCATGACTATCCGCCTACGGATCGCCCTGAGGCTTATTGCACCACCGTGGGTGAGGAGAAAAAATCGAATATTCATGTGCATGATGGGGTAACTGAGGAGGAATTTGTACAAATGCGCACTAAGCGGGATGCGACTCTAGATATGCCTAATCTGATATTGCCATCTATTCAGGTCAATATCCGTGCAGGCCATCTTCCGGAGCCGGAGGCCAATGGTAAATCTTATTTAAAAATCCCATTAAACGCTCTCTAACATGACCATTACAAAATCTGAGCTAAAGAAAATGCAGGCGTCAGCTGCTGATGCCTGTAAGTTGATGAAAGTCTTGTCTAATAGCGACCGTATGATGCTCTTGTGTGAGATCGGCCAAGGCGAAAAGTGTGTCAGCGAGTTAGAGGCTGCTTTGGATTTGCATCAGCCTACGTTATCACAGCAATTAACTGTGCTTCGTACAGAAAAGTTGGTAAAGACACGCAGAGAGGGTAAGCAAATTTACTATTCTCTAGCCAGTGAAGTTGCCGTAGCTGTAATGAGTCTGCTTTATAAGCACTACTGCAAAAGATAACAATATCAACCCTTAGGTTTTATGTTGCTTGGGGTGTATGCTGAGCATATCTTTCTATTAGTTTGAGTAGGAATAGGATCCCCATATGAATATGACCCATTACATGCAGCTATTGGCAGAGAATCAGCCGTGGAATTTGATGATCTTCATGGCGATTCCGATTGTTCTAGCCGAAACTTTAGCAATTACCGAGCTCTATATTCTATTTACTAGAAAGTTCCATGGTTTTGTATGGGGCCTGAACCGCTTTGCTGGCGCGGCCGTCGGAATTTACTTCATTGGTGTTATTGGCTATCTCCTGTTGACGGCAGTAATTCCTATTACTAAAGCAGGAGAGTGGAGAACGGTAATCGATATGGTGGCAGTTGGGTCCTATTTGATTGGTGGATTGCCATTGATCTGGATTGCATTGCAAGAATTGGGCTTTGTTAATAAGAAATTAAATCAAGAGGGCAAGCTCAAGATTCATGCAATCTGTGTGGCTCTGTTCTTGGTCTTTGGGCATATTGCGATGATTAGCGGTATGCTTGATCCTGGCTTACTTGGCTATCAGGGCACTGCTCATTCAGTGGACGCACCAATGCCTGCTTCTCACGCGCATTAATGCAGTTTTTTGGTGCTACGAAGTTTTGAAAAAGCATGCAAGATAAAAATAGTAAAAAAGAGTAGGCCCACTATCCAGTGGGTATCTATCACCCCATCTCTTATTTCTTCGGGGCCGTAATAAAGTAAGGCGCCAGAAATGAGGAGAGCAGCAAGAAAGGCCAGCTGACTAAAGCCACTCCACCATTGCTTCTTTGACTTATATCCCGCCTTGATATGAAATGGCAGTACTGAGCCAAGAGCCAAGGTTGCTAGCATGGCAGCGATACCGTGGGCGGCGAGGATGCTATGTGTGCCTAGAGTTGCACGCTGTATTTGAAATTGATGCCCTAGTAAATACAGGATTCCGGTTACTGAGCAAGCCATCATTCCATAAATAACGAATGTTCTTTGCCAGTTAGGCATTTTCCCAAGGCGACTCATGCTGCAATCCTCAGTGCCTGAGCGGAGAAGCGCTCAAAACATGGGTGATTCTCGTTGTTGCTTAGAGCTAAAACTTTGGTTAGAGCATCTGCATAAATACACTCTTTTGCCAAAATCGAAAATGAGCCCGAAACCTCCGCATGTACTTCAGAGAAATGCTGAGCTAATGGGTTAATGATGTAACTAATTTGGCCATCTCTTTTTGCAAAGTAAAGGCTGCTTGTGGCGATTGCTCCATCCTTTAAAGAGCCAACTTCTATTAACTCTTCAGGTAGCTCTGGATTGCGAATTTGAATGGGGAAAGAGGTATTGCCAAATACCCGAAGGTCGCCGCCCGCATTCACGGAGCCAGAGCATATTCCTTCCGATATGAGCACTCTGACAGCCATATCTACTGCAAACCCTTTAGCAATTCCGCCAAGATCAAGGCAGACTGGTCTCACTGATTTGACAAGATCTGGCGCCAAAAATTCAATATCCTCAATGCCTCCCAATTCGTGATTCGAAAAGGTAATGTGCCTTGGTAATAAGCCTGCTGCAACTAAGCGATGGCCAATGCCGCAATTAAATAAACCATTGGAAGCAAGGTAAATCTCTTTAGCGATCCTAATAACTTGCGCAGTCCATGGGTGAATTTCTACTGCCTCAGCATGGGAATATTGATTGATTAGGCTAAGTTCACTTTGAGCGTTATGAAATCCCATCAGGTCTTGGACTTTCTGAATGGCATCAAAAGCATAGTCAATTGCCATTAACCCATCATCCTCATCAATGGAGATCTCCACAAAGGTTCCAAGCAGGGGTTTGCAGCGAATCATTTTGCTTTGATAGTTTGTGATTGAGCGTTTGGTGAAGCGGTGTTTTTCAGGGCTAACTCATATAAAACGGCAACTCGCTTCACGCCATCAGTGAGATGCTTGCAGGAGAGGGTAGCTCCCCCAATATTTTGAATGTCCTGGTTGAGCTTAATAGGGTCATTCGCCGTCTTGCCAATAAATTGCTTGCGCCATTGCGCCTCAGCTACTTCATAGCCATAAGACTCTACGTATTCCAAGACTTCAATACCTGCAATGCTGCCATTGGGATTAATGGCAACTGCATAGGTAATCATCTCGTGCTTACCAACCACTTCATCAATGACTAGCCAACTACCGTCAGATGATTTCCAGATGCGATCTCCTTGAAAAGGATGGCGAATGCTGGATGCCGCACGCATCTTGTCTTGCAGATCATCGGTAATGATGATGGGCGTCTTTGAGAGCGCTTTATTAGGAAAGAGAATCTTCTGCGCCTGCTCTACAGAAACATAAATTTTTGCATGGGCAATCATGGGCGCACTCAGCATTGCCAGGCCAATAAGGGCCAATGGGTTCGGTTTCCAAATCATCATTTCAATTTAAGCAGTAAGTAGTTCATTTGCTTCATTACAAAGCGCTTGGATTTCTGGGTTGACACCTTGAAGAGTAGATAGCTTTTCAAACATCATGAGCGCTCGTTGCTTGGCAGTTTGGCATTGTGTCGCTTGAAATTTGACTAAGTGAGTCAGAGCCGCAACTAATAGATTCTGAATTTCCATAAGTTCTTTCATTTGGTTTTTAGTTAAGGGGGAAGCCAACTTTGACAATGAATTCATTTACTGAGTGACTATCCCAAACACGGGCGTTTGAGCATTCCGCTTCACCGCCGCCCATACAGGTTCCGCCTGCAAGTTGATAGCGCCAGGCACCCGTTACCCACCAATCCTTTGCCGCATAGTGCACGTTAGGGCCGATAAATGTTGCTCTTTGTACTTGATTGCGTAAATTCAATTCGGAATAGTCATTATGAAAACGCGCCTCTACTCCGGCAGACCATTTGGGGGCGAAGCGATAGCTTGCGCCAACTAAGAAGTCCAACATCGATTCTGGAACATTGCCGTTTTCAATAAACTTTAGGCGTTCATTGGCGACCACGACGTTGCCTGCCAAAATTAATCGATCATCAATAAAGTTCGATTGCAGTAAAAGTCTTGCTTCTAATTCATCCTTATTTCTACCCCAAGTAGGTTCAAGGTAAAGCCCAACGCCGACTGGTGAAGTGACTGGATTGGTGATGCGATAGATGGCCTCAAGAGATCCACCCTCGATGCCACTTTTTTTATAGGCTGTAGCAGGGTCATGTGCAGAAGGTACCCCGTAACCACCCGTACAGGTTGAGGAGTCGCCACAGGCCTCCGGATTGGTGTAATTTTGATTGGCGCTGGTGTAGTAAGAGTTGATATAACCTGCTACTTGTAGATCGTTGGTTAGGCCGTACTCCAACTCTGTTCTTGCGGTCCATGCATCGTAGGTGCCCGACGCCTGTTGCTTATTCAGTTGTAGTCGTTGCTCAAACTCTAGCTTTCCTTTGGGTTGTAAATCTAGGGTGTAAATCCAGCCGAAGGCACCCTCACCCGCGTGGGCAAATGAGAAATGTAGGGTTGCAAGAAGAAAGATGCTGAAAGCGAGAAGTCTATTAATAGTCAATTTCATGGTCATTTGAGGTTGATGGATAAAAATCTAAATGAGAATGGTTCTCAATATAACATCAAATGAGAATGATTCTCAACTAAATAAATGACCATAGCCTTAGAAATGATGAAATTTTTCTTTCTACTCCTCTTTGCTTGTAATATTTCCCTCAATGAACGCTGAGTCCCTGGAAAAACTTGTTTTGATGAAAATGCCTTTTGGTAAGTACGCAGGGCGTGCTTTGGCTGATTTGCCAGGAAATTATTTGGCTTGGTTTGCGCGCGAAGGTTTTCCTAAGAGTGAGTTAGGTCAATTGCTTGAGTTGATGCACACCCTTGATCACAATGGTTTGCGTGGACTGCTGGCGCCAATCCAGCGAGCTCATGGCCTTGCGGCTAAAACCAAATTACTTTGAGCGAATAATGAGAGTAACGCGGTTGCGTTCGTAAGTCGTAGTTGCTGATTCTGGTGGACTGCTTTGTAGCAAGTTTGTCTTGAGATTCGTTTGGGACTCAATTTGCAAGAAAATTTGTTTTGCGAGACTCTCATTGCGGTCGTATTGAATTTGAATACTCTCCACCTTACCCGCCTTGATGCTGTCAATTACCTCATTGAGCTTGCTTGATGAATAGGCATCAAAAAATACTGGATACCAGCCACCAATCAAAGGCTTTTGGCCCTTTGTTTTCAATGGTTCTGAGGCTATGGCACCCGGGCTAGCTGCATCATCGACCCCAGGTAATTGAAAATCAATCCCCGTTTTTTGCACCAAATCTTTGTAGCTAATTGGGGGTGTCATATTGGCTTCGTTGGTATTCTCAATCCAATAAGCCCATGCAGTATTTTTGCTGGGGTCATAAACCAGCTTGAAGAGATGACTCGGTATTGTCACGCGACTTCTGCCGATGCTACCGCTATTGCCAGTGGATCCGGTAAATACATAAATATCGCCAGCAGCTCTTTTTACGTAGGCGCGAGTGGGCTCCTCAACATTCTTTGCCCAGATGCCCTGATTGTTTTGTCTTGCCTGGGGCATCATGTTCGCCAACGAGAATGATTGAGCCATGGAGCGTTCATTACTCATATCACCTGCGGGTGCGTTGTGGCCGCGGTCATAGCCGCTGCCGCGGTAATCTGAGAGCAAGGCGCGTTCAGAGAAGGGCAACCTGGCCTCTTCGTAAAACTGATTAGTTCTTCGCGGGTGCGGGACAGAAAATTGTTCTTTGTTAAGTTTCTCTACCGTGTAAATAGGTTTCTTATCTTGAGGGGAGTAGTAAATCGCGAAACCATCAAAGCAGAGATCTCTTCCAGCCTGATTGCTAATGGGTATTTGCTGGCGTGGAAAAAGACCCTTGCAGTCATCAAAGGCTGCAAAAGTAGTTAGTGAGATTGAGAGGGATGCGAGGAACAGCAGGCTGCGTAGAAATTTCATGGGTTCTAAGTGTAGGACCTCTTCTAATAGCAAGGCCCACTTTTTATCTAGAGCTAGCTACATGGCTAATAAGAGATCTGGGCAAGATCGGATGTTTTCTGCATCTTAAGTGCCGCCTATAGCCGTATCTCTCACTGTGGATGGCGCATTGCAATAGACTCCCATCCCCTACTACCCATAGAAAAGGAGAGGCATGAAAACACTAGATGTATGGTTTTTGAGCTTCCATTTTTTTTGGAAAATCACAAAAAAGTCTGGTTTTATGTAATTTTTTATAGAGTGAAATTAGCGCCCCCTAACATTTATAAGTACTTGATTTAATTAGCTTATATATGGCTTTTGGGGTGCACATACGGGAGTTTCCTGATTTCTAGATGGATAAGTTATGGTTTTTAGCTTCTTTATTCTTGACTTGATATAAGAATCTTCTTAGGATGACCCATGTTTTTTAGATATTGCAATGCAGCATAAAACGGCAGTTCAGTTTTTTGAGGTCTTGCAAACAATGAATGAGTAAATGTTTACCTAACAATTTGAGCGATATGCAGAATCCACAGTCAACCATGTTGGCTGCCAAAGATCTGCTTGCGCATGCCATGGCTCCGGTCTATCGAGTTATTAATGGCTTACTCGTTGTTACTGTATTTATGGTGGTTGGTCTTTGGCTTTCAGGCAGCGGTACTAACGCTGGTGCTTTCGACTTGGCGCGCGTTCTGGTCCCAGATGAAGCTCGGCACATGGTGTGGAGCAATGGCTTTGGCATGCTCAACCAATATAAGGATGCTAATGAAGTAGCTGCTGCTCCGGCCGCAGATACTGAAATCGCAGCAGTGATCTATAACAAGTCTAAATTTTCAGCTACTACTGGTTTGGTGAGTGCTAAGCAACAAACAGTTGCTTTGTTAATGCCTTCAGTAGCGCAAATGCAGGTGAAGTCAATTTCTCATTTGTCTGATCGCATTCCAGCCTCGAAGATTGATCCCCAGGCTTTGGATAGTAATCTCATGGGTTCCATACAGAACCAACGGGCTGTGGCAGATTTCTTTGAGAAGAAATATAGCCTCGATCGCTCGAAGATTGAAGAGTATGTTTCCAGTACCATCTTGATTGCCAAAGAAGTCAACATTGATCCAGTCCTTTTGTTGGCAGTGATTTCCGTGGAATCCAATTTCAATCCAAATACAAAGAGTCATGCTGGCGCTGAAGGTTTGATGCAGGTAATGACTTCAGTACATAAAGATAAATATGCAATTTTTGGCGGCACCTCTGAGGCTGTTAAGCCAGAGGTCAATATTCGTGTTGGCGCCTATATCCTGAAGTATCTGATTGCTACAGCTGGTTCATTGCGCAATGGCTTGAAGTACTACGTTGGCGCCGCTAATGCTGAGGATGATGGAGGTTACGCTGACAAGGTCATGGCAGAAAGAAATCGCCTCATTAGCTTGTGCCAAAACCGCTCAACGAATCGCTTAACCTTAAATGGTAAGGACATTCGTTCTTAAGATTTCAGAATTGCAAAATATAAAAAGCCACCCGAGGGTGGCTTTTGCTTTACCGCTGACTAAGATCTCTTAATTAACGCCGTGTAATTCCACATCAAATACGAGAGTAGCATTAGGGGGAATAACGCCGCCAGCACCGCGTGGTCCGTAGCCCATTTCAGAAGGAATGATCAAAGTGCGTTTGCCGCCAATTTTCATGCCCGCTACGCCTTCATCCCAGCCCTTAATGACATGCCCAGCACCCAAAGGGAAGCTAAAGAGTTGGCCACGATCTAATGAGCTATCAAACTTTTGACCTTTGTGATCAGCAGCCTTTTCGTCGTATAGCCAGCCGGTGTAATGTACGTCCACATGATTACCTGCTGCAGCTTCTTTGCCTTCGCCAACAACGGTATCGATTTTTTTGAGTTCACTCATAATGTTTTCCTATTTCACGCAAATTGACTGGCTAGTATATTCTGAGCTTTATCAATTCTGATGGCACGCTAACTTTAGTTAAAACGTATGACAAATTATTGGGTAAATTCCGCATATAAGACCCTGGCAATCAGCCCCGATCGCCAGTTGCTGGTTACAGACGACTTTTTGCGTACATATATGGCAAGGCCTGAGCTCTCGCTAGTGTCGGAATCTTGCCCCGCTGAACGGACCTTGCATCAGCGTTTGATGGATAACCCTCGCGATGAAGTGGTTGAAGCAGATATTGCTGCAATGGCTGATGAGGACATTCAGGAGAACTATCGTGTCTGGTTGCGCTACCGGGCGCGCCTGCTGTCAGCCAGCTCTCTAGAGGCTTTTTATATGAGTCTCTTCAAAGGCGAGGGAGTGGATGTGCCGCCTTTATTTATATCTTTACTGGCCCAAATTTTTATCAGACATATTCTTGGCGATGAGGCGCATCCATTAGAGGTGCGCATGGGAGAACTCTTCTTTAGAAATCAGAAAATCACCGTCATTGAAGATGGCATCGTGATGGGCGCGGATGAAGAAGTGATTGCACGTAATGCTCAGGCTGGCGATACAGGCAACATCATGGATTTACTAAAGGGTAAGTCGATGACCATGAGATCGGCTGATCTAGATGTGCTCCATGAAGACAATGCGGATGAGTATTGGTCGCGTAATGAAGATTTTGATTTGGCAGTGCAACTCAATTTTGGGCACGAGCCTATTAATCGTTTTTGTCGCGTTTTAGAAAAATGGGTCAAGCACTTTTTAGGTGCCAGTGTGCGCATTACACCAATGCAGCAAATTAGCGATCCCAAATGGTCATGGCACGTTGGCTTGGATGCGGCTGCAACTGAAGTTCTGAATAAGCTTTACAACAAAGAGTTGGTTGAGGCAGATGAGCTGCAAAAAGTGATTTGCTTATTCCGACTGGACTTTATTGATGAAGCTGCTGTTGCCAAGGCTCAAGCTGGTAAGCCAGTCTATATGGCTATTGCCATGAACGATCAGCAGCAGCTCAAGCTAAAACCTCAAAATCTATTATTTAACTTGCCGCTAGCAAAAGCTTCTTAAGCTGGAGTCGCCGACTTTTTACGCTGCTGAGCAAGCCAGTAAAGTGCAAGCCCAGTAATCACCACGGGAGCCAGTGATCCCCAATTCAGAATGCTCCAACCCTGAGAGGTGACGAGGGCGCCTGAGCCAAAAGAGGTGAAAGCCATGGTGCCAAAGACGAAGAAGTTAATTGCTGCTTGTGCTTTATCGCGTTCGTTGGGTTGATAGGCAGTCATTGCCAAAGATGTAGCGCCAGTAAATAAAAAGTTCCAGCCAACGCCAAGTAAAAATAAAGCGATAAAGAATTGATGCAGGTCAGTACCGGTAAGTGCAATGGCGATACAGGCGAAGTTTAGTAGCACTCCGACACCCATAATTTTTAATGTCCCAAATCTCTGAATAAGAGAACCTGTAAAAAATCCGGGTGCAAACATTCCAATCACATGCCACTCCAGAACCAAAGCAGTGTCAGAAAAGGGTAAGCCACAGATCTGCATTGCTAAAGGCGTGGCCGCCATTAATAGATTCATGACCCCATAGCCTAAAGCTGCACCAATAATGGCAACCACAAAGACGGGTTGACTAAGTATCACGCTTAAGGGTCGCCCATCGGAGAGTGAGTGTTGCGTTTTTAACTCTTGGGGAAAGTGAATGAACTGCATTACAAAGATGCCGATGAAGCCAGCGATAGAAAGCGTGAGATAGGCGCCCAAAAAGGCTGTATCAAAAAGGTCTCGAGTCCATGAGGCGAGATTGGGCCCGATGACGGCACCAAGGATGCCACCAGCAAGAACCCAAGAAACGGCTTTGTCGCGCTGCTTTAGATCTGTGAGTTCTGCTGCAGCAAAGCGATAAAGCTGACCATTAGCGCTGTAGTAGCCGGCAATAAAAGTACCTATGACCAAAAGCCAAAAGTTTTTACTCACAGCAGCATACGCACATAAAAGAGCGGACAGCATTGCCACTAGAAGGCCTAGTTGAAAGGAAATCTTGCGGCCAAAATGGTTCTGGGATTTGGCTACGATGGAGGTGGAAAAGGCGCCTCCAACTACATAGCCCATAACTGGCAGGGTAGCCATCCAACTCACCGGAGCAAGGCTAAGTCCTACGAGTCCGTTAATGGCAATAAAGGTGACATTATTGGTGAGAAATAGCCCCTGACAAATGATCAGCAGCACCAGGTTTCTATTGAGTAAGGGATGTTTGCTGGTCATGGCTTGCAGTTTACGGTGAATTTGCAGTATCGGTTAGCTCGGTGGATTCCCTTAAATTGCCCTCTATCGGCCATTTTCGGTGTCAAAACCACCATTTTTGCCAAGTCCAATGATTTAAAATGGAGAACTCGCCTTATTGGCAACAGGTGCGCTAAAAGCGACTTGCTAAATAAGGATTTGAGAGCGGCAGGGTAAAAACCTGACTCTGTAATTTTTTCAATATTGAGGAAACATTCATGGCTTCAGAGAAATCAAAGATTATTTATACGCTGACAGATGAAGCGCCGCTTTTGGCGACTTGCGCATTTCTGCCAATTATTCGTACTTTTACGGCACCTGCTGGCGTAGAGATTGTGACGAGCGACATTTCTGTAGCTGCTCGTATCTTGGCTGAGTTTTCTGATTGCCTTACCCCGGAGCAACAAGTTCCTGATAACTTGGGCGCACTCGGCAAGATGACTTTATTGCCTGACACCAACATCATTAAGCTGCCAAACATTAGCGCTTCAGTTCCTCAGTTGCTCGCAGCAATTAAAGAGTTGCAATCTAAGGGTTATAAGATCCCTAATTTCCCTGATGATCCAAAAACGGATGAAGAAAAAGCTATTCGTACCCGCTATTCCAAATGCTTGGGTAGCTCAGTAAACCCTGTATTGCGCGAAGGTAACTCAGATCGTCGTGCACCACCTGCTGTAAAGCGCTACGCACGTAAAAACCCACATTCCATGGGTGAGTGGAGTCAGGCTTCACGTACACACGTCTCTCACATGCATGGCGGCGACTTCTACTCTAGCGAGAAGTCCATGACCATGACTAAAGCTTGTGATGTGAAGATGGACTTGGTAACTAAGAGCGGCAAGACTATTGTCCTCAAGCCAAAAGTCTCTTTATTGGCTGGCGAAATTATCGACAGCATGTACATGAGTAAAAAAGCACTTTGTGAGTTCTACGAGAAAGAGATCGAAGACGCTTACAAGACCGGCATGATGTTGTCCTTGCACGTTAAGGCCACCATGATGAAAGTTTCACATCCGATCGTATTTGGTCATGCTGTGAAGATTTTCTATAAAGATGCTTTTGCGAAGCATGCTAAGTTATTTGAAGAGTTGGGTGTGAATGCCAATAATGGTATGAGCAGCTTGTACGACAAGATTAAAACTTTGCCAGAATCCAAGCGCGAAGAAATTATTCAAGACTTGCACGCTTGCCACGAACATCGTCCAGCTTTGGCGATGGTTGACTCCGCTAAAGGTATTACCAACTTACACTCCCCGAGCGATGTTATTGTGGATGCTTCTATGCCTGCCATGATTCGTGTTGGCGGCAAGATGTGGGGCGCGGATGGTCGTTTACATGACACCAAGGCTGTTATCCCAGAAAGTACCTTTGCTCGTATCTATCAAGAAATGATTAATTTCTGTAAGACACACGGCAACTTTGATCCAAAAACTATGGGTACAGTACCTAACGTAGGCTTGATGGCTCAACAGGCTGAAGAGTACGGTTCACATGACAAGACTTTTGAAATTCCAGAGGCTGGTGTGGCACGTATCGTTGCTGATGACGGCACGGTATTGCTTGAGCAAAATGTAGAAGAGGGTGATATCTGGCGCATGTGTCAGGTAAAAGATGCCCCGATTCGTGACTGGGTCAAGTTGGCCGTTAATCGTGCACGTCTTTCTAATACTCCAGCAGTATTCTGGCTTGATGAGTACCGTCCACATGAGGCGGAGTTGATCAAGAAGGTAAATACTTATCTTAAAGATTACGACCTGAAGGGTGTTGATATTCAGATCATGTCCCAGACTCGTGCAATGCGTTACACCTTAGAGCGCGTGATTCGTGGCAAGGACACAATCTCTGTAACCGGTAATATTTTGCGTGACTACCTTACCGACTTGTTCCCGATTATGGAATTGGGTACTAGCGCAAAGATGTTGTCTATCGTGCCTTTGATGGCTGGCGGCGGTTTGTTTGAAACTGGTGCAGGAGGTTCTGCTCCAAAGCATGTACAACAACTGGTAGAGGAGAATCACTTGCGCTGGGATTCACTTGGCGAGTTCTTGGCTTTAGCTGTGTCTCTCGAGGATATCGGTGATAAGACAGGTAACAATAAAGTGAAAATCTTGGCACGCACATTGGATGAGGCGACTGGCAAGTTATTGGATAACAATAAGTCACCTTCACCACGTACCGGCGAATTGGATAACCGCGGTAGCCAGTTCTACCTAGCAATGTATTGGGCTGAAGCTTTAGCGGCTCAAACAGAAGATAAGGAATTGCAGGCCTTCTTTGCTCCTTTGGCTAAATCATTGATTGAGAATGAGCAAAAGATTGCAGATGAACTCAAGTCAGTGCAGGGTAAGCCAGCAGATATCGGTGGTTACTTTGTAGCGGATTCCGAGAAGTGCAAGGCTGTGATGCGCCCAAGCCCAACTTTCAATGCAGCCATCAAGGCGGCAAGAATTTAATAGGTAAAAGCGCTAAGTGCCTAATATTGAAATTAGGCTTACCATCGAAAGGCAAACCTCCGGGTTTGCCTTTTTAATTTATAAATCCCTGTTTATTAATTGTGAGCGATGCCAAAGCCTAAAGACCTGATTGAATTGAGTTATCTGAGCGAAGCTGTCTCGGATATGTCTTTTCTTGGCTTAATGCGTTTGCTAGAGTCAGCGCGTGCATTTAATCAGGCAAATGGCATTACCGGAATTCTCTTGTATGACAACCAGCAGTTTGGCCAGATTATTGAAGGTGATCGCGCGAGCGTGATGAAGGCCTGGAAGCGCATTCAGGAAGACAGGCGCCATCATCGAGTTGAGCTCTTAGAAATTCGTGAAATTGCAGAACGTAGTTTTCCAGATTGGTTATTGCGTTTCTATGGCGGCGAAACACTCACTCAAGACTATCCAGCCCTTACACAGATGGTTGGTGGGATGGATAAGCATAGCCTCGCCTTGATGAACAGAATGCGTGCCAGTCAGACTTAAGCAAGAAATACTTATCGGTAGCAAAATAGAAGCATTACATTCCTAAGGGGTGCGTTATGCGTTTTATTGATAAGACTATTCTTGCGAGTGACATTACTCCACAAGCTGTTTTTGAAAATCGCAGAAATATTATTAAGAAAGCTGCTGCAGGTGGCTTTGGCATGGCCTTGGCCCCTTGGTTTTCAAGGCAGGCACTTGCAGCATCCCCGGATAAGCTAGCAGCAACGCTGAACCCAGCTTTTGCAGATAAGGATGGACTGACCTCATATAAATACGTTACCGGCTATAACAACTTTTATGAATTTGGTACGGGTAAAGAAGATCCCGCAGCCCATGCTGGAAGTTTGCAAACTAGCCCTTGGACAATTTCCATAGAAGGATTGGTAAAAAAGCCTCTTACCTTGGATATTGATGCGCTGCTCAAGTTAGCCCCAATAGAAGAGCGTATTTATCGGATGCGCTGCGTTGAGGGTTGGTCAATGGTCATTCCTTGGGATGGCTACTCACTCTCTAAGTTGATTAATAAAGTAGAGCCGCTGGGATCAGCCAAGTATGTGGAGTTCGTCTCATTAGCCGATCGCAAGCAAATGCCGGGAGTCAAAAGCAACATTATCGAATGGCCTTATCGCGAAGGCTTGCGCATGGACGAGGCCATGAATCCCCTGACACTTCTTACCTTAGGTTTATATGGTGAGGTTCTGCCGAAACAGAACGGTGCTCCAGTCCGAATTGTGGTGCCCTGGAAGTATGGCTTTAAAAGCGCCAAGTCCATTGTCAAAATTCGTTTTACTGAAGAGATGCCAAAGACAAGCTGGAGTCAGTTTGATGCCAGGGAGTACGGCTTCTACTCCAACGTCAATCCCCAGGTGGATCATCCGCGCTGGAGTCAGGCAATGGAGCGTCGTATTGGTGATCCTAAAGGCATGTTCGCCCCCAAGATTAAAACCCAAATGTTTAATGGCTATGGCGAGCAGGTTGCTAGTATGTATACCGGTATGGATCTGAAGAAGTACTATTAGTAATGTACAAAATTTATTCAGCATTATTTGGCGTATGTATTTTTATATCCAGCTTCTGTGCTTATAGCCAGACATCCGATATAGCAGTCAAGACGATTTCCACTCTGGATGTGCCGCGCTATTTGGGCACTTGGTATGAGATTGCAAAGTATCCAAACTGGTTCCAGAAGAAGTGCACGAGCAATACAAAAGCAGTTTATTCAGCTAGGGGCGACGGTACTCTTAAAGTCTTGAATAGCTGCAGAACTGCTGAAGGTGAGGTTTCGGAAGCAGAAGGTACTGCTCGCCAAATAGGGGCAAAGGACTCGCCTAAATTGGAGGTACGTTTTGCTCCAGCCTGGCTATCATTCATTCCATTGGTATGGGGTGATTATTGGGTAATTGATCTAGATCCTCAGTATCAAGTGGCGGTGGTAAGTGATCCACGACGTGAATATCTCTGGATTTTGTCGAGAACACCGCAATTGGATAAAAAAGTTTATGACGAAACGCTGCAGCGCATTCAGGCTCAGCAGTTTGATGTGCGTAAGCTAGAGCTAACAGTCCAAGCTACCTCTTTAAAGAATTAAAGTATGACAGCGCATTTATTGCCGCCTGGCATTGAGGTTTTTGAAAGAGGGTGGCTCTCCGCAAATAATATTTTTCACTACGGCAAGGATGATGTCTCCTTGGTTGACTCGGGTTATTGCACTCACCAAAAAATGACTTTAGATTTAGTGGGTGGCGCCATTCAAAAGCATGGCTTAAGTACATTAAATAAGTTGGTGAATACGCATCTTCACTCCGACCATTGTGGTGGAAATGCTGCTCTAGCAGAAGCATTTCGTTGTGAGGTGCATATTCCAGTAGCAGAAGAGTTGGCAGTCAAAAATTGGGATAGTAATTTATTGAGCTATGACAACTTAGGACAAGAGTGCCCACAGTTTTCTCATCATCATGTATTAATTCCTGGCGAGGAAATTTTATTAGGAAGATATTTTTGGAAGATATTAGCTGCGCCGGGTCATGATCCCCATTCCATTATGTTGTATCAAGCGGATCATCGCATTTTGATCTCAGCTGATGCCCTATGGGAAGAGGGTTTTGGAGTTATCTTTCCTGAGCTCTGGGGTGAGGCTGGGTTTGAGGAGGTAGCGCAAACTTTAGACCTGATTAGTACTTTGTCGATCGATTTGGTTATCCCAGGTCATGGCGCACCTTTCTCAGATGTTGCTAAGTCACTAGATACAGCTCGATCGAGATTAGATTACTTGGCATCTGATCCAGATCGTAATGCACGTCATGGCGCTAAAGTCTTGCTGAAATATCGCCTTTTAGAGTGGCGTAGTCGTGAGATGGGGCAAGTAAAAGATTGGATTGCCAATACACCGGCACTAATCAGTGCATCCAAGATACTCAATATGAGTATGGATGAATTTACTCAGTGGTTGCCTAAGTCCTTGATCAAATCAGGGGCTGCAAAATTAGAAGGCGAAACATTGGTAGACCTTGCTTGATTACTTTTTTTAAAAAGTAAGCGCAACTTTTCCGTATACCATCCAGTTGTAGACTTGGTAGGTTTGAACCACTTGTTTTGAACCGCCCACAGCAAATAAAAGATTTTTATTGATCCTTTGGGTCAGCATGGTATCAATTGGTATAAACCAGCCGCCACCAGCTGCGTTATAAAACGCGCCGTTTTCATCCCAAAAACGAATTTGGGTGCTAGGCCCCAAGTTCAGGCCAACCGTTGGATAAAGTTCAAGGCGACTTGTTAGTGGTGGGGGACTATTGTCGGAGGGTGCCTTTGCATTAAATCCGAACATATAGCGCGCTAATGGCGAGATATCCGCCAGAATATTTTGCCCGCTACCGGCGGGTATGAATGAAGTGCTAACTTGAGGGCCAGCTAACCATTGACCTGTGTTGCCAAGTGGCGCCAGGACTCTTGCCCCAACATTACCAAGCCAGCCAGCCTTTCCACCCCATATCGTCACCATTGCATTGTCTGCTGAATAAGTGCCAGTTGAATGCGCAGGCAGTAGAGGGCCATAAGGGGCAATGTAGGCTGCATCAAGTCTCAGTGTGCCGTGCCAGTCGCCCATATTTAGAGGGTTGTAGTAACGTAATTTGAGGGTATCGGCATAGTTTTGTGAGCCGTCGTACTCATGGTAGCCCCAGAATTCCAAGATTCGATCTTGAGATCTCGTCTGAGATGCATTAACGAGCCCTAAAATGGGTGTAGGAGCTTGCTCAGCAGCACACGCTAAAGCGGTAGATATACATAGCAATAAAAAAGTGAGCGTGCGCAGAAATGGCATATGGGTATTAATATTAAATTACAAACCATTATTTACAAAAAAGTTAAAGAGGAAGTATGGAGCACACCGTATTAGTGACTGGCGCAACCGCTGGATTTGGAGAAGCAACTGCCCGACGCTTTTTGGCTCATGGCCATCAGGTAATTGCTGTTGGTAGAAGAGCGGAGCGCCTGGGTGATTTAAAAGATTCTTTGCCTGCTGAGCAACAGAAGAAACTTTTGACATTGGTTTTAGATGTTTGTGACAGTGCTCAGGTAGATGCATTGGCAAGTACTCTGCCAGCGGAATTTTCTCAGGTCACTGTATTGGTAAATAATGCTGGTCTTGCATTGGGTTTGGAGCCGGCACATAAGGCCTTCTTGAGTGATTGGGATCAGATGATTGATACCAACATCAAGGGGCTCGTTCATATGACTCGTGCCCTCCTACCAGGCATGGTGGAGCGTAAGCGAGGACACGTCATTAATTTGGGATCTGTCGCTGCTAACTATCCATACCCGGGTGGCAATGTCTATGGTGGAACTAAGGCGTTCGTAAAGCAATTTAGTTTAAATTTGCGCGCCGATCTCATTAGCACGCCATTGCGTGTGACTTGTATTGAGCCGGGGATGTGTGCTGGCACAGAGTTTTCTTATGTGCGCTTTAAGGGCGATGACGACAAAGCAGAAAAAGTTTATAGCGGAGTACACGCTTTAAGTGCTGATGATGTAGCAGAAGCTATATATTGGTCTGCTACTTTACCAAGTCACATGAACATCAATGTTTTAGAGATGATGCCTGTTCAGCAAGCTTTTAATCCTTTTAATATTCATCGTGGTGAGCTTTAGGTCTTAGGCTTATTCCACTGATAGAACTTGGGGTAGACGCGCATCACTACTGGCCCATTAAAGTCCCATGATTTACAGGTGCCCAAATAGAGTGGCGGCTTTTTACCTGTGGGATCAAAAAACGCTCCTGGAATGGACTGATAAGCCGCGGTAGCAAGGCTAGTAAGAAGTTCACGTAAATGGGTACAGCCCTTAATGCCACCAAGATGAGTATCAATTGTCTTGCGCCAACCCTTGCCCAGTTGAGATCCAATCAGCGAATCCATTGGTGGGATCACAGCAGTGCACTCTGCGTGTGGATGGCCATCCATGGCTGCTTCAATATCTTTGATAACAAATTCTTTATCTAGTGTGACGCGCACCCACATGTCATGAAATGCCTCGCCAGGCTGCCACACTTTTGCGCTAGTTTGAAAGGGATTGGTTTTAAAATCTTTTAGATGACCCTCAATGTCCCATAACCCATCCTCTCTTGTGTACCCTTGAAAAGTAATTTCTCGTGTGTGTAGTAAGGATCGTGGTTTCGGGGTAGATAGCATGGGCAATTGCTTTTTGTGATGGCATGAATATCTAATGATAATGAATTAGAGAAATGGTTGGCTGTCTCAGTGCATTCTTGCTCTGTAGTATCCTTTGCAGCATATGGCAAAACCTATTTCTCTCGAAAAAATTCTCTTTAGCCAGGGCTTTGGTACTCGACGCTACTGTAGCGATTTAGTGTATGCCGAGCTGGTAAAGGTAAATGGCGTATTAGCCGAGGATCCAGAAGAAAGAGTTGTTACTGAAAATCTCATGCTCAATGTTGAGGGTAAGGATTGGGAGTATCACGAGAAGGCTTATCTAGCATTTAACAAGCCGGCTAATTATGAGTGCTCACATAAAACAACGCATCACCCCAGTGTGTATAGCTTACTCCCAGCCCCTTTTGTTGAAAGAGGTCTGCAGTGTGTGGGGCGTCTAGACTACGACACTACTGGCTTACTCTTAATCTCTGATGATGGTCAATTTATTCATAAGATGACCACCCCGAAAAAGAATACAGGGAAAGTCTATCAAATCACTACGCCAGAGCCCATTACCCAGAAGCAAATCGATCATCTATTAAATGGGGTTGTATTGGATGATGACCCAAAGCCCTGCTTTGCAACTGCATGTAAACAAATCTCAGATCATGTTTTGGCAATGACAATTGTTGAGGGACGCTATCACCAGGTAAAGCGCATGATGGCTGCAGTTGGAAATCACGTTGCGCAGTTGCATCGCACTGAAATTGGCGCCTATCAGATGCCTGCTGATCTGCCGGAGGGTGAATGGCGTTGGCTGTACCCGGAAGACTTAAAGCAACTTTCACAAAGTGTTGCTAACTAAAGGAGTCTGTCTTGATAGTTGATGGCTTTGATGTAGAAAAAGAAATTTCGCTTTGGACGTTAGATGGTAATAGCATGGCTATTCGGCGCGAGTTTACCTTTGCGGACTTTAAGCAAGCATTCGAATTTATGACCTTATGTGCTGGGTATGCCGAAGAAATTGATCATCACCCAGATTGGTCCAACTCTTGGAATAAGGTATTGGTATCGCTGACAACGCACTCCGCCAAAGCCTTAACCAAGCTCGATATTCAGTTGGCAAAAGCAATGGATGCTTTTGCCGCCCAAGTGAACTCTAATAATTAGTGCTCATCACCCTCATGTCCTTCTTCATTCATGCTCATGAGGATAGTTGCGAGTAAGCCATAGACCACTTCGGTGGAGATCATGCCATCTTCATCGAGCTCATCAATTAAGTCATTCAGACGGTCTTCGGTGGGCTCGTTAAGCAAGGTCATGGCACACTCGCACCCATAATCAAAGTCTTCATCGTTCTGGGTTTGGTTCTCTTCGGTCATATTCATCCTTAATTGAAGGCTCAGGATAGCAAATTACAGCCTAATTCGATAGGGTCGGCGCCTGGGGTTGGTGTTGGTTTATGTGCAAGTGCAAAAAGTTAAGAATGATTTATAGTCATTTGAAAAGAAAACCATAGGAGATAGCATGCAACTAGACATTAATGGCAAGATACAAAATATTGACGTAGAACCCAATATGCCTCTACTTTGGGCAATTCGGGAAGTGGTTGGGCTTACGGGTACCAAGTACGGTTGTGGCGTAGCCCAATGTGGAGCATGCACCGTCTATCTCAATGGCGAGCCTGTTCGTTCATGTTCAATTCCAGTATCTGCTGTAGGTAAGGCCAAAATTACTACCATTGAAGCACTCTCTCAAAATAATACGCATCCAGTACAACAAGCATGGATTGCATTGGATGTGCCTCAGTGTGGCTATTGCCAGTCTGGTCAAGTAATGGCAGCGGCAGCTCTCTTAAAGAGAAATCCAAAGCCTACTGATGCCGATATTGATAATGCGATGGGAAATCTGTGCCGTTGCGGAACTTACCAAAAGATCCGGGATGGAATTCATGTTGCATCTGGTCAAAAGAAATTAGTAGATGTTCTGGCGCAGTACAACGCTACTCCTGCGTCTCGTGGTTAAGGAGAAAAAGATGACAACAAAAAATCAAACTCCTCATTTAGAAAACTCTTCCCGTCGTGAATTCATCATCAAAGGCACGATGCTTGGTGGTGGATTGATGTTGGGTATCGGCGCTTTGCCTGATGCTTACGCGCAGGCTGGCGCAAAATATGATCCCAATACTCCAACACAAGCTGGCGAGGCTGAGGTGAACGCTTGGGTCAGTATTAAGCCAGACGATACCGTTTACATCCGCATCGCGCGTTCGGAGATGGGGCAAGGCACCCGAACAGGTCTTGCGCAATTGGTAACAGAAGAGCTCGAATGCAATTGGAAGAAAGTTAAAACTCAGTCTGCAACTCCGGGGCAGAGCTTGGCACGCAAGCGCGTATGGGGCGAGCATGGCACTGGCGGTAGTCGTGGCATTAGGATTTCGGAAGATTATGTTCGTCGCGGTGCTGCGGCTGCGCGCATCATGTTGATGCAAGCCGCTGCCAATCAGTGGAATGTGCCCGTTGAAGAGTTGACGGTAGATAAGGGTGTCATCACCCATAAGGCAACAGGTCGTAAAACTACTTATGGCAAAGTCGCTGAGCTAGCTTCAACTTTGACGCCGCCTGATCCAAAATCAATTGTTTTAAGAGATCCCAGAAACTGGAAGGTGGCTGGTCAGCCTTATGCACGTTTAGATACGGCTAATAAAGTAAATGGGTCAAAGGTTTATGGTGTTGATTTGCAGCTTCCAGGCATGCTTTGTGCTTCGGTAAAGTCTTGCCCAGTATTTGGTGGCAAGTTGGTGAGTTACGATGAGGCTAAGATCAAGGATATGCGCGGCGTAAAAGGTGTTGTCAAAATTAATGACAACACTCTTGCTGTTGTTGCTGATACCTGGTGGCATGCAAATACGGCGCTCAATGCATTGCCAATTGTTTGGGATGAAGGCAAGGCAGCTAGCGTTTCGCAAGACAGCATTAATAAAATGTTGCGAGATGGCTTAGATGAGCAAGGTGATTTTTGGCAGCGCAAAGAAGGCGATGCACCTGCCGCCATTAATAGTGCCGCTAAAAAAGTGGAGGCAATCTATTACACGCCGTACCGTGCCCACGTCACGATGGAGCCTATGAATGCTACAGTCAAAATCACGGGCGATCGTGCTGAGGCTTGGGTGCCAACTCAAAATGGTGAAGGCTCACATGCGGCCTTATCTGAAGCTACTGGATTTCCGCTTGCCAATTGCGAAGTCTATAAATTAGATTCTGGCTGTGGCTTGGGTCGTCGTGGCTCTACACAAGACTTCACAACTTTTGCTGCTAAAGTGGCGCAAAAATTTCCAGGACAACCAGTCAAGGTGATCTGGAGTCGTGAAGAGGATATGACTCACGATTTTTACCATCCAATAGCAATGGCAAAAATGTCGGCTGGTATTGATGGTTCAGGCAATTTGACTGGTATGCACATTAAGGTTGCAGGCCAATCGATTAATGCCACCTTGGCACCGCAGAATATTAAGAACGGCAAGGACGAACGTCAACTCCAGGGCTTCTATGAAAAAGGTCCCGATGCACAACTTGGTTACACCTTTCCAACCCTCTTAACTGAGTACGTGATGAAGAATACGCATGTGCCTGTGGGTCCATGGCGTGGTGTGAATACCAACCAGAACGGCATCTTCATGGAATGCTTTATGGATGAGTGTGCTAAAGCTGCCGGAAAGGATCCGGTGCAATTTAGACAAGCACTGATGCAGAGTCATCCAAAGCATCTAGGTGTTCTAAATGCCGCAGCTAAAAAAGCAGAGTGGGATAAGCCATTGCCGGCTGGAACATTCCGAGGTGTTGCTCAGTTCATGGGGTATGCCAGCTACTCCGCTTGCGTGGCTGAGGTGACTGTACAAAACAATGTAGTTAAGGTTACACGCCTTGTCTTTGCCCTAAATTCGGGACACGTTGTTAATCCTTATTTGACTCGAGAGCAAATTGAAGGTTCTGTAGCGATGGCGCTGGGAGCGATTTTCTTGCCAGAGATCTCTGTAGAAAATGGCCGCATCAAACAGCAAAATCTTGATACTTATCCGCTACTGAAGTTATCTGCAACTCCAAGGATTGAGACAGTTTTAGTCCCGAGTTTTGATTTCTGGGGTGGGGTAGGTGAACCAACGATTTGCGTAGTAGGCCCTGCCGTAGCAAATGCAGTTTCTGCTGCAATTGGTAGGCCAGTTCGTAACTTCCCATTAAGCAAGGAAGGCTTAAGTTTGGCTTAACAATCTAATCCCCTTAACTTAGAATTCGACCCTATTGGTTTGCAAATCAATAGGGTCGTTTAATATGGCTTATGAGATTTTTTAAGGCATCGATCTTCTTGCTTTCCCTATTACCGTTAGCCCGGTTAGTTTGGCTTGGTGCTGATGGCGGCCTAGGCGCCAATCCAATTGAATTCATTACTCGCTCAACCGGTACCTGGGCACTTGTATTTCTTTGTATTACGCTAGCCATGACGCCCTTGCGCCTAATAACAGGCTGGACTGTCTGGATTAAGCTGCGTCGGATGCTGGGATTATTTTGTTTTTTTTATGCCTGCATTCATTTTTCAATCTGGTTTTGGTTGGATCAAAATCTAGACCTTCAATCGATGTGGAGTGATGTTATTAAGCGTCCATTTATTACGATGGGCTTTCTGACTTTGGTACTGCTGACTCCATTGGCACTGACATCCAATCAGTGGTCAGTACGTCAACTCGGAAAGCGCTGGTCTGTATTGCACAAGCTCGTCTACATCATTGCTTGCACTGCAATAGCTCACTATTGGTGGCATAAAGCCGGTAAAAATGATTTGAATACCGTAACAATATATGGGTCAGTCATTTTGCTATTGCTTGCTTCTCGATTTCCAATCGCGAAGGACTTTTTGCAAAGACTTAGAACTTAAAAATTTACGGGCTTAAAACTCAGTCGTATAGCGAATGGCAAGGCGCCTTGTTTCTATAAAGCTATTTTTGATTTCTGTATCGCGTCCGTATTGCAGGCTAATTCTGCCAAAGGGGTAGTAGGCTAATGCACTTAATAAAAAACGTTGAGTATTGACGGTATTATTTTGATACGTATTGCCAATTGTCGTTGCGCCACCAGCCACATAAAAGTACGAGGCACCTAGTGTATAAGTTTGATTGATCTTATAAATTGGACCCAGTTGGGTGGTTGTTAAGGATTTTGATTTAAAGATGTATTGCTTGTAGATAAGCAGGCAGCGGCGCACTGACTATTGCCGCCAAACCACATTGTGTCGACGGCGATCATGCCGTCTAAATTTATCGAGATATTGTAATTAATCTAAAAAATTTACATGATCTTGCCATACAATGGCTTGCATGAATACATACGCCCTAGGGCTAGCATCTTGCTTGATATTGATGAACATTTCAGCCTGTACACAAGCGCCACCATTACCTCCGGGGTCCGCAACTTACTCCCCATATTCCGCTCAGCAGATGAAGGGGTTTAATAACCAGACTCTTTCTCCAGTTGAGGGGCCGTTTGGACCGGTCGATCCAAGGGCAGAAGATCTGCGCCTATCTAAAGAACGCGCATTAGATTCAAAATACTATAGTCAACCAGTTGGCGAACAAGAGGCTGAGGCGCAAGAAACGCAATCGGCTGATCCATATCGAGCAACACGACCCGTTTTAACTTTCTAAGCAAGCGTAAGCTCGGGTATTGAATTCAACTGAAGTAATGTTTGTGCTTCTTCAGGAGTGGCGTTTAGCCACGCCTTAAAGAGTTCTGGACGAAGCGGAACCACGGTACGTTTTTCATCTTCTGGCTTATGCATACGATTCATTACTGGATGATCGCCGGCATCAATCGTCAGCATGGAGAAAGAAACAATGAGTTCACCTGTTTCTGGTTCGGTCCAAGTGTCCCAGATTGAGGCAATCGCCATTGGCTCATTGTTTTCTTGTTTGATAGCGGTTCGCACTGCTTTGCCAGATTCATAGCATGGCTCATAAAAAACATCAGCTAAAGCGAGTGCGTAATGCCGCTTTACCCATGCGCTCTTATAAGACGGTTTCTCAGCTACAGTTTCTACCCTAGCGTTGTACGTCTTTCTTCCAAATGTTTCCTCTTTAGCCCAGGATGGTAGCAAGCCAAACCGAGCCAAGCCTATTGCAGTGCGACCTGTATTGTGGCTTGTAAGGATGATGGGTCCTGGGTAGGTTGGAAACACATCATGAGCAGGGGAAATCGGTAAATCTAGATCAAAGTGGGTTTTAACCCAATCTACATTCACCGTCGCGAGGTATTGAACACACATGCGCCCATTTTACTGTGGCTTATTAAGGTTGAGCTCATACCAGCTGGTAGTATTGAGTTTACTTTTTTTGAAAGATCTTCTCGCTATGAACCCTTTTTCCTCAGCATTCAAACCAATGGCCGTACGCTTTATTGCTGCTGGTATCTTAGCTAGTACTTTTGTTGGCAGCCCCTTTGCGCAGCAGAGTGGTTTACCAATTAATGCCGCGGCATCTGTTAATGGCACCATCATCACCAATGACATGGTTGAGCAGGGAATTAAAGCTGCCATCTCTCAGGGTCAAAAAGAATCACCTCAGTTGCGTAGCGCGGTCATTGAGAAGTTTGTTGAGGTGTTGCTGCTTTCTCAGCAAGCTGAAAAAGATGGTTTGGCTAATTCTGAGAAGGCCAATACGCAGCTAGCGATGATTCGTCAGAATTATTTGGCTGATCTTGAGTTATCTACTTATATGGCTCGGAATCCAATCACTGATGCGGATGTTCAAGCTGAATACAATCGAGAGATTGCTTCCCTAGGTCCTCAAGGGATGATTGTGGAATATAAGGTGAGCGATATCGCGGTAGCCACCGAAGCTGATGCGCAAGCTGCTCTGGCGCGTATCAAAAAAGGTGAGCCATTTGATAAGGTTGCCAAGAGTATTTCCTTAGCTCCAAACAAAGTTCAAGGCGGAGCAGTCGGTTGGATCCAGCCTGGTCAGGTTAGCCCTCAGCTAGCTTCCGTGCTTGTTAATCTCTCCAAGGGACAGGTTTCTCCGGCGCCAATTCAGATGCAGCAGGGCTGGTACTTGATGAAGTTGGAAGATAAGAAGTCGAGCAAACCACCTTCATTTGAGCAAGCAAAACCTGCTATTCGTGCGGGTATGACGCAAAGAAAGCAGTTTGAGTTTTTAAGTCAGCTTGCAAAAGACGCAAAGATTATTGTTCAATAATCAGAATTCACTCTAAAGAAAAAAGGACCCTGCGGGGTCCTTTTTATTTGCGCTCCAAAGTAATGAAGCTAAAGGTGATATCACCTTCGGATCCGGGGGTGCGCTCTATCTCTTTCCAGGCGGATTCATTAGGCACCTCAAAGAAGGTATCCCCATCTTCAATGTCTAAATCGATTTCAGTAATGTAAAGGCGATCTGCCTTATCAAAAGCTTGTGTAAAGAGTTGTTCTCCACCAATAACAAATACCCGGGAGAATTCGCTTAGGCTTTTTAGGGCCTCATCCAGAGATCCAACTAGTTCACCACCAGTTAATGGATAGTTTGCGTTGCGACTCACTACGATGTTACGACGACCTGGAAGGGGGCGCCCAATGGACTCCCAGGTCTTGCGACCCATGATGACTGGGTGGCCCATCGTGACACGTTTGAAGAATTGCAAATCAGCCGAGATCTTCCAGGGCATTTGATTATCACGACCAATCACGTGATTGCGTGAGCGCGCAACAATCATGGAAATAGCAGGTTGAGTCATATGCTTAATTTTTAAATAGCTACAGGAGCTTTAATGTGGGGATGCGATTCATATCCTACGATTTCAAAGTCTTCAAACTCGTAATCAAAAATTGAATCAGGCTTACGTAAAATATTGAGCTTAGGTAATGGGAAAAAATCCCGCGACAGCTGAAGCTCTACCTGCTCTAGGTGGTTACTGTATAAATGGCAATCGCCACCAGTCCAAATAAAATCGCCCACTTCAAGATTGCATTGTTGCGCCATCATGTGCGTTAGCAAGGCGTAGCTGGCGATATTGAATGGCACTCCTAGGAAAATGTCAGCGCTGCGCTGATAAAGCTGGCATGACAGCTTGCCATCAGCTACATAAAACTGAAAGAAGGCATGGCAGGGTGCTAAAGCCATTCGCGGAATATCGGCGACGTTCCACGCAGAAACAATAATGCGACGTGAGTCAGGATTCTTTTTGATAGTCTCTACCACTTCAGAGATTTGATCGATATGCTGGCCGTTTGGTGCGGGCCATGAGCGCCACTGATAACCATAGATGGGGCCTAGATCACCATCGGGTGCAGCCCATTCATTCCAGATGGAAACACCGCGCTCCTTAAGCCAATTATTGTTTGTGCTTCCTTTGAGGAACCAGAGTAATTCATAAATAATGGATTTGAGATGCAACTTTTTAGTGGTCACCATCGGAAAGCCATCAGCCAAGTTAAAGCGCATTTGGTGTCCAAATACGGAGACCGTGCCAGTTCCGGTTCTGTCGGACTTTTGAACCCCCTTGGCGAGGACTTCTTTCATGAGATCGTGATATTGATGCATATATTGGCTAAAAGTGGTGATGTATTAACGAATTAAGGATAGCTTACTCGAATGTGGGCGATTTCACCCCCAATGCTTTGTGGAGCTTGGGAGAGGTGGTCGTGTATTGGAGTGGAATCTGTTTTTCTGGGTTTAGGTACTCTGCGGCTGCAAAGGCAGCCAATGCAGCCTCATGAAACCCAGACAGAATCAGTTTCTTCTTGCCTGGGTATGCATTGATGTCGCCAACCGCATAAATGCCCGGAATGCTGGTTTGGAATTTCTGGGTATCCACGCAAATTTGTTTGCGATCGATATTGAGACCCCAATCAGCGATGGGTCCCAATTTGGGGGAAAGTCCAAAAAATACTAAAAGATCATCAAGTGGGATCTGTTTTGTATCACCGTCAATATTAGCGAAGGTAATTTCCACGAGATGATCATTTTGGGCTTCATAAGCGGTGACTTGTCCGATTAATAATTCCATCTGATTGCTAGCGCAAAGCTCGCGCATTCTCGCAATCGATTTTGGCGCAGCCTTGAAATCATCGCGACGATGAATCAAAGTAACGCTCGCTGCAATATCTGCAAAATGAATTGCCCAATCTAGTGCGGCATCGCCACCCCCGCAAATCACAACCCTTTTGCCCGCAAATTGCTCGGGATTCTTAACGTGATAAAAAAGTTGTTTGCCTAAGAAGCGATCTATACCTTCTAGGTTCAGAGTGCGAGGCTGGAAAGCGCCAACGCCAGCAGCAATAAATACAGTCTTACTGAGGAAGTGTTTGTCTTGTGAGGTGCTAATTAGAAAGCGACCATCAGCCTGCTGCTCTAGCCTGCTTACCTCTTGACCAAGATGAAACTGTGCATTAAATGGCTGAATTTGCTTGAGTAAATTATTTGTGAGTTCACGCCCAGTACACACTGGAATAGCGGGAATATCGTAGATCGGTTTATCTGGATATAACTCGATGCATTGACCACCAACTTCTGGCAGCGAATCAATCACGTGGGCTTTGATTTCTAAAAGGCCTAACTCAAAGACCTGAAAGAGACCCACAGGACCGGCGCCAATGATGACGGCATCGGTTTGTGTGGGTGAGTTTGACACGAAGGCTTTTGCTAGAAAATTACTTTGCTAGCTGATCGAGTTTGTTCTTAACGTCTTTCCATTCTTCAGCATCTGGAAGAGCTGCTTTGGACTTGGTGATAGATGTCCAAGAAGGGGAGAGTTCAGCATTGAGTTTGATGAATGCTTGTTGATCACCAGGCACATCATCTTCAGCATAAATAGCGTTTACTGGGCACTCTGGCACACAAACCGCGCAATCGATGCACTCATCCGGGTCGATCACTAAAAAATTAGGGCCTTCGCGAAAGCAGTCAACTGGGCAAACATCAACACAGTCGGTATATTTGCAACGGATACAGGATTCGGTAACAACGTAAGTCATGGCAGTTTTGTTTCAAGAGCCCCAAAAAGCCGGGTGCTAAGTTATAAAACCTCAATTTTAGCCGAAATAGCCTATTTTTCAGGCTAAAGGGTTAATTTACTTGAGGTAAAGTTCCCCTATGAATACACAGCCTAATACCCAAGTAAACATACAAAAACCCAAAATTTTGGTGGCAAGAGCCATTTTTCCTGAGGCTTTGGCCAAACTAGAAGAATCTTTTGATGTGCGGTCTAACCAAGAGGATCGAATTTTTAGTCCAGAAGAGTTGCAAAAAGAACTCTCTAGGGTTGTGGGGGCTTTAGTAGCAGGCAGCGAAAGAATTGATGCAAATGCACTAGCGCATGCCAAAGATTTGAAGATCGTGGCCAATATCTCAGTGGGATATAACAATTTCGATGTTCCAGCAATTACTGCAGCAGGAGTGATGGCTACCAATACTCCCGATGTATTAACAGACACTACTGCTGACTTTGGGTTTGCATTGCTGATGGCAACTGCAAGACGTATTACTGAATCTGAGCATTGGGTGCGTGCTGGCAATTGGGATAAGTGGTCAATTGTCAACAATCCCCTTGGTATGGATTTACATCACAGCACTGTTGGCATTATTGGCATGGGTCGCATTGGTCAAGGCATTGCTAAGCGTGCATTAGGATTTGGAATGAATGTGATCTATCACAATCGCAGTCATCTCTCCGAGGCTGATGAAAAAGCCTGTGGCGCTAAATACGTTTCCAAAGAAGAATTGCTGCGCACTGCAGACCATGTTGTCTTGGTATTGCCCTATAGCGCTGAAAGTCACCACACGATTGGCGCCAAAGAAATCGATCTCATGAAACCGACTGCAACCCTTATAAACATTGCTCGCGGAGGTATCGTCGATGATGCTGCTTTGGCTCAAGCTCTCAAAGAGAAACGAATTTTTGCTGCTGGTTTAGATGTCTTCGAAGGCGAACCTAAAGTGCATCCCGAATTATTAAAGTTAAGTAATGTCGTGCTGGCCCCACATATCGCTAGTGCAACAGAAAAAACACGTAGAGCGATGGTAGATCTAGCAGTAGATAATTTACGTGCCGCGCTTGACGGTAAAAAGCCACCTAGCTTGATTAATGCCGAAGTTTTTAAAGCTTAGTTAAATTAGATTAACCAAGTAGTAAAAAAATAAAGCCGAGTGAGAACTCGGCTTTATTGCTGGGAGTGGTACTCCGGATATTGGCTTTTATTCTGCGTCAATTTCTTCCGGTAATTCGCGCATTGCTAATTCAATACCGCCGAATTTTCCAGCAACCCAGTTGTAGACTTTACACGCGATCCACAGTAACCCAAAGCCTAATAAAGCATTGAGAATAAGTGCTGACAGTACGGTAAAGCCAGGGATGGCGCCATCACGAATGAAGGCGACAAATAGTGCCAACAAAACGATTGGAACGGAGAAGCAGAGATAAACCAAAACCAAGGTTTTGGCGGTATGCATTGGGTCGAGGAAGACCAGTTCTTTTTTGCTTAGTTTCATGATGACGCAATCTTAAAGCAGTCCATCAAAAAGCGCTATATCTACCCAGTCTCCAGCGGCAACATTTCCTTGTTCGTGTCCTAGGATGACAAAGCAGTTTGCTTCACTCATGGAGCGTAAGATCCCGGCACCTTGGCTGCCAGTGAGTTTGACCGTTGGTTTGCCATCAGCACTACGCCCCAAGATAGCGCGCTGAAACTCAATGCGACCAGGCTTTTTCCGAATAGGGGCCTCGGCCATTGCCTGAGTCAACGGCGGCTGTGTTTGATTGGCGCCATTGAGTTGCAAAAGGGCGGCGCGAACAAACTGATAGAAGGTCACCATGACTGCCACCGGGTTACCGGGTAAACCAAAGAATAGGGTTTTGCGAGCGGGTGATTTTCCAGTAACTGGCTTAAGTACGCCAAAAGCCATTGGTCGTCCTGGACGCATGGCAATTTTCCAGAAGCCAACATCACCCAACTCTTGCATGATTTGTTTTGTGAAATCTGCTTCACCAACAGAAACGCCGCCAGAAGAAATCAATACATCCGCTTTGTTGGCGGCCTCAATAAATGCATGCTTCAAAGAGGCGGGATCGTCACGCACAATACCGCAGTCAATGATTTCTAGATTCAAGCGATTTAGCAAGCCAGTAAGGCTATAGCGATTGCTATCGTAAATGCTGCCAGCATCTAATGTTTGACCTAATAAGCGCAGCTCATCTCCGGACGACAGGATTGCTACTCTTAGCTTTCGTTTTACTTGAAGTGTTGCAATACCTAAGGAGGCTGCAAGACCTAAATCGGACGGGCGGAGCAAGCGACCCGCTGCAATAGCAGGTTTTCCTTGTTGAAGATCTTCCCCGCGTAAGCGTCTGTTCTCACCAAGCTTTAGTTGATCTTGTTTAAATTCAATGGTGAACTCATCTTTTGCAGTAGTGAACTCTTGTGGAATTACTGTATCGCAGCCCGCAGGCATCACTGCGCCTGTCATGATCTTTAGGCACTCGCCAGATCCAATCGTGCCCTCATAAGGTTTGCCTGCAAAGGCGGTGCCCACGATCCGCAATGAAATTGTTGGACTATTCGTATCAAGGCATTGCCCATCAAATGCAAAGCCATCCATCGCTGAGTTATCTGCAGCAGGGACATCAATGGGTGAGAGTAGGTCTACAGCTAGGATGCGGTCAATGGCTTTGTCTAGAGCTACTGTTTCAATGTCAGCAGGATCATCAATGGCTCTGGACTCTTGAATTAGGTCATCTACTAACGCTGCAATCGCTTTGCGAGCATCATCAACATGCAGTGATGAAGTTAAAAGAATGGGTTGATTTGGGGAGTGACTCATGCAGACACTTCTTCAAGTTTTGTGAGCTCTTCAGGGGTATTCACATTGGCAAATACTTGAGGATCATTAAAAATCACCGTACTACTGCGCAACTCTTTAAACCAGCGATCAATTTTGAGATCGCCTTTTTGGAGAAATTGATCTAGGGAGTCATTTAAGTTGCTGCGCATCAAGCAAAAAACCGGTTGCGCCCATATCTTGCCATCAGCCTCTTTGCTGGATGCATAAACCAGTTGAAAGTCACCCCGTTCCATTTCGGCAACCAATAGTTCAGCGAGATTATTGGGGAGTAATGGTGAGTCGCAGGGTGATGTCAAAAGGAAAGAAGTCTTGCATGCCTTCAAACCCACAGAGAATCCGGCTAACGGCCCCGAAAAATCAGGCGTATCGTCCATGATGACAGGGTAGCCATAAGTCGCGTACTTTGTGATGTTGCGGTTGGCATTAATCACAATGGTTTGTACCTGAGGCTTGAGCTTTGTAATGGCTGACTCGATCAGTGGTTTGCCGCGAAATGGAATGAGGCCTTTATCAATGCCACCCATGCGTTGTGCACGTCCGCCAGCGAGTATGAGTCCAGTAATGTCTTTAGATGAGATCATTAACCACCAATATAAGACATTTCAACCTTGCGATTTCCTGAGGCTAGCTTTGCGGTATTGGAGCCTCTAATCTCAGAGTAGTGATCTTCACGGGCTGCCCATGTGTTCATTACAGCGTTGGCAATTTCTAAATCGGATTTACCAGAGCGCAATAGTGTTTTGAAATCAAAGCCTTCGTTAGCAAAGAGGCAGAGATACATTTGCCCGTCGGTGGATATACGCGCTCTAGTGCATTCATGGCAGAAGGTTTGGGTGACGCTAGAGATGACGCCGACCTCTCCTGATCCATCAACATAGCGCCAGCGTTGTGCGACTTCGCCGGTATAGTTCGCTTCAATTGCTTCCAGTGGAAACGCTTCATTGATCTGGGCAATAACTTCTTTGGATGGCAGTACTTGCTCCATGTTCCAGCCATTAGAACTGCCAACATCCATAAATTCAATAAAACGCAGAATGACGCCACTGCCCTTAAAGTGTTTGGCCATCGCAACGATCTCATGATCATTGGTGCCTCTTTTCACCACCATATTGACTTTGATGTTTTGAAAGCCAACCTCTTGGGCAGCTTTAATTCCATCAAGCACATCTGCTACTGGAAAATCAACATCATTCATTTTCTTGAAGATTTCGTCATCCAGACCATCAAGGCTGACAGTTAATCTTTGTAAGCCGGCTGCTTTTAATGCTGCAGCTTTCTTCCGCAAGATACTGCCGTTAGTAGTGAGAGTTAGGTCTAGCGGCTTGCCATCGGCTGCCGGAATTTTTGCCAGCATTTCAATGAGCACTTCTAAGTTTTTGCGAAGCAAGGGCTCACCACCAGTCAGTCGAATTTTTTCAACACCCAAGGTGGTGAAGATGGAAGTGAGTCTGGCGATTTCTTCAAAACTTAGTAATTCTTTGTGAGCAAGATATGGATAGTTTTGATCAAAGACTTCTTTAGGCATGCAATAGGTGCAGCGGAAGTTGCAGCGATCAGTAACGGATATACGAAGATCTCTTAAAGTGCGCCCCCGAGTATCTTTGGTATGACTATGGGGCGTGACAAGCTGCGCGCCAATAGAAGGCGTTAGGCCTTTGCCTTCATCAAGTCGGATGGGGATTACTTTTTCAACCATGTTCGCAATTATGGCTGTGAAACGGGGTTTCTGCCAAACCGCCAAATATCCTTTTGGGATAAATGACAGTCTGGAGAAAAAGCTTTAGATGGCTTAAACCGTTTTTTCTTGGCCGCCGGTTTCAACTAAAACCATTGGGCCGTCAGGAAGCTGGGCAGCAGGCTTTGGTGCTCTGCCTAAGTTATGAGCCACAGGCTCTGCTTGAATCTGATTTTGAGCTTCAGCATGCTTAGAGGAGTCTGTAGCAACCCAGATCATGCCGGCGGATTGCACAACGCTATGCAGCGGAGTTTCCTCAAGCGCTTGGAATGCAACCTTCGGAAGCTCTGGAGCGGGCTTGCTAATCACTTCAACTGAAGCAGTCATGACTACTGCAGCAGGTGCTGCTTGGGTAGTTGGCGCTGAAGCATGTGCAGTGTTTTGCGCAGGACGGTTGGATTGACGTGGACCGCGTGGTGCGCGCTCTTGCCTTTCTTGTTTCTCCGCAGCAGGCTTTGCATTTCCAAAGCTATTAGCAAGATTCTGAATCGGCATGCTTGCAGATGCGCCAGCCATTCCTACTGGAGGGCCTGCAAATGGACTTGCTGAAGTAGATGTTGCTGGTGCAGTAGCATCGTTACCACCTTCGGTGCGTTCGCCACGCTCACGCTGACCACGACCGCGACCACGACGATTACGACCACGACCACGACGCTCTTCACCATCTGCGCCCGGAGTAGCTTCGCCACCTGGAGCAGCTTCTGTTGCAGGTGTTACGGCTGCAGCGTTGGCTTGATTGCGATTGCCTTCTTGACGTTCTGGCTTAGGACCATTTTGATTGCGATTGCCGTTACGGTTATTGCGGTTGCGATTATTGTTAGCACCTTCTGCTGGCGTACCTTCCGCTGCATTGGCTGCTGGACGTTCAGTGCGCTCGCCACGACGGTTGCGACCACGGTTGCGATCACCATTGCGACCCTGATTGCGGCCACGATTGTTGCTTGGTGCTGGCTTTTCTTCAACCGCTGGAGATGAGCCAAAGAGACTCTTAATAAATCCAAAGAAACCACCAGAACTTTCTGCTTTTACTGTTTCTGTGCGAGCAGGGCGTGGTTGGCTAATTGGTGCAGGCTGTGTTGGTGTAATACCTTTAACAGCAGCTTCAGGACGCACTTTGACATCAGCATCTTTTTTGCTAACCGTTGTGTCTGTTTCGAGTTCGCGAGCAGCTTCTTCAGCCATTACATAACTAGCCTTCTGGTCATCAAGACGTGGATCGTCATGACGCAAACGCTCTAACTTGTAATGAGGTGTTTCTAAATGCTTATTTGGAACCATCAAGACGTTCACTTTGAAGCGAGTCTCAATCTTAATTACTTCAGCACGTTTTTCATTCAAGAGGAATGCAGCCACTTCGACTGGTACCTGAGTATGAATCGCAGCTGTATTTTCTTTCATTGCCTCTTCTTGGATGATGCGCAGAACTTGCAATGCAGAAGATTCAGTGTCACGAATGTGGCCAGTACCGTTACAACGTGGGCAGGTTACATGGCTACCTTCAGATAATGCTGGACGCAAACGTTGGCGTGACATTTCCATTAAGCCAAACTTAGAGATCTTGCCCATTTGAACGCGGGCGCGGTCATGGCGTAGAGCATCGCGTAGGCGATTCTCAACATCCTTCTGAGCCTTGCTCGATTCCATATCGATGAAGTCGATGACGATTAGGCCGCCTAAGTCACGTAAACGCGCTTGACGAGCGATTTCATCGGCAGCTTCTAGGTTAGTGCGGGTTGCAGTCTCTTCAATGTCAGAGCCGCGAGTTGCGCGTGCTGAGTTCACATCCACGGAAACCAAAGCTTCAGTGTGGTCGATCACGATTGCACCGCCTGATGGCAAAGGCACAGTGCGTGAATACGCAGTTTCAATTTGATGCTCAATCTGGAAACGAGAGAACAAAGGCACATCATCTTGATAACGCTTCACGCGTGGCAAGTTGTCCGGCATCACGACAGACATAAATGCAGCAGCTTGTTCGTAGATGTCATCGGTATCGATGAGAATCTCGCCGATATCTGGTTGGAAGTAATCGCGAATTGCGCGAATTACCAAGCTAGATTCGAGATAAATCAATAGTGGTGCAGAGTTGCCTTTAGCGGCTTCATCAATCGCTTTCCACAATTGCATGAGGTAGCTTAAGTCCCATTGCAATTCAGTAGCATCGCGACCAATGCCGGCAGTACGAGCAATGATGCTCATGCCATCAGCCACTTCTAATTGAGACATCGCTTCACGGAGCTCTTGACGGTCTTCACCCTCAATACGGCGGGAAACGCCGCCTCCACGTGGGTTATTTGGCATTAAGACCAAATAACGGCCTGCCAAGGAGATAAAGGATGTGAGGGCTGCGCCTTTTTGGCCACGCTCTTCTTTTTCTACTTGAACAATGATTTCTTGACCTTCGCGCAGGGCATCCTTAATGGAGGCATTGCGGACATCGATACCCTCTTTAAAGTAACTGCGGGCTACCTCCTTGAATGGCAAGAAGCCATGACGCTCTTCGCCGTAATTGACAAAGCAAGCTTCAAGGGAAGGTTCAATGCGGGTAATGACACCTTTGTAGATGTTGCCTTTGCGTTGTTCGCGGCCAGCAGCTTCAATATCGATATCAATGAGTTTTTGACCATCAACGATGGCAACTCGCAACTCTTCTTGTTGAGTTGCATTAAACAACATGCGTTTCATAACACTCTCCTATGGGGGAGGGTGACCTTGCGCGCTGCGTTATGGGACAAGTTAAATGCCACTTAGGACTGAGCCTAAGGTGGTTTATAAGTGTGGATCATGCAAATCTAAGCACTTTTTGCTTAGTTCACCCAGTTAACGGTTGGTTAAATCGGTGCCACACTTGACGATCGCCGCAGAGACCTCCTTTAGGTCATCAATGCAGGCGCGCGCCTGAAAACTGTCTTCTAATCGCGGGTCGCGGCATACGGCACACCAACCCTGCGCCTCATTGCAACGGGGGAGGGGCAACCCCGGGAGTCTTTTAAAGGGCGACTCCAAGCCCCACGAGTCAAACCTGATTTCAGGTTGGTCTCGGGCCAATAAATTGGCTAGAGCGTTGATTATACGGCACAAGTTGCGTGACAATGGGGTATTGTTGAGTCCCTTGTCGTCCCCCGCCGGGGTCACAAGAGAGATAAATCATGAAATCTGAACCCATTTCCAAGCCAACTAAGGCAAAAACGCCTACTCCTGCGGCAGTTCATCTCCAGACTATTGGTCCGGAAGAGGCTGGCCAGCGTTTGGACAACTATTTACTTCGTTGGGCTAAAGGGGTGCCGAAAAGCCACGTATACCGAATTATTCGGTCGGGAGAGGTTCGGGTCAATAAAAAGCGGGCTGAACCAACAACTCGCCTAGTCGAGGGTGATGTGGTGCGCCTTCCTCCGGTTCGAATAGCTGAACCAGCCCAAATGGCAGCGGTCAATACCGCTCAAACCAAATCTCGGGCACATGGCTATTCAGACAAAATGCCGATCTTGTTTGAAGACGAGACTCTCTTAATAGTGAATAAGCCAGCTGGTTTGGCTGTTCATGGTGGTTCCGGCATTGCACTTGGGGTAATCGAAACCCTGCGCATTACTCGTCCCGAACTCAAGTTTCTGGAATTAGTGCATCGCTTAGATCGAGATACTTCAGGCGTTTTATTGTTAGCGAAAAAGCGCAGCGCGTTGGTTGAGTTACATCGCCAAATTCGTGAAGGCCAAACCGACAAGCGCTATTACTTGCTTGCACATGGTGAAATCATGCAAGGAGCTCAAACCATGCAGCTCAAGTACCCACTACATAAATATCTTTTACCGAATGGCGAGCGCCGTGTGCGCGTTGATCCAGATGGCTTACCAAGTCACACCGCTTTGCGAGTGACTAAAGCGCTCAAGCGTGAAGGGGCTGCTATTACGCTTGCAGAGGCTCAACTGAAGACGGGGCGCACTCACCAGATTCGTGTTCACTTGCAAAAATTAGGACATGCAATTTTGGGTGATGATAAGTATGGTTTTGAGGATTTAGATAAGCTGATTAAATCTAAGCGCCTATATCTGCATGCACACCTAGCTGGATTTACGCATCCACGCACTGGCGAAAAGATGCGGATTGAATCACCATTGCCCCCAGAATTTACCGCCATGATGAAAACCTTTGAGTAATCAAAATCAATATGCCTCAAACAAGTAAATCTAATCGACCTTATGACCTGATTGTTTGGGACTGGGATGGAACTATTATGGATTCCACACCAACGATCGTGCATTGCATTCAGCAAGCTTGTCGCGATTTGGGCTTTAAGGCGCCAGATGACACCCTAGCAAGTTCAGTGATTGGCTTGGGAATACAGGATTCATTAAGGAGAGCAGTTCCTTGGGTTGAGCCGATTCATTTTCAAAAGCTGACTGAACGTTTTCGCTATCACTATTTAGCAAAAGATCACGAGCTCGATTTGTTTGTTGGTATTCGTGAACTTTTAGAAGAATTGCATGCCCAACAATATTTATTAGGTGTCGCTACCGGTAAATCTCGCGTAGGTTTAGATCGTTCGCTCAAACACCATCAAATCGGCCATCTCTTTCATGAGACCCGTACAGCCGATGAGTCATTCTCTAAGCCTCATCCAGGGATGTTGTTAGAGTTATCGGATGTAACTCAGGTGCCTACGCGCCGCATGCTCATGATTGGTGATACCACTCACGACTTAGATATGGCGGCTAACGCTGGAGTAGATGCTGTAGCCGTTACTTATGGCGCCCATCCCCCAAGCACTCTGAAAGAATCGCCATCATTGACTCATGTTGATGATGTTGCGCAACTCTCTCAATGGCTTAAAAATAACCTGCAACACTAAGGAAGTAGAAGATGGAAAACAATCCAAACCCAAATTGGGAGCGTCAAGCTCTAGAGCATCTCTTGTTGGAGAATTTAAAAGAGACTCGTAAAGCGCGCCGTTGGAAGGCTGTATTGCGAGTTCTGACTTTGCTGGTGATCGTGGGCGTCTTGCTATCGATATTTGATTTTCATCTGCCAGGCAAAGGAATGGGGGTTGAAAAACATACCGCGCTAGTCACTCTTGAAGGAGAGATCTCCTCGAGCTCAATGGCTAATGCAATGGATGTCAATTCATCCTTGTTGGCAGCGTTTGAGAATGAAAGCAGTGCGGGCGTTGTATTACGCATCAATAGTCCCGGTGGATCGCCGGTTCAGGCAGGCATGATTAATGATGAGATTCATCGCCTGCGCAAGCTGTATCCCAAAAAACCATTTTATGTAGTGGTGGAAGATATCTGCGCATCAGGTGGCTACTACGTTGCTGTAGCGGCAGATCAAATCCTGGTAGACAAGGCAAGCTTGGTAGGATCCATTGGTGTGATCATGGAAGGCTTTGGTTTTACAGGTTTGATGGATAAATTAGGTGTGACTCGCCGCATGATTACTTCGGGCTCAAACAAAGGCATGTTAGATCCGTTTAGCAAAGAAGATCCCAAGCAAGTCGAAATGGTGAGAACCATGATTGATGAAATTCATCAACAATTTATTGCGGTAGTTAAAGAAGGGCGAGGCGATCGCTTAAAAGAAGTTCCAGATTTATTTTCTGGACGCATCTGGAATGGCGAGCAAGCAGTCAAGATTGGCTTAGCAGATGGTTATGGCACGGTTGATACAGTTGCGCGCGATATCTTTAAGGCGCCCGATATTCTGGACTACACCATGAAAGAAAACTTTGCTGAGCGTGTTGCTAAACGCTTTGGAGCTGAGGCTGGTGCTGCTGCTGGTAAGGCGTTGGTAAAGACACCTGATTTGAAATAAAAGAAGCAAAAAGCAAAACGCAAAAAGCAAAACTAAAGTATTCAAGACTTAGGCCAATAGTAGAAATACTGTTGGCCTATTTTGTAATGAGGCACACGCAGCTTCATTCGGGTAGCGTTTACGCCAATCGGCAATGGATAGTGTGGTGATCATTTCTGAGGGTAGGCTGAGATCCACCCCAAGACATAACAAACTTTGCGGAGCTAATGAATTGATGCAAGCCATCAGCATAGCTGTATTGCGATAAGGTGTCTCAATCCAAATTTGTGTTTGTTGTAATTTACGAGACTCTACTTCTAATTGCTTTAACTTTGCTATGCGCTCATGGGTGTCATGCGGTAGGTATCCCTGAAATGCAAAACGCTGACCATTGAGTCCGCTAGCCATCAGGCCTAACAAGATAGAGCTAGGGCCAACTAGTGGTTTGACTCTGGCGCCCAGTTTGTGAGCTGCCAGCACCAACTCTGCACCAGGATCTGCAACTCCAGGCACACCTGCTTCTGACATCAATCCCATGTCATGTCCAGCAAGCAAAGGTTTGAGTAAATCTGCAGGTTTTACGGAGTCGCCATACTTAGCGTTGCGCGCTGCACCGCGCCATTCGCTCATCTGCATTTCTTGAATAGTGCAGGCTAATGGTGAAACAGAATCAATTGCTTTTAATAGAGCGCGCGCTGTTTTTGCGTCTTCCACAATCCAATGTTTTAGCTTGGCTGATTGCGTAATAGTTTCGGATGGCAGCACCCATGGCAATTGCTCTACACGGCCATCATCACCCAAGGTGTTTGGAACTAAGTACAGAGTGCCGAGTTTGCTCATGGGTGACTTCTTTTATTTTTGTATTACTTAGTTTTTTGACGGAATTGCAAATCCTGCATCGCGCAGTAAGCCTGTTAATGCAATAAGTGGAAGACCAATAAGTGCAGTAGGATCATCGCTCTTAATGGATTCCAGCAGACTAATACCGAGGCCTTCAGATTTGGCGCTACCAGCGCAATCATAAGGTTCCTCAGCTAGTAGGTAGTCCTCTAAGACATTATCTGGAAGTTTGCGAAAGGTGACTTCGGTAGGAGCGCATAAAGTAGTTTGGGTATCACCTTTCATTAAGCACAGAGCCGTTTGAAAAATGACTGTTTGACCACGCATGAGTTGTAGTTGCGCTAGTGCGCGTTCGAAATTACCTGGCTTGCCAATCGCTGCGCCACAAAGATCTGCAACTTGATCAGATCCAATCACCCAGGTATCAGGATGTTCTTTGGCAACCGCAGCTGCTTTTGCATGCGCGAGACGCATTGCTAAATCTAGGGTGCTCTCGCCAGTAAGGGGTGTTTCATCTACTTTTGGTGAAATGACTTCAAAAGGAATGCGCAGACGCTCCAATAGTTCGCGGCGATATCTGGAGGTAGACGCCAGAATTAAGGGTGGGTTTTGGAAACTGCTCATCGTGTTCTGTGCTTTCTAGTACTGCTTCATTTAGACTGATGCTATGAATCGTAATCAACTTTTACCCCAAGTCGAACTATCTTCTAAGCCTAGCGCATTAAAGAGGGTTGATTTTTGCGCACCCCAATCCTATAAGGGCGCTGGATTTTTAAGCATCCAGGATTTGCCCAGAGTGGCAGAGGAGGCTTCATGCATCAATTCAGGTGACGGGTTTGACTGGTCAGTTCAAACGCATTTTGAGGATTCTCTCGGCAGTGAGCCGCATCAAATCCTTGATTTAGGGCTAAAAGGCCGTCTGCACCTGGTCTGCCAGCGTTGTTTGCAGGATTGCGCAGTGGATTTGGATGAAAAGCGTCGTTTTATCCTAGTTTTGACTGATGCTGAGGCGGATGACTACCCAATTGAGGATGAGGATCAAGAGCCGTTGGTCGTAAATCAGCATTTCAACCTCCTTGAAACCATTGAGGATGAGGTTTTGCTGTCTTTACCCCTGATTCCTAAGCATCCAGAGGGCTTTTGTGAGCCGCATGCCTCTACTTTTGGTGAAGAGGGCGATGAAGAGGTGTCAAATGAGCGTGAAAATCCCTTTAACATATTGAAAAATATGAAGAAAAACTGAAACCAGTGCCGATATTTCAATTGTTGTTTTGGGCGCCTTTTGTTAATAAATCAAGCATTTAGGTGCTTTTCCATGCTAGAATGTCGCCTTGCTTAGGAGTTCAATATGGCCGTTCAACAAAACAAAAAATCACCTTCCAAACGTGGCATGCACCGTGCGCACGACTTTTTGACCGCACCTGCTACGGCTGTTGAAGCCACAACTGGTGAGGCTCATTTGCGCCACCACATTTCACCTAACGGCTACTATCGTGGTCGTAAAGTTGTTAAAACTAAAAACGACTAATTTTTTAGTCTAAACAGATAGAAGCGGCTCCAGTAAAAGCCGCTTTTTTCTTGGATAAATCACTTGCAGCAACCAATGAGTTTATGAGCGTTACTCTTGCTATTGATGCCATGGGCGGAGATCATGGAGTCGTCGTGACGGTTCCAGCTGCCTGCGATTTTCTAGAAAAACATGCAGATGTGAAGATTGCCTTGGTAGGCGATCCCGATTTAATCAAGCAAGTCTTAAGTAAATCTCCTCAAGCTCTGATGGAGCGAATTCAAATTATTCCCGCCAGTGAAGTTGTCTTGATGGATGATCCGATCGAGATTGCTTTGCGTCGCAAAAAAGATTCTTCAATGCGCATTGCTATTGAGCAAGTAAAAGAGGGCGCTGCCGATGCAGTCATCTCATCCGGTAATACTGGTGCACTCATGGCAATTTCCCGCTACATCTTAAAAACCCTTGAGGGCGTTGATCGCCCTGCGATTGCTACTGCTATTCCTAATGAATTAGGGCGTGGCACGACCATGCTGGATCTGGGCGCTAATGCTGACTGCGAACCAATGCACTTAGTTCAGTTTGCCCAGATGGCAAACGTGATGGTTCAAGTGGTGGATGGCAAGCAAAACCCTTCGATTGGTCTTCTTAATATCGGTGAAGAAGTGATTAAGGGCAACGAAGTGGTGAAGCAAACCAGCGAGCTGCTGCGTCAAACCTCCTTAAACTTTTATGGCAACGTAGAAGGTAATGACATCTTTAAGGGCACCACTGATATCGTGGTGTGTGATGGCTTTGTGGGTAACGTGGTGCTAAAGGCTAGTGAAGGCTTGGCTAAGATGATGAGTGGAATGATTCGTGAAGAATTTAATCGCTCATTGATGACTAAGATCATGGCTGTTTGCGCAATGGTTCCTTTACTCAGAGTACGTAAGCGTGTTGATCATCGTCGTTATAACGGTGCGGTATTGTTAGGTTTGCGCGGTTGCGTGATCAAGAGTCATGGATCTGCCGATCGTTTTGCATTTGGTTTTGCTCTGGATCGTGCATATGAAGCAGCAAAGAATCGCATGGTAGAGCGTATTGCCGCAGCCTTTGTGGTGGAGACAAAAGTATGAGTATCTTTGCAAGAGTAGCTGGTACTGGAAGCTATCTTCCTGAACTACGCCTAACCAATCAGGACTTAGTGGAGCGTCTCGCCAAAACTGGCCTGGAGACTAGTGACGAATGGATTAAGACGCGTAGCGGTATTTCTGCACGTCACTTTGCGGCTGAGAATGAACTCACAAGTGATCTAGCTGTAAAAGCAGCGCAAGCAGCCCTCACATCTGCCGGTATTACTTCTGAAGATCTAGACCTCATTATTTTAGCAACTTCCACACCTGATCATTTGGGCGGGTTTCCAAGTACTGCTTGTGTGGTTCAAGATAAATTAGGTGCGCATACTTCTTGTGCAGCATTTGATGTGCAGGCTGTTTGTGCCGGCTTTACTTATGCACTTGCTATTGCAGATGCCTTTATTCGTTCGGGATCTTACAAAAAAGTATTGGTGATTGGTGCTGAGACCTTCTCACGCATTCTCAATTTCGAGGATCGCGGAACTTGTGTCTTGTTCGGCGATGGCGCTGGAGCGGTTGTGCTCGAGGCTTCCAAAGAAGCTGGCATTCTTTCCACGGCATTGCATGCTGACGGCAGTCAACGAGATATTTTGTGCGTTCCGGGACGAGCAGGAAACGGCGAAGTACACGGCTCTCCATTTATGACAATGGATGGTCCGGCAGTATTTAAGTTGGCGGTGAAGGTCTTAGAGCAAGTGGCTCATGAAGCTTTGGATAAAGCCAACCTCAAGCCAGAACAGATCGACTGGTTAGTTCCTCATCAAGCAAATATTCGCATCATGGAAGGCACGGCCAAGAAGATGGGCATGTCTATGGATAGAGTCATCGTAACTGTGCATGAGCATGGCAATACTTCCGCCGCATCGATTCCGTTGGCACTAGATTCTGGTGTGCGATCCGGACAGATTAAGCGTGGTCAACATCTCTTGTTGGAGGGTGTTGGTGGTGGTTTTGCATGGGGTGCAGTTGCCATTAAATATTAAGAACAATTCACTCTTTTATTTATTCATTTCTTTAATTTCTTTTTCTTTAGCGAATTAATCACATGACATTTGCATTCGTATTCCCAGGTCAAGGTTCTCAATCAGTTGGCATGCTCAACTCCATTGCGCAGCGCTCAGAAGTGCGTGCAACCTTACAAGAAGCTTCTGAAGCCTTGGGTGAGGATGTTGCAAAGCTGATTGCTGAAGGCCCTGCCGAGGCTTTGGCATTAACTACCAATACGCAGCCTGTGATGTTGACGGCTGGCGTTGCTTTCTATCGCGCCTGGTTGGCAGCAGGCGGCTCCGCGCCTAAGGTGATGGCAGGTCATAGCCTGGGTGAGTACTCTGCCTTGGTTGCTTCTGGTGTCATTTCTTTTAAAGACGCAGTTCCATTGGTGCGTTTTCGTGCTGAAGCAATGCAAAGCGCAGTACCGGTTGGTACTGGCGGCATGGCAGCTATTTTGGGATTAGATGACGCAACGGTGATTCAAGTTTGTGCTGAAGCTAGCGCTGTATCAGGCGGCGTTGTTGAGGCGGTGAATTTCAATGCTCCTGGACAAGTTGTGATTGCTGGTGCAAGCGACGCTGTTACCAAAGCATGTGAGCTATTAAAAGCTGCTGGCGCTAAACGTGCGCTGCCATTGCCCGTCTCTGCACCTTTCCATTCTTCTTTGTTGCAGCCTGCATCAGAAAAACTTCAAGGCTATTTGGCAAACATCAAATTTAATATCCCAACTATTTCGGTAATTAATAACGTGGATGTTGAAATCCTGAATGATCCAAGCGCCATTAAAGAGGCTTTAGTACGCCAAGCTGCTAAGCCAGTGCGTTGGCAAGAGACTATTCAAGCAATGGCTGGTCAAGGTATTACTCAGGTAGTGGAGTGCGGTCCAGGAAAAGTGCTGGCCGGGCTTACCAAGCGTATTAATGATCAAGTGACTGGTGTGCCAGTGTTTGACGAAGCTAGCTTGACTGAAGTTCTCGCAAGCCTTAAATAAAATCCAGATTACAGAAATAAATATAACATCGGAAGACAAATATGAATCTCGACTTAAGTGGGCAAATTGCTTTGGTAACTGGCGCATCACGCGGTATTGGTCAAGCAATTGCGGATGAGTTAGTTAAGTGCGGCGCCAAAGTGATTGGAACCGCCACATCTGAGAGTGGAGCTAAAGCCATTGACGAGCGGTTAAAAGCATCCGGTGGTGCAGGTAAGGTATTAAATGTCACTGCGCCAAACGCTTGCGAAGAAATTATTGATTTGATCGTGAAAGAGTATGGCGGCATCAATATCTTGGTAAATAACGCTGGCATTACTCGTGATAACTTGGCCATGCGCATGAAGTCAGATGAGTGGACTGATGTGATTGATACCAACCTCAGTTCAGTTTTCCGTCTTTCTCAAGCTGTGATGCGTCCGATGATGAAGGCTCGTGGCGGCCGTATTATCAATATCACCTCTATCGTTGGACATATGGGAAATCCTGGCCAAGCAAACTATGCTGCTGCAAAAGCAGGCGTATCTGGTATGACGCGCGCTTTAGCTCGCGAAATCGGTAGCCGTAACATCACTGTTAATTGTGTGGCTCCTGGATTTATTGATACTGATATGACCCGCGCCTTGAGCGAAGAGCAGCAAAATGCCCTAAAAGTGAATATTCCCTTGGCTAGGTTGGGTAGCCCTGAGGATGTGGCTCAGGCAGTGGCATTTTTGGCCTCTCCAGCTGCTGGCTATATTACGGGTAATACCCTACACGTCAATGGCGGACTCTATTTAGCCTAACGGCAAAGCAAGGATTTGGTCATTTTTAGGCGAATTTGCTAATTCGGTCCGCCAAACTGATAAAATCCTTTTCATCGTTTTTTACAACCCCTGGGGAAATTAATGGACAACATCGAACAACGCGTTAAGAAAATCGTCGCTGAGCAATTAGGCGTCGCAGAAGGAGACATCAAGAATGAATCTTCTTTCGTGAACGACTTGGGCGCTGACTCTCTTGACACTGTTGAGTTGGTTATGGCTTTGGAAGATGAATTCGGCATCGAAATTCCTGATGAGGAAGCTGAGAAGATCACCACAGTTCAGCTCGCGATCGACTTCGCTAAATCAAAAGCTCAGGGTTAATTCCCTAGCCTAGGTATTACTGTGTCAGCATCAAACGGCCGACGCCGGGTAGTAGTAACCGGCCTTGGCCTCATCTCACCTGTTGGTAATTCAGTTGATGTAGCTTGGTCTAATTTGCTCGCGGGCAAATCAGGCATTGCTACCATCACCAAGTTTGACCACACTCCGCTTAGCGTTCATTTCGCTGGAGAGGTGAAAGATTTCAACGTCGAAGAATATGTTTCTGCCAAAGAAGCGCGTCATATGGATACCTTTATCCATTACGGTATCGCTGCTGGTACGCAAGCACTTCGCGATAGTGGTTTAGAGATCACCGAACAAAACGCGGAACGCGTAGGTGTCATGGTTGGCTCCGGTATCGGCGGCTTGCCAATGATTGAGGAAACTGGAGCTGAGCTCTTGGCTCGTGGCCCTCGTCGTATTTCACCTTTCTTTGTTCCGGGTTCGATCATCAATATGATTTCAGGTCACCTCAGCATTTTGTTTGGTCTTAAAGGTCCAAACGTTGCTGCGGTTACTGCTTGCACAACTGGTTTGCACAGCATTGGTTTGGCAGCGCGTTTAATTCAATACGGTGATGCTGATGTGATGGTTGCTGGTGGCGCTGAATCAACAATCTCTGCTTTAGGTGTTGGTGGTTTTGCTTCCGCAAGAGCGCTCTCAACACGTAACGATGATCCTGCAACTGCATCACGTCCTTGGGATAAAGACCGCGATGGTTTTGTTCTCGGTGAAGGTGCTGGTGTTGTAGTGCTCGAAGAGTATGAACATGCAAAAGCACGTGGTGCAAAAATTTATTGTGAGCTACTCGGCTTTGGTATGAGTGGTGATGCATATCACATGACTGCTCCAAATATGGATGGCCCACGTCGTTGTATGGTCAATGCAATGCGCGACGCCAAGCTCAATCCAGATCAGATTCAATACCTCAACGCTCACGGAACTTCTACGCCTTTGGGTGACAAGAACGAAACCGAGGCCATCAAAGCTGCTTTGGGCGATCATGCCAAAAAGGCTTTAATTAACTCTACTAAGTCGATGACCGGCCACCTTTTGGGCGGCGCTGGCGGCTTGGAGTCTGTATTTACGATTCTGGCCCTCCATAACCAGAAGTCGCCACCTACTATCAACATCTTCAATCAGGACCCTGAGTGTGATTTGGATTACTGCGCCAATACCGCTAGGGATGTGAAGATAGACCATGCAGTCAAAAACAATTTTGGCTTTGGGGGTACTAACGGTACCTTGATTTTTGGCAAACTGACCTAATATTCTTAGTATCTCCATTGTTGGTCTTTACCAAGTAGGTCTATAGCATTATGAAAAAGTACTTAATTGCGCTCATGACTATTCTTAGTCTTGGGCAGTTTGCATTTACTCCACCTGTCTCGGCGCAAAATCCTCGAGTAACGATTCCTGATTTTGCTGATTTAGTTGAGCGTGCCAGTCCAGCGGTGGTGAATATTCGCACCACTGAGAAAGTAGTTGCGCAACAAGCTCAAGGCGGCATTCCTGGAATGCCTGAAGAGCAGGCGGAATTTTTCCGTCGCTTCTTTGGCGTACCCATTCCTGGACTTCCGAATAGCCCAAAACAAGCGCAACCAAATCCAGGCAAACCACAAGAGGCCGATCGTGGAGTAGGTTCCGGTTTCATTATTGAATCCAATGGATTAATTTTGACTAACGCTCACGTAGTGGAAGGTGCTACTACGATCTATGTGACCTTAACTGATAAACGTGAATTCAAAGCCAAGTTACTCGGCATGGATAAACGTACTGATGTGGCGGTTGTCAAAATTGATGCCCGTGATTTACCTAAACTGCCTTTGGGCGACTCTTCAAGAGTGCGCGTAGGTGAATGGGTTCTGGCGATTGGCTCACCGTTTGGCCTTGAGAATACGGTCACCGCAGGGATTGTGTCTGCTAAGAGTCGGGATACTGGCGACTATTTGCCATTCATTCAAACGGACGTTGCTGTAAACCCAGGAAATTCTGGCGGCCCTTTATTAAATACAGCCGGTCAAGTGATCGGCATTAACTCACAAATCTTTAGTCGCTCTGGTGGCTATATGGGAATTTCCTTTGCTATTCCAATTGATGAGGCAATCCGTGTTGCGGATCAATTGCGTACGAACGGCAAGATGACTCGTGGCCGTATTGGTGTTGCTTTGGGTGAAATGACTAAGGATGTGGCTGAGAGTTTAGGTTTAGGTAAACCTCGCGGCGCATACGTTCGTAATGTTGAACCAGGCGGTCCAGCTGCTGCAGGTGGCATTGAGTCCGGCGATGTGATCTTGGGCTTTAATGGGCGCGATATTGCTAAATCAACTGATTTGCCAAGAGTGGTTGGTGAAACTAAGCCTGGCACTTCAGTGCCGGTGCAAGTTTGGCGTAAAGGTGGAACTCGAGATTTAACAGTCACGGTAACCGATGCGGAATCCACTCAAGCAGCAAATAAGAAGTCTGATGCTCCAGCTGCAAACGCTAGTAGCGCCAATACTCTTGGGGTGGCTGTAAGTGAGCTATCCGATAGTAAAAAGAAGGACTTGAATATTAAGGGCGGGGTTGAGGTTACTGGTTTAGGGGAAGGCCCCTTGGCTAGAGCTGGAATTCGTCCTGGCGATGTCATTATTCGGGTTGCAGACGCAGATATTGCGAGTGTTAAGCAATTTGAGGCTCTGGTTAAGGGTCTGGATGCTAGCAAGGCCGTCCCGGTCTTTATACGCCGCGCTGATAGCACTTTGGTAGTGCCTGTAAGGCCCAAATAACCCTATTTTGAGATTAGAAATGGGGTTTGGCGCCTTTTGGGCGCCACCCATTACAATCACTTTAAGACGGCTTTTTGCAGCGCATCATTGTGGTGCGTTCTGACAAGGCGTTTTTTGAATGACCTATTAAGACGCTATGGATTTAATCCGCAATTTTTCTATCATCGCCCATATCGATCACGGCAAATCTACGCTTGCTGATCGCATTATTCAACTGTGTGGCGGTCTTTCTGATCGCGAAATGGAAGCTCAGGTACTCGACTCAATGGATATTGAGCGTGAGCGTGGCATCACGATTAAGGCGCAAACCGCTGCTTTAAATTACAAAGCCAAAGACGGCAAGATCTACAACATCAATCTCATTGATACCCCAGGCCACGTTGACTTCTCCTATGAGGTCAGTCGTTCTTTGTCTGCTTGTGAGGGTGCTTTATTGGTGGTCGATGCTAGCCAAGGCGTTGAGGCGCAAACAGTTGCTAACTGTTACATGGCTCTCGAGTTGGGCGTTGAAGTAGTGCCGGTACTGAATAAGATCGACTTGCCGCAAGCCGATCCCGATCGCGCTAAAAAAGAAATTGAAGATGTGATTGGTATTGACGCATCGGAAGCGGTCACCTGCTCAGCTAAAACAGGTATGGGCGTTGTGGATGTGATCGAGGAGATGATTGCCAGAGTACCTCCGCCAACAGGAAACGCGGCCGATCCATTACAAGCTCTCATTATTGACTCTTGGTTTGATAACTATGTTGGTGTTGTCATGCTGGTGCGTGTTGTGAACGGCACCTTAAAACCAAAAGAAAAAATTACTTTAATGGCTAATGGCTCTAGTCATTTGGTCGAGCATGTAGGCGTATTTAGTCCGAAGTCGGTAGATCGTCCTGAGTTATCTGCTGGTCAGGTAGGTTTTGTCATTGCTGGCATTAAAGAATTAAAAGCAGCTAAGGTTGGTGATACCGTCACGCATTCTCCTGGACAACAAGGTCGCGTGCCAGCGGCTGAGCCATTGCCTGGATTTAAAGAAGTGAAGCCGCAAGTATTCGCTGGTTTATATCCAGTTGAATCGAGCGAGTACGATCAGCTCCGAGAGTCCTTGGAAAAGCTACAACTCAACGATGCTTCACTCTTATATGAACCAGAGGTATCGCAGGCACTTGGATTCGGATTCCGCTGCGGCTTCCTGGGTTTATTACACATGGAGATTGTGCAAGAGCGTTTAGAACGTCAGTATGGGATGAATCTCATCACTACCGCTCCAACGGTGGTGTACCAGGTCGAGCAATCCGACGGCTCTATTATTTCTGTTGATAATCCGTCGAAGATGCCTGAGGCTAGCAAGATCAACACAATTCTTGAGCCTATCGTGACAGTCAATTTGTATATGCCCCAAGAGTATGTGGGCTCCATTATTACTTTGTGTGTTGGTAAGCGTGGTATCCAGATGGATATGAATTATCTAGGTCGTCAGGTCAAGCTTACTTATGAGTTGCCGATGGCTGAGATCGTTTTGGATTTCTTTGACAAAATGAAATCAATCTCACGTGGCTATGCTTCTATGGATTATGAGTTCAAAGAATATCGTCCAGCAGATGTGGTGAAAGTTGACATCCTCATTAATAGCGAACGTGTTGATGCTCTCTCTGTGATTGTTCACCGTAGTAATAGCCAACATCGTGGTCGTGAAGTTGTGGCGAAGATGCGCGGCATCATTCCTCGTCAAATGTTTGATGTGGCAATTCAGGCAGCGATTGGTAGCAATATTGTTGCTCGTGAAAACGTCAAAGCGTTACGCAAGAACGTTCTGGCTAAGTGCTATGGTGGCGATATCTCCCGTAAGCGCAAGCTATTAGAGAAGCAAAAAGAAGGTAAGAAGCGTATGAAGCAGGTGGGTAATGTGGAGATTCCACAAGAGGCCTTCTTAGCGATTTTGCAGGTGGAAGATTAATGAACTTTGCTCTAGTCCTTTTTATCCTGGTGATAATTTCTGGTATTGCCTGGGTTGCTGATAAATTGCACTTTGCTCCACAAAGGCGTTTAGCGGGCAATGATCGTATGCCTTTATGGCTTGAGTACACCGCTGGTTTCTTCCCAGTCATATGCGCAGTATTTGTGTTGCGCTCCTTCATTGCAGAGCCTTTTAAGATTCCTTCTGGTTCGATGATTCCGACTTTACAAATCGGTGATTTCATTTTGGTAAATAAATTTACCTATGGGATTCGTCTACCAGTGCTCAATCAAAAAGTAGTCGACCTAGGTACGCCTAAGCGTGGTGATGTCGTGGTGTTTCGCTACCCACGTGATGAGTCAGTTGACTACATCAAGCGCGTAGTAGCGCTGCCGGGTGATGAAATCACCTATGAGAACAAGCGCCTAATTATTAATGGTCAGCCATTGCAATACAGTGGTGGTGAGCCTTATCTCGATCCAGAGAATATGCGCTATGCCAAGCGTTTTACTGAATCATTCCCTGCGGACTTAGGCGGCAATCGTCATGAGATTCTCAATGATCCAGACCGTCCAGCTACGGTTTTTCCGACTGAGCGTTTTCCGGGTTCTGAATTCTGCCAATATCAACAATCGGGTATGACTTGTAAGGTGCCAGCAGGTCACTATTTCGCGATGGGCGATAACCGCGATAACAGTGCCGACTCTCGTTATTGGGGCTTTGTGCCGGATAAAAATATTGTGGGTAAAGCCTTCTTTGTTTGGCTTAACCTCGGTAATCTTGGTCGTATAGGCGGATTCGAGTAAATATCATGAATGCGCGCGCCGTTATCGAAACTGGACCGCTGCAAGAGCGCCTCGGCTACACCTTCAAGAAGCCAGAGTTACTGAATCAAGCTTTAACTCACCGAAGTCATAGCAAAAAAAATAATGAGCGCTTGGAATTTCTAGGCGATTCTATCCTCAATTGCGTTGTTGCTGAAATGCTCTATGAGCGTTACTCGGATTTGGATGAAGGCGATTTATCTCGTGTGCGTGCGAATTTGGTAAAGCAACAAGCTTTATATGAAATCGCCCAAACCCTTTCATTATCAGACTACTTGCGCCTAGGCGAAGGTGAGTTGAAGAGCGGGGGATTTCGTCGTCCATCCATCCTTGCCGATACCTTGGAGGCTGTTACTGGTGCGATTTTTATGGATGGTGGTTTTGAAGCAGCTAAGGCAAGCTTGCGCAAGCTCTACTCCATCATCTTGGAGCACGTCGATCCAAAAACCTTGGGTAAAGACGATAAAACACTTTTACAAGAATGTTTGCAGAGCTATCAGTTGCCTTTACCGGCTTATAACGTTACAGGCACTACTGGAGCTGCGCATAACCAGCAATTTGAGGTGGAATGTTTAATTCCAAGTCATAAGGTGGCAGTCAAGGGCGAGGGCGCTTCACGTCGTGCTGCTGAGCAGGCTGCGGCTAAGCTGGCTTTAATAGCAATGCTTAAGGCTTTGCCACAAGAGTCTCGTAAACCCAAGAAAACTCGGTCAGCAAAAAAGAAAGCAGCAAAAAAAGAAGTGACCGAAGAGCAGTTCAATCTTAAGCTAAAGGGCTAATCGTGTTTAGATGCGGCACCATCGCCATTGTTGGGCGTCCTAATATGGGTAAATCAACATTGCTTAATGCTTTGGTTGGTCAAAAGATCAGCATTACTTCTCGCAAGGCTCAAACGACACGCCATCGCATTTTGGGAATTCAAAATCGCGAAGAAGCCCAGTTTATTTTTATTGATACCCCAGGTTTTCAGACGCGTCTGATGAATACCTTAAACAAAGCACTTAATCGCACAGTAACGACTGCATTACAGGATGTGAATGTGGCTTGCTTTGTGGTTGAGGCTGGTTACTTTGGTGAAGATGATAAAAAAGTTTTGAAGTTGCTACCGGATGATTTACCGGTTGTGCTGGTCCTTAATAAGTTGGACTTGTTTAATAGTCGCTTCCAGACGCCATCAGAGCGCGATCAGGCCCTACTCAACTTTATTAAAGACATGGCTCGCCCTTGGTGTGAATTAGGCGGTCATGAAGACCAAAAATGCGAGTTTGCTGAAATTGTTCCGATGAGCGCGAAGAGCCCAGGGGACATTGAGAGATTGCTGGATGTTCTTGAAGGTTATTTACCTGAGGCGCCAGCTGTATACGATGGTGACACTATTACTGATCGCAGTGAGCGATTCTTGGCCGCTGAGATTTTGCGAGAAAAAGTATTCCGCTTTACTGGCGAGGAGTTGCCTTATACCAGCACGGTAGTTATCGATCAGTTCAAGATGGATGGCAAGATGCGCCGTATTGCTGCAACTATTTTGGTTGATCGCGATAGTCACAAGGCGATGATCATTGGTCAAAAAGGTGAGCGCCTCAAAAAGATTTCAACCGATGCCCGCATCGACATGGAAAAACTTTTTGACGGCAAAGTCTTTTTAGAGACCTGGGTAAAAGTCAAGCGTGGCTGGGCCGATGATCGCGCCGAACTGCGGGCTCAGGGTCTGGAATAAATTCAATGGCCTCGATTCGTGTTGCTGACGAGCCTGCTTTTGTATTGCACAGCATTCCCTATAAAGAGACCAGCTTAATTCTGGATGTCTTTACGCGGCAATATGGTCGGATGGCCTTAATTGCTAAGGGTGCTAAACGTCCGCACTCAACACTGAGGCCTGTATTGCAGCGCTTTCAGCCCTTATTAGTGTCTTGGAGTGGCAAATCAGAGTTGCGCACATTAACAAAGTCAGAGTGGGTGGGCGGTATGCCTTCTTTGGTTGGTGATGCCTTGCTTTGCGGTTTCTATTTGAATGAACTGCTTGTCAAGTTTTTAGCGCGTGAAGATGATTACGAAAAACTCTACGATCGTTATGCAGAAACCATCAATGCCTTATCGAATCTTGAGTTTGAGTCTAAAGGGTTGGAAGAAATCCTACGTCCTTTTGAGTTATCACTCTTACAGGAAACTGGTTATGCCGCAGCATTGGATCGCTGCGTTGAAACTGATGAAGTGCCATTAGCGCATGAGCAATATGTTTATCAGCCTGAGCGTGGCGTTCGCCCTGTTCAAGTTGACGATCCTGGGCACTGGCCAGTTTTGACTGGAAAATCCCTTTTGGCTATTGCTATTGGGGATTTTTCTGATCCAGAGACGCTTTCAGAAAGTAAGCAGTTAATGCGTTTTCTGTTGGGTTTGCATTTACAGGATCAAGTTCTAACAACACGTCAAATTTTGATTGATCTGAAGAAAATCTAGTAATCTACAGAGATGAGCAGCCACCCAAGCCTTGAACTAGGCATCAACATTGACCATGTCGCCACTTTACGTAATGCACGAGGTACGACTTATCCTGATCCTTTAAGAGCTGCATCTTTAGCGGAAGAAGCCGGTGCAGATCTCATTACATTGCATTTGCGTGAGGATCGTCGTCACATTAAAGATGCTGACTTATTGGCATTGCGCCCGCTCATCAAAACCCGCATGAACTTAGAGTGCGCGGTAACTCCCGAGATGATTGATATTGCATGCCAAGTAAAGCCTCATGATGTATGCCTGGTTCCGGAGAAGCGCGCAGAGGTTACTACTGAGGGTGGCTTGGATGTGGTTGGTCACTTTGAGTCTGTTAAAGCTGCCACCAAAAAGCTCATTGATGCTGGTATTCGGGTGTCATTATTTATTGATCCCGAAGAGAAGCAAATTCAGGCGGCTAAAGATGTAGGTGCGACCGTCATTGAGCTGCATACTGGGCGCTACGCCGATTTATCGGGTGCCGATCAAGCTAAAGAGTTGGAGCGTATTCGTAAGGCCGCAATCTTTGGAAAGAGTATTGGCATGAGGGTAAATGCCGGTCATGGTTTGCATGAGGGTAATGTGAAGCCTATTGCTGCTATTGCGGAACTATCCGAGCTCAACATTGGCCACGCTATTGTTGCTGAGGCCCTGTTCAAAGGCTGGCAAAAAGCAATTGTCGATATGAAAGCTTTGATGGCTCAGGGTAGAGTCAGCTCTTAAGAATAATCAATAGCTACAAACTTTAAAATGATCATTGGTATCGGCACAGACATTCTGCAGATTGAGCGCTTACAGGCTGCTTACGATCGCACTAATGGTCGCCTAGCTGAAAAAATCTTGGGGCCTGATGAGATGTTGGTATTTAAACATCGCCTCGCCAGAAATCACAAGCGCGGCATTGCTTTCTTGGCGACGCGTTTTGCGGCCAAAGAAGCCTTTTCAAAAGCGATCGGACTTGGCATGAGAATGCCGATGACGTGGCGCTCGCTCCAAACTTTAAATCAACCTAGCGGTAAGCCGGTAACCAGCTATTTAGGTGCTTTGGCGCAATTTATGCAAGAAAAAAATTGGGAAGCACACGTGACAGTGAGTGATGAACAAGATATGGCAATTGCGCATGTAATTGTTACTCAAAAATAAGAGGAAGAGATGAGTAAGTCAAAGATGGCCCCAGGCCCAATCACCCTAGATGTCGTTGGTTTGGAATTAAATGCTGAAGATCGTCGACGCATTCTGCACCCACTGACGGGCGGCGTTATTTTATTTGGTCGCAACTTTGCTAATCGTCAGCAACTGACAAAACTGACTGCCGCCATTAAAAAACTACGTCCTGATGTATTGATTTCAATTGACCATGAGGGTGGGCGAGTTCAGCGCGCTAAGACTGATGGCTTTACTCATTTGCCTGCAATGCGCAAATTGGGCGAGTTGTGGTGCGCTAAATCTAAATCTACCCACTCTGCTGAATCCGCTGCTATTGCTATGGCAGCAGCTACTGCCTGTGGTTATGTGTTGGCGGCCGAGTTACGGGCTTGTGGCGTTGATTTCAGCTTTACGCCAGTTTTGGACTTGGATTTTGGTCGAAGTGGCGTGATCGGTGATCGGTCTTTTAGTCGTGACCCACAAATTGTTTTTGCTCTAGCGAAAAGTTTGAATGAAGGTTTGCGTCTTGCAGGGATGGCTAACTGTGGCAAACACTTTCCAGGACATGGTTGGGCAGAGGCTGATTCGCATGTGGCAATTCCGGTTGATGAGCGCGGACTGAAAGAAATTTTGAATGATGATGCTAAGCCTTATGAGTGGCTCGATCTGAGTTTGGCTTCAGTGATGCCCGCACATGTAATTTATCCGAAGGTAGACAAGAACCCTGCAGGCTTTTCAAAAGTCTGGTTGCACTCTATCTTGCGCCAAGAATTAGGCTTTGAAGGCGTGATCTTTAGTGATGATCTTTCGATGGAGGGCGCGAGTGTTGCTGGGTCAGTAGTGAAGGGTGCTGAAATGGCGCTAGATGCTGGTTGTGACGCAGTATTAATCTGTAATCGCCCAGATCTTGCTGATCAATTGCTCTCCAAACTCAAAGTCTCAAAAGCAAAACAGGCAGAATCTGCAATACGTTTAAACCGACTCATGCCATTGGCGGCAGCGCTGACATGGAGCGAATTGCAAGGCGAGACCCAGTACCAGCATGCCAAAGGATTGCTCGCGCAGTTGGGTTTAATTGCCGAGTAAGTTTAATTAATTTGTATAAATAAAAAAGCCCGGCATGCCGGGCTTTTTACATCGTAGCTAGCTAAGTACAAATTAGTTAGCACGGCTGCGGTATTCACCTGTGCGAGTATCGATCTCGATCTTGTCACCAGTGTTGCAGAACAATGGAACTTGCAATTCATAGCCAGTTGCCAATTTTGCGTTCTTCAATACTTTTCCAGAGCTAGTATCACCTTTAACTGCTGGCTCTGTATAGATGATCTCGCGAACCAATGAGTTTGGCATTGCTACTGAAAGTGCTTTACCTTCGTAGAACACTACTTCGCAAGGCATACTTTCTTCGAGGTAATTCAAAGCATCACCCATGAACTCAGCTTCAACTTCATATTGGTTGTAGTCACCATCCATAAATACATACATTGGATCAGCGAAGTAAGAGTATGTGCACTCTTTTTTGTCGAGGATCACAACATCAAATTTGTCATCAGCTTTGTAAACGCCTTCATTCGGCGCGCCAGTTAACAAGTTCTTAAATTTCATTTTCACAACAGAGGAGTTGCGGCCAGAGCGGCTATATTCGGCTTTTAAAACGACCTGGGCATCAGTGCCGATCATTACTACGTTACCAACGCGGAGTTCTTGTGCTGTTTTCATCTTGCTATTCCTGGGGGCAGAGCTATTTTTCTGCGGTTTTTATCAAAAACAAGATTGTAACCGCCCGCAAGCCTTTATTGCTTGGGATCAGGCGACAAAGCGGATTAAACGCGCTGGCAAGCCGCCATCCGCTTGTTTTTCAAGTAAATGGGTGCGCCAGCGCTTGGCATGAGCATCCCAGCCCTCGAACTTGCTAAACCATTCGCTGGGCATTGCCCAGGTCATTGCTGCAATAGTGGCGCGCCTTACGTCCTGGCTAGCCTCTTCAAGATAGAGATCCAAAAAGGCGGCTAATTTCACCTCATGAGCGCGATCCTCTTGTGGGTAAATGTGCCAGATAAATGGCTTGCCTGCCAGTTGTGCGCGCACAAAAGAATCTTCTCCGCGCACAATGTTGAAATCACACTGTGATAGCACCCAATCGTATTCATCCTGCGAAACGAATGGCATGGAGAGTAGTTGTAGATTCTTTGGTAGTGAGATAGGTTGTTCGCCATATAGGTTGAGTTGCTCAACATGACCATGGGCTAGTAAGACATCGATATTTTCGTCAAGATGACTTAAGTCCTCTAGCCATTTTTTGAGTGGTGCTCCTGGGTAGCAAAAAATACTGATTCGTTTTGCCCCGGGCCGCAATTGAGACCAAGCAGCATTTAGGTCCCCAGGGATCTTGTGGTTTGTGAGATGACCCTCTGCAGGAATGGGGTCTAGTAATAGCCCGCCTACATCGTCTTGAAAGCCAGGAAAGAAAAAATATTTTGGGATGCCGTGTGATTGTGGTGATGCTTTGCCGTGGAACTCGGTCACCCAGGGTTCTGCGCTGAGGTATTCCAAGTTAATGATGATGGGTTTAATGGAGGCAATAAACAGGCCTGCAAGATAGCGTTCTGGTAAGTCACAACCAAATGCCTCAACCACTACATCAGGTGTTTGTACTGGGTGCCTGGCATTCGTATGGCTAGCTTCCCATGGTTGCATATCAATTTTTTGCTTAATCGTTGGGTCTACACCCGAAGCGAGTAAATTAAGGGTTGGCAGATCATCGCAAAAAATACGTACCTGTTGCCCATGAATGCTTGCTAAGCTTCGGGCTAGACGCCAGCAAACACCGGCATCACCATAGTTATCGACGATTTGACAGAAAATATCCCAACGCATGAGTAATTCGCTTTTTGAAACCCTTCAGCAGGATGTTAAACGGCTTCCCGGATTGCCGGGGGTATATCGCTTCTTTGATGAGGCGGGGCATATTCTGTATGTTGGCAAAGCTCGTAACCTTAAGAAGCGCGTTTCAAGTTATTTTCAGCGGACTCAGCTATCACCGCGTATTGAGCTGATGGTGGGCAAAATTGCCCGCTACGAGACAACGGTAACACGGACTGAAACCGAAGCCCTCATTCTAGAGAATAATCTCATCAAAGAGTTGGCTCCGCCATTCAATATTTTGTTTCGTGATGACAAGTCTTATCCCTACGTGATGTTAACGGGGCATCAGTTCCCACGGTTAGCTTCATATCGTGGAAAGGTAGATAAGCGCAATCACTACTTTGGCCCATTCCCAAATAGCTGGGCAGTTCGTAACTCAGTGCAGATCTTGCAGAAGGTATTTCGCTTGAGGACATGTGAAGACTCTGTTTTTAAGAATCGTAGTCGCCCCTGTTTGTTGCATCAAATTCATCGCTGTAGCGCTCCCTGCGTTGGTCGCCTCAGTGTTGAGCAATATGGGCAGGACGTTGCACAAGCAACACGGTTTTTGGAGGGTGATCACACTCAGGTTTTATCCGAGCTTGAAAAAGAAATGCATAAACATAGTGAAGCTATGGAATTTGAGATGGCGGCGGTATTGCGTGATCGCATCGCTGATCTATCAAGCGTTCTACAACAGCAGGCGATGGATACAGTTGCCGAAGGTGAGGGTGATGTGGATGTAATCGCTGTTGCACAGATGGAGGGAATGGTTTGTGTAAATCTGGCGATGATCCGGGGCGGTCGTCATCTTGGGGATCGAGCCTATTTCCCTAAGGGATTGCGCACTACATCCGGCGAGTTACCATCCTCCGCAGAGATATTGGAAGCATTTATTGCGCAGCATTATCTAGAAGAACGTGTAGAAGATGCAACGACGAATTTAATTCCTCCAGTATTGGTTTTGAATCATGCCTTGCAATCAAGAGGTGACGACCTTGGTGAATTAAATGAATCTCCACCTGAAGATTTGCATGAGTTACTCAATGCACAGGCCGGTAGAAAAATTACCTTCTTGCACCAGCCCCAAGGACAAAGGCGTCACTGGCTGGCGATGGCCGAAGGCAATGCCAAGATTGCTTTAACGAAACGCTTAGTAGAGACTGGTGGGCAGTTAGCAAGGGCCCGTGCCTTGGCCGACATCCTGAGTCTTGAATTAGAAAGCCTTGAACAGTTACGCATTGAATGTTTTGATATTAGCCACACTTCTGGTGAAGCTACACAAGCATCGTGTGTGGTGTATTCCAAGAATGCAATGCAATCGAGTGAGTATCGACGTTTCAATATCAATGACATCACGCCAGGCGATGACTACGCAGCAATGCGTCAAGTATTGCAAAGACGCTATGCCAATTTCCAAGAGTTGCCAGTAGAAAAAATTCCGCAAGTGATTTTGATTGATGGTGGTAAAGGTCAGGTAGAGATGGCACGTCAGGTGTTATCTGAATTTGGCATGGATGTGGGTTTGATTGTTGGCGTTGCTAAAGGTGAGGGTCGTAAGGTAGGGCTTGAAACGCTCATTTTTGCCGATGGGCGTGAACCTTTGGAGTTGGGTATCGATAGCGCTGCATTGTTATTGGTGGCACAGATACGGGACGAGGCGCACCGCTTTGCTATTACTGGCATGCGCGCCAAGCGTGCAAAAGCGAGGACGATTTCTCGTCTTGAAGAAATTGAGGGCATTGGCGCCAAGCGCCGGCAAAAGTTGTTGGCACGTTTTGGCGGTCTTAAAGGGGTTGCTAATGCCAGTATTGAGGAGATAGCCAGCGTAGAGGGTGTTTCTCTGACGTTGGCTGAACAAATTTATCGCCAGCTTCACTAGGGGTGACATCACTTGGTTTATGCTTAACAAATGCCCTTCAATTTACCAATAGCCCTGACCTGGTTGCGTGTTGCAGCAATCCCGCTGTTGGTGGCAATCTTTTATCTCCCCAATTATTGGCTCACGCCGTTTGAGAAGAATTTAATTGCAGCAATTATCTTTATCTCAGCTGCCATTACCGATTGGTTGGATGGCTTTTTAGCGCGTCGTTTAAAACAAGAATCTGCATTCGGTCAGTTTTTAGATCCTGTTGCTGACAAGCTCATTGTTACTGCTGCACTATTGGTTCTTCTTAATATGGATCGTGTGCAAGTTTGGGTAGCACTCATCATTATTGGAAGAGAAATCACAATTTCCGCCTTGAGAGAGTGGATGGCTTTGCTGGGGGCTGGAAAAAGTGTGGCGGTTCACATGGTTGGAAAACTTAAAACGACCGCTCAACTCATAGCCATTCCATTTTTATTGCTAAACGACACCTTATTTGGTTGGCTCAATTGCGCGCAAGTGGGTACCTGGTTAATTTGGATTGCATCTTTTTTAACGCTCTGGTCAATGTTCTATTACATGAAAAAGGCTTTGCCGCAGTTGGTTGGAAAAATCGACTAGGCGCACAAAAGCCCAGCCAATTAAGGCTTTCGAGGCAATTGCATTCCCCCGGTTTTTAGGTTTTACGAGGAATAATGCTTTCTTCGAGATTGTTTGTTAAACTATCGCCCTGTTATGCGGGAATAGCTCAGCTGGTAGAGCGATACCTTGCCAAGGTATAGGTCGGGAGTTCGAACCTCCTTTCCCGCTCCAAGTTCGATGGGAAGCCCTAAAAAGCTTCCCATTTTTGATTCAAGTGTTTGGCGCGTTGGCCGAGTGGTTAGGCAGGAGCCTGCAAAGCTTCGTACGGGGGTTCGATTCCCTCACGCGCCTCCAGTAATTTGTCTTGACGTATTAGGTGCATCACCTAAAATACTTTTAATTATTGCTAGCAAAAAGCGTCAACCACTCCAATTCAAATAAAGCAAACATGAGCACACTTCAAACTCTCAAAGTTAGCGCTCTTGCATTTTTCTTGGCTTCATTCCTAGGCGCATGTGCTAGCTCGGGTGACTCCCCATCAGGCTCGCCACAAGAGGTTCAAGAAGTTCAATCGCAGCTATTGGGTGACATGCTGTTGCCACAAGGTGCGCGATTGAATGGGGGTGATTCAATCATCATTGGTCGCGGCAATGAATGGGTTGGTAGAGCAGTCGTAAATGCTGTGCAAGGTTCAACCGATGTTTATGCCTTCTTTCAGTCTGAATATCCCAAGAATGGCTGGACGACAGTAACAGGAGTCAAGGCTAAAACAAGTATCTTGGTTTTTACAAAGGGTGATAGAACTGCAACGATTGAGATATCTGATGGATCGCTTGGTGGTCCAAAGGCAGTCATCGTTATTACTTCATCACCTAAAAATGCGAATGTTGTTGCCCCGACTCGAAAGTAACTGGATTAAGCAGCAATAGTAATTAAAAAGGCCTCTAACAAGAGGCCTTTTGCTTTAGTGGCTCTAGCTTAGAGCCCTTCAGCTCTAATTAAGCCAACGGCTTGACCTTCAACCGCAAAGTTTGGTTGACGATCATCTACCAAAATGTTTTTGAAGTCTGGATTTTCTGCTTGGAGTTCAATTACCATCCCGTTTGCAGTTTTCTTTTGCTGCCAACGTTTTACTGTTACTTCATCATCAAGTCGAGCAACCACGATGTCGCCATTGCGGACCTCAGTTGTTTTTCTGACAGCCAAATAATCGCCATCTAAAATTCCAGCATCGCGCATGCTCATGCCTTTTACTTTTAATAAGTAATCAGCACCTTTACTGAACAAGCTCGGATCAATCGGAACATGTTTCTCAATATGTTCGACCGCCATAATGGGTGAGCCAGCAGCAACTCTTCCAATTAACGGCAATGTGAGTTGTTGTAATGCGCCAGATGGTAAAGAGAGTTGGCGATATTTATTGCTGTTGTGTGTTTGATTAAATCGTTGCGGAATGCGAATGCCGCGTGAAGTTCCTGGCGTTAATTCGATATAACCTTTTTTAGCCAGCGCACGAAGATGCTCTTCTGCTGCATTGGCAGAGGCGAATCCTAGTTGCGTAGCAATTTCTGCGCGAGTTGGCGGAAGGCCGCTTTCATCGATCGCTTTAGTAATCAACTCCAAAATCTCATTCTGACGCGGAGTGAGTTTGGGGAGGGCAGTCAGCTCCTCAGGAAAATCGACTGTGTTTATGTCCATACTGGGATTGTATACAGCAGTTTTTGATAGATCAAGCAATTTAAAGGGGATAATGAGGGTATGAGCTCCGTTGAAAATCTCTCAGAAAATTCCCCCTACATCCTGGTTTTAGGCATGGGCGGCACGATTGCTGGTTTGGCATCCAATCCTGCAGATAAGCCTATGCAATACGAGGCTGGTCAAGTAGAAGTCGCCTCTTTGGTTGCCCATGTCCGATCTGTCATCCCTGAGGGTGTTAGTCTGGTTTCAAAGCAGGTGGCCAATGTCAACAGCAGAAATCTCACCGAGCCTTTGTTAACCCTTTTGGGGGAGGCTGTCAGAGAGGCCCTTGCTAACCCCTTGGTTCAAGGCGTAGTGGTCACTCACGGAACGGACACAATGGAAGAGACGGGGGTATTCTTACAGCTCACGTGTGGTAAATATGCTCAAAATTTAGGCAAAAGAGTGATTCTGACAGGGGCTATGTTGCCAGCAAATGCACTTCAGGCTGATGGCCCATCAAACCTCTTGGATGCTATTCGTTGGGCCTCTACACCAATTGATAACTGCCCAGGCGGCATCTATGCAGTCATGGATGGCAGGGGCTGTTTAGCCATGGATTTAGCTAAGCGACATGGTAGCGCCCTCAACGCCCCTATTCAAAGCTCTCCCAGTAGTTCGGTTGGGCTTATCAACCCCTCTTGGCTTTCAGGTGTCAAGGCGGTTCAGGAGCTGTGGACTGAGGATTTGCCGATTCCCAAAGAAACTGAGTGGCCTTGGGTGGAGATATTGACCAGTCATGCAGGAGCACGTTCAGAAACGATTACCCACTGGCTGAATTCCAAGGTTAAGGGTCTAGTACTTGCTGGCACTGGAATGGGGGGATTTCATGATGCATGGAAAGAATCCTTGGTTGCTGCTGTAAAACATGGAATTGCCTTGGTTAGAACAACGAGAACTGGTGCAGGCGAAACTCTGCCGGATTTGCCCGAAAAGGACATCTCTGGATGTTTAGCCTCGGGGAGTCTTTCTGCGCCTAGAGCGAGAATTGCCCTTCAGTTATCACTAAATGCGGAAAAACAAGCCCAAGCAGCAGGTAAATCCCTGACTTGGCAGGATTTTTTTGCTAGAATAGCGGTCTTGCCTGTAATTCGGTAAGCGCTGAAAAGCGGCTGTAAAAGTGTTGTTAGCAGTACCTACAATTTGTTACTACCTTGTCACACTGGCGCTGAGTTCACAACCATCAGAACTTAGCAAGACGCCCAGGTGACTTCATCCTTAAGGAGTGTTTGATGCGTCATTATGAAATCGTCTTTATCGTCCATCCGGACCAAAGCGAGCAAGTGCCAGCGATGATCGATCGTTACAAAGCTACATTAGCAGCTGCGGGCGGCAAAATTCATCGTATGGAAGACTGGGGTCGTCGTCAGATGGCTTACATGATCGACAAGCTTGCTAAAGCCCATTACGTTTGCATGAACATTGAGTGCGACCAGAAAACTCTGGAAGAGCTCGAGCATGCGTTCAAATTTAACGATGCAGTTTTGCGTCACCTCATCATCAAGACTAAGAAAGCTGAAACAGAGCCTTCCATCATGATGAAAGAAGTGCAGCGTGAAGAAGCGCGCAAATCAGCTCAATCTGACGCTCCTGTAGCGGCAGCCTAAGTTAGAAATTTGAAGAGGAATACACAGACTAGAAAACGTATCAGAGAAGCGGAGCGGCGTTGAATCATTTCACCCTCACTGCGATCTTGGTATCTAAAGACGCGATTCGATTTACACCTGCAGGAATACCTGTGATGCATTGCCAGCTAGAACATAGTGGCCAAGCAAACGAGGTAGGAGTAGCAAGGAAAATTCAGATGAACGTTGAAGCCATCACAATCGGTCCAATACAAAAGGACTTAGAGCGAATGGATTTAGGAACTGAGGCGGTGTTTGAAGGATTCTTGGCACCCAAGACTCTACGTAATCAAAGACTTGTTTTCCATATTACCCATATTCAATTGAAAAATTAAAGAGGAAATCATCATGGCGTTTGGAAAGAAACCCGATTTCAAAAAGAAACCAGCTCAGAACCCATTGTTCAAGCGTAAGCGTTATTGCCGTTTCACTGTTGCTGGCGTAGAACAGATCGACTACAAAGATGTGGACACATTGAAGGACTTCATTGGCGAAAACGCCAAGATCACTCCTGCTCGTTTGACAGGCACAAAAGCTAAATATCAGCGTCAGCTAGACACTGCTATCAAGCGTGCTCGTTACTTGGCTTTATTGCCATTCTCTGATCAACATAAGAAATAATTGGGAGCCCTCAATGCAAATCATTCTTTTAGAAAAAGTAACAAACCTGGGCAACCTCGGCGACATCGTTCGCGTTAAAGACGGTTTCGCTCGCAACTTCTTAATTCCACAACGTAAAGCTCGTCGTGCGACTGAGGCAGCTATTGCTGACTTTGCAGTTCGTCGTGCTGAGTTAGAGAAATTGGCTGCTGAGAAATTGGCTGCTGCTGAAGCTGTTGGCATCAAGCTCAAAGACATGGTTCTCGAAATCAGTCAAAAAGCGGGTGTTGATGGTCGTTTGTTTGGTTCTGTAACCAATCATGACATCGCTGATGCTTTGAAAGCTAAAGGTTTCACAATTGAGAAGTCTTCAGTTCGTTTGCCTACTGGCCCATTGAAAATGGTTGGTGATCACCCTGTAGCGGTTGCTGTTCATACCGACGTAGTTGCAGACATTACCATTCGCGTAGTTGGCGAGCAAGCTTAAGTTTTAACTCTGTAAACTAGCCTCATGGCTGAATCCCGTTCACGTTCCGTTACGCTGAATCCCGGCATGATGGGTTCTGGGGATGCAGTCGTGCAGGCTTTAAAAGTCCCGCCGCATTCAGTAGAAGCCGAGCAATCACTGCTCGGCGGTCTACTTATCGATAACTCCTCTTGGGATAACCTTGGTGGAGTACTAAACGACAAAGATTTCTATCGCCCTGAGCACGCTTTGATCTACAAGGTCATCGCACGTTTGGTTGGTGACAATCATCCTGCTGATGTGATCACTGTCTATGATGCAGTGAAGTCTGAGCAGGGTGGTGACCTAGTCAGTATTGATTATCTCAATTCATTAGCGCAAAACACGCCAAGCGCAGCGAACATTAAAGGCTACGCTGACATTGTTCGTGATCGCAGTATCCTGCGTCGCTTAATTGAAGTATCAGACAGCATTGTTAATTCAGCATTCGTTCCAGAGGGGCGTACTGTTAGAACGCTTTTGGATGAAGCTGAGTCACGCATTCTGCAGATTGGTGAGGAGGGTAGTCGTAAGGCTGACTATCTTGAGATCGAGCCTTTGCTTAAAGCTGTAGTTGCTCGTATTGATGAGCTCTATAACCGCCAAGGTGGTAGCGACATTACTGGTATCGCAACAGGCTTCCTGGATTTAGATAAACAAACTAGTGGCTTACAAAAAGGTGACCTAGTCATTGTGGCCGGAAGACCCTCGATGGGTAAGGCGCAGCCATTAGATGCAAAAGTGAAGACTGTAGATGGTTGGAAGTTGATGGGCGACCTCAAGTTTGGAGATCGACTTGCTTCTATTGATGGTCAATTCTCTATGGTTACGGGCATTTACCCGCAAGGTATCAAGCAAATTTATAAAGTCACTTTTTCTGATGGTCGTGTAGCTGAGTGTTGCGATGAACATCTTTGGCGAGTGATGTATCGAGATTGGTCTGAGCCAAAAGTGATCAATACCTCTCGCCTTGTCGAGATGTTGAAGTCCGTACGATATAAAAATAGGCTTTGGATAGAGCCTGTAAGCGGAGAATTTGGACACACAAAAGAGCTTCCAATTCATCCTTGGGTACTTGGTGCTTTATTGGGTGATGGAACCCTGGCTTTATCTCATAGTAGTGTGATGTTTTCCACTAAATCACCTGAGCTTGTTGATCGTATCAATATGCTTGCAGGCTATGAGATGGAGCTAGTGCATGCGAATGCATATGACTGGAGGTTAGTCTCTAAAGAAAGAATTGCCGCCAACGGTCAAAGAGTGGCGGTGAAGACAAATTACTTTAGAGCTGCTCTTGATGAATTGGGTGTACTAGGTTGTAGAAGTTTTGATAAATTCATCCCTTCTTTGTATCTTGAGGCAGGGAAAGCCTCCCGTCTAGCTTTGTTTCAAGGGCTTATGGACACTGACGGATGGATCGAAAAGTGGGGCTCTATTCGTTTTTGCACTTCTAGTAAACAATTGTCCGAAGATGTTGCTTCTTTAGCGAGATCTTTGGGTGGATTTTGCTCAATCTCGCGGAAGCAATCTTCTTATACCTATAAGGGTGAGCGCAAACAAGGGCGTTTGTCATATGTTTTAAATATGAGCTTTAGTTCAGGGTTTGAGGCTTTTAGCTTGCCCGAGAAGAGAGAGAGACTCAGAGCATGCTGGAGTCGTCAACGTAGATTGACGTTTAAGAGTATTGAGTTATCAAGGGAATCGGAAGCGCAATGCATTTCGGTTAGCCATCCACAAAGAACGTATGTTACGAATGACTATGTTGTTACACACAACACTGCATTTGCTTTGAACATCGCCGAGAACGTTGCATTGGCAGAAGGCTTGCCTGTGGTGGTTTTCTCAATGGAGATGTCAGGTGAACAGTTGGCTGCCCGTTTATTGGGTTCAGTAGGGCGCGTTGACCAAGGTCGCATGCGTACCGGTAAGTTGCAAGATGACGAGTGGCCACGTGTCACTGATGCTATTGCCCGTTTAAGTAATACCCAAATTTTGATTGATGAGACCGGTTCCTTATCCAGCTTAGAGTTGCGTGCACGCGCACGTCGCATTGCTAGAAACTTTGGCGGAACGCTTGGTTTAGTTGTGATTGATTACTTGCAGTTGATGAGCGGCTCTGGTTCTGAAAACCGTGCAACCGAGATTTCTGAAATCTCTCGATCGCTCAAATCTCTCGCGAAAGAATTGCAATGCCCAGTAGTGGCGCTATCTCAGTTAAATCGTGGTCTTGAGCAGCGTCCCAATAAACGCCCAATCATGTCTGACTTGCGAGAGTCAGGAGCTATCGAGCAAGATGCCGACTTAATTATGTTCATCTATCGTGATGAGGTTTATCACCCAGACACCACTACAGACAAGGGTGTGGCAGAAATTATTATCGGTAAGCAACGTAACGGCCCAATCGGCACGATAAGACTCAGTTGGCAAGGTCCATATACTAAGTTTGATAACTTAGCGATGGGATCAATTGGCTACTCCTCTGGCGGTTACGAGCCATTCTAAGTAAAGAAAATTGATAAAGAAAAAGCCTCACGCTGTGAGGCTTTTTTAATGCATCAAATGAATCAGATCATTTTATGATTCACATCATGAATCTTATTTTCCGCCCATACATTTTTTGATAGAAGCATCTTTAGCTGCACCATAGAGTGGCTTGCCATCTTTGCTGACTGCCTTAGCTTCGCAATCATTCGGCTTTGTATCACTCATACATTTCTTAATTGAAGCGTCTTTAGCTGCGCCATAGAGCGGCTTACCATCCTTGCTCAGGGCCTTAGCTTCACATGCTGCTTGATCAGCAAAAGCATAGGTAGGAAGTGCAAAACTCAGTGCAATGCTTAAAGCGACGATGATTCTTTTCATCTTTACTCTCCTGGATGGTTACCCCTGTTAATGGGCTGTTTGATTAGACACTTTAACCAAAATTTAAGTTTTAGAAAACATAGGGAAAGCGCTATTAACCCTAAAGGTTCTGGTTACTGGGGTGCCATTCTTCGTGCTTCAGTAAATTTCGCCGCCCAGTAGGGCGAGGTAATGTAATCAAGGCGAACTGTTCCGCCCGCGCTTGGGGCATGAACAAATCTGCCTTGCCCCACGTAGATCCCCGCATGGGAATATTTTTCACCGGTGGTATTGAAGAAAACCAAGTCACCTGGAGCGGGTGCTTCGCCTTCTATGCTTTTACCTTTGGTGCTCATCAGTTGAATAGTGCGAGGCAGCTTGATACCGGCTGCTTTGTTATAGACGTAAACAATGAGACCGCTGCAATCAAAACCACCCTTAGGTGTATTGCCGCCATAGCGGTAGGGAACATCTACTAAGCCTACCGCTGCAATAGAAATATCTTCAGTGCCAACGCTAGTGTCTTGCTTAAATTGTGTAACTCTTGAGCTGCCGGACTTCCCGCTGAATGTGCTACATCCGCTTAGGATGAGTAAGCTACAAATAAAAATGCCGCACCCAAGAAGAGTGCGGCATGAGGGGATTTGCTTAGAGTGCGTCAGCAGCATGATCCGCAAGACGAGAGCGCTCACCACGAGCTAGAGTCACGTGACCACCATGACGCCAGCCCTTGAAGCGATCAACCACATAAGTTAAACCAGAGGAACCCTCAGTTAGATATGGAGTGTCGATCTGAGCAATATTTCCTAAACAAACAATTTTGGTTCCGGGTCCTGCGCGGGTAACCAAAGTCTTCATTTGTTTTGGCGTGAGATTTTGCGCTTCATCAATAATGACAAACTTGCTGACAAAAGTTCTGCCGCGCATGAAGTTCATGCTCTTAACTTTAATACGTGAACGAATCAACTCTTGAGTGGCGGCACGGCCCCACTCGCCAGCGCCATCATCATTGCGTTGAAGGACTTCAAGGTTGTCATCAAATGCGCCCATCCAAGGCTGCATCTTTTCCTCTTCAGTGCCTGGTAAGAAGCCAATATCTTCGCCAACTGGCACTGTGGCGCGGGTGATGATGATTTCGTTATAGCGCTTGCTATCGAGAACTTGCTCAAGGCCAGCAGCTAATGCCAGCAAGGTTTTGCCGGTTCCCGCCTGACCTAGCAAAGTTACAAAGTCTACATCTGGGTTCATAAGTAAGTTCATGGCAAAGTTTTGCTCGCGATTACGGGCTGTAACACTCCACACATTATTCTTCTGGTGAGAGAAGTCCCTTAATGTTTGTAAGAGAGCAGTCTTACCGTTAATTTCCTTAACTTGGGCATAGAACGGTGTAGAGCCATCAGGATTCTCTTGATAGACAAACTGATTGACCAACATGCTTTGCACAGATGGTCCAGTTACTCTATAGAACATGGTGCCAGATTTAGAGTCGGCCCAACTTTCCATATCCTTGCCATGCTTTGGCCAAAAATCTGCTGGCAAAGTCATGACACCAGCGTACATCAAGTCACGATCTTCTAAGACTTGGTCATTGAAATAGTCTTCAGCAGGCAATCCCAATGCACGTGCCTTAATACGCATATTGATATCTTTGGATACCAATACTACTTCTTGACCCTTGCGAGTTTTTTGCAGCTCGCTGACTACTGCCAGAATGAGGTTATCGCCTTTGCCTTCTGGAAGGCCTTCAGGCAATGCTTGTGTAGCAAGTTTTGTTTGGAAGAATAGGCGACCAGTCACATCTTGATTGCCTAACTTATTGAGGGGGATGCCTTCATCCAAAGTGCCGCTAGTGCCTGCAATAAGCTGATCGAGTGATCTGCTGACGGTACGGGCATTTCGCGCAACTTCAGTCATTCCTTTTTTATGGTTATCCAACTCCTCTAGAGTTGTCATTGGTAAATACAGATCATGCTCTGAGAAGCGGAATAAAGAGCTTGGATCGTGCATTAATACGTTGGTATCTAAAACGAATAGGCTTGGAGGCCCTGTGCGAATGACACGCTTTGGTTTTGCGGGCGCCGGCGCTTTGCTTTCACTGCGAATTGGGCTGCGGTCTAATTTAATTTTCTCGAGGGCTACCTCTGCTTCGGTCAAATCCTCGTCTGCATCATTGGTCCAATCAATCGCTTCCACTACCACCGGTTTTGCTGGAGCGGGGCGCTTCTTTAAGTCGGGAGTATCTTTGCGACTGAGTTTCACTTGATCAGCAATTTGAGTGGGGATTGGGGGCAGTGGCATGAACTCTCCTAAAAGAAAAAACCGCCAAGCGGAGTGCATTGACGGTTTATTACGAAACTGGTTACAGCGAGGACTGAAAAACGGAGAGGGTTACTCTCCGCACCTGATCTGAGATATTCAGGTTTATGATTCAAACGGATTGTCTGACTTTCCCGTCGTTTACGGTGCATATGAATCACTTTACCCCAAATTTTGGGGTTTGCAAGCACCTCAGAATAAATTGTTGTAAAAATTATTTGGTGGCTTGGGCTGCTTGTAACACTTCTGTCACATGGCCTGGGACCTTAAGACCGCGCCACTCTTTAACCAGATTCCCAGAGGAGTCAAATAAGAAGGTGCTGCGCTCTACGCCACGGACTTGTTTGCCGTACATATTCTTCATTTTCATAACGCCAAATATCTGACAAAGCTTTTCTTCGGTGTCGGCAACCAACTCAAAAGGAAGTTGTAATTTGCTACGGAAGTTGTCGTGTGATTTGAGACTATCTCGGGAAACCCCTACTACTAGAGTATTGGCTTTGGTGAATGCTTCAATGTTGTCTCTAAATTCACCGGACTCAGCTGTGCAGCCAGGAGTCATGTCTTTAGGATAAAAATAAAGAACTAGCTTTTTGCCTTTTGCGGATGCAGGTGAAAATGTCAATCCAGAAGTTGCTGGAATCGCACACTGCGGCATAGGTTTACCGATAGCTACTGTCATGATGATCTTTCGTTGGTTGTCTCTACTACTTATTGAATTATTAGTTATTTTGAATGATTAATTCGCCGCTGCGATTAGGTATTTCACCCCAGGTCAGTGGCAATACCGCTATTTTATCTAGTTGTTTGGTGGCTTCCCAGGATTTATGAAGTTCGCCCATCGTGACCAGATCGTGGCCTTGATTTAGCCATCCAGCTAATAGCTGCTCAAATGCGGGTAATAACTTTTGACCTTCAAGCTCAGCGTGTAGCGTGAACACTTGGTCGTTGGGATTGCTTTGAGTAATCTCTAAAAGCTTTTTGACTGCACCAAACTCATCGGCACCATCGATGCCAATCAGCTCATCAAAAGTAGGGAGTGTTGTTGGGTATTGAACATGCCTTGCTTTGCCAGAAGTTAGCTCAAGGCGATAGGGTACAAGATTGGGTTCGGCTCTACCATCAGAAGAGTAAGCAATCCCCCATTGGTCGAGCTGTTCAAAAGCTGCCGAATTCATTTGCCATCCAGCGGCGCCATAAGTAACTGGTGCATGACCAAAAATCTCTACAAATCGATCCCAACTTTTTTGCATCATGGACTTTGTCCATTGCGTATCTTGAGTGCGTACTGCATCTTGCCAGGCAACGTGATCCCAGGTGTGAATGCCAGTCTCATGACCCGCTTGATCAATAGCGCGCATTTCTGCTGCAGCCCTCTTGCCAATGTCTGGTCCGGGAATGAGCACGCCATAGAGCAATGTCTTGATGCCGTAATGCTCTACAACAGAGGTGCGACTCACTTTTTTCAGGAAGCCTGGGCGGAATACGCGCTTCAAGGCCCAACCGGTGTGATCGGGTCCAAGGCTGAAAAGAAAGGTCGCCTTGAGTCCAAAACGCTCTAGAGTGCGAGCTAGATTGGGTGCGCCTTCTTTGGTGCCGCGTAAGGTATCAACATCAACCTTGAGAGCAATCTTAGCCATGAACCTTTAGGTTTACTTTCTCTTATTCTTTGTCAACTAAAGTGCGCGCTTTTTCTACGTCTTCGCGATAGGCTTCAAAAATATTCTTGAGCGCATCGGACATCGTAGTAGTTGGCTTCCAACCTAGTTCGCTCATCGTATTGTCAATTGCTGGTACACGATTTTGAACGTCTTGATAGCCCTCACCATAGTAGGCGCCAGAAGTAGTTTCCACAATCTTTACTTCATTGGCAGTCTTCGCATATTCAGGAATGCTGCGAGCAATTTCCAGCATTTGATTAGCTAGTTCACGAATAGAGTGATTATTTTTGGGGTTGCCGATATTGTAGATCTTGCCGTTAGCAACACCATCTTTGTTATCGATGATGCGCATTAAGGCATCGATACCATCATCAACATAAGTAAAGGCGCGCTTCTGGGCACCACCATCAACAACGTTGATAGATTCGCCGCGAACAATATGGCCCAAGAACTGAGTCACCACACGAGAGGAGCCTTCTTTTGGCGTGTAGATACTATCGAGACCAGGGCCAATCCAGTTAAATGGGCGGAATAGGGTAAAGCGTAAGCCTTCCATGCCGTAACCCCAAATTACTCGATCCATCAGCTGTTTAGAGCACGCGTAGATCCACCTTGGCTTATTGATTGGGCCATAAACCATATTGGATTGAGCGGGATCGAATTCGCCATCCTCACACATTCCATACACTTCAGATGTTGAGGGGAATACCAAGTGCTTTTTGTATTTCACTGCAGAGCGCACGATCGGTAAGTTAGCTTCGAAGTCGAGCTCAAATACTTTAAGTGGTTGCTGAACATAGGTTGCTGGTGTTGCAATCGCAACTAAAGGCAAGATGACATCGCATTTACGAATATGATACTCAACCCATTCCTTATTGATGGTGATGTCACCTTCAAAGAAGTGCATGCGTGGATGGTTCACCAAGTCACCAAGGCGATCGTTTTGCATATCCATGCCATAGACATCCCAATCGGTTGTCTCAAGAATGCGCTTGGAAAGGTGGTGACCAATAAAACCGTTAACGCCAAGAATGAGTACTTTTTTCATCTTTACTGCCTCGTTTTAATCTAATTTATTTGCTTGCTGGAAACCATTCCAAGATTTCTACTGCTTGATGGTCGCCGCAAATGCCGAATACCCGATTATCAACCACTTGGATGCCACAAACCTCAAGAGTGAGATTGGCTGGAAATGGCCCGTTTAGGCTGGTGCGGGCAACTATCATGGCCTTGCCTTCATGAGCTGTAAAGGCGCCTGGATAGGGCGGGGCAACGGCTCTAACCAGGTCGTGGACCTGTTTGGCCTTCTGATTCCAATGAATTTCCCCGTCAGCAGGCCTTCTGCCGCCAAAATAACTACCTTTTTGGAGTTCGTTGGGCTTGCGGGGGATGTTGCCTAGTATCAAGCTGGGAAGTACCTTTTCGATAACGCTTACGGCAGCCTGGCTTACCTTGCCAAATACATCGGTGGCAGTTTCATCTGGACCAATGCTGACGGCTACCTGCCCAACAATATCTCCTGCATCTGGCTTTGCTTCCATGACGTGTAAGGTTGCGCCAGTTTCTGTTTCGCCGTGCAAGATGGCCCAATTCACTGGCGCACGTCCACGGTATTTTGGTAGCAGTGAGCCATGCATATTGAGTGCGGCAATTTTTGCGCACTTCAATATCTGCTCCGGAATCATGAAGCGATAGTAGAAGGAAAAAATATAATCTGGTGCAAGTGTTTGCAGCCTCGGAATGAGGCCTACCAATTCATTTGCATTTGGTGTGATGCACGGAATATTTTTCTCGGCACAGAGTTTGGCCACACTCCCAAACCAAACATTTTCACTGGGATCATCTTGATGGGTAACTACGAGGTCAACTTGTAAGCCGGCGCCAAGAAGCGCCTTTAGGCAATTAACGCCTACATCATGATAAGCAAAGACAACTGCGCGCAATTATTTTTTCTCTAAAACAGTTTGCACAACATAGCGTGGACGTTTGCGAATTTGCTGATAAATGCGGCCAATGTATTCACCCAGAAGACCAAGCCCAAAGAGCATCACGCCAATTAGGAAGAAGGTCAAAGCGAAAAGGGTAAATACACCCTCAACCTCAGCGCCCAGAACAAAGCGACGCACTAGTAGGTAGGCAAACAAGCTTCCTGCAGCAAGAGATAAAAGCATGCCCAGAATCGAAAAGATCTGTAGCGGCATGATGGAGAAGCCGGTAACCAAGTCAAAGTTCAGGCGAATCAACTGATATAGGCTGTATTTGGATTCACCTGCAAATCGCTCTTCATGTTTAACAGTGATCTCTACTGGGTTTGCAGAAAAGGTATATGCCAGCGCTGGAATGAATGTATTGCTCTCATCGCATTGGCGAACTAGATCAATAATGCGGCGACTGTAGCCACGCAACATACAGCCTTGATCGGTCATTGTGATGCGCGTAATGCTTTCGCGCAAACGATTCATCGCACGTGAAGCAAATCTTCTGAAGAAGCTATCACGACGATCTGCGCGAATAGTGCCAACGTAGTCATGACCTTTTAATAGTTGCTCAGTAAGCGCACCAATTTCTTCAGGAGGATTTTGTAAGTCCGCATCCAGAGTAATGATGTATTCGCCTTTGGCGTATTCAAAGCCAGCCATGATTGCCATATGTTGGCCAAAGTTGCTATGAAATAAAACTGCGCGAGTGACGTCTGGGCGTAAATCCACTTGCTTGGAAAGAATGCCGGCGGAACGATCTTTGCTACCGTCATTTACGAAAACAATTTCGTAAGTAATTTTACGTTTGGCGGCGAGCGTATCAAGCGCCGGATAGAGGCGATCAAAGAGTGCTTGGAGACCATCTTCCTCGTTGTAAACGGGAATAACAATGCTGAGTGTTGGGTTGGCAACTAAATTTGCAGTCATGCTGCAATTTTGCCTGATTCTCAGGGCTAAACCCCAATAACGTCAGTTTTTACGGTATTTATGCAAAATTCCGACCAATCCCCTGGCTATACGGCCAATATCCTCATCTGCCATCGCAGGAAATAAAGGAAGTGTGAGGATGGATTTACCAATTCGTTCTGCGACTGGTGTATCAGAGGTTTTATAGCCTTGGTTTTTATATAAAGTGAAACCTGTAATAGCGGGGTAATGAACGCCAGTACCAATACCCAGATCTTTTAATTCAGTCATGACTTGGGCGCGATCAGTATTTAACTGTTCAAGCGGTAAAACTACTTGGAACATGTGCCAGTTACTTTCAGTAAAGTTTTCAACTGGAAGCTCCAACTTCAAATCCTCTAATGCGGCAGCTTTTAATTCAGTGCGAATGACATCAAAGTATTGACGGGCTAATGCTGAGCGACGTGCTTGATATGCGGGTAGTTGTTTAAGTTGTTCAAGACCTATGGCTGCGTTGACATCTGTCAGATTATCTTTGCCGCCCAATACATCAACATCCATACCATCCATGCCTTGGCGGGTTAACCCCTGAAGACGGAATTTCTCGGCAAGCTTTGCTTCATCTGCGTTATTAAGCACAAGGCAACCACCCTCAATAGTGGTGAGATTCTTGTTGGCCTGAAAGCTGAAGCTGACTAGGTCACCAAAGCTACCAATCTTCTTACCTTTCCATTGGGATCCAAAGGCTTGTGCAGCATCTTCGATGACACGAAGATTGTGTTGCTTCGCCAGAGCATAGAGCTGATCCATATCAACAGGAAGGCCGGCCAGATAGACTGGCATGATTGCTCGGGTCTTTGGTGTGATTGCAGCGGATACTTTGTTGAGATCAATGTTACGCGTGACTGGATCAATATCTACAAACACCGGTTTAGCACCCACGCTCAAGACGACATTCGATGTTGCCACCCAAGAGATTGGAGTAGTAATGACTTCATCGCCATGCCCTATGCCTGCCACCTGTAAAGCAATCTTCATGGTTGCGGTGCCATTGGCAAAGCAGCGCACTGGGCGACCACCAAAGTATTCGCTTAGGGCTAACTCAAACTCAGCCAACTTCGGCCCAGATGTAACCCAGCCCGAACGCAATACTTTCGAAACAGCATCAATCGTTTCTTGATTGAAGCTCGGGCGCGTAAAGGGAATGAATACAGGGCTGTTAGACATGATGTTTCTTATATTACTTCACTGTGCCACATTCGATATATCTGGATGTTTCACGATAACCCTGCGAGAGTCGCGATCAACTTCTTGCATTGGAAAATTCTGAGCCTGAAGAGCATCAAACTGTTCTGGAACCATAATGGCATAGGCTGTTTGATCTTCTTTCCAGCGAGCTATGAATGCATCTAGGGTGGGCATCCAGAGCTCGGGTTCTTGATTGACGCCAAACTCGAGTTCATCAGGAGATTCCACCATGATCATCGTTCTGCCTAAATAGAAAGGCACGGTGTGATCTAAAAGACGGATGGAATAGAAATTTACTTTCTCAGGAATGCTTGCTTTCACTCGGTCTACGAGATCAATGCCGGAGACTGCGCGACCTAAGGTCTCATGACCTGTTCCTGCGATGATGGTGCAGAGAAAAAACCCACAAGCAAAACTCACAATACTTTGTATGCCATTACGTTTACTTTGCCATGCTGCATAAGTGCTAAAAATGATTAGCGCTGACAATGCAGCAATAACCCAGTATGTATATTGCGCATATGCATCAATCTCGTCAGGCCTTGCTTGTCTGCTAATGGTGTCCAGAAAGAAAAACCCAATACATCCCAAAATCGAGAAGCCTATTGTTTGTAATTTCCAGGGTGATGCCATGGTGTTAGTGTGACCAAGCAAGCGATCTAAGCGAGTACCAATAATCAAAGCAAGCGCAGGAAAAACAGGAATGATGTAGCCGGGCAATTTGGAGCGTGAAACGCTAAAGAAAGCAAAGATCACTACAAACCAGCAAACCAACAGCCACCCAGCTGAAAACTCGCGGCGGCGCTCATTCCATGCTTGTGCAATTGCTCCTGGAACCTGCAGAAACCAGGGTAGCAGCCCAATCAGTAACAGTGGCACAAAGTAATAAATAGGGCCTGTTCTACTGTGGGCATCTTGAGTGAAGCGTTGCAGATGTTCATGAATAAAGAAGAATTCTAAAAATTCAGGATTACGCTGTGCCACCAAAATAAACCAGGGAGCGGTGATTGCTAAGAACAAAATAGTCCCACTAAATAAGCGTAGTCGAGTCCAAATTTTCCAATCCCAGGTGCTTAGTGAGTAAGCAACAAAGACCATCGCAGGTATTGCTGCCCCAATGATGCCTTTCGATAAAGTGGCGAGAGCCATAAATAGCCAGCAAGCCCACATCCAATTTCGATAGCTGTTTTTATTGTGAGAAGTTTGTGCAAGCAAGAGGCTGCATAGTGCAGCGACTAAAAAAGCGGACAAGCCCATGTCGAGTGAATTGAAGTGGCCACTGATAATCCACATTGGACTTGAAGCCAATACAACGGCCGCCAACCATCCTGCTCGAGCGTTATAAATTCGAGCGCCGGTAAATCCAACTAAGAGCATGGTGAGAAACCCAGTAAGCGCAGTCCAAATTCTTGCCTGCCAATCGCCAATACCAAATACTTGAAATGCTGCAGCAGTAGCCCAAACTTGTAATGGTGGTTTTTCGAAATACTTGTAGCCGTTGTATCTAGGTGTAACCCAATCACCTGTAACGAGCATTTCGCGAGCGATCTCTGCATAACGTCCCTCGTCGGAAGGGATGAGGTGGCGATAGTTCAGAGTGCCAAACCACAGTAAGCCGTAAATAATGACCAGCAACAAAATCTTGCCTGGATGCAGTGCTGAGGACTGTCGAATTTGACCAAATTGCATTAATCGGTCTCCACAATCAGGGCCAACAAGACCTGACGTCCTTCACCCACCAGGATGTTGTATGTACGGCAGGCGGCCTGAGAATCCATGATTTCAAAGCCAATTTTGGCGGAAATCAGGGCTTTAAGGAGTTCTGGCTTAGGAAAGCGCTGGCGTTTGCCAGTCCCAATAAGGATTAATTCTGGTTTTAAATCAACAAGTTGCGAGAAGTGATGGGCTTCCAAGTCGTCAAATGACTTTACTGACCACTCTGTAATGGCGCCATCTGAGCTCAGGACAACAGCATGGGCGTAAGGAGTCTTATTGATCTCTACGTAACCATCGCCGTAGCCGGTGATCGTATTCGCTCCGTAATGGGGGTCAGATTGAAGCTTCAAGTGGACTCTCTGTCATAATTATGTGGATTATAGCTAGCTGTTTTTTCTCATATTTCAAGAACTTACCCTTTAATTTATTGTGAAACCGATCCGAAAGTCCCAAAAGCTCGATAACGTCTGTTATGACATACGTGGGCCGGTGCTCGAGCTTGCTCAGCGCATGGAGGAAGAGGGCCACAAAATCATTAAATTAAACATCGGAAACGTAGGGGTTTTCGGTTTTGATCCTCCTGAAGAGATTCAGTTGGACATGATTCGTAATTTAAGCAACGCCTCAGCATATTCGGATTCCAAGGGAATCTTTTCAGCTCGCAAGGCGATCATGCAGTACTGCCAAGAAAAAGGCATTCAAGGCGTGACCTTGGATGATGTGTATACCGGTAATGGTGTTTCTGAGTTGATCGTTCTTTCCATGAACGCACTCTTAAATGATGGTGATGAAGTCTTGGTACCAACACCAGATTACCCGCTGTGGACTGCCGCTGTGAGTTTGTCGAGCGGTACGCCTGTGCACTATCTCTGTGATGAATCCAAAGACTGGGCTCCAGACTTAAATGATCTGCGTAAAAAGATTACGCCGCGCACCAAAGCAATTGTGGTGATCAACCCAAATAATCCTACTGGTGCAATTTACTCCAAAGAAGTTTTGCTTGAGCTAACGCAGATTGCTCGTGAACATGGTTTGATTTTGTTTGCCGATGAGATTTACGACAAGATGTTGTATGACGGCGAGAAGCATATTTCTCTCGCATCTTTATCGACTGATGTAGTCACTATTACCTTTAACGGCCTTTCTAAGAATTACCGTTCATGTGGCTATCGTGCTGGCTGGATGATTGTTTCCGGCGATAAAGAGATGGTGCGCGATTACATCGAAGGCTTAAATATGTTGGCCTCAATGCGCCTATGCGCAAACGTACCGGGTCAATATGCGATACAAACCGCTTTAGGCGGATACCAAAGTATTAATGACTTGGTGGGCGATGGCGGCCGTCTTGCAAAACAACGTGATCTCGCTTGGAAATTGATTACCGATATTCCAGGTGTAACTTGCGTGAAGCCTAAGTCAGCTTTGTATTTATTTCCAAGGTTAGACCCAGAGGTTTATCCAATTGAGGATGATCAGCAATTTGTAGCCGATCTTTTAAAAGAGGAAAAAGTATTGTTAGTGCAGGGCTCCGGTTTTAACTGGGGCAAACCTGATCACTTCCGCGTAGTGTTCTTGCCTCACGAAGATGTTCTGAAGGAGGCTATTGGCCGCCTTGCACGTTTTCTGGAGCGTTATCGTAACAAGCACAGCCGTAAGGCTTCTTCAACTGCAGCAAAGGCATCATGAAACCGATTCAAGTAGGTCTTTTAGGTATTGGCACTGTTGGTGGTGGCGTATTCACTGTTCTCGAGCGTAACCAAGATGAGATTACTCGTCGTGCTGGGCGTGGTATTCGTATTAATACGGTTGCTGACCTCAATGTAGAGCGCGCTAAGGAGCTTGTTAAAGATCGCGCACAAGTGGTAAACGATGCTCGTGCTGTAATCAATAACCCAGAGATCGACATCGTTGTTGAATTAATTGGTGGTTACGGCATTGCTAAAGATTTGGTTCTCGAAGCTATCGCTGCTGGTAAGCACGTTGTGACAGCCAATAAGGCATTGATCGCTGTTCATGGCAATGAGATCTTTAAAGCGGCACACGCTAAAGGTGTGATGGTGGCGTTTGAAGCTGCTGTTGCCGGTGGCATTCCAATCATTAAAGCTTTGCGTGAGGGCTTAACAGCTAATCGCATTGAATGGATTGCCGGCATCATTAACGGCACAACAAATTTCATCTTGTCAGAGATGCGCGACAAAGGTTTGGATTTCGGAACTGTTTTAAAAGAAGCGCAACGTTTGGGTTACGCCGAAGCTGATCCTACTTTCGATATTGAAGGTGTTGATGCTGCTCATAAAGCAACCATCATGAGTGCAATTGCATTCGGTATTCCAATGCAGTTTGAAAAAGCGCACATCGAAGGTATCACTAAATTAGATGCGATTGATATTAAGTACGCAGAACAATTGGGCTATCGCATTAAGTTGCTTGGTATTGCAAAGAAAACTTCAACCGGTGTTGAATTGCGCGTACACCCAACCTTAATTCCCTCTAAGCGTTTGATTGCTAACGTTGAAGGCGCCATGAATGCTGTGCAGGTGTTTGGTGATGCCGTGGGAACAACTTTGTATTACGGCAAGGGCGCAGGCTCTGAGCCAACGGCTTCTGCTGTAATTGCAGACTTGGTAGATATCACCCGTTTGCTTAGCGCTGATGCCGAGCATCGCGTTCCTTACTTGGCATTCCAACCGGATGCTGTACATGACACGCCGGTATTGCCGATTGGCGAGATCACCACTAGCTACTACCTGCGCTTGCGTGTGGCTGACCAGGCTGGTGTTTTAGCTGATATCACCAAAATTTTGGCTTCACATGGTGTTTCTATTGATGCGCTCTTGCAGAAAGAGGCTGACGAAGGTGAAAGCCAAACTGATTTGGTTGCCTTGACTCACGAAACCAAAGAAAAAAACATGCTTGCTGCGATTAAAGAGATTCAAGCTCTTAAAACTGTTGCAGGTGAAGTAGTGAAGATCCGTTTAGAAAATCTGTCTTAAGTAAAACTCAGTAAATTACATGCGTTACCAATCTACTCGTGGCAATAGCCCACAACAAACTTTTCTAGAAATTTTGTTAGGTGGATTGGCGCCTGATGGCGGCTTATATTTGCCTACTCAATATCCAAAAGTCACTGCAGCGCAATTGGATTCTTGGCGTGGCTTGTCTTATGCAGATTTGGCTTACGAAGTGTTAAGTCTATATTGCGACGATATTCCAGAAGCTGATTTGCGTGGACTCTTGCGTAAAACTTATACCGAGCAGGTCTATTGCAATGGGCGTCCACAGGACAACGCTAAAGACATTACTCCGATACATTGGTTGGGTGAAGAGCATGGAACTCGTATTGGCCTTTTGAGTCTCTCGAATGGACCTACCTTGGCCTTCAAGGATATGGCAATGCAGTTGCTCGGCAATCTTTTTGAATATGCTCTCAAGCAAAAAGGTCAGCATCTCAATATTTTAGGTGCCACTTCTGGTGATACTGGTAGCGCCGCTGAATATGCAATGCGCGGTAAAGAGGGTGTAAAAGTGTTCATGCTTTCACCTCGCGGCAAGATGAGCGCCTTCCAATCTGCACAAATGTATTCCTTGCAAGACCCCAATATTTTTAACTTGGCAGTAGCTGGCGTCTTTGATGATTGCCAAGATATTGTTAAAGCAGTTAGTAATGATCACGCTTTTAAAGCCAAGAATCAGATTGGTACAGTGAACTCTATTAACTGGGGTCGGGTAGTGGCTCAGGTGGTCTACTACTTCCAAGGTTATCTCCTGGCAACAAAATCTAGTGCTGAAAAAGTCTCCTTCACTGTGCCATCCGGTAACTTCGGAAATGTTTGTGCTGGTCATATTGCACGCATGATGGGATTGCCGATTGAGCATCTAGTTGTGGCGACCAATGAGAACGATGTCCTCGACGAGTTCTTCCGTACTGGCGTATATCGGGCTCGCAAGTCTGCTGAGACACTTCATACATCAAGCCCATCCATGGATATCTCAAAAGCCAGTAATTTTGAGCGTTTTGTATTTGATTTCATGGGTCAAGACGGCAAAGCTACGGCAGGCATGTTTAAGCAGGTAGATGAAACTGGTGGTTTTGATATCTCTAAAGAAAAGGTTTTCAAAGATTTAGGTAAGTATGGCTTTCAATCAGGTCGTAGCACTCATGAGAATCGCTTAGAAACTATTCGTGATATTGATAAGCGCTACGGCGTCATGATTGATACGCATACTGCTGATGGTGTGAAAGTGGCCCGCGAGCACTTGCAAGCTGGTATCCCAATGATCATTCTTGAGACGGCATTACCAATTAAGTTTGAAGAAACGATTGAGGTTGCTTTGGGTCGACCTGCTGAATGCCCGCCTGCATTTAAAGATATTAAATCTAAGCCGCAGCGCGTAGAGAATATTGATGCGGATGTTAGCCAAGTTAAAAACTTCATCACTACCCATCTCAACTAAATACATAAAGCACTATGACTAAGCCTCCGATGTTGACTGCTCAGCAGGCTTTAGATCACTTGCTCTCCCATGCAAAGCCTGTAGAGGAGTGTGAGAGAGTTGCTATGCAAGCGACCCTGGGTCGCGTACTTGCTGAGGGTGTTAATAGTTTGGTAGATGTTCCGCCACTGGATAACACCTCAATGGATGGTTATGCAGTGCGTACGGCAGATACTCAAACGGCTGGCAGTGTTCTCAAAATCGCTCAGCGTATTCCGGCTGGATCTGTTGGCAAAACACTAGAGCCCGGTACTGCCGCCAGAATTTTTACTGGCGCCCCAGTGCCCCCCGAGGCAGATGCGGTAGTCATGCAAGAGGATTGCACCATTCCCGAGGACTCTACTGATCAAGTGCAGGTCAATATTACGCCTAACTCAGGTCAGTGGATTCGTCGCAGAGGTGAAGATCTCACTGAGGGCAAAACTTGTTTGACAGCGGGTACATTCTTGCGTCCACAAGAGCTAGGGGTGGCTGCTTCTGCTGGCTTAACGCATCTCAATGTAAAACGCAGGGTAAGGGTCGCAGCGTTCTTTACTGGTGATGAGCTTGCGCTCCCAGGCGAGCCTTTAAAGCCCGGTGGTATCTATAACTCAAATCGCGATACTTTATTAGCTTGTCTGAAGTCGCTAGGTTGCGATGCAATGGATTTAGGCATTGTTCCTGATCGTCTAGATGCCACTCGTGAAGCACTGCGTAAGGCAAGTAAAGATCATGACTTGATCATCACCTCTGGTGGTGTATCAGTTGGTGAAGAAGATCACATCAAGCCAGCCGTAACGGCTGAAGGTAGATTGGACTTATGGCAAATTGCCATTAAGCCTGGCAAGCCATTGGCGTTTGGTGCGGTACGTAAATCAAGCGAGCCTAAAGACGGTGAAGCCTGGTTTATTGGATTACCTGGCAATCCAGTTTCTAGCTTTGTAACCTTCTTATTATTTGTTCGCCCCTTTATTTTGAAGTTGCAAGGGCGTGATGTGAAGAGCCCGCAATCGTATTTAATGCGTGCGGATTTTGATTGGCTAAAAGCCGATCGTCGCAATGAGTTCTTGCGGGTTAAGATGAATGATCAAGGCGGCCTAGATTTATTTCCGAATCAAAGTTCAGGCGTCCTTACTAGCGCATCTTGGGGTGATGGTCTAGTTGATTGCCCGCCAAACCAACCAATCAAAGCGGGTGATTTAGTGAAATACATTCCCTTTGATGCACTTCTCAAATAATCGGTTTACGATTGGCCCATGAAACTTGAATTACGATTCTTCGCCTCATTGCGTGAGGCGCTTGGCATCTCGCAAGAGACTATTACTGTTCCGGCAACAGTTAAGACGATAGCTGAACTCAGGGTATATCTCATTGAGCGCGGTAGCCCTTGGTCTGAGGTTTTGGCCGAAGGCAAGGTATTGCGCTGCGCTCTTAACCAACAGATGGTCGATCCTGTTACCCCATTACAAGATGGTGCTGAAGTAGCATTTTTCCCGCCTGTAACTGGGGGCTAGTATGTCCAAATCATCTATTCGTATCCAGGAAAATGACTTTGACCTTAGTGCTGAAATAGCGGCGTTACGTAAAGGTGATCCAAGGGTTGGTGCAGTAGTGTCCTTCTTGGGTACCGTTCGCGATATGAATGACGGTAGTCAAGTAAAAGGTATGACGCTTGAGCACTATCCTGGGATGACTGAAAAGGCATTGCAAGAAATTTTGGATCAAGCCAATGCGCGTTGGGATATCTATCAAACTCTAGTGATTCATCGAGTGGGCCCGCTTTTACCCGAGGATCAAATTGTATTGGTGGCTGTATCGAGTGCACACAGAGGAGAGGCCTTTGCCGCCTGTGAGTTCATTATGGATTACCTGAAAACAGCAGCTCCATTTTGGAAAAAAGAAGACACTTCTGAAGGGGCTCGGTGGGTAGATGCCCGTGTAACTGACGAGGCTGCAATGGCCCGCTGGAATAAATCCTAAGTTGTATTGCATTTTTCGTAAGAGAGATTTCAAGTGAAAAAATTAGTTGCCGTTTTGTTGACTGCTATTGCTATTGGTGTATGTGCTGCAGAGAGGCCTGTTGTAAAGGTTGAAACAGGTAGCTTGCAAGGTGTGATCGAGTACAACATGCAGGCGTTTAAAAATATTCCATATGCAGCCCCTCCTGTGGGTGACTTGCGCTGGCGCCCTCCGCAACCAGCGCTTGCCTGGAATGGAACACGTGATGCTAGTAAGTTTGGTGGTGCTTGTCCGCAGCAATATATTAAAAATCTTAACGACGGTCTTGGGTTGCCAGGCAGTGAGGATTGTTTAAAGCTGAACGTTTTTACACCCTCTAAACCTAATAAGAATTTGCCAGTCATGGTTTGGTTCCATGGTGGCGGTTTAATCGTAGATGGTGCTAAAGATCCACAATTCACCCCAATCAATTTGGTGAAGAATGGTGTCATCGTTATTACGGTTGACTATCGTCTTGGATCATTGGGCTTCTTTGCTTCAAAAGAATTAATTGAGGAAGCAAAAGCCAAGGGTGAGCCAGTAGGCAATTACGGCACTATGGATCAAATTGCCTCTTTAAAGTGGGTCAAAAAGAATATTGAGGTATTTGGTGGCGATCCTAATAATGTGACGATCTTTGGCCAATCAGCTGGCGGTAGAAGTGTTACTTGGCTGATGGTTTCAGATGCGGCTAAGGGTTTATTTCACAAGGCGATTGCCCAAAGCGCGCAACAAAGTCCTTTAAGGGGAATGACTGAAAAGCGTTTTGGCTTAACACCAGAGGTGGATATAGGCGCTAAATTTATGTCTGCACTTGGCGCAAAATCGTTGACTGAATTAAGAAAATTACCAGTTCAAAAATTAATACTTGATGGTAACTCTTACTATGCTGGTGAGTTTGGCGGTCCGTTTGTAGATGGTCAGATCTTGAAGGGCGATCCCATTCCTTTATTTGCCGCTGGTAAGCAGGCGAAAGTACCTTTCATGATTGGTACAAACTCATTTGATAGCGATTTCATGTTACCTGGTGAGCCAGCCTTAGATATCTTTTTGAAGAATGTGCACGAAGACCCAAAGATTATTGAGCGGCTCTATGCCAATGTAAAAGATAAATGCATTTTGAATTCTTTTGTAATTCAGGATTTGATGTATCGCGCCAGTACAAAGCTGCTAGCAAATAGTATGAACGGTATTGCCCCAGGTTATGCCTATTACTTTGATTACTTAACTGAGAATATTCGAGCTACTTTACCGGGTGCACCTCATACTTACGAGATACCTTATGTCTTCGGTAGTTTGGGGTTAGTGACCCAAGCTCCTAAGCAGGCCTTATCTGGCGAGAATCAATGCGATCGAATTGAAAAGGATATTGCTGGATTCAAGAAAACACATGTTTGGCCAAAAGATTGGTTTCCAATTGTGAATAAAAATAGCCCTCAGGATCAAGCAATGTCCGAGAGCTTATCTGCCAGCTGGGCGGCTTTTGCCAAAACCGGCAATCCAAATGTGAGTGGTCAGGAAAATTGGCCTACATACAACCTGAATGCAGACGTTATGAGAAATTTTTCACCTGGCTCAGAAACGATTACAGGATTATTTAAAGATCGGGTGGCTTATCAAGCTCTGCATTTAAGAGAAATCTATGCGATCGAGCGTGTCAAAGACGCCTTCTAAAATTCAGTCAACAGCAAACCAACCACCCTCAAGGGTGGTTTTTGTTTTTAAAGAATGCCAACTTTTCAGAACGGGGAAGTTGCTTTAATTTGATCTCTGCCTTTGAGGCCTCAGATCGGTCTGGGTGCTCTTGGGTTGCCAAAAGGGCAACTGGTCGACGCGATCTTGTATAGCGTGCGCCTTGTCCTGAGTTATGGGCTTCTAGGCGGTGCTCTAGACGGTTAGTAATGCCGGCGTAATAGGTGCCGTCAGAGCATTCCAGGAGGTAAACAAGCCAGGTCAAAATGGGTCAGATTTGAGTAAAAAGGGTATGTAAAACCCTTGAAATTAGCGATATTGCCCTTATATTCTATAGATAGATATATGGAGTGCAAAAATGAGAATAGATAAATTAACAACCAAGTTTCAAGAGGCCTTAAGTGAGGCTCAAAGTATCGCGTTAGCCAAAGACAACCAATATATTGAGCCAGCCCATCTATTGCTGGCAATGTTGCGTGATTCCGATGGTGGTGCAAGGAGCTTGCTAACAAGAGCAGGCGTCAATGTGGCCGGCCTTGAAAAAGGTGTAGAAAAGATAATCAGCAACCTTCCTGAAGTGCAGGGCACTAGCGGGGAAGTTCAGGTTGGCCGTGATCTCAGTAATTGGTTGAACTTATGTGAAAAAGAAGCCAATAAGCGTAATGATCAATTTATAGCGGGTGAGTTGTTCTTGTTGGTGGTTGCAGATGACAAAGGCGAGCTCGGCAAGGTTGCTCGTGAGAATGGCTTAAATCGTAAATCGTTAGAGGCGGCTATTGATTTAGTTCGCGGAGGAGAATCAGTGAATAGTGCAGATGCTGAAGGTCAACGTGAGGCCTTAAAAAAATACACCGTGGATTTAACCGAGCGCGCTCGTATGGGTAAGCTCGATCCAGTTATTGGTCGTGATGATGAGATTCGTCGCACCATTCAGATATTGCAGCGCCGCGGCAAGAATAACCCTGTGTTGATTGGTGAGCCTGGCGTAGGTAAAACAGCGATCGTTGAGGGTTTGGCCCAGCGCATTGTGAATGGCGAAGTTCCTGAAACCCTAAAGAACAAACGCGTCCTAGTTCTAGATATGGCTTTGTTATTGGCTGGCGCGAAGTATCGCGGTGAATTCGAAGAGCGCCTGAAGGCGGTGCTCAGTGATGTTGCTAAAGATGAGGGTCAAACCATTATCTTTATCGATGAGATTCATACAATGGTTGGCGCTGGCAAAGGTGATGGCGCGATGGATGCCGGCAATATGCTCAAGCCTGCTTTGGCTCGTGGCGAACTACATTGCATTGGCGCAACAACCTTAGATGAATATCGTAAATACATTGAAAAAGATCCTGCGTTAGAGCGCCGTTTCCAAAAAGTGATGGTTGAAGAGCCCAGTGTTGAAGCAACGATTGCTATCTTGCGTGGTTTGCAAGAGCGCTATGAGCTGCATCATGGCATTGAGATTACAGACCCAGCTATTGTGGCTGCTGCTGAGTTATCGCACCGCTACATTACTGATCGCTTCTTGCCAGACAAGGCAATCGACTTAATTGACGAGGCTGGTTCACGTATTCGAATGGAAATTGATTCCAAGCCTGAGGTAATGGACAAACTCGAGCGTCGTCTCATTCAGCTTAAGATTGAGCGTGAAGCGGTTAAGAAGGAAAAAGATGAAGCATCTCAAAAACGACTTGGCCTCATTGAAGAAGAAATCAAGCGCCTTGGTGCCGAATATGCTGATCTAGAGGAAATCTGGAAAGCAGAAAAGGGCGCCGTACTCGGTGCTGCCAACCTTAAGGAAGAGATTGAGAAGGTTAGAGCTGATATCGCCAAGTTACAGCGTGATGGTAAGTTAGAGCAAGTTGCAGAGTTGCAATACGGCAAGCTCCCTGAGCTGGAGGCTAAGCTTAAATCTGCTGCGGCTGCTGAGGCGAAGGGCGATAAAGATGGCGTAGTAAAGAACAAGCTCTTGCGGACTCAAGTAGGCGCAGAAGAAATTGCAGAAGTAGTTTCTCGTGCGACGGGCATTCCGGTTTCTAAGATGATGCAGGGCGAGCGCGATAAATTGCTCAAGATGGAAGAGCTCTTACATAAGCGTGTCGTTGGCCAAGAGGAAGCGATTCGTGCAGTGTCCGATGCTATTCGCCGTTCCCGCGCCGGCTTGGCAGAAGAGAATCGTCCTTACGGATCATTCTTGTTCCTTGGGCCTACTGGTGTTGGTAAGACAGAACTCTGTAAGGCGTTGGCTGGCTTCTTGTTTGATAGTGAGGATCACCTTATTCGTATTGATATGAGTGAGTTCATGGAGAAGCATAGTGTTGCACGTTTAATTGGTGCGCCTCCTGGCTACGTTGGCTATGAAGAGGGTGGCTATTTAACCGAGCAGGTACGTCGTCATCCATACAGCGTTATCTTGTTTGATGAAATTGAGAAGGCGCATCCAGATGTATTTAACGTCCTATTGCAAGTTTTGGACGATGGTCGTTTAACTGATGGCCAAGGTCGTACGGTAGATTTTAAAAATACGGTGATTGTGATGACCAGTAATATTGGATCGCACTTAATTCAATCAATGACTGATAAGAAGCAATCTGAAATCAAAGAAGCGGTATTTGAGGAATTGAAAAATCATTTCCGTCCCGAGTTCTTGAACCGTATCGATGAGATCGTTGTATTCCATGGCTTAGACAAAGGTAATATCGCCAATATCGCAAAGATATTGCTCAAAAACTTGTCGGATCGTTTGGCGAAGGTTGATATGCAGCTTGAGGTTAGTGACGCAGCTCTCAATAAGATTGCAGAAGTAGGTTTTGATCCCGTCTTTGGAGCAAGGCCTTTGAAGCGGGCTATCCAGCAGCATATTGAGAACCCTGTTTCGAAGATGATTTTGGAAGGCAAGTTTGGACCTAAAGACGTAGTCCCTGTGGATGTTGATAAGTCGGGCGACTTTAGCTTTTCTCGACAGGTCCATTAAGCGGTAAAAAGTATTTCAGCAGGAAAATTCCTGCGCCAGTAAACTCGGTACATGACTGCTACGCTTAATGGGCGTGCCAGTGATGTCCGGGTTATTGGTCTCATTAGCCTAGCTCACGGCAGCTCCCACTTCTTTCATTTGGTACTCCCTCCCATGTTTCCATGGTTGAAGGATGCTTTTGCATTGAGTTATGCGGAGCTTGGTTTGCTCATGTCAGTTTTCTTTGTGGTGTCTTGTATTGCACAAGCTTCCTCTGGATTTTTAGTGGATCGAATAGGTGCTAGGCCAGTATTGTTTGGTGGAGTTGGTTTACTAATACTCGCTGCACTAACTTACTCACAAAGCAATGGGTATGGCATGCTTTTGATGGGTGCTGTCATAGCTGGGTGCGGTAACGGTATTTTTCATCCTGTGGATTACACACTCATTAATCACAAGGTTTCATCTCCCAATCTTCCGTACGCCTATTCAATGCATGGTGTTACAGGCTACTTAGGTTGGGCAGCGGCTCCAGCCTTCATGGTTGCAATTGCTCAATTCAGTGATTGGCGTATAGCCTTCCTATCTGCAGCTTTGTTAGAGGCTTGTATTTTGACGATCCTATGGTTGAATAAAAGCTATCTAATGGACGATGTCAAAGGGCGCCGCGAGCAAAGCCATGCCACCATCCAGGCTGCTAATCCAGGATCTAGCCCAGAGAGTGCATTTGCATTCTTAAAGCTCCCTGCAGTCTGGTTATGCTGGGTATTCTTTTTCTTTAGCATGGCGTCCACTTCGAGTTTGCAATCATTTGCCCCGAGTGCATTGTTTAATATTTATCAAGTGCCTTTAGATATTGGTAGTTACTACATTACTCTGCTAGCCCTTGGTAGCGCTGGTGGTGTTTTATTTGGTGGCTATCTTGCGGCGAAGTTGCAAGCGCCAGAAAAGATTGTTAGCTCTTGCTTAACCATTACGATTGCCATGTGTTTCTTGCTCGCTACAGGATTGATTTCTGGGGCAGTTATTCCATTTATATTTTGTGCGCTTGGATTTGGTTATGGTGTTGTTGCACCATCACGTGATCTTTTGGTAAAGGCGGTGACGCCAAAAGGTGTGTCGGGGCGCGTCTATGGAATTGTTTATTCTGGAATTGACTTAGGTGCTGCAGTAGGGCCTTTTATCTTCGGCTTTTTTATGGATGCGGGATTCCCCAAGGCACTCTTCTTAGGCATCGCCTTATTTCAACTGATGATTATTCCGACGGTATTTAAAGTCTCCACTAGACGCTCTCCTAAAACTGTTTGAAGTAGCATCGCAATTTAACACTTAAATTTTTCACAATGTGAAACATCATTACACTGCGTAAAATGCGGTGCAGCATGAGTGATGGAGTTTCATTCCAAACAGTGGGTTACTATTCCGCATTATAAAAATATATTCATAAGTCATTGAATATAAATAACTAAATATTTATCAAAATTCCCCATATTTCTCTTGCTTGCTTTTTTGAATTGTCTAAACTCTTATATAAGACATAAGACTTGAACAGGTCTTAAGAGTCCTCAAATTTTGAAGTACTTGTTTAACTTAGGGAGAAAAACATGGCAGATCGCAAAGCAGAAATCGCAGCACTACAAAAAGACTGGGATACCAATCCGCGCTGGAAAGGTATTACACGTGGCTATACAGCTGAGGACGTTATCCGTCTTCGTGGTTCATTGAAGATTGAGCACACTTTGGCTAAGCATGGCGCTGAGCGTCTTTGGGAATTAGTAAACAACGAAGCTTACGTTAACTGTTTAGGTGCTTTAACTGGTGGTCAAGCAATGCAACAAGTTAAAGCTGGCGTGCAGGCAATTTACTTGTCAGGTTGGCAAGTTGCTGCTGACGGCAACTCTTATGCTGCTATGTACCCAGATCAATCTTTATATCCAGTAGATTCAGTTCCTAAGATGGTTGAGCGTATCAACAATTCTTTCCAGCGTGCTGATGAAATCCAAACTGCTAAGGGTATTAACAAGGGTGATGCAGGTTACATCGAGTACTTCGCTCCTATCGTTGCTGATGCTGAAGCTGGTTTCGGTGGTGTATTGAATGCATTTGAGTTGAGTAAAGCATTGATCAAGCAAGGTGCTGCAGGCGTTCACTTCGAAGACCAATTGTCTTCTGTTAAGAAGTGCGGACACTTGGGTGGCAAGGTATTGTTGCCAACTACAGAGTCTGTACAAAAATTGATCTCAGCGCGTTTAGCTGCTGACGTTATGGGTGTTCCAACCATTATCTTGGCTCGTACTGATGCTGAAGCTGCTGACTTGTTGACCTCTGACTACGATGCAAATGACAAGCCATTCTTGACAGGCGAGCGCACAGCCGAAGGTTTCTACAAAACACGTAAAGGCTTGGATCAAGCGATCTCACGTGGTTTGGCATACGCTGCTTACGCTGATATGGTTTGGTGCGAAACAGGTACACCTGATCTCGAGTTTGCTCGTCAGTTTGCAGAAGCAATTCGTGCGAAGTTCCCAGGCAAGATGTTGGCTTACAACTGTTCACCATCTTTCAACTGGAAGAAAAACTTGGATGACGCAACAATCGCTAAATTCCAACGTGAATTAGGTGCAATGGGTTACAAGTATCAATTCATTACATTGGCTGGTATCCACTCTATGTGGTACAACATGTTCGACTTGGCGCAAGACTACATGCAGCGCGGTATGACTGCATACATCGAGAAAGTACAAGAGCCAGAATTCGCTGCTCGTGATCGCGGATACACGTTCGTTTCACATCAGCAAGAAGTTGGTACAGGTTATTTCGATGATGTAACTACTGTAATCCAAGGTGGTAAGTCTTCTGTAACAGCATTGACTGGTTCTACTGAAGAAGAGCAGTTCCACTAAGAAATCCCTAAGTAGTACGTAGCAAGCAGTAACACACCAATACTGCCGCGGCATCTAAATTACCCCACAAGGGTGACTTAGATGCCGTTTTCGTTTACATTCTTCCCATGACTAATTGCGCACTCTGTAAAGACGAACTCAAGCCCGAAGAGGGGCAGCTCATTTGGCGCGGTGATGACTGTCGCATCATTCTCGTGAACGATCCTGATCTACCTGGTTTTTGCAGGGTGATTTGGAATCGCCATTTAGCGGAGATGACAGAGCTTACTTATGGTGAGCGCGACCATCTCATGACCTTAGTTTTTGCTGTTGAAGAGGCTGTACGTCATGTGATGCACCCTGATAAGGTCAATATTGCTGCTTTGGGCAATATGGTTCCCCATATTCATTGGCATGTTATTCCGCGATTCAAGGACGACGCCTTTTTCCCTGGCTCGGTTTGGTCAGGCAGGCTGAGGGAAACTTCGGAGGCTGTTATTGCTGAGCGTAGACGTCGAGCGACTGAGCTGCCGCAGGCAATTCGAGAAGAAATCTCTCAATTGAATTAGTATTTAGAGATCCCGGAGAGGGTTGAGTAGTAAAAAATAATAAAAATTGGAGACTTGAGTGATTCAAAAAATAATGCCCAATGTCACAGAGGCTCTGCGTGACATTGCTGATGGTTCAACCATACTAATATCGGGTTTCGGTGGCGCTGGATTGCCAGTATTTTTGCTAGATGCTTTGCTTGAGCAGGGCGCAAAAGAGTTAACTTTGGCGAGTAATAACGCCGGCAATCAAGGTGTGGGAATCGCAAAATTAGTTGCAGCTGGCAGGGTAAAGAAAATGATCTGCTCCTTTCCAAGGCAGCCAGAGTCTGGTGCATTCGACGATCTATATCGACAAGGAAAAATTGAGCTGGAGTTAGTTCCACAGGGCACCTTGGCCGAGCGCATCAGAGCTGGTGGGGCAGGCATCGGAGGCTTTTTTACTCCTACAGGATTTGGTACCGACTTAGCTAAAGGTAAAGAGTGTCGTGAAATTGATGGCACTAATTATGTTTTTGAGAAAGCAATTAAAGCAGACTATGCGCTGATCAAGGCTGATAAAGGTGACCGTTGGGGCAATCTGATATATCACGGTACCGGCCGAAACTTTGGCCCCATTATGGCTACTGCAGCGCGGTGCACCATTGCTCAAGTGAATCAAGTGGTTGAGTTGGGGCAATTAGATCCTGAGCATATTGTTACTCCTGGGATATTTGTAAAGCGAGTAGTTTTGGTTGGAGGCAAAGCATGATCAATTTATCTAACCTACAAAAGCGATCCACTGCTGACATTGCCAAACGAATTGTTCAAGACATTCCAGATGGCGCGCATGTGAATTTAGGAATTGGTCAACCTATGACCATTTCCAATTACTTGCCGCCTGATCGCGAGATTTTGTTGCACAGTGAAAACGGATTATTGGGAATGGGCCCCTTGGCTAAGGGTGATCAAATTGATGAGGAAATCGTAAACGCCGGCAAGCAACCTGTAACGATGTTGCCTGGCGCTTCTATTTTTAGCCACGCCGACTCTTTTGCCATGATTCGTGGCGGGCATATCGATATTTGCGTTCTAGGAGCGTTTCAGGTCTCCGTGAATGGGGATATTGCTAATTGGCGTACAGGCGATCCTAATGCGATTCCAGCTGTAGGTGGCGCAATGGATTTAGCATTAGGCGCAAAAAAACTATTCGTCATGATGGAGCATCTCACCAAATCTGGTGAATCGAAGCTTGTTGCGCAATGTACCTACCCTTTGACTGCATTGGCAGCGGTAGATTGCATCTACACTGATTTGGCGACTATTGCCGTAACTCAGGATGGTCTTGAAGCAATTGATTGGATCGAGGGGTTGAGCTTTGCAGATCTTTGTGAAATTAGTGGTGTACCCATGACGGAGCGTAAGAAATGAAGAAAATTACAACATCCTATTTGCTGGGTTTAATTTTATGGATATTCACCTGTACGCTGGCATTCGCTCAAGCGGCATCCAATTACCCCACAAAGCCTATTAAGATTGTTGTTGGCTTTTCTCCGGGTGGATCTGCTGATGCTGTAGGTCGCTCTTTGGCGGAAGCCTTTTCTACGAGATTAGGTCAGCCGGTAGTGGTTGAAAATCGTGCTGGTGCCAATGGCAATATTGCTGCAGAGACGGTTGCACGCGCAGCGCCAGATGGATATACCTTATATTTCCCATCGATCGGTCATGCAGTCAATGTTTCGCTTTACAAAAATCTGCCTTATGACCCTATCAAAGACTTTACTGCTATTGGTGGAGTATTCTCAGCTCCAAATATGTTGGTAGTGCCAATGAGTTCGCCTTATAAGTCTGTTGGTGAAATTATTGCAGCTGCTAAAGCAAATCCCGGCAAGCTGACTTTTGCATCTAGCGGTAGTGGCACTTCAGTACATTTATCGGCTGAGCTGTTTCAAAGAATGGCTGGAATTCAAATGGTGCACATTCCCTACAAAGGAACTGGCAGTGCTTTACCGGACGTGATTTCAGGCCAAGTCGACATGTTATTTCCAAACTTGCCTAGCGCATTGCCGCAGGTAAAGGCTGGCAATTTACGAGGCATTGCCATCACTACCGCCAAACCTTCATTGGCTGCACCAGGGGTGCCAACCATCGCTGAGAGTGGTCTGCCTGGATATGACATGGCAACTTGGTATGGCTTAGTAGCGCCCGCAAATCTTCCGATTGATATTCGTAATCGCCTTAATAAAGAATTACAAAGTATTTTGGCTGACCCTAAATTCAAAGATAAGTTGATAGCGCAAGGTGCTGATCCAATGCCTGGTACACCCGAGCAGTTTTCAGCCTTATTAAAAAGTGAGATTGAAAAGTGGCGAAAAATTATTACTCAATCAAAAATTTCAATTGAGTGAAGTCTTTTAGCGAGAGCATTTCCGACTTGCGCAGTGCCCAATGTTCCGCCTATATCCATTGTTACCTCTTGAGCAAGAATAGCTTGCTCGACTGAGGTCATAATGGATTTTGCGGCTAACGCAAAGTTTGGCTTATTTGAGCGATGCGAGAACCAATCCAATAGTAGTGCGGAAGACAGAATCAAAGAAAATGGATTGGCAATATTTTTTCCAGCAATATCCGGGGCTGACCCATGGGCTGCCTGTGCCATGGCGTGACTTATGCCTGCATTCACGGATGCGGCCAGCCCAAGACTTCCTGATAATTCTGCGGTGAGGTCGGAAAGTATGTCGCCGAACATATTTGTCGTGACGATCACATCAAAATTTTGTGGGGCCCTGACTAAATGTGCTGCCATGGCATCAACTATGTAGTCATCTACCTTTACTTCGGGAAATTCTTTAGCCACTTCATGACAAATATCGATGAACATTCCATCGGCAATTTTTAAAACATTTGCCTTGTGAACAATGGTTACGTGCTTATTTCTTGAGCGGGCTAACTCAAAGGCGCTTCGTGCAATACGCTCACAACACTGGCGAGTAATACGCCTTAACGAAATTGCTACATCTTGGGTTACTAAGATTTCCCCATTGCCTTCCGCCATGTTTCGGTCAGCATAAAAACCTTCAGTATTTTCTCGAACTACAACTAAGTCAAAGTCATGAACTGGTGCTTTAAGGCCAGGGTAGGTTTTAGCTGGTCGAATATTGGCATATAAATCTAGTGATTTTCTGAAAAATTTTGAAGGGTTAATCTCGCCCTTTGACTCATCCTTAAAGTCATAAGTAGACATTGGCCCCAGTATCAGACCATCTGCTGCATTCACTTTTTGAAGCAACTCATCCCTTACTGTTGAGCCATATTTTTGCAAGCTTTCATGGCCAGCAATCTCATCTTCAATTTGCAGATTGAGTTTAAAAATACTATCTGCAGCTACTAAAACCACTTTAGTTGCGGCGCTAATCTCTGGGCCTATCCCATCACCGGCAATCATTACTATTTTCATTTCACTTCTTTCTAGTAGCTTTTAATCAATCTTGATATTGGCACTTTTAACTACGCTTTGCCACAGCTTTAATTCGCTGCTTAATATTTTTTGGAACTCAGCCGGTGTGACCTTATAGGCTTGCGCCCCTTCTTTGGCAAGTCTGGATTTCAGGGGGTCTTTGCTGGCGGCGTCATTGATGGACTCATTCAGCTTCTTGACAATTGCCTGGGGTGTCCCAGCAGGAGCAACAATTCCCCACCAGGTGCTTAGATTAAATCCTGGCACACCAGCTTCTGCTGCAGTTGGCACGTTAGGAAAAAGTGGGGAGCGTTTTTCGCTGGTAATGGCGAGAACATTCACTCGGTCTGTCTCTACATAAGGGAGAATGGTTGGAATAGTTGCAAAAAAGACTTGAACCCTCCCTGCAAGCAAATCAATAGTTGCAGGGCCACTTCCTTTGTATGGGATATGAGTCAAATTGGCGCCTGTCTTTTGCTTAAATAGCTCGCCAGAGAGATGATTGATACTGCCAAGTCCTGCGGAGCAGTAATTGATGTCACGAGTCTGATTGCTGAATTGAATTAGCTCTGAAAGTGTTTTGACCGGAACAGATTTATTGCTCACTACCAAGAGTGGTCCACGGCCAATCATCGCCACTGGGGCATAGTCTTTTTCAATGTTGTAGCCAGCTGATTCATCGGTTGCTGCGTGCGTAACAAATGTCGAAGTAACAAAAAGTAGGGTATATCCATCGGGCGCTGCCTTTGAGCCCATAGATGCGCCAATGGAGCCGCCACCGCCACCTCGGTTGTCCACTACTACTGACTGACCTAATTTCTCGCTTAAGGTTTTAGAAAGATCTCTAGCGATACTATCCGTGCCTCCGCCAGGTGCAAACGGCACAATCAGTGTGATTGGTTTCTGTGGGAAGCTAGCTGCATTCGCTGAAGCAATGCTGGCTCCCATCAAAATGGTGAGCAATAGATTCTTTAATTTTTTGCTTTGGATATTCATAAAAATTGACTTTATGCTGAGGCACTCAATTTAACTCCCTAGCGAATAGAGGTTGGGGAGTTGCTATTCGGGCCCCAGAGAATTGAGGCCCTGTACTGAATTATTTGGCTTTGGTGAATCGTTGTGCACGCTTGCCGGTATCCACTTCGGTGGTGTAAACGCTCCCCTCCGAATCTACTGCGATGTTATGAACCCAGTGGAATTCACCGGCGTTACGCCCGCTCCTGCCAAACGAACCAACTTTTTGACCAGTATCTCGCATCATTACGATCACTTCATTATTTGTTCCATCAGCAATCAAGATGTATTTCTGACTTGCATCAGAGGGAATTAGATCCCATACAGAACCAGAACCTCTAGTTTCGGTTTCGTAAGCAATTTCGCGAATGAATTTCCCATTTTTTTCGAAAACCTGAATGCGATTATTGGCTCGATCACAAACAAATAGTGTGTTGTCTTTCATGAGGCGGGCGCAATGTACTGGATTTGAAAATTGTGGTGAGGTGGGGTTAAAACTAGCCATTTTTTCATCGCTAGGGACATTGCCATAGGCTCCCCAGTGACGCTTATAAGCCCCTGTATTGGAGTCGAACACAGCAATACGTTTATTAAGGTATCCGTCGGCAATGTAAATTTCATTGGCAACGGGATCAACGTTCATATGAGCGGGTCTTCCAAGTTGAGTCGTGTCATTGCTCCCAAGGCTTGCGCCAGAGGATCCAATTTGCAATAGAAATTTACCTTGAGGGGTAAATTTCAAGACCATATGGTCTGTTTGTGCATTGCCGCCCACCCAAACATTGTCATTGGCATCGATGTAGATGCCATGCTCATTTTTTGGCCACTCATAACCACTTCCCGGGCCGCCCCAAGCTTGTAGTAAGTTTCCTTTTTTGTCGAACTCAAGTACGGGTGGGGCCGGTATGCAGCATTTAGATCTTCTGGGGTTAAGGGTTGCGCCCTTCTCATCGTCGGTGATCGTTAGGGGGCGATGAATGATCCAAATATGATCATTTTTATCTGTAGCAACACCGGCTACCTGACCCAAAATCCAATTATTGGGCAGTGCTTTTGGCCAATAGGGATCTACTTTGTATTGAGGCGCCTTTGTTAATGGCTGTGCGTGTGCGAAGGTTCCACATAAGGTCAGCAGTAAAACTAGCAGGCCATGACGAATCGTTTGCCTCATTTTGTCTCCTAAATTTTGTTTATTTTTGTTCTGAAAGCTTAACTCGGATTAGATCATGGATAGCTTGATATATGGGGTTATCCCTGAGCGGTTTTATAAGATGCAATTTGGCTTAGCGTGTTAGATTGGGTTAAATAAAAATAGCAATTCAAACCTCAAGAGACAAGTCTTAATCCTATTTGGATAGTTAGAGCACCATCTATGTACATCTCGTATGTATATGAGCTGCGCCAGACCTTGAAATGATTCCATCAGGTGGAATTAGAGGCTTATCTTCAGGCTGAATTGCGTGATACTGGATTTCAATTAAATACCTTGAGACATGGACTATGAGCCTTTATAAATCGGTTACCTATCAGCCCTCTGGGAAGTTGGTGTCCGTGACTATTCAGTATCTAGATCAAGGTGCTGGCCCAGTTATCGTGATGCTGCCATCATTGGCGCGGTCAGGGCGAGATTACGATGATGTGGCCTCGCGAATTATTGCTAAAGGGTATCGAGTCATTCGTCCTGAGCCAAGAGGTATTCGAGGTAGTCATGGTCCCATGGAAAAACTATCCATACATGACTTTGCTGGTGATGTGGCGGCAGTGTTGGATCAAGAAAAAACAGGACCCGTTGTTGTAGTCGGACATGCATGGGGTAGTCAGCCTGCAAGAATGTTGGCTGCCGATCGGGCTGAACTTGTGCTGGCTGTAGTAATGGCAGCAGCGTCTGCTGGTAAGTTGTTGCCTGGTGCAGATGAAAAGCCATACAGTCGACTTCGCGCTGAAATTGATGGCGCAGGTGATACATCTTTATCGAAAGATGAGCGGCTTGCTTGTCTGCAAAAAGCATTCTTTGCTCCGGGGCATGATCCTGGCGTATGGCTTGATGGATGGTTTCAGGAGGCACATGAGGCTCAAAGCTACGCCAGAATCAATACGCCAATCGATGAATATTTTTCTGCCGGTAATTCAGTGCCGATTTTAGATTTACAGGCTGAATATGACGCTGTGGTGATTCCTAAGATCATGAAGCCATACCTTGGAGATCGTGTAACGGAAGGAGTCATATTGAATGCTGGGCATTCATTGGCGCCAGAGCAACCACAAGCAATGTGTGATGCGATTTGTGAATTTTCTGGACAGATTTATTCAAAACACCTTGGTAATTAATTTAATAATGCTATCAACACGAAATGTGAGCACATATGTTGCGTAGAAATTTTTTATTGATAGCGCTTGCGACATCCATAAGTCGAATTGGTTGGGCTCAATCTTCATCAAGTAGGCCAATTAAAATTGTCGTCCCGTTTGCTCCCGGAGGTGGCAATGATGTGATTGCTAGACAGCTAGCCAAAGAATTGAGTGAGCTGCGCAAACAAAGTGTCTTGGTTGAAAATAAGCCAGGCGCGGGAGGAAATATTGGCACGGAATATGTAGTGAGAGCGCCAGCAGATGAAATTACATTGCTGCTAGGGCATACCGGGACTGTTTCCATTAATCCAGCTTTACTCAATACAGGAATGGATGCCACACGGGACTTGGAGCCAATTGCTTTATTAGCTTCCACCTCTTTGGTGCTGGTGGTGGCGCAAGACTCTAAGATTAAATCTGTTCAAAACTTGATTGATCTGTCAAATCAACGAACAATCCCTTTTAATTATGGGTCTAGTGGCAATGGTACGGGTGGCCATTTAACTGGGGAATTATTTAAAGAAGTAACAGGCGTCAAGATGTCCCATATTCCCTATAAGGGTACCAGTCCAGCCTTGGTGGATGTTGCTGGGGGACAGTTAGATTTTATGTTTAGCGTTATTCCTCCGGCAATGGCTTTGATTCAAAGTGGAAAGTTACGTGCGATTGCAGTCACTTCAAAAAAGAGATTATCGATATTTCCGGAAGTGCCAACGATTGCAGAGTCAAATATTAAGTCCCTTAATAATTTTGATAGTTCAGTTTCTTACGGCGTACTCTCGTCGAACAAAATTTCTCCAGCAATAGCTAAGGAGTTGTCTAGCCAGATTCTCAAGATCGGTGGAGGCCCGGAATTTCAATCCAAATTGCTTGCAGAGGGTGCCGTACCGGCATTAGGAAATGGTGCCGAGTACTCAAAATTGATTCAGGCGGAAAGCAAAAAATGGACTACAGTTATCAAAAAATCTGGAGCGGTACCAGATTAACTTTTTATTGCATTGGTGTTATTCAAGAATCCTAATTTAGGCAAGGGTAAAAATGAAAATCAAGTATCTCGTGGTAATTTTTTTGGGGCTGCAATGTTTTACGGGGCCTATTTTTGCTCAGGCATATCCCAATCGCCCGATTAAGGTGATAGTTCCCTATACGCCAGGCGGTTCAGTAGATAACACATGTAGATTGATAACAGATCAATTACAAAAACAGTTAGGCCAGTCTGTGGTTGTTGAAAATAAACCGGGTGCATCAGGCCAAATTGGATCTATTGAGGTGATGCGTGCTCCAGCAGATGGCTATACATTGCTTTGTCATGCTTCTAGCCAGGTGTATATGCCGCAAGTCGTAAAAAAGAAGACTTATGACGCTGAAAAAGATTTCACATCTATTGCTCAGATCGGCTATGTTCCACTGGCTGTTGTTACGTACCCAAAGTTTGACGCAAATAATTTTAAAGACTTCGTGACATTGGTTAAGAAGAGTCCTGGAAAATATACCTGGGCGACTTCAGGATTGGGGACCGCTAGTCATTTATCTGAAGAGATGCTAAATCGAGCATTGAAATTGAACATGGAGATCATCACCTATAAAGGTGCTGTGCCACAGTTAACGGATGTGATGGGAGGGCACGTTAGTGCAGCGATATCCCCATTGCCAGGGGTTACGAGCTTTATTAAGAGTGGCCACTTAAAAGTCCTTGCCTTTACGAGCGATAAGAGAATGGCTGCTTACCCTAATGTGGCAACGGTTGCGGAGAGTGGGCTCCCAGGGTTTGAGATGAATTCTTGGTACGGCTTATGGGGCCCTGCCAATCTTCCTAAAGACATCGTGAAAAAACTAGCCGATCAAGTTGCGCTAGCGCTAAAGAATAAGACTGTTCTAGACAGAATGAATGAGTTGGAATTTGAGCCATCCACGATCAACACGGCGCAATTTGAAAAATTAGTAAAAGATGAGACTGTGAGAATTGGCACACTTGCACGAGAAGCCAATATCTCAATTGAGTAGGATTTTTAGCGATGATGTGCAAAATAAAAAACTAAGCTAAGTAAATCGAAGGAATTATGAGTACGGATACACCTCCACTAGTTCAGAATGCAAGCAAAATTTTGGCGGAATTTGCAAGTCAACTTCAGTATGAGGATATTCCTCTTGAGGTGGTCGAGCGCATGAAAATGTGCATGCTCGATAGTATTGGCTGTTGTCTGCATGGAGTCACCTTGCCTTGGACAAAGTTGGTTGAAGACATGGCGATGGGTGAAGGTGCAACCCCAGTCGCTTCTATTTTCGGAACCTCTCATAAGACTTCAGTTGGAAATGCTGCTTTAGTAAATGGCACTGCAGGTCATGCATTTGAGTTTGATGATATGCATAAAGAATCCATCTTGCATCCTGGATCTATTGCTATCCCGGTTTTAATTGCTTTGGTGGAGAAGTTAGGCAAGGTCACTGGCAAAGATTTTTTAACAGCAATGGTGAGTGGATATGAGATTGGTGCTCGTGTGGGGAATGCCGCCTCTATTCAACTTTTCTTTGACGGCTTTCATCCTCAGGGAACTTCGGGGGTATTTGTGGGGGCAGCGGCAGCGGGGCGTATGCTGAATTTCAGTCCTACTGTAATGCTTGATTGCTTGGGCATTGCAGGTTCTCAGGCCGGTGGTTTGATGGCCGCCCAAGAGGGGGCAATGGTAAAGCGCTTTCACTCGGGAAGAGCGGCACAGAGCGGAATTTACTCGGCCTTCCTGGCACAAAAAGGATTAACTGGCATTTCAAATGTACTTGAGGCGGGCTATGGAGGCTACTTGAGTACTTACTCTTCATCGCCCAAGCCAGATCGATTGTTATCTGGTCTTGGCGAGGTTTGGGAATCTGGTCAAGTTGGATTTAAGCCTTATGCATGCGTAACGAGCATTCACTCTTCTTTAGATGCTTTACTGGCTATTATGAAGAGCAATCAGTTAAAGCCTGATGACATAGTCAGGATCGATGTTGGCCTAAGTCCTATGACCTTCACTCATTGCGCTTGGGAATATAAGGCTCAAGGTGTTACTGCTGCTCAAATGAATCTTTACTTCAATATGGCAAGCGTAGCATTTGATGGAGTTCTTTTTACTGAGCAATACTCTAGTGAAAAGCTAGCTGATCCTAAGTTGCAATCATTTATGCAGAAGGTCCACGCATATGTGGACGCAGACATCGAGAGTATGGGCGTGGCATATAGACATGCCTCCAGGGTAAAAGTAACGACAAACAAGGGCGAGGTATTTCTGCAGGAGATTTTAGATAGAAGAGGTAGCCCTGAAAACCCTCTCTCGAAACACGATATTCAATTTAAATTCCGCAATGTTGTATCGGGGATACTGGGCGAGTCACAAATCAATCAAATGATTCAATTAGTGGATCGAATGGAAGAGTTGACTGATTTAGCTCCGATCATCGCGTTATTAACTTCAAAATAAAGATTTAAATAGGTCTTACATATGACAAGCCTGATACAAACATATTTGACTAACCCCAGAAAGCCAGCCTTTGTATTGCCACCAAATGCGTGTGATGCCCATTGCCATATTTTTGGACCAGCCAGTCAGTTTCCTTATGTAAAAGAACGATCATGGACACCCGTTGACGCAGGCAAGGAAGCATTATTCGCATTGCATGATTCTTTAGGAATTCAGCGTTGCGTGATTGTGCAAACTGCATTGCATGGTTTTGATAACTCTGTGGTGGTGGATGCAATGCAGGCCCGCAAGGGAGCGTATCTTGGGGTGGCGCTTGCATCTGCAAAAACTACTAGTGCACAAATTGCTGAGATGGATCAGCAAGGTTTCCGAGCTATACGATTTAATTTCATGGCGCATCTGAAGAATAGTGATTCTATTGAGGATATCCTGGAGCTGACTAAAAGGATGGAGCCATTTGGATGGCATTTGCAGGTTCATTTTTCCAGTGACTTGGTACATTCATTGGCGCCATTGTTAAAGAAATCTGCTGTCCCAGTGATGGTTGACCATGTTGGGCGAGTGGACGCTTCTTTGGGTGCCAATCATGCTGATTTTCAAGGTTTACTTAAGCTCCTTGATGACCCACATTTTTATGTCAAGGTAAGTGGTGTAGATCGTATCTCAAAAATGCATCCCTATGAAGATGGCATATCCCTTGCAAAAATTTTAGTAGATGAATTTACAGATCGATGTGTTTGGGGGACGGATTGGCCGCATCCCAATCACCACCATATTCCTGATGACGGTAATTTAGTGGACTTAATCCCCAGGATCGCTGACACCACAGAAAAAGTAAGCAAGCTCATGGTAAGTAATCCCGGAAAATTTTATCGGTTTGAGTAACGAGTTTTTTATACAAAAATAAATGGAGAAGGCGCAATGGCTGGACGATTAGAGGGAAAGATTGCCTTTATCACGGGGGCGGGATCGGTTGGTCCTGGCAGGGGAAATGGACGCGCAACGGCCATTCGATTCGCGCAAGAGGGTGCCAAGGTGTTTGCTACGGACATTAATTTAGCAAACCTAGATGAAACATTGGCTTTGGCTGGTGATGCGGCACATAATATAACTACCGCGAAGCTGGATATATTTCAAGCTAGTGCGATTGAAGAAAGTGTTCAGGCATGTATTCAAAAGTATGGGGCTCTGGATATCTTGGTAAATGTGGTGGGTGGTTCTGCAAAAGGTGGTCCAGTGGAAATGACTGAAGAGGTCTGGGACGCACAGGTAGATTTCAACCTGAAAAGCGTTTTCTTAACCTGCAAGTATGCTTTGCCAGAATTGATTAAGCGGGAAAAGGGATCAATTATTAATTTTGCCTCCACATCAGGCACTCGGTGGACGGGTTCAGCACAAATTGCCTATGCAGCTACAAAGGCGGGTGTCATTCAATTCTCGAAAGTTTTGGCAGTGCAATATGCTAAGCAGAATATTAGAGTCAATACTATCGTCCCTGGACAACTTCATACCCCCATGGTGGAGACTCGGCTAGCAAAACAGCGTGTTGGTGGCGATGTTGAATTACTATTAAAGCAACGACAATCCCGTATTCCCCTCCCATTTATGGGTGATGGTCGAGATACTGCTAATGCGGCATTATTTTTGGCTTCCGATGAATCTCGTTTTATTACCGGCACTGAAATTGTTGTAGATGGCGGTATGTCAGCAAGGTGCGATTAATTATGAAAATCTTAAAAACTTTCCTTTTTGTTCTCTTGGGTGCTCTCGCAGGCTTTTCCTATGCCCAGTCAAATAACATCATCAAAATGGTTGTTGCCTTTCCCCCGGGTGGTCCAGTAGATTCCATGGCTCGATCTCTTGTCGAACCTCTTGGCAAAGAGCTCAATGCACAAATCGTGATTGAAAATAAATCTGGCGGTAATGGAGCAATCGCTGCAGAATATTTAGCGGCAAATCCTGCTGATGGAAAAACGCTCTGGTTTACCAGTGCTGGAGCTGTAGCCATCAACCCCGGTCTATACGAGAAGTTGTCTTACAACCCGATGAAAGATTTAGCCCCAGTATCATTGGTGGCAAACAATGTTGAGGTATTGGTAGTTAATCCGAATAGCCCCGCAAATAATGCGGCGGAATTTGTTGCATTGGCTAAGAGTAAAGAATTGACTATGGGGTCCTCAGGAACAGGTAGTGTTCCTCACTTGGCATTAGAGCAGTTGAATGACTCGGCTGGGGTAAAAATCTTGCATGTTCCGTATAAAGGTGCTGCTCCGGCCATTACAGATGTGATGGCTGGTCATATTGATGGTTTCTTTGGCGATATTCCTGGTCTCATTGGTTACATTAAGAGTGGAAAACTAAAATCTATTGGACTTGCTGCTGATAAACGTAATAGTGCCATTCCAGATGTAAAAACATTTAATGAAATGGGTATTAAAGGTGTGGATACGAATAACTGGTATGCGGTATTCGTTAAAGCGGGAACCCCTAAGGCGGATGTTGAGCGTTTGAGCATGGCTTTGAAGAAAATATTAAAGCAGGATCCTTTAAATTCAAAACTTTCTCAATCTGGCAGCGAGCCAGTGGGTTCAACTCCTGAAGAGCTTGGAAATGTTCTGAAAAAAGATACTGCGAAGTGGTCTCAGTTAATTAAAGCGAAGAAAATTACAGCGGAATAAAAAAATGAGTGATCGCATCAGTCCGGTTTTGCCCGGAAGTAGACCAGAGTTGGCGGAGATTGAAAAAAAGATCATTGAGGAACGTGGCCGCATCTCACCTTTATATCAAACGCTCCTCAATGCCCCTGAGATAGCTCAGGGTTGGGAGGCTTTGCTGACAGCAATTCGTAACCGAAATTCCTTATCTCCGGCTATTCGGGAGATGATCATTTTGCGCGTTGCTATTTTGAATCGAGCTGATTATGAATTTGATTCGCACGAACCACATGCCCTAAAGGCTGGCGTAAGCCCAGAAAAGATAGCAGCAATTAGAGAGGTGGAGTTGCCAGCTATATTTACCGAGCAAGAAATGCTCGTCCTCAATTTAACTGACGTGATGACTAAAGAGATTCAGGTCTCTGATGAATTATTTGATCAGGTAAAGCCTCACTTCAACGATACACAAAGATTGGAGTTGGTGGCGACTATTGCGGCCTACAACATGGTTTCACGGTTATTAAATGCCTTGGATGTAGGGCACTAAAGTGGGTGATCAAGTAAGTCATGTGTTATTGCTGCGGGCTAAGCTGAAATCTGAGGCAGAACAAAGTGTGAGTGATATTTTTTCATCCTTACGGAATCAAAAAATCCGGCTTTATCAAAAAATTATTTTGACTTATAGCGCTCAAACTTCAAATGTTTATGCTTACTTTTATCTAAAAGAGCCTGAAGAATTGTCTTCAATAGATCCCGATACCTTTTTAGCTGATCAAGTAGGCGCTTTCTCGGAGGTAGAAATAAGCCGCTTAGTAATTCAGGACTTCATCAAAGGCAACGCTGATGGGGAAAACGCTCTCAATCGCTATGTGGTAGAGATGGATCCAGAGTCAGGCTGGCAGGAGGAGTTATTCGCATGGTACGACCAAGAGCATTTACCGGGCCTTGCTAGTGTGCCTGGTTGTATCTCTGCTACGCGTTGCATTAATTTGGATCACAGCCCGCTCTCGTTTGCTTTTTATGACCTAATAAATCCAGAAGTATTGGGATGTGATGCTTGGCTTAAAGTAAGAGGGACGACATGGAGTGATCGGGTCAGGCCCCATTTCACCAACGTCAAAAGAGCAATGTTCAATATCGTCTAAGTTTTCAGAAACGAGAGGTGTATTTTGAAGCGTAAATTGGTAACCCGTCGCGAATGGTGTAAGTTGGGGGCTGCTACCTTAACGGGCTTGAGTGCACCCAGCCTCTTTTTTCTAAGTGCGCCTGCCGCTGCGCAAGCCTACCCCAGCCGACCCATCAAGATGGTTTCTCCCTGGACTCCCGGAGGTGGGACAGACTTAGTTGGGCGTAATCTAGCTACCGCAATGTCACAAATTCTGGGTCAAAGCATTATTTATGAGAATAAGCCAGGTGGCGGAACTGTCATTGGATCTGATTATGTTGCCAAAGCGGCGCCAGATGGATATACGCTACTTTTAACAACTTCTGCTCATTCAATTAACAGCAGTCTCATTAAAAACCTTCCGTACAACACGGAAAAATCATTTGCTGATGTGGCACTCATTTGCAAGGGGCCCAACATCTTGGTTACTAGGCCAGATAGTCCCTATAAAACAGTTAAAGATATTATTACTGCGGCCAGAGCTAATCCAGGCAAATTAACTTATGGATCTTCTGGCAACGGAAGCGCGGTCCACCTTACTGCAGAACTCTTTAAGTTAATGGCCAAGGTTGATATTACGCATGTACCCTATAAGGGTGCCGGTCCAGCCTATGTAGATTTAATGGGTGGTCAAATTGATTTTGTATTCGCAACGGCTGCTGGAGTGGGCAAATTTATTGACGCAGGAAAGATGTATGGTGTCGCAGTCACATCTGTAACTCGTTCACCTAATTGGCCAAAAATTCCAACTATTGCGGAGTCTGGTGTGCCAGGTTTTGAAGCGGACGTTTGGTATGCTTTATTTACTACGGGGGGAACGCCCCCTGAGATTGTGAAACAATTAAACGCCGCAGCTCGAGCCGCGGTAAATACACAAGAGTTCAGAAGTCGTATTGAAGGAGAAGGTTTAACGGTTGCAATTGGCAGTCCTCAGGATCTAACACGTCAAATTAAGACCGATGAGGAGCGTTGGGGGAAAGTGGTCAGTCAGGCCAAAGTAACTATTTAACTCGGGAAGAACGAAAGAAGATGGCATCACCTATTTTTCATAAAAGATTAGATGGCAAAGTGGCCATCATTGTGGGCGCAGGTCAACAGCCTGGCGAGACGCCGGGCAATGGCAAGGCAACTGCAATTCGCTTTGCTCAAGAAGGCGCAACATTGCTTTTGGTTGATATCAATGACGCATGGGTCAATGATACTTATGCAGCCGTAAAAGAATATGGTGGCGAAGCATCAATATTGATTGCTGATGTTACTAAGGAGGAGAATTGTCAGGCTATTGCAAAAACAGCCATAGATCGCTACGGCAGGATTGATGTCCTTCATTACAACGTAGGTCGCTCAAGAGGCGATCGTAAAACGATTGATATGGATGCGCAAATGTGGGATGAGATCATGGCCATGAATCTCAAAGGCATGTTTATGACATGCAAAGCTGTGTTGCCACAAATGATTGCCCAGAAATCGGGAAGCATTATTAATATATCTTCTACATCATCATTTGCCGCTCGGCCAACTATTACTTATAAAACAAGTAAGGGGGCAATCAATACTATGACCCAACATATTGCGATGGAAAATGCTGTTTATGGAGTTCGTGCTAATGCAATTTTGCCAGGACTTATTGATACGCCTATGGCGATTGAACGAAGAGCGGAAGAGCGCGGTGTATCACGCGATGTTATTCGTGCAGAAAGAGAAGTATTGGTACCCATGAAGAGAATGGGTACTGCATGGGATGTTGCTAATGCAGCAGTTTTTTTGGCTTCCGATGAATCTAATTATGTGACCGGTGTCTTGATTCCGGTTGATGGTGGCCTATTATTAAAAGCGGGTTAATTTTTAGCGATTCAGATCATTGTGCGAATGCTTGCAATGCGTCGCCCTCTAGCATGATTCGATAGAGATAGCGAAATTCATCGGGGTTATAGTCTGCATTTGCTTGATGCATCACGCTACGATTGTCCCAAATAACAAAATCACCTTCGATCCAGTGGTGACGATATTCGTATTTACTATCAGTGGCATGCTCGTAAAGGGAGTTAATGAGCGTAAACCCTTCATCAGCATTCATTCCCTCTATTCCTTCCATACGTCCTGTATTGAGATAAAGGGCTGGTCGATGGCTCATAGGATGGCGTATAACCAGTGGTTGAGATACTTGAGGAATCTTTGCAAGATCTGTCTCACTTAGCTTGGTGAATGTGCGGGGGCTTCGACTGCTCTCATGAACATGCAAGGATCGTAAATGGATAATTTTTTCTTGAACGTTGGATGGTAAATCATCATATGCTTGGCGGACGTCCACAAATTGTGTGTCCCCACCAATCTTGGGAATGTTGACAGCAGAGAGTGCTGTAGCCATGGGTGGACAAATTGAGTTGGAATGGTCGGTATGGTAATTTTCACCGCGAACTTGTAGCTTCCCGTCCTTTAGGGGCAGGTCTTTGGTGGAGTTATATCCCACTAGAGGATAGTCAGGTAGTACATACTTTTGAAGTTGCTGCGGCATCAAAGCACCAAATATTTCCCCCGCCTTAATGAGCTCTGCTGGACCTAGGAATTGATTGGGGAATACTAGAACGGCATATTCACTCAACAACGATTTGAGTTTTATTTGAAGGTCGCCATCTAAATCTTTCTTGAGATCTATAGCAGTGATTTTCGCCCCAAAATGAGGTGTTATTGGGGAGACGTCTATCGCCATATTATTCCGCCTTGATTCCAGTTTCGCGGGCTACCTTAGCCCATTTATTGGTTTCATCACCCATAAATTTTTTAAAGTTTGCCCTTGTCATAGGCATTGCTTCAGCACCCTCATTCTCAAATCTTCTCTTGATATCAGCTGAAGCGAGAGATGCATTAATTGCCTGATGAAGTTGATCAACAATAGGTTGGGGGGTGCCTGTTGGGGCAAGTATTCCCCACCAGTTGCTGGCATCAACGTCAATACCTCCTTCTGCTAGCGTAGGCACTTTGGGGATGATGCTGATTCTTTTGGGTCCTGCTACTGCAAGTAACTTGATCTGTCCAGAACTTAAGAAGCTTTGCATTTGAATTAAGCTGCCGATCGAACCCTGAATATGCCCTGCAGCTAAATCTACCAATGCGGGGCCGCCACCCTTGTAGTGGACGATGTCAAAGTCAGCGCCTGAACGCAGTTTGATGAGCTCAAGGGCAAAGTGTTGAAAGCTTGCAACGCCAGCGGACCCAAAATTTACTTTCCCGGGATTCTTTTTGGAGTATTCCACAAATTCACTCATAGAGTTGACGGGAAAGTTGCTGTTAACTGCAATAACACTGGGACCCATACCTAGCATGGCAACTGGTACAAATGATTTATTCGGATCGTAATTTAATTTCATGATGGATGAGTTCATCGTAAAGGTCGATGAGACCAGCAGAAGTGTGCTGCCATCAGGGTCGGAATGTGCTGCTAGATCTGCCCCAAGAGTGCCGCCAGCGCCTGGTTTATTTTCAACAATGACAGTGCGTTGCAAGCGTGCACTTAATTCTTGAGCAAGAGCACGACCAACAATATCATTGCTTCCGCCTGGTGCGAAGGCAACAATAATGCGAATTTTCTTAGGTAAAGTTGCTGCACTAGCGCTATATACCCAGAGACTAGGGAATAGCAGTGTCAACACCAATATTTTCTTTATTATTTTCTGTAGTCTCATAATTTATATAGTTGATGGCTAATTTTTTGACGGAATGTTTGTTTTATATCACTTGATTGGTTGGCGGTTTTCCTGCTAGCACATCGATAACTTGTTGAGCCACTTGGAGTGCGCTACGCTCTTGTGTCTCTTCAGTGCCTCCGGCAGCATGGGGTGTTGCTACAACATTCTCTAGGGAGAGTAGAGGGTAATCGGGTGGTGGCGGTTCAACCTCAAAGACATCTAATCCTGCACCAAATAGGTGGCCATTTTTTAATGATGTAAACAGGGCGGCTTCATCAATTAGACCTCCGCGTGAAACATTAATCAATATCGCATTTGGTTTCATGAGAGCTATTTCCTTTGCGCCAATAATATGGCGATTAGACTCACGCATCGGTATATGCAGCGATAAAAGATCTACCTGTGGAAGAAGTTCATTAAGACTGGAGCAGCGATGGTGAGGGATGTCGGCCCATCTATCGGGCGGTGCGTTGGGGTCTAAAGCAAGAATTTTGGCGTCAAATGCACCAATCCATTTTTTGGCAACATTGCGACCTATATTACCCATGCCAACAATACCAATGGTTTTGCCATGCATTTCAATGCCAAGATGTTGTGGACGAATAATTTTTTCGCCGCGTCGCAGCATTCTGTCAAATCGTGAAGTTCTGCGTGCAACGTCCAGAGATAAGGCGAGCGCCATCTCAGCAACTGCCTCACTGTTGATTCCAGGAGTTCGGCAAACAGGAATCCCCATTTTATGTGCGGTTGCAACATCAATCGTCTCAAATCCCACTCCTTGCTTGCAGATCACTTTGAGATTTTTAGTTCTCAGAATCTGTTCCCCTGTAATTGGTGTCATGCGAACCATGACGCCATCGGCTTCTTCTGGCCAATTGGAGATTGCAGGGTCTGGCCAGTAAATTACCTCAGCATGTTGTTTTGCTAGCTCAATACCGGCCGGGTGAAATGCGTCCAGGATATAAATTTTCATCGTTATTGGGAAAGGTCGCTATTTCAAATCGGTTATAGAATCTTCATTTAGAGTACTCTAACAAAAAAATAGATTCTTCTGTTGCTTGGACAAAAAGGTTAACAATGAATTACGAGACAAGCTTTAAGTCTGTAAAGGATTCGGTGAGTCCTGAGGAGTGGCAAACCCGGGTTGATTTGGCTGCTTGCTACCGATTAATGGATCTGTATGGAATGACTGATCTAATCTATAACCACATTACAGCCAAAATTCCCAATACCGAGCATCTATTAATTAACCTATACGGCCTTCTTTATAAAGAGATCACTGCCTCTAGCTTGGTAAAGATTGATCTGGAAGGAAATATTCTTTCCAAGCCGGATACGGATTATGGAATCAATAAGTCTGGATATGTTATTCATGGGGCAATTCACGGTGCTCGTGCTGATGTCAATTGCGTTATCCATACGCATACTAGGGCAGGTATGGCGGTGGCTAGTATGAAGGATGGCTTGTTACCTATGACCCAGACTTCAATGCGTTTTGTTGGGCATATGGGGTATCACGACTATGAAGGTCCGGCTATTGATTTAGATGAAAGGGTGCGACTGGTGCAAGATCTTGGTCAGCATGACGCCATGATTTTGCGCAATCATGGTTTGCTTACATGCGGCGCAACCATACAGCAAGCATTTAATACTATGTATCAACTAGAGTTATCTTGCAGAGCTCAAGTCGATGCCGTGAACTCACGCGCTGATTTGTTGATTCCGTCTAAAGAAGTCTTGGAGAAAACGGCCCATCTCTATCAGCCAGGTACACGCCGCCCTTATGGGGTTTTGGAGTGGCATGCTTTGCGTCGTTTATTAAATGCTGAACCTTCAAATTACCCTCGTTTTGATACTTAGGTAACGAATTACTTGGCTTGGAATCCGAGCTTTTTAAGCCATTCATGCATATGCTCTCTGCCGTTTAAGGATTCAGGACCGCGAATGCGATAGAGACTATGTTGTACCCAGTCGCCGTTGGTTTTCATATTGTTTTTCTCGTAGAACGCATTCATTTCATTAACGTATTCCTCTACCGCCTCAATTGATTTGGGTGCGTTGTATTGCTCACGATGTGCAATTGCGGCTTGAGGTAATCTCGGTTTGATAGAGCTGGATTTTTCAGGGTCACAGTAGCCAACGCACATTCCGAATACGGGAAAGACTCTTGGCGGTAAATTTAGTTCTTTTGCAACAGCCTCTGGATTGTTTCGAATTCCACCGATATAGACAATGCTCAGACCAATGGACTCAGCTGCAAGCGCTGCGTTTTGTGAGGCTAGCGCTGCATCAATCATTCCTACGGTCAACAATTCCAAGTAGTTAAGACCCTCATGAGGCAGATCACGTTTTTTGCCAAGTGCTTCTAGCCGGGAGAGGTCGGCTAGCCAAACTAAAAATAATGGACACGTGCGGATATGTTCTTGATTGCCTGCTAATTTTGAGAGACGGTCTTTACGACCCTGATCTTCTACGGCAACTAAACTCCAGCTTTGTAGATTCGATGAGTTTGAGGCTGATTGTCCGGCTGCAATCAAAAGTTCAAGCGTATCTTTGGGTAGCGCTTTATCGCAATATGTTCGAATGGAGCGGTGCTGAAAAATAGTTTCAAGCGTTTCATTCATTTCACAGGCAAGGGGAATGCTCTTACCGTAACGTGCTTGCATCAACTGCTCTAGGGAGGGCTTATTCATGGTCTTATCAACAGTATTGGCTATGGTTATAAAGCGAAATTTAAGAAGTACCCGAGACTTTCTTCTTTGTCAGTAGTTTTTTCCAGCGAGCAATTTCATCGCGCAAAAACTGATCAAATTCCTGAGGGCTTGAGAGTCGTACTTCGCCATCAATAGAGTTAATTTTCTTAACAACTTCCGGGGATGCAATGCTGACCTTCAGGGCTTGATAAATTTTATCGACCACATCTTTTGGAGTTCCAGCAGGCGCTAGTAATCCCCACCAAACAAAAGAATTGTAGTCTTTGATACCTTGCTCAGAAATTGTTTTGAGATCTGGATTGGATTGCAGGCGTTTGGATCCTGAAGATGCAATAAGCTTTACACGCTTGTTATCTAAAAAAGGCTTAATCTGAGACATGCCGGTAAAGGTGAGATCTACATGACCTGCTGCAACATCGGTAATGGCCGGGCCAGCACCGCGGTAGGCGATGGTAGTCATATCAGTTCCGGTCATATCCTCTAGCATCAGTGCAGATAGGTGCGATGCAGATCCATCTCCTGAATTAGCAATAGTTACCTTTCCGGGATTTTTCTTGGCAAACTCCACAAGCTCTCCAATCGTATTGGCTGGAAGAGTGCTTCTTGCCGCCAAGCCAAACGGATATGAAAGTACCATCGAAATTGGTGTGAAATCATCAGGAGTCTTATATGGAAGACTTGCCATTAAGGTTGGGTTTGTTGAAAGACTAGTACTGACAAAGAGCAGGGTATAGCCATCTGGTGTGGCTCTCGCGACGGCTTCTGTACCAACAGTGGTGTTGCCGCCCCCGCGATTTTCAATGATGACTGGCTGCTTTAGTGCTTCAGAAAATTTTTCAGACCAGGCGCGTACTAAAAAATCTCCACCTCCACCTGCGGCAAATGGAACAATGATGCGAATAGGTCTGTTGGGATAGGGTTCGGCCGCAAAGCTAGAAGCCAAGGAAAACAAAAGAAGAAGACCAAGGCTAATTTTTTGGAATGAGAGTTTCATAATCTTTAGCTGCCAATATTGGTTGATAAGTCTTAGTTAAGTCACAGTCTAATGCTTAAGGCCATGATCCGTTGGGTTGGGCTTTAATAGGTCAACAGCCTTTGCTATTAGGCCCTTATCAGCGCGCAATACCGCTTTTGATATTTTTTGTGTGGGCGTGTAGGGTAGGGCATCCATAAATACAATATATCGAGGTACTTTCATTGGCGCGAGATGTTGGGCGCACCAAGTTTGAATTTCTTGGGGGCTAGTTAGAGTATTCAGCTTGAGCACTATGGCTGCTAAGATTTCATCTTCCCCGAGTTCTGCAGGAACAGCAATAGCTGCTACTTCAGCGACATTGGGATGTGTGCTGATGATACGATCTAATTCAGCCCCAGATATATTTTCACCTCGACGCCTAATGATGTCTTTCTTACGGGAGACAAACGTGTAGTAGCCATCCTCATCCCTATTGACCAGGTCCCCAGTCAAAAACCAGCCATCCTTGAAGCTGGACCGCGTTTGCTCGGGGTCACGAAAGTAGCCCTGCATGATGATGGGGGTTTTGACTATCATTTCGCCAGAAACCCCATTGGGTACATCATTACCTGCCTCATCAATCACCCGGCATTCGGCCCATAATTGATGGGGATTTGGATGCTTGCCAATGGGTCCCATAGTGCCTGGTTTTTGTAAGCCTCCAAAAGGACTGCACGTTACACCTGGAATTTCAGTCATGCCATAGCCGCTCACAAAATAAGGAATATGAAACTCATTCAAGAAGACATCATGAGCGCTATGACGAACTCCATAAGCACAGCGGATTTGATGTTCGGCATGAAACTCGCTTCTAGGGCGTAGCTTTAAGATATTGCAAGCTGCTTCAATGAGATTGACGGTAGTAGCCTTGGATTCCACCGCTTGCCGCCAAAATTGCGATGCAGAAAAGCGTGGCATTACAGCTAGAGTGGCGCCTGCGCAGAGTGCGCCAGCAACAGAATAAAACAATGCATTCATGTGAAATAACGGCAACACCACCATGATGCGGTCATTGCTCTGAATGTAGAGACGCTCAATATATGCCTCCCCGCAAAGCAAAAAGCTGCGTTGGCTGTGCATTACTCCTTTTGGAAATCCTGTAGTGCCGGAGGTGTAAATAATGACGCAGGTGTCATCTGCTTGGGCATTTGATAGATCGCTTTTGAAGCTCTCGGAATGACTTAATATTTCGTCAATATTTTGATGTTGATGATGATCTGAGTTCTGGGATTGATCTAAAAATGTAATGATTGGACTCAAGCTATTTTCATTGCAGGCCACTTTTACGACCTCTAAAAGATCGCTTTCGATGAATAGTAATTTCGGTTCAGAATTGTTAAGAACATAACCAAGCTCAGCAGCGCCAAATTCTGGGTTAATTGGCAACAAGATTGCCGAAAGTCTCGCTAAAGAAAATAACAGCAATAAATGAGCATAGTGATTCTTGGCAATAATACCCACCCGATCACCAGCTTGAATTTGTTTGGCCTGCAAGAAGCCCGCCATCTTGCGCACATCGCGATCGAATTCTGCCCAGGTATGTTCTTTGCCATCAAAATAGCAAAATACTTTGTCTGGGTTGGCCTTTAGCCTACTCTCAAAGGCAGCGGTAAGAGTGTAGTTATGCGCTTCGAACTGATTGAGTACTTCCAAAGGCGTGACTAACATCGCTTTTTGCATACTTTCTTTCTGTGTCATCGTCATTTGGCTGCCTGACGAGCGCAGTACCGTTGTCTTAAATATATTTTTGTTCGATTGATTTTAAGTAAGGTGCATAATTTAGTCAAAATAACAATTCAATAGACAAATTCGTAAACATGGAGACCCATTTTGAGTGACTTTGATTTAGCTAAGGCATCCCCCAATAGTGTTTACATGGATTATTGTCGGAATGATCAATTAGCTTTTCAGCGCTCTCCCAGTGGCCAGGCTATTTTTTACCCGCGTATCGTAGAGCCCAAGACGGGCAATAACTTAAGCTGGGAGGTTAGCCAAGGCTTGGGTACGGTTTACTCCACAACGGTCATCTATTTGCGCGATGAAAAGCCCTACAACGTCGCTTTAATCGATGTGGACGAGGGTTATCGAATGATGTCGCGTGTAGAAGGTGTAGATCCGGAAGATGTTCGCATAGGTATGCGCGTCCAAGTGAAGATGGTCACTTTTGATGATGGAAAGAAGTATCCAATATTTTCCCCGGTAAAGGAGGCTATTTAATGACTAATAGTCTTCGTCGTGGCAGTGTTGCTATTGTTGGTGCAGCCGAATCTGAGCTAGGCCTATGTGCTCCTGGAACTACGCCATACGATTTGATGGCCCAGGCTACCTATCGCGCGCTAGACGATTGCGGTTTGCAATTAAATGATATCGATGGCGTTTTTACGGCGACATCTCAAGCCCGATTCTCTAGCCTTGGCCTTTGTGAATACTTAGGGCTAAAGCCTCGTTATCAAGACAATACCTTGATGGGTGGATCCTCATTTATGTCCCATGTAGCACATGCGATGGCCGCCATTAATAATGGTTTATGTGATGTTGCTTTGATTGCTTATGGCAGTACCCAGAAATCAGTTAGCCGTGCTGCTGCAAGCCCCCGAGAATACAACGCATATGAAACACCCTATAAGCCATTTTTACCGACTTCAGCTTATGCAATGGTTGCTGCAAGACATATGTATCAATATGGCACTACACGAGAGCAGTTGGCTGAGGTTGCAGTGGCCGCCAGAAAATGGGCGCTAATGAATCCAGTAGCTTGGGAGAAAAAACCATTAACCATCGATGAGGTAATCAATGCGCGTATGGTGAGTTCACCACTTACTATTCGTGATTGTTGCTTAGTGACTGATGGTGGAGGTGCAATCATTTTAACTAGTGCCGCTCGTGCAAGGGATCTGAAAAATGCGCCCGCCTATGTTTTGGGTGTTGGCGAAGATTTATCGCATATCGGCATTTCGGGGATGCCTGACTTAACGGTAAGTGGCGCAGCGATTTCAGGGCCTAAGGCATATGCAATGGCTGGCATTACCTCTCAAGAAGTTGATTTGGCGATGTTGTACGACGCCTTCACAATTAATACGATTTTATTTTTGGAAGACTTGGGATTCTGTCCTAAAGGCGAGGGTGGCAATTTCGTTGCTAATGGTGGTATTGCTCCGGGTGGGCGCATGCCAGTAAATACCAATGGCGGCGGCCTATCTTATTGCCATCCTGGTATGTATGGCCTCTTCTTGCTAATTGAAACTGTGCGTCAGTTGCGCGGTGAATGTGGTGAGAGGCAGGTGCCAAACTGTGAGATTGCTTTAGCGCATGGCAATGGCGGGGTGCTATCTAGTCAGGCTACGGTCATTCTGGGGAGTCACGGCAACTAAGAATTTATCTTTAGACTAAGTTTTTTAAGGCTTCTAGATAATTTTCAGGATGCAGTGCTTTACCTTCGCGTTGCGCTTCCCACATTACCCGACCTAGGCATTCCATCATCAGATGTTGGGCTTCATGCATGGAGCCTAATTTTTGGGATAACTTTTCTGCAATCTCTTTGATCCCAGGTGGCTGATTGATGGATATCTGCTCGCTAATTGATAAGTGCATCGACAAATGCAGAAAGGGATTGGTTTCTCCGCGCTCTGGAGTGTAGTCCTGCGCTAAAGCACCTTCTGGGTCTGCGAGAAGGGGGTGGTATTCGGGATGCTCTACCATCCAGTCACTAGCAAGTGTCTCCATCGGATCAAGAATCTGATTCTCAGTCTTTTTCTTCCAGGTATCGCAGAAAAAGCGACGTACTTCTTCACGGGTTGGATTAAATATCGCCACGAACTTTTCCTTTGCCAGTTTTTTGTTTGAAACCGCATAGTGGCTCTACTATGCATTGTGTGCAATCTGGGTTGCGCGCTTTACAAGTGTATCTACCATGTAGGATGAGCCAATGATGGGCATCGTGCAAATACTCCTTTGGCACACGTTTAAGCAATTGCTCTTCCACCCTAACCACATCTTTACCTGGCGCAAGACCTGTGCGATTTGAAACCCTGAATATGTGAGTGTCGACTGCGATGGTGGGTTGTCCAAAGGCGGTATTGAGAATGACGTTCGCAGTTTTTCTGCCAACACCTGGTAAAGCCTCTAATTCTTCACGAGTTTGAGGAACTTCACCACCATGTTTTTCAAGGAGCAGTCGACAAGTCTCTTGAATATGTTTGCCCTTGGAGTTAAACAAACCAATATGCTGAATGTAGGGCCTGACCCCTTCTTCACCAAGATCCAGAAGGGCTTGAGGTGTATTGGCAACCTTATAGAGCTTGCGTGTTCCCTTGTTAACCGATACATCGGTCGCTTGCGCAGACAATAGCACCGCAATTAATAACTCAAATGGTGAGCTATATTCCAGCTCAGTTTCTGGTTTGGGATTATTCGCTTTGAGTTGCTCAAAAAAAGCACGACGCTTTTCTAGATTCATCATTTCTTTTCTTGCGCGCGCGCTATAGCTGCTGCAATGATGGCGCGCTTGCGTTCTTGTTCTTTTAACGCTGTTTCAGAATGAGGTGACTCACTGTTTACAGACTGTAATTTAGCTGCAGCTTTTTTGGCAAGTCGATCATCATTATCTTTTTGCTCTCGATCTAGGCGCATCTCACGATCGTGATAGCGCTTGCGAGCAGTATCAGCAAGATCGGATGACCAAGCATCCCAACCAGTTTTATCTTCGGTGACATTGATCATGCTGATGCAATCTACCGGACATGGTGGAATGCAAAGGTCACAGCCTGTACACCACTCTGTTAGCACGACGTGCATTTGTTTAGAGGCGCCAACGATTGCATCAACAGGACATGCCTGAATACATAGCGTGCAGCCAATACATTTTTGTGGATCGATGAATGCAACTGGGCGCGGGCGCTCAAGGCCGCACTCTGAATTGATAGTGGGGTGCAGATCAAAAGCATTTTGTGGATAAATCGGAACCAAAACCTTACTCAGACGTTTAATGCCTTCTACGCCACCGGGAGGGCAGCGATTCGGCAAGACTTCGCCGCTAGCCATAGCTTCTGCATATCCGCGGCAATCAGGGTAGCCGCATTTAGTGCATTGTGTTTGCGGAAGAACATCCTCAAGTTCATCAACGAGGTTATTGGCTTGGCTCATGGAAATTGCTTGCAGGAATTTTCTTAAAATTAAAGGCTCCGAAGAGCCCTTAATTTATACAGACTTAGTAGTCCGAGTAGCGGTTTTCTTCGTGTTCTGATGCTCACGAATGAACGTCTTAATCTTTGGATAAACCTTCTCGCGCCAACGGCGTCCGGCAAAGATGCCGTAGTGACCTGCGCCAGCAACTTCATAGTGGTCTTTATTCTCTTTCGGAATGCCAGCACATAAAGTGTGGGCTGAACGTGTTTGACCGCTTCCAGAAATATCATCAAGCTCGCCTTCAACAGTTAGAAGAGCGGTCTTTTTAATATCCTGTGGCTTCACGAGTTCGCCAGCAACTTCCCAAGTACCATTCGGTAATGAGTAATCTTGGAAAACAGTCTTGATGGTGTCCAAGTAGAACTTGGAGTCCAAATCTAATACAGCGTTGTACTCGTCGTAGAAGCGAATGTGTGATTCAGCATCCTGCTCGTCGCCGCGTACCAGGTTTTGGAAGTAATCCCAATGAGACTGCAAATGGTTTTGCGGGTTCATCGCGATAAAGCCCGTGTGCTGCAAGAAACCTGGGTACACACGACGGCCAGCGCCAGGGTAATTCGGCGGCACGTTATAGATAACATGGCTTTCAAACCATTCGTAGGACTTCTGATCAGCCAAGTTGTTGACTGCAGTCGGTGACTTGCGTGCATCAATTGGGCCGCCCATCATGATCATCGATGCTGGAGTGGCCTCTCCAGCTGATGCCATCAAGGAGATTGCGCCTAAGGTTGGTACTGTTGGCTGGCAAACAGAAATCACATGCAAATCTTTTGCGCCAATGGTGCGAATAAATTCTTGTACATAATGCACGTAGTCATCAAGACCAAAATCTCCGTCTTCAACAGGCACTAAGCGAGCATCAATCCAATCGGTGATGTAAACCTTGTGATCTTGTAAAAGAGTGCGAACGGTATCGCGTAGCAAGGTGGAATGGTGTCCTGATAAAGGGGCAACTACCAACACTACGGGATCATCTTTGAGTTTCTTAATGACCTCAACATCATCAGAGAAGCGCTTGAAACGAACCAACTTGCAAAATGGTTTTGCAAGGGTGGTGATTTCATGAATAGCAACTTCACGACCATGCGCCTGAACGGAACGAATGCCAAATTCTGGTTTCTTATAGTCTTTGCCTAGCCTGTATAGCAGTTCATAGCTGGCAGCCAAGCGTTCTGATCCCGGAACCTTAGATACTGGATTAGAAGCATTAATAAAGGCTTCAGATGCAGCTCGCGCCCATGAGCTCATGGGTTGAAGTAAGGCTTTTTGAAACTCGTGTAACTGATATAGCATGGTGCCTCCGGTAATTCAGGATATCCGCTTATTACGCTTTGTTAAGCCAATACGCGGGCGATTGCTTTAGCCACTTTATCAATATTCTTGGTATTGAGGGCTGCCACACAAATGCGTCCAGTAGAGAGGGCATAAATACCATCTTCTTTCTGTAAACGCTCAACTTGCTCAGCCGTTAAGCCTGAGTAAGAAAACATTCCGCGTTGCTTCTCGATAAAAGCAAAATCTTGCTTCACACCAGCGGCAGCGAGTTTTGCAACGAGACCTTGACGCATCGCTTTAATACGATCACGCATTTCTGCCAACTCATCTTCCCAGAGCTTGCGCAATTCTGGTGAATTCAATACGGCAGCAGCAATAGCGGCACCATGAGTTGGTGGGTTTGAATAGTTGGTGCGAATGACGCGCTTCAATTGTGAAAGCACGCGAGTAGATTCATCTTTACTTTGTGTCACGATAGACAATGCACCTACACGCTCACCATAAAGTGAGAATGACTTGGAAAAAGAGCTAGATACAAAGAAAGACATACCTGATTCAGCAAAGAGGCGAACCGCAACACCGTCTTGCTCAATTCCAGCCGCAAAGCCTTGGTAAGCCATGTCCAAGAAAGGAATCAAGCCCTTGTTTTTGCAGATATCGATTACTTGGCGCCATTGCGCTTCAGTAATATCTGCACCAGTTGGGTTGTGGCAGCAAGCATGCAACAACACGGTAGTGTTCTTTGGGAATGACTCTAAAGATTTCACCATGCCATCAAAATCAACACCACGTGTTTTGCCATCGAAGTAGGTGTACTCAACAACATCAAAGCCAGCGGATTCAAAAATGCCGCGATGGTTTTCCCAGGTAGGATTGCTAATTGCGCAAGGTGCATTTAAGTTGAGGCGTTTAATAAAGTCTGCGCCAACGCGCAAAGCGCCTGTACCACCAAGGCATTCGGCAGTGACAACACGACCATCTTTAATTAATGCAGAGTCAGCACCAAACAATAAATTTTGCACTGCACTGTTGTATGGGTTTGGACCCTCGATAGGGATGTAACTACGCGGTGAGTGCTTTGCAACAATTGCCTCTTCAGCTTTGATCACTGCTTTTAAAAGTGGAACCTTGCCTTCGTCTGTGTAATACACGCCAACACCTAAGTTCACTTTGTCGGCGCGTTGGTCTGCAACGTAGGCTTCTGTGAGGCCAAAAATAGGATCTTTAGGGGCTAATTGAACTGAGGCAAACAGGGTCATTTTGGGTTGAAATTGAGGGTTAAAGGGTGGTTTTGTTTGTAATTGACGTTAAATTCAGTTTAATTGTCGGTTTTTGAGGCCAGAATCAACTATTTCCTAAGAAAAACGGCAAAATCATTGTTTGTACAAAATTCGCTGTGAAGAAATCTCACAGGTGAAATGATAGCCGAGATGCCCCCTAAGTTACCCAAAATTGCTCCAAATTCCGAAGTAAAAACGGTAAATAAAAACCCAGCGGCCGATCCTCTGGGTGAGGTTGGGCATGACCTTGATCCGGCTAAGTTTGTGACCTTTCCAGACTCCCCTTATCAGCTGTATCAGCCGTTTGCTCCTGCTGGCGACCAGCCTCAGGCTATTGATGCCCTGGTGGAGGGTATAGAGGATGGATTGACCTTTCAGACGCTTTTAGGGGTTACTGGGTCTGGAAAGACCTTCACTATGGCTAATGTCATAGCAAGAACAGGTCGTCCAGCCATCATTTTTGCCCCCAATAAGACCTTAGCCGCCCAGCTCTATAGTGAATTTAGGGAGTTTTTCCCCAAGAATGCGGTTGAGTACTTTGTCAGCTATTACGACTACTACCAGCCAGAAGCCTACGTGCCTCAGCGCGACTTGTTTATTGAAAAAGACTCTTCAATCAATGAGCATATTGAGCAGATGCGTTTGTCTGCAACTAAGAGTCTTTTAGAGCGTCGTGATGTCATCATTGTTGCGACAGTCTCTGCAATCTACGGTATCGGTAATCCTGGTGACTATCACAGTATGGTGATGACATTGCGCCCTGGTGACAAGATGAGTCAACGCGATATTTTGATGCGGCTCATTGCTATGCAGTATGACCGTAATGAATTGGATTTCAAGCGCGGCGTATTCAGAGTACGCGGCGACACGATTGATATTTTCCCTGCTGAACATAATGAGTTGGCAGTGCGCGTTGAGTTGTTTGATGATGTTATCGAAAGTTTGCAATTCTTCGATCCTCTCACTGGAAAAATTCGTCAGAAGATTCCACGTTTTACGGTTTACCCAAGTTCGCACTACGTTACTCCGCGCGACACTGTTCTGAAAGCTATTGAAACAATCAAAACAGAATTGCGCACTCGCTTAGATGAGTTTGTTAAAGATGGTAAGTTGGTTGAAGCGCAACGTCTTGAGCAACGTACTCGATTTGATTTGGAAATGCTTAATGAATTGGGTTTTTGCAAAGGGATCGAGAACTACTCGCGCCACCTCTCTGGCGCCGCGCCTGGCGAAGCTCCGCCTACGCTGGTGGACTACCTACCTAATGATGCTTTGATGTTCCTTGATGAAAGCCACGTCTTAATTGGGCAGCTTAATGCAATGTATAACGGCGATAAATCTCGTAAACATACCTTGGTGGAATTTGGTTTCCGTTTGCCTTCAGCGATGGATAACCGCCCGCTGAAATTTACCGAGTTTGAAACGAAGATGCGTCAAACGATTTTTGTATCTGCAACACCAGCAGATTATGAAAATACCCACCAAGGTCAGGTCGTTGAACAAGTAGCTAGACCAACCGGGTTAGTCGATCCTGAAATTGAAGTTTTGCCAGCAAGCACGCAGGTAGATGATTTGCTGGATCAAATTCATGCGCGTGTCAAAGTAGGCGAGCGCGTATTGGTGACTGTATTAACAAAGCGTATGGCCGAGCAATTAACCGACTATCTTTCGGATAACGGCGTGAAGGTGCGATACGTTCACTCAGATATCGACACAGTGGAGCGTGTCGAAATTTTGCGCGACTTGCGTTTAGGTGTCTTCGATGTGTTGGTTGGTATTAATTTATTACGCGAAGGTTTGGATATTCCCGAGGTTTCATTGGTTGCGATTTTGGATGCCGATAAAGAGGGCTTCTTGCGTTCCGAGCGCAGCTTGATTCAGACGATTGGCCGTGCGGCTCGTAACGTTCGTGGCAAAGCGATTTTGTATGCCGATCGGATTACCGACTCCATGAAGCGCGCCATGGGGGAGACCGAAAGACGCCGTACCAAACAGATTGCTTTTAATAAGCTTCATGGCATTGAGCCCAAAGGGGTTCAAAAGCGCATTAAGGACATTATTGATGGCGTCTATGACGTCAAAGAGAAGCGTCAGGAGATGCAGGTTGAGCAGGAGCGGGCTCGCTATGAAGATATGGGCGAGAAGGACCTGGCAGCCGAAATTAAGCGTCTAGAGAAGCAAATGAACGCCGAGGCCAAGAATTTGGAGTTTGAGAAGGCTGCTAGCACTCGAGATAGGCTCACCAAGGTCAAAGAAATGGCCTTTGGGGCTCGCTCTAGGGACTCAGTCTGAGGATTCACCCCGCAATTCCTCGCTTGTAAGAGGGATTTTTGGGATAATTCCCGAGCAGATTGCTAGGGATTATGTTAAAGTTGAGCGGAATGGTCGGGTATTACCCGCCCGACTGTGAGCTGTCCATAACAATCCATTACCAAGGTGACATATGAGACTTACAACTAAAGGTCGTTTTGCAGTAACCGCAATGATTGATTTAGCCCTGCGTGAAACGCATGGTCCTGTAACTTTGGCCGGAATTAGCCAAAGACAAAAAATATCCCTTTCTTACCTCGAGCAATTGTTCGGCAAATTACGCCGTTTCAATATCGTGGAGAGTACTCGCGGTCCTGGCGGTGGTTACACCCTGGCGCGACCATCTTCCGAGGTGAGCGTTGCTGACATTATTGTTGCTGTTGATGAGCCTCTTGATGCCACTCAATGTGGTGGCAAAGGTAATTGTCATAGCGATGAAGAAAATCATGGTCGTTGTATGACACATGATCTTTGGAGCAATCTCAACTCCAAGATGGTTGAGTATCTTAGTTCGGTGAGCTTAAAAGATTTGGTTCAGCAACAAGAAGGCCGCGGCGTTGTGATTCAAGATATGCGCCAAAAGAAAATTAAGGTTGAAAGTTCTAAAGCAGATAAGCCTGCTCCAGCGCTTGCAGCTAAAAAAGATGTTGCCCCTAAATTACCACTAGTGAACTCCGTATTTAACTTGGCGCGACAAAGTTAACAACAGTATTACCTATAGATAAATAAACCATGAACGCACCAAAAGACCTTCCACAACAACCGGTTCCGATGTTTAGTCCTAAGCACTTTCCGGTATATATGGATTATTCAGCTACTACGCCGATTGATCCACTTGTGGTCGACAAAATGTTGCCTTATCTGCGCGAGCAGTTTGGCAATGCTGCTTCACGGAGTCATGCATATGGCTGGGCTGCAGAAGAAGCGGTTGAATGGGCGCGTTCAGAGGTTGCACTCTTAGTTCATGCTGATCCAAGAGAAATTGTATTTACCAGTGGTGCCACTGAAAGTATTAATTTGGCATTAAAAGGTGCTGCACATTTTTACAAAGATCGTGGCAATCACATCATTACTGTAAAGACTGAGCACAAGGCTACTTTAGATACTTGTCGCGAATTAGAGCGCGAAGGTTTTGAAGTGACTTACTTGGATGTAATGCCGAACGGTTTGATTGATTTTGCCCAACTAGAAGCTGCAATGAAGCCAGGCACGATTTTGGCTTCAGTGATGTATGTGAATAATGAAATCGGTGTTGTTCAAGACATTCCTGCGATTGGTGAGTTGTGTCGTTCACGTGGCGTCATTTTCCATGTGGACGCGGCGCAAGCAACAGGCAAAGTAGAAATTGATTTAGAGAAGACCAAGGTTGATTTAATGAGCTTCTCTGCTCATAAGACTTATGGCCCTAAAGGTATTGGCGCTTTGTTTGTTCGCCGCAAACCCCGCATTCGTATTGAAGCCCAGATTCATGGTGGTGGTCATGAGCGCGGTATGCGTTCTGGCACCCTAGCTGTTCACCAGATCGTAGGCATGGGTGAGGCTTTCCGTATTGCCCGCATTGATATGGCCCAAGAAAACAAGCGTATCCGTGCCTTGCGCGATCGTTTATTGAATGGTTTGAAAGATATCGAAGAGGTCTATGTCAATGGTGACATGGACAATCGAGTGCCCCATAACCTGAACATTAGCTTTAATTATGTTGAGGGTGAGTCCATGTTGATGGCTCTGAAGGATTTGGCTATTTCATCTGGTTCAGCATGTACTTCAGCTTCTTTAGAGCCTTCTTATGTATTGCGCGCTCTTGGTCGCAATGATGAATTAGCTCATAGCTCTATTCGCTTTACCTTGGGTCGCTTTACAACCGAAGAAGAGGTGGATTTCACTATTAAGTTGGTGAAAGAAAAGATTGCCAAGTTGCGTGAGCTATCACCGCTCTGGGAAATGTACAAAGATGGAATCGATCTGAGCACGATTCAATGGGCTGCACACTAAAAGAAATATAAAGATAAAGAAATTAAAGAGGAAATACCATGGCATACAGCGAAAAGGTCATTGACCACTACGAAAATCCCCGTAACGTTGGCTCATTCGAAAAGGGCGATGACAGTGTAGGCACCGGCATGGTTGGCGCGCCAGCTTGCGGCGACGTAATGAAGTTGCAGATCCGGGTTAATGATCAGGGCGTGATTGAAGATGCGAAGTTCAAGACGTATGGCTGTGGCTCTGCGATTGCCTCATCCTCATTGGTGACCGAGTGGGTGAAGGGTAAGACTTTGGATCAAGCGCTTGAGATTAAGAATTCACTCATCGCCGAAGAATTGGCATTGCCGCCAGTAAAAATTCACTGCTCTATCTTGGCTGAAGATGCTATCAAGGCCGCAGTAGCAGATTACAAAGAAAAGCATCCAGCGAAATAAGCAGGCATAACTATGGCAATCACCTTAACCGACAAAGCAGCTGCACACGTTAACCGCAATTTAGAAAAGCGCGGTAAAGGTTGTGGCTTGCGCCTAGGTGTTCGTACAACAGGCTGCTCTGGCTTGGCATATCAACTCGAGTATGTTGATGAGCCCGCTGCTGAGGATCAAGTATTTGAGTCCAACGGTATTAAGGTATTTGTAGATCCAAAAAGTCTGGCTTACTTAGATGGTACAGAGTTAGATTTTGTACGTGAGGGTTTGAACGAAGGCTTTAAGTTTCAAAATCCAAACGTAAAAGACGAGTGCGGTTGTGGCGAATCCTTCCGCGTCTGACGATTACTTTCGTTTCTTTGGATTAAATCAGCAATTCATAATTGATTTGCCTGCTCTAGATCAGGCATACCTAGCGATTCAGAAGGAAGTACATCCCGATCGCCATGCTCGCGGTAGTGATTCAGAGCAACGCATTGCTATGCAAATGGCCACCTTGGCGAATACCGCCTTTCAGACCCTTAAGAATCCGATTCAACGCGGCTTATATATTTGCCAACTTCACGGGGTTGATGCCAAACTAGAAACCAATACCGCGATGCCCGCTGCTTTTCTCATGAAGCAAATGGAATGGCGCGAGAATTTGGATGATCAGTCAGAAGATTTGCCTGCACTTGAAGCCTTGATGGCAGAAGTGGAGCAATCAAAAGCTGAGACCCTTGCTGAAATTACCCAGGCAATCGACGACGCCAAAAATTATCAGCGTGCAGCTGAGTTGCTGCGTGGTCTATTGTTTATTGATAAGTTTGCAGTTGAGCTGGATGACAGCATTGCAGCCCTGATATAGGCGCTCACAAGCTAAAATCTACCTCTTATGGCTTTATTACAAATCTCAGAACCCGGTAAATCTTTAGCGCCACATCAGCGGCGTATTGCTGTTGGTATTGATTTGGGAACCACTAATTCTTTGGTGGCCATTGTGCGCGATGCATTGCCTAAGGTGTTGCCCGATGCGCAGGGTCGCGAACTACTTCCATCTGTCATTCGTTATCTGCCTAATGGTAGGACTCAGGCTGGATTTGAGGCGCTCGAGAGTGTTGTGCTTGATCCAAAGAATACGATTGTTTCAGTGAAGCGTTTTATGGGCAGAGGCTTGCTTGATGTCGAGCATATTGAAAGTGCTCCATATGACTTTGTTGATCAACCTGGAATGCTCAAGTTAAGAACAGTAGCTGGCGATAAAAGCCCTATTGAAGTTTCTGCAGAAATCCTGGCACGCTTACGTCAGCTAGCAGAAGACTCTGTTAATGATGAAATTGTCGGCGCTGTCATTACAGTTCCCGCATACTTTGATGATGCGCAACGTCAAGCAACGAAAGATGCTGCGAAATTAGCTGGTATTGAAGTCCTCCGTTTATTGAATGAGCCAACTGCTGCTGCAATTGCTTATGGGTTGGATAATGCCTCGGAAGGAGTATACGCCGTTTACGACTTGGGTGGTGGCACCTTTGATATTTCTATACTGCGTATGAGCAGGGGAGTATTTGAGGTCCTGTCTACTGGTGGTGACTCAGCCTTAGGTGGCGATGACTTCGATCATCGCTTGTATTGCTGGGTGATTGAGCAAGCCAAGCTTCCGCCGCTATCGATTCATGATCATGCAACACTCTTGCAAGCTTGTAAGCACGCTAAAGAACAGTTGAGTCACAACCCTCTGGCGCGCGTTCACGAAACGCTTGCCGATGGCACGGTAGTTAACGTTGGCATTAGCCAGGCTCAATTTTTTGAGATCGCCCAGAATCTAGTGACTAAGACCTTGATGGCTTGTAAAAAAGCACTGCGTGATGCCGGTCTCAAGGCTGAAGACGTTAAAGGCGTGGTCATGGTTGGCGGCTCAACTCGTATGCCAAACGTACAACGTGCTGTTGGAGAGTTATTTGGTACACAACCATTAAACAATCTCAATCCCGATCAAGTCGTTGCATTGGGCGCGGCGATGCAGGCTGACCTACTAGCTGGTAATCAGAGTAAAGACGATGAATGGCTTTTATTAGATGTCATTCCACTTTCTCTTGGCGTTGAAACCATGGGCGGCTTGGTGGAAAAAATTATTCCTCGCAATACACCGATTCCGGTTGCTAGAGCGCAAGATTTCACGACCTTTAAAGATGGCCAGACTGCTTTGGCTATTCAGGTGGTACAGGGTGAGCGTGAGTTAGCTCAAGACTGTCGTTCACTAGGTAAGTTTGAGTTGCGTGGCATACCTGCCATGGCTGCAGGCGCAGCACGTATTCGAGTGACCTTTCAGGTCGATGCGGACGGCCTTCTGTCTGTTAGTGCAACTGAGCAGGGTTCTGGGGTTAAGGCATCGATTGATATCAAGCCTTCTTATGGCTTAACTGATGCAGAGATTACGCGCATGCTGCAGGATGGTTTCGCCTCAGCTAAAGAGGATTTGCTCTCAAGATCCTTGCGCGAAGAGCAGGTTAATGCCCAGCGATTACTTGATGCAGTACAAACAGCTCTCGATAGTGATCGCAATCTACTGAATGTAGAAGAGCAGGCAATCATTGATCAAGAGATGGCAGCATTGCAAAAGATACTCAATGAAGAAACAGATAGCGCAGTAGTTCGTAAAGCGGTTGATCATGCCGCTAAAGCTACTGATGACTTTGCGCAAAAACGTATGAACGCCATCATTCAGAAGGCTTTATCCGGTAAGAATGTTGCTGAGATTTAAGAAAACAAAAAACCAAAACGAATTCAAACTAAATACAAATAGAAAAGAATCATGACTCAAATCGTTGTACTACCGCATAGTGAGTATTGCCCTGAAGGTGCAGTTGTAGAAGTTGCTCCAGGCACTTCGATTTGTGAAGCTTTGCTAGAGAATGACATTCCGATTGAACATGCCTGCGATATGGTCTGCGCATGTACCACCTGCCACGTCATTGTGAAAGAGGGTTTCCAAAGTCTCAATCCTCCTGATGAGAATGAGGAAGACATGCTTGACCGCGCCTGGGGTTTAAATCCTCAGTCCCGTTTGTCTTGCCAAGCTATTGTGGCAAAGCAGGATTTAGTAATTGAAATCCCTAAATATTCAATAAATCACGCCAAAGAGAACCATTAACGCACCAAAATAAAGCATTAATGCCTGCAATCATGCATATGACACAAAGCAGAAGTTTCTAGAGGATTAGTATGAATTCGTAGTTCATTCTTTAGGTAGTACCTCCAAAAAAATCTTTTAAGCCATCCTTCGGGGTGGCTTTTCTTTTTGGTAAATGAAAAAGCCCCGCATTGCGAGGCTTTTTAAATACGAGGCAACAATGCTTACTGCGCTACGGCCTCACGAATCATACCTGCAGCAACCGTATGGTTTGTAGCTTCATCGATCAAGATAAAGGCACCAGTACGCTGGGATTGATCAAACAAGTCCGCAACGATTGGTTTTTGCAGCATGAAATCAACTCGACCAATCTCATTGGTGGATAGTGCGTGGACATCACTAGCTTGAGACAAGGTTTGAACATCTAAAACTTGTTGAATGTTCTTCACTTTTGCACCAACGGTATTGGTGGTGTGTCGCAAAGCATATTTACGACTCAATGAGAGTGGTTCGCTATCTAACCAGCATAAATCAGCAGAAAGTTGCTTGCTTAATACCGGTGGATTGCTATCTTCAACGCTAATAAATAAAGAGCCGCGTGATACATCAATATCTTCAGATAATTGAATGGCAACTGCTTGACCCGTTTCAGCTGAATCTACGGTATTGCTGCCATTGGTTTGCTTGCTGGTAGAGCGATTACCTAAATAAATCTCGGTAACAGTCGCTTCAGACCCGCTTGGCAGAACTTTAATCTTTTGACCCTTACGGATGCTGCCAGACTCAATTTCTCCGAGGTAGCCGCGGAAATCATCTGAAGCACTGCCGTCTTGACGTGCAACGTACTGCACCGGGAAACGGAGTGCAAGCTTTTCAGACTCGGGGCTGGCGTCTAAACTCTCAAGCCACTCTAAAAGGGTAGGGCCTTTGTACCAAGGAGTATGTTTGCTGGCAGTAACGACATTGGCCCCAAGCAATGCGGAGATCGGAATCAATGTTGGCTTAGGTAAGCCAATCTTTTGGGTGAGATCTTCAATAGATGTCTTGATGGTATTAAATACTTTCTCATCAAACTCATATAAGTCCATCTTATTGACAGCAAATACCACATGTCGAAGACCTAATAAATGCACAATCGCTGCGTGACGTTTAGTCTGCGCTAATAAAGTGGCTGGAGTGGTATTGAGATCAACGCGTGTTGCATCAACCAAAATGACTGCAACATCAGATTGAGATGCACCAGTCACTAAGTTGCGAGTGTATTGCTCGTGACCTGGAGCGTCAGCAACAATGAACTTACGTTTAGGGGTAGAGAAATAGCGATAAGCCACATCAATGGTGATGCCTTGCTCACGCTCAGCCTCTAGGCCGTCTGTGAGGAGGGCTAGATCAACGCCTGCATCAGAGGAGGTAACGCGTGCATGTTTGGTTTTAGAGAGAGACTCTAATTGGTCTACCAAAATAGATTTGGTGTCATAGAGCAAGCGCCCAATCAGGGTACTTTTTCCATCATCTACGCTACCAGCAGTAATGAAGCGAACAACGTTTTGATGTTGATTAGTAGTCATCAGAAGTAACCTTCTTTCTTGCGGCGCTCCATTGAGGCCTCATTGGTTTGATCGTCCATGCGAGTTGCGCCACGCTCAGTGATTTCAGTAATCGCGGTTTCGGCAATGATCTCTAAAGGGGTGCCTGCAGTACTCAACACGGGGCAGGTGCAACTGATATCACCTACGGTACGGAAACGTACATTTAGGATTTCACTGATGTCACCAGCTGCTTTTGGCGTTACGTCAGTTACCGGAACTAGTAAATTATTTTTCTTCACTACTTCACGTTCATGTGTGTAGTAGATGCTTGGAAGTTCTAATTTCTCGCGAGAAATGTATTGCCAAATATCAAGCTCAGTCCAGTTGGAGATTGGGAACACGCGCATGTTCTCGCCTTTGGCGATGCGGGCATTGTAGAGGTTCCAGAGCTCAGGACGTTGTGCCTTTGGATCCCATTGACCGAATTCATCGCGGAAAGAAAAGATACGCTCTTTAGCACGGGCTTTTTCTTCATCACGACGTGCGCCACCCATTAAGGCGTCGAACTCATGCTCAGCAATAGCCTCCAAGAGGGTTACTGCTTGCGCCGCATTGCGAGAATCCGTTTCTTTGCGTAAGCGAACGGTGCCTTTCTTAATCGAGTCTTCAACATGACCTACGATCAATTTCACACCAGTTTTTTCGACCACAGCATCACGATAGGCAATCACTTCTGGATAGTTGTGGCCAGTATCAATATGCAATATAGGGAAAGGCAGCTTTACAGGACGATCGCCAAATTGAAACGCTTTACGAGCTAGGTGGAACATCACAATAGAGTCTTTGCCACCGGAGAACAGCATAGCTGGGTTGGAGCATTGCGCTACCACTTCGCGGATGATGTAGATCGATTCGGCTTCAAGCCAATCTAAGTGATCATCAAGTAATTTTTGTTCTGACATTCTGAAAGTAATTTCTGCTAAGTTTTAATGATGAAATTGAATTATTTATTAACGTGCAAGCCACATTCTTTGCTATCGCTTTGCAACCACCACCAGCGACCAGCTCGAATGTCTTCACCCTTCTTCACCTGACGGGTACAGGGCTCGCAGCCAATGCTGGGGTAGCCCTTGAGGTGTAGTGGATGAACGGGAACGTTTTCTTGTTTGATGTAAGCCCAAATATCTTCTTCACTCCAATCAAACAAAGGATTGAACTTTGCGATGCCTCTCGCATCATCAAGCTCTTCTAGATTGAGTTCGGTACGTGTAGTAGATTGTTCGCGACGCTGACCGGTGATCCAGGCATCGGCCCCAAGTAATGCGGCATTTAGGGGTCTAATCTTGCGTGCACCACAGCATGCTTTTTTAGGCTCTTCACCATCGTAAAAACCATTCATGCCATATTGATCAATAAAAGCTTGAACATCGCTTTCTTGTGGGTAGACCTTTTCAATAGCTATACCGTAGTGATCTTCTGTAGTTTTGACCATATCCACCGTCTCTTGATGCAGGCGTCCTGTCGCTAATGTGAATAACTTAATCTCGGCACCAGCCTTAGCAATAGCATCGGTAATCACCATGTCTTCTGCAGCGAGGCTGGTTGCAAAGCGAACATCAGAGAAGCGTGAGGAAATGTCAGCTAAACGCTGCTTTAGAACGGCAGACTTTTCGGCAAGCTCCGCAGGGGTTAGGGTACTTGGTGGAATTGACCAAAATTCAGGAGCGATCATGAGGTGACTAACTTGATTCCCACTAGGAATAGGGTGCCAGCAAGCGTTGTTCTTGTGGCTTTCTCTGAAAGGGTGCTAGAAAGTTTCGCTCCTAACCATATGGCAGGAACTGACCCGAGCAATAAACCAAATAAAAGGTCGAAGTGAACATTGCCAAGCCACCAGTGGCCTAATCCTGCGAGTGCTGTTAATGGGACCGCATAAGCAATATCAGTACCAGCGACTTCAGATGCCTTGAGATGGGGATATAGCAACAAAATCAAGGTTGCACCAATTGCTCCGGCACCGATTGATGAAACCGTTACGAGAACACCAATTACAGCGCCAACGCTAATGGTAGAAATTTGTAATGCTTTGCCAGTTGGGAGATATTTCGGATTGGCTTGGATCCACTTCAGAATTTTTGCTCTAAATAGAAGTGAAGCTGCTGTTAATAGCACCGAAACTCCAATGGAAAAGCTAATGAGGTGATTAAAGTCTTTTGAGACTGGCCCGATATATTTCAACGCTAAGATAGAGATGATGGCTGTAGTCAAGCTACCTATACAGAGTAATCTAACTATGTCCCAGCGAACATTGCCATGTAAGCGGTGCGCGGCAGTGCCAAAACCTTTTGTAATCGCAGCAAAGGCAAGGTCTGTTCCTACTGCTGTTGTTGGGGCAACACCAAAGAGAATTGTTAATAAAGGCGTCATTAGTGAGCCTCCGCCAACGCCAGTCATCCCTACTAGTAACCCAACCAAAGCCCCAGAAATAATAAATTGAGACGACTCTTGAAAAAATTGCAGCATGAAATGATCCTCGATTTAGGCAAATGATTGTTCAAACTCTTCGAGCTTGATGGCATTCATGAGGAACAGAATTTGACGCTGAAAAGACTTCCGTTCAACCACCCGTTCAATAGGGAGTTGATCGTGTTCACGCAACAATTTTGTGATTACTGGGTTGTAATGTTCACGTACAGGTGACATTTGAATTCCTTGGTAAATATCTTGTTAGGAATAATTTACCAAGGGGGCTATATATCCACAAGGAATATATAGCGATATCTAAATTACTTTTAGATATATAGAATATCTTTATTTCTCTACAAATGCACGTTCAAAGACGTAGTCGCCGAGTTGACCAAGGCTTGGAGAGACCTTAAAGCCTTTGGCATCAAGCATCTCTGAGGTTTCCTTAAGCATGGAAGGGCTGCCGCAAATCATGGCGCGATCCACTGCTGGATCAAGCGGTGGCAAGCCAATATCTTTAAAGAGTTGACCAGATTCAATAGCAGTAGTGAGACGACCGGTGTGCTTGAAAGCCTCGCGTGTCACTGTTGGGTAATAAATGAGTTTTTCGCGAATGAGTTCGCCCAAGTATTCATCTTGAGTGAGCTCATTTTTAATGTAGTCCTCATAAGCTAATTCGCTTACTAGACGTACGCCATGGATAAGAACAACCTTTTCAAACTTCTCATACGTTTCGGGATCACGAATAATGCTCATGAATGGCGCAAGACCAGTGCCAGTACTGAATAAGTAAAGATGCTTTCCTGGATTTAAGTCATCTAACACTAGGGTGCCAACTGACTTTTCACTTACTAGAATTGGGTCGCCAACTTGAATCTTTTGCAGGCGTGAAGTTAAGGGACCATCTTGAACTTTAATACTTAGGAACTCGAGATGCTCTTCATAGTTAGGGCTAGCAACGCTATAAGCGCGCACCAAGGGTTTACCTTCTACTTCCAGGCCAATCATCAAGAAGTGACCGCTACGAAAGCGCAAGCCCTTATTGCGGGTGGTTGTAAAACTAAAAAGAGTGTCGTTCCAGTGGTGAACTGATAAAACGGTTTCGGTGTTGTATGCGGCCATAAATGCGTATTAATTAGAAGGTAGCAAAGAGATAATTATCCCATTCTTGTAGGTCTAAATTGAGGTCATTCCCAGCAAAAATAGGACTCTGTAGTGATATAGATCAGACTTTTAGTAATAAAGGACATATTTACAGGGGGTTTAAAGCCCATTGACTATCATCTAGTAATGAAAAGAATCCAGTACCTATTCCTGTCCTTTTTTATTTTGGGCTTGGTGATATTTGCCGTTGTCTTGCAGCAGGTTGGGTACCAAGGTGTCAGTTTCATGCCATGTCCTTTGTGTGTTTTGCAAAGGGTTGGCTATCTCGGGGTCGCCTTTTCTTGTTTGTTTGCTGCCTGTATTACACCCTTTAGAAAGCTATTTCATAGCTTGGCAATTTTGGCTGCTGGATATGGTACTTCAGTAGCTGGCCATCATGTTTGGCTCTTGTCTCACCCAAGTGAATCCTGCGGAATAGATCCTTTGGAGACTTGGATTAATCAATTTCAGCTAGCGAATAATTTTCCTTGGTTATTTAAGGCAGATGGTTTGTGTTCTGCAAAGCTCCCGGCTATTTTGGGATTGCAAGTACCAGAGTGGTCCTTGCTGTGGTTTACGGTTCTCTTATTGATATTGTTAATTACCTTCTTTAGGAAATCCTAAGTAATAAAAAAGGCACCCTAGGGTGCCTTTTGCTTACTCTAGAATTAATTACTCTTCTTCGCGACGTAAGTGTGGGAACAGAATCACGTCACGAATATTTGGAGCGTCTGTAAGTAGCATTACTAAGCGATCGATACCGATACCGCAACCACCAGTTGGAGGCATGCCGTACTCGAGCGCGCGGATGAAGTCATGATCGAAGTACATTGCTTCTTCGTCGCCAGCTTCTTTTTGCTCTACTTGTTTACGGAAACGATTGGCTTGATCTTCAGCATCGTTTAACTCGGAGAAGCCATTGGCAATTTCACGGCCAGTAATAAAGAGTTCAAAGCGCTCAGTAATGCCTGGGCGAGTATCGGATTCTCTTGCGAGTGGGCTTACCTCGATTGGGTAATCAATGATGTAAGTCGGCTCCCAGAGGTGCTCTTCAGCAACCAATTCAAAAAGAGCCAATTGAAGGGCGCCAATGCCGGCATTCTTGAGAGTAGGGGCATCTGGATTCTCACCACCTTTTTTCAATTCAGTGCGAATGAAGTTGATGTCATCAAGCTGGGCCGCTTCATAGCTCTTGCCTGATTGACCGCAGTACTTGAGGATTGCTTCAGTAATGGTCAAGCGTTGGAATGGCTTGCTCAGATCAAGCTCGCGGCCTTGATGTGTCAATACGGCAGTGCCTTGTGCATCAATTGCGGCAGCACGAATTAATCCTTCGGTGAAGTCCATGAGCCAACGGTAATCTGTATAGGCTGCATAGAATTCCATCATGGTGAATTCTGGATTGTGACGTGGGCTTACGCCTTCGTTACGGAAGTTACGATTGATTTCAAAGACACGTTCAAAACCACCGACTACCAAACGCTTGAGGTAAAGCTCAGGTGCAATACGCAAGAACATTTGCATATCAAGAGCATTGTGGTGAGTAATGAACGGCTTAGCTGCTGCGCCACCTGGAATCGGGTGAAGCATCGGTGTTTCAACTTCCATGAAGTCGGCATCTAGCATATGGCGACGTAATGAGGCGATCGCGTTACTACGTGCCTTAAATGTATTACGACTTTCAGGGTTAACAATTAAATCAACATAGCGTTGGCGATACTTAGTCTCTAGATCTGAGAGGCCGTGGAACTTATCTGGTAATGGGCGCAAGGATTTGCTCAAGAGGCGTAAATTGCTGCACTCTACGGACAACTCACCCTTATTAGTCTTAAAGAGATTGCCTTCAGCAGAGATAAAGTCGCCCATGTCCCAATGCTTGAAGGCGCCATGAACATCAGCGCCGCTGAGCTCATCATTGATATAGAACTGAATTTGTCCACTGCGATCTTGGATGGTTGCAAAACTCGCTTTACCCATAACGCGCTTAAGAACCATACGTCCCGCTACTTTGACATGAACTTGCTTCTCAGCCAACTCTTCTTTGGTCAAGCTGTCATAGTGTGCATGTAAGTCAGCAGATAAATGAGTTGGGACAAAATCATTTGGGAATGCAACACCGCCAGCGCGGAGCTTGGCAAGTTTTTCACGGCGCTCCGCAATGATGTGATTTTCATCTACGATTTGAGTCGTTGCTGCTGGGGTAGTTTTATCGTTCATATCTATAGTGACGCGGTAATGGGTGTTAGTTTTATACGCCTTGTTTCAGGCTGGCTTCAATAAAGGCATCGAGATCGCCATCCAATACTTTTTGGGTATTCGAAATCTCAACGTTAGTACGTAAATCTTTAATGCGGCTTTGATCTAATACATAGGAGCGGATCTGATGACCCCAACCTACATCGGTCTTACTAGCCTCTAGTTTGTCCTGCTCAGCGCGACGCTTTTGCATCTCATGTTCGTAGAGGCGAGACTTCAACATCGTCATAGCTTCAGCACGGTTGCGGTGCTGGCTTCGGTCGTTCTGACACTGCACCACAATTCCGGTTGGAATATGGGTTAAACGAACTGCAGAATCCGTTTTATTAATATGCTGTCCACCCGCACCAGAGGCACGATAGGTATCGGTACGAATGTCGGCTGGATTCACTTCAATTTCAATCGAGTCATCGATCTCTGGATACACGTAGATAGAAGCAAACGAAGTGTGACGTCCGTTAGAAGAGTCAAATGGTGACTTACGTACTAGACGATGCACACCAGTTTCGGAGCGAAGATGACCATAAGCATATTCACCATCGACCTTGATGGTTGCACTCTTAATACCAGCAACGTCGCCGTCTGATTCTTCGAGGATTTCAGTTTTATAGCCTTTGCGTTCGCAATACTTGAGGTATTGGCGATAGAGCATGCTGGCCCAGTCGCAGGCTTCTGTTCCACCAGCGCCTGCTTGAATATCGATAAAGCAATTACAAGAATCCATCTCATTGTGGAACATGCGACGGAACTCGAGGTCGCCAATAATCTTGCTATAGCTTTCAACATCTTGCTCAATGGCAGCAATTGTTTCAAAATCGCTTTCCTCTTTAGCCATATCGAATAGCTCAAGAGCACTAGTAATATTGGTATTGAGATCGGTAAGAGTGGCAACTACGCCATCGAGCAATTTCTTTTCTTTGCCCAGCGCTTGTGCTTTCTTTTGATCATCCCAAATTGTGGGATCTTCCAGTATTGAATTAACTTCGGTAAGGCGACGTGACTTTACGTCGAAGTCAAAGATACCCCCGAAGAGCTTGCTCACGGGTGAGCAGATCGGACAAGGTATTCGAAATAATATTTAGTTGTTCAGCTTCCATCCCCTGATTATAAGGGGGTTATTGCTGCAGACCCTCAGGCGCCAGAGGCCTCATCATGGGCTTCAATCATCAGCTGAACGCGAGCTTGACCTTGATAGCGGTCAGTTACCAATCGATAGGCTAGTCTGGCTTTGGCCGGCAGGCTTTGCGTGCGGTTAAACCAAACTGCTGTTAATGGTTTCAGGCTTGCTCCAGCCCCCATGGGCTTCACCATTAAGCGAAGATGTTTTTCTTTCATGAGGCTTTGCTGGGCAATCTCAAATTCCCCGTAGAACACCGGCTGAGGGAAGCCTTGGCCCCAGATTTCTTCTGCCAGGAGGTCGCCAATTTCAGGGGTAAATTCAGAAAGCTCGAGAGAGCCATCGTGCGCATGGCGACGCTCTAGTAATTCATCCGTTAATAAACTGCTCGCCACTTCCTGAAAGCAGGTATCAAACTTCTCAAAATCACTTTTACGAATGGTTAAGCCAGCCGCCATGGCATGGCCGCCAAACTTCAGAATGAGTCCAGGCTCACGTTTAGAAACAAGGTCTAATGCATCTCTTAAATGAAAGCCGGTGAGTGAACGACCTGAGCCACGCAATTCTTCACCCGTGCTGCCATCAGCAGGTGCAAATACAATTGCCGGTCTATTAAAGCGTTCTTTTAAGCGCGATGCAACGATGCCGACGACTCCTTGATGCCACTCTGAATTCCATAAGCAAATACTGTTGCGTTCTGGTATCGATCCAGCAAGCTGGTCTTCGGCTAGGTGAGAGAGGGCAGTTTCTTGCATTCCCGTTTCAATGACCCTGCGTTCACGATTAATGCGATCAAGTTCATGTGCCAGTGTCATGGCTTCATCGGGGTTATCTGTAAGGAGTAAGCGAATGCCTAAAGTCATATCCGCCAGACGCCCGGCTGCATTAAGTCTGGGGCCGATAGCAAATCCTAAGTCAAAAGTATTAGCTTTGCGTGGATCACGTGTAGCCGCTTGAAATAGCGCTTGAATACCTGGCTGAGATATCCCTGCGCGAATGCGCTTTAAGCCATTAGAAACCAGCACGCGATTGTTGCGATCGAGTTGTGCAACGTCTGCGACTGTTCCTAAAGCAACCAGGTCTAAAAGATTCTCAACTTTAGGTTGAGTTTCATTTGTAAATTTGCCACGCTTGCGAAGTTCAGCGCGAAGGGCGACTAGTAAATAAAACATGACGCCAACACCGGCAAGCGCCTTGCTTGGGAAGTTGCAACCCGGTTGGTTGGGATTTACGATTGCCAGCGCTTTTGGTAAATGGTCTCCGGGCAGGTGATGATCGGTCACAATAACTTCCATACCAAGCTCTTTGGCGCGATTAACGCCGGCTTCGCTTGCGATACCGTTATCAACAGTAATCAAGTATTTTGGTTTGGGATTTTGCTGTGCAGCCAATTCCACCACTTCGGGTGTGAGTCCGTATCCCATCGTAAAGCGATTGGGAACTAGAAACTGAATGGGCGCCTCTGGCCCACCCAGCATGCGTAAGCCTCGGAGACCAACAGCACAGGCGGTAGCCCCATCGCAGTCGTAATCAGCAACGATGAGCATCGACTCTTTTTTCTCGAGAATATCTGCAAGCAACGTGGCGGTGCTAATGCAATTCATAAGCTCAACCGGTGAAATGAGCTGCTTTAAGTCCAGTGAGAGTTCTTCAGGAGACTGTAGACCGCGTGCAGCATAGAGACGAGCTAGCAATGGATGCAATCCACTCTGCGCCAACCAAGTGGCAGTGCGTTCTGAAAAAGGGCGTTGAGAAAATAGACTCATATAAAACTCATACATCACTCATAGCTGAGTAATTTCTTTCCAAGTCAATGGCTCTGGCTTTTTCCAGAATGCCCAAGATTTTTTATGAAGATCTTTAATTGTGAGAACGCGCTCACGAACTTTACCTTTTGGAAAGTCAATGAGGGCAACTTCATCAATCTTTTTATTTAGCAGTGCTGCACTGAGTTGCGGCCATGCCAATTGAGGTTGCTCAAGCCAAGCAAATGCGCCAGCTAGATTATTCCCATTCAAAATCACTTCGTAGGGAAGGTCTAATAGCTTTGCTAAGCCAGCCAGTATCGGGTGCTGGCCAATTAAGCGTTTTGATTTTTCCAGTGCTTTAGGTGCTCGAACATCGTTAAGTTTTCCAATGCCACTAATCCAGAGCGAGTTAATGCTGGGCATGCCGCGTTCTTCACGCTCTTCGTTTACTGGACCAATATGCCAGAGCATTTGAATTTCATTTTGAAGTTTGCGCCAACGCTTAGCAATACCTTCTTCGTGAGTATCTCGCGGCATCCACCAATCAATATTGCGGCCATGCGCTTGATCAACGCTATAACTGGCAAGACTAGAAAAAGGTCCTGCAGGCATAAACCAATAGTGCTGGTTTTGAAAAAGGACAGAGTTCTGAAAATCTTCTTCTAACAATGGGAGTGCTGCATTGAGTAGTTGGACGGATTCTTCTGCCGTCAGATCAATCTGGTTCTGCCCCATCAAAATGAGATGATCTCGTGTGGCGTGAAGATGAACTGGTTGTAGGCATGCAATGACTTCGGTTGGATTGACTGTCTGATCAGATTGTCCAAGAAGTAATACCGGAGCAATGGGTACCGCTTCCCCGAGCAAAAAACGCTCATGGGGTAGACCTTGCCTTGGCCCATCCTTGTATTCAGGCTCGTCCAAAACGTCTTCCCCTGAAAGTAACAGGGTAAAACGGCGAAGTTGGCCTAGGGTGGGGGTGGAATTAGCAGTCATTCCCCTGATTTTAGGTGGCATTTGAGTATTCCATCAGTTTGCCCGCGCGATTCACTAAACTGTGGCTATGTTGAGACTTCCTATTGAGCTAGAAATTGGCCTGCGCTACACCCGATCCAAGCGTCGCAAGACGGTGGGAAAGCGTGATGGCTTCCTATCCTTTATCTCCGGAATCTCTACTGCAGGTATCGCTTTAGGGGTTGCTTCGCTGATCGTGGTTCTCTCTGTCATGAATGGCTTTCAGAAAGAAGTGCGAGATCGCATGTTGTCAGTTCTATCCCATGTGGAAATTACCGCACCTGATGGCTTGGCAAACTGGGAGCCGCTGGCGCTTAAAGTGGCGGCCCAGCCGCATGTAGTTGGTGTGGCACCTATGGTGAGCTCTCAAGGACTTCTTAGTCGTGAGAGCATGATGCGCGGTGTAGCAATTCGTGGCATCTTACCTAGCGAGGAAGGTAAGGTTTCTGACTTACCAAAACAATTTGTTGCAGGCAGTATTGATGATTTAAAGCCAGGAAGTTTTGGGGTTGCTCTAGGTGCACAACTGGCAGCTATTGTTGGTGCGCACGTGGGCGATCGTATTAATTTGATTGTTCCTGAAAGTGATTTAACGCCAGCAGGCGCTATGCCTCGTATGCGCACACTTCAGGTAGTGGGCATTGTGGATAGCGGTCATTATGAATATGACAGTTCCCTGGCTATCATGCATTGGAAGGACGCTGCTGCCTTATTGCGGCTTCGCGATCCATCCGGTCTACGTGTCAAGGTAGACGATATGCAACGCGCTCCGGCAATCGCCAATGAATTAGCTGCCATTGTTCCTCAAGCATTATGGGTGACTGACTGGTCAAGATCTAACCGCAATTGGTTTGCAGCAGTTCAGACTGAGAAAAAGATGATGTTCATCATTCTGACTTTGATTATTGCTGTTGCGGCATTTAATTTGGTATCTACCTTGGTGATGACGGTAAACGAGAAGCAGGCGGATATTGCCATTTTGAGAACGATGGGTGCAAGCCCTGGACTTATTCAGAGAATATTTTTAATTCAAGGTTTGTCGATTGGTTTGTTAGGGTCTTTAGCTGGGGTTGCTTTAGGCGTATTAATAGCGCTCAATATTGATGTCATCGTTCCTGTCATTGAAGCAATATTCCGGGTGCAATTTTTGCCGCGTGAGGTGTATTTCATTAGCGAGCTACCTTCTGATGTTAGAGCTAGTGATGTGTTGACAGTTGGCTTAATGGCCTTTGGCCTATCTGTGTTGGCAACTTTGTATCCAAGTCGCAGAGCCGCTAAGGTTCAGCCAGCGGAGGCTTTACGTTATGAGTAATTTAGAGAACTTAGTGCTCAAAGCCAGAGGCCTGGCTAAGACATACGGTCAAGGACCTACTGCAGTTGAGGTTCTTAAAGCGATTGATTTAGATGTCGCGCCTTCAGAAAAGCTTGCCATTGTTGGATCCTCGGGTTCTGGTAAAAGCACTTTGCTACATCTTTTGGGCGGTTTAGATAATCCAAGCTCTGGTTCAGTGATTTTGGCTGGGTCTAACTTGAATAACTTATCAGTGAAGAAATTGGATCAGCTGCGTAATCATAGTTTGGGCTTCATTTACCAGTTCCATCACCTCTTAGATGAATTTAGCGCTGCTGAGAATGTTGCATTACCGCTGCGTATCCGCGGTTTAAGTAATGATGAGTCGATGGATCGCGCTAGCAAAATGCTCAAAGCAGTAGGCTTGTCCGCTCGAGAGTTACATACCCCGGGTGAGTTGTCGGGTGGAGAGCGTCAGCGTGTCGCCGTTGCTCGCGCCTTGGTTGGCAATCCTGCTTGCGTTCTGGCAGATGAACCCACTGGTAACCTAGATACTGAGACAGCTGATGGCGTCTTTGATTTAATGTTAAACATAGCTCGCGACCAAGGCACTGCCTTTGTGATCGTGACTCATGATCCCGTGCGCGCTAAACGTTGTGATCGTATTTTGCATTTAGAGCGCGGAGTATTGAAAACATTTTCAGCGTGAGTAGACATCCCATGTGGATCGATACCCATTGCCACCTGGATGCCCCGGAATATGCAGACTCATTGCCTGCAGTGATCCGTGCGGCTAAAGAAAAAAACGTTCAAGCAATATTGCTGCCAGCCGTGAAGGCGGCCGACTGCACTCATGTAACAGAATTGACCCACCAATATAGCCAAGAGATCCCTGGCTTGGTTTACACCCTTGGAATTCATCCTCTGTATACAAATCAAGCGCAAGAGAGTGATATCGCTACGCTTGAGAAGCATATCGTTGAAGCGCTTTCTGACTGCCGTTTTGTGGGTGTGGGTGAAATTGGTTTGGATTACTTTGTCGAGAATCTGGATCCTCATAAACAGGAATTCTTTTTCAATGCACAGTTGGATTTAGCGCAGAAGTATCAATTGCCTGTGATCCTACATGTGCGTCGATCACAGGACGCAATCCTAAAAGCTTTGCGTCGTCGCAATATCTCTGGTGGTATTGCCCATGCTTTTAATGGCAGCTTTCAGCAGGCCGAACAATTTATTGAGCTTGGGTTTAAGTTAGGCTTTGGCGGTGCAGCTACCTATGAGCGTGCCTTACAAATTCGAAGACTCTTAAAAGAGTTGCCGCTAGATAGCATCGTGACTGAAACGGATTCTCCTGATATTCCGCCTGCATGGCTTAGAGAAGAAGGCATTGCCTTTAATGAACCTGCTTTTGTTGAGAGAATTGCAAAAGAATTAGCATCGATTCGGGGTGTTGATGATGCTGAGTTTGCTTCTGCGGTTTGGAGTAATGCGATGCATGTATTACCGCGCTGGTCGGCTCTCTGCGCTGATTTACCTAATCTCAATCTAGCCCCTTAATTCATTGCGTTTAGCCATTACGGCGTTCATCGCCGGGGGGTCGCTCCTTCTCTTTTTGCCGCAAGTTCCGGAACATTGGGCGTTTGCCGGAATCGCATTCGGCAGTCTGTGTTTGTCAGTAATTTACTTTAACCATCAATCCACGCTGATTAAAAAGATTGCAATCATCGGTTTGCTATTTGCAATGGGATTTGTATGGAATGCTCGATATGCTGAAAGCCGCTTAAAGAATATTCTTGCTCTCGAGTTGGAGGGCAAAGAGTTAAATCTTGAGGGCAGGGTAGCGGCATTGCCGCAAAGCAATTCGTCGGGAGCAAAGTTTGCTTTTGAGGTTGATAGGGCTAGTGTGGGCAAAGAACTTCTTGAGCACTCTCCAAGGCGAATTTATTTAAGTTGGCAGCCTGCCTGGAGGAATCCTCAGGCAATTCCAGATATTGTTCCTGGTCAGCGCTGGAGGTTCAAGTCTAAATTGAAGCGTCCCTATGGCTCACTTAATCCATATACCTTCGATTTTGAGCGCTGGTCCTTTCATCAGGACTTTGGCGCAAGTGGTTCAGTTAGGACAGCAGAGTTATTGCTGGATAAAGATATCGCCTGGACTGAGATTGAGTTGCGTATGGAGCTTATGCGTTGGCACTTACGAAAAAAGATACAGTCTATGCTGCCGGACGATGCTAGATATGTAGGTGTGTTGATTGCTTTAGTGATGGGTGATCAAAACGCAATTGATCAGGATGACTGGCAAGTGTTCAATGCCACTGGCATCGGGCATCTCATTTCAATTTCGGGACTACATGTCACGATGTTGGCTGGCGTGGGCGCTTCTATTGCCGCTTTTATTTGGCGTCGTCGTACTTGGCCTTTAATTGCGCCGGTCAGCAAGGTTGCAGCAATCTCTGGATTTGTCACAGCATTTATTTACGCATGGTTGGCCGGCTTTCAGATACCCGCACAGAGAACCATGTACATGGTCGGTGTTGTGGCATTTGCTTTATGGACCGGCAGAAATCCTCGATCGTTTGATATCTGGTGGTGGGCTTTAGCTTTTGTGCTGCTCATTGATCCTATGGCTCCCTATACCCCAGGCTTTTGGCTATCTTTTGGTGCGGTTGCAGCCATTTTGTATGCGATGGGTGATTCATCTGGCTTGCTGGGTATACCAACCGGGAAAGAGTTGCAGGTTCATTGGTCTTTTCGTGCGATTCAAGCTTTGCGTGAGGCGTGTCGAGTGCAGGCTGTTGTCACGCTGGCATTGTTACCACTTACCTTGTATTGGTTTTATCAAGTTTCGGTTGTTTCACCACTAGCAAATGCTTTTGCCATACCTTTGGTGAGTTATATCGTGACGCCGTTAGCAATCGTTGGAGCCATGCTTCCCGAATTCATTGGTCGCTGGTTAATGTGGCCTGCCCATGCGGCTATGGAATATTTGGCAATCGCTCTTGAATGGATGGCGAATTGGGGTTGGTCTGTAGTTTGGTCAAGGCAACCAGAGTGGTGGCTGTTGCTAATTTCTAGTGCGGGAATTATTTATGCGATCCGTCCAGGCAATATTGGGGGTACATGGAAAGGGAGATTGCTTGGCATTGTTTTTTCTATTCCGTTGTTTATTCCGATCTTCCAATTATTGAGTGCATCTCGTCTAGCTCAAGGAGAATTTAGAGCCAGCGTTTTGGATATTGGTCAGGGTACTGCGGTGCTCATTGAAACTGCAAATAGAAGATTGCTCTATGACACCGGGCCTATTCAGGGTAAGAAGGATGATGCAGGTCATAGAATCATTCTTCCATATTTGCGTGGCGGGGGAGTGGATCATATTGATCGCATGGTAATTAGTCATAGCGATAGTGATCATGTAGGCGGTGCTGCGACACTGCTAAAACATATTCAGTTTGATTCTATGATGGGGTCATTGCCTATTAACAATCCCCTGCTGGAAAATTTTCGGGCCAGAAAAATCCCAAGTATTCCTTGTAGATTTGGTCAACGCTGGATATGGGATGGTGTTGAATTCATAATCTGGCATCCAGACAAGGAAACGATATTTTCTAATCAATATTCTGGAAAGCCAAATGAGATGAGTTGTGTGCTTGAGGTGCGCAATACGCAAAGCTCACTTTGGTTAACGGGCGATGTTGAGAAACAGGGTGAAGCTGAGATCACAGAACGTTTAGATGATGCAATGCTCCAAGAAATTGGTACAAGAGAGTTGATATTTATGGCGCCCCATCATGGCAGCAAAACATCTTCTTCATTGGCGCTTCTAAAGCAATTGGAGTCTGATCAAGCATTTGCACAAAATGGGTATCGAAATCGATATGGACACCCGCATCCGGATGTGACTGCGCGTTACAAGGATTTAGGTATTCCTTTTTATCAATCTCCGGAAACAGGGTTTCAGACTTGGCTATTTAAGAATGGCGCAAATTCTTCGACGCAATTTTGGAGGCGTAATGTAAAACGACTGTGGCATCGCTAGATGTGGAGTTGAATAAGTTGGTCGTCCAATCCACTTTTTATGCATAACAACATTCCAACATGGGCGAGATGGATGCGCTTTTCAGCTAAGCCCAAGACTTAATAATTCAAAAATCTGAGAAATCAGACTTTTTTATTACCCAAAAAAGCAAAAAGCCCTTAAAAATTAAGGGCTTAGTACTGAATTACTGGTTGCGGGGGCAGGATTTGAACCTACGACCTTCGGGTTATGAGCCCGACGAGCTGCCAGACTGCTCCACCCCGCGTCTGAAGCGTAGATTCTACCATTTTTTGCAGTCCACTGTCGACCTTTTCTGCAAAATTGACTCAAAAAACGCGGTTTTAGCTTGCCCAAAGTCATTAGGGGTGGCGCAATTTAGGGAGTAATATATTGCCACGCAACAAAGAGCCAAAGGCCTGCAATGTCAATTAGCAATCCAGAGTTTTCCAGTTCGACGCTATTAAACCCGGTCAATTTGCAAGATGACCCCAACAGCCATAAAAAAGGAAGTTTGGGTGCAGTGATGCTCGCTGCCATTGGCGTAGTTTTTGGTGATATCGGTACAAGTCCTTTGTATGCTCTCAAAGAATGCTTTGATCCTGAGCATGGGATTGCATACACGCCTGAAGCGCTCTTTGGCGTGATTGCCATGATGATTTGGTCCCTCATTTTGGTGGTGACCTTTAAGTATGTGCTGTTTGTGATGCGCGCAGACAATAAGGGTGAGGGTGGTGTTCTATCTTTAATGGCCTTAGCGTTGCGTTCATACAAAAGCGATTCCAAGACCTATTTTTTCTTGATGATCCTTGGCATGCTTGGTGCTTGTATGTTGTTAGGTGAGTCGGTAATTACGCCGGCTATCTCCGTTCTGTCCGCAGTTGAGGGTATTGAAATTGCAGCTCCTGGCTTGCATAAATTTATTATTCCAATTTCCTTGGCTATCTTGGTGGCACTTTTTTTAATCCAACGATACGGAACGGCAGCGGTAGGTAAGCTTTTTGGCCCCATTACGTTAACCTGGTTCATTGTGTTGGCTATTTTGGGTCTAATTAATATTGGCGCGGCACCTCAAATTATTGGAGCCATTAACCCATTGCACGCCGTTAGCTTTGTGGTCGCGCATCCGACAACTGCTTATATCGTGATGGGTGCAGTAGTGCTCGTGGTGACAGGTGTAGAGGCTTTGTATTTGGATATGGGTCACTTTGGCCGCAATCCTGTGCGCTATGCCTGGTTATTTGTTGTTCTGCCTAGTTTGTTGATTAATTATCTTGGTCAGGGTGCGTTGCTACTTTCAAATCCTGAAGCGGCATCGAACCCATTTTATTTAATGGTTCCAGATTGGGCGCTGTGGCCTGTGGTTGGGCTTGCAACTGCGGCTACTGTGATTGCATCTCAGGCAGTTATCTCAGGAGCATATTCGCTTGTGAGCCAAGCAATTTTGCTCGGGTTTATGCCGCGGATGACAATCATGCACACATCGGATTCTGAGCAAGGGCAAATTTACATACCGGTCGTGAACTGGGCTCTCTTGTTTATGGTGGTAATCACCATTATTGAGTTTAGAGCATCTGTTAATTTGGCAGCTGCATACGGTATTTCGGTAACGTCAACGATGATGATTACTGCAGTTTTACTTGCGGTGGTGATGTATCGTGAATGGAAGATGAATCTATTATTGGTTATCGGACTTACTACAGTTTTCTTTACTTTGGATTTTGCTTTCTGGAGCGCAAACCTCATTAAGATTAAAGATGGTGGTTGGTATCCACTCTTCCTCGGTCTTTTAATCTTTACATGTCTGATTACATGGTATCGCGGCCGCAAACTTTTGCGTGCAAAGATGGTGGAGGGTTCTATTCCTTTGCAGGCTTTTGTTCAAAGCTTGCTTGCTCACCCACCTCATCGTGTTGAGGGTACCGCCATCTTTTTGACTGCGCACGTTGATTATGTACCTGTGGCAATGTTGCATAACTTAAAACATAATCGCGTGATGCATGAGCGTATATTTTTTGTCAAGCTGAGCACATGGGATGTTCCATACGTAAACGATGATCAGCGTATTACGATGAAGGATTTAGGTGGCGGCGTGTATTTGGTTCGAGCGGTTCATGGATTTAAAGAAACTCCGGATATTAATAACGTACTCAAGTTAATTGAGGCGCAAGAAGGCATTCAGTTTGATGTTATGGACACCTCTTTCTTTATTTCGCGCGATACAATCGTACCCTCATCTTCTCCTGGTATGGCTTTATGGAGAGAGAAGCTCTTTGGTTGGATGATGCAAAATGCCGCTAAACCATCTGACTTCTTTAAGATTCCGGCGAATCGATTAGTTGAGCTGGGTGCGAAGGTCGAGATTTGAGAAAGAATCTTTCACTCCAATCAAAGATATTCATATCAATATTTTTGTTGTCATCTGCGTTGAGCGGTGTTGTATCGGCCACTCCAGCAGAAGAGGCTGAGCTTGAGCAGTTAAACGGGATTGAACAGGAGTTAGAGATTCAGCGCGAGTGGGCAAAGTATCGCTGGGAAAAATCCTCGTCTGAGTGCTATCAAAAGTACTGGGTTAATTCTTGTTTAAAAGATGCCAGAGCGCTGTATCGAAAAGAAATTGACCCTATTCGTGAGCAAGAGGTGGCTTTGCATGAGGTGCAGCGTAAGTTGCGTGAAAGCCTTAAGAACCAAGAAGATATCAAGCGCGCTGCCGAGAGAGCGTCACCAGAAAAAGCGGCTGAGCGTGTTGCAAATCAGCGTGAATTTGAGCAGAAGCAAAAAGATGCTGCTACTAGGGCGGCTGATCTAGAGCAGCGTCGCAAAGATGCTCCTAAGCGTGCGCAAGAAAATAAAGCGGGCACTCAGCTCGATTAATGTTTTACTAATTTCAATTTCATTGGGCAACTCTTGGCTAAAGTCAAAACGGTTTATATCTGTCAGTCTTGTGGCGGTACCTCGGCCAAGTGGCAAGGTCAGTGCCCCTCTTGTCAGGCCTGGAACACCATGGAAGAGGGTCTTCCAGAAACTACTTCTAATTCTCGTTTTCAGGGGTTGGCGCAATCATTGCCAAGGCAAAAACTCTCCGCCATTACAGCTGAAGACTTACCAAGATTTAGCACGGGCGTAGAAGAGTTTGATCGCGTGCTGGGTGGCGGCTTGGTTCCAGGCGGTGTAGTGCTCTTGGGTGGTGATCCTGGTATTGGTAAATCCACTCTACTGTTGCAGGCACTTGCAGAGATGAGTGCTGCCGGCATGAATGTCCTCTATAGCAGCGGTGAAGAATCGGCTGCACAGATTGCCTTACGTGCAAAACGTATTGCATTGGATGCACCTCAACTAGAAGTATTGGCTGAAATTCAGTTGGAGAAACTGATTTCCATTATGGATACCGTGAAGCCGCAAGTATTGGTGGTGGATTCCATCCAGACTTTGTACTCTGAGGTTTTGAGTTCAGCTCCTGGTTCTGTTGCGCAAGTTCGTGAGTGTGCGGCGCAACTCACTCGAGCTGCAAAATCGAGCGGTATTTGTGTATTGATGGTTGGTCACGTGACTAAGGATGGCCATCTCGCTGGCCCAAGAGTTTTAGAACATATCGTAGACACCGTGTTGTATTTTGAGGGCGATACCCATTCTTCCTTCCGCTTAGTGCGTTCGATCAAGAACCGTTTTGGCGCTGTTAATGAGTTGGGTGTCTTTGCCATGACAGAGAAAGGTTTGCGCGGCGTTACTAACCCGTCTGCCATTTTCTTGTCGCAGCATGAGCAAATGGTCCCCGGTGCCTGCGTACTAGTGACTCAAGAGGGTAGTAGACCCTTATTGGTGGAGATACAGGCTTTGGTGGATACAGCGCATGTACCCAATCCTCGACGTTTAGCTGTTGGTCTAGAGCAGGCCCGCTTAGCCATGCTCTTGGCTGTGTTACATCGTCATGCTGGTGTTGCTTGCTTTGATCAAGATGTTTTCTTAAATGCGGTCGGTGGCGTCAAAATTTCTGAGCCAGCTGCTGACCTAGCCGTTCTCCTGGCTATTCAGTCATCGATCCGAAATCGCGCTTTACCAAAAGAATTAATTGTCTTTGGTGAGGTTGGTTTAGCTGGAGAAATTCGTCCCTGTCCGCGTGGTCAGGAACGTTTGAAGGAGGCTGCTAAATTGGGCTTCACTGTAGCCATCATTCCAAAAGCCAATATGCCTAAGACTAAGATTCCGGGGTTGAAGGTGATTCCGGTCGAGCGAATTGATCAAGCAATCGCGGCAGCAGCAGAGTTGAGCTAACTCTCTTTGCCTTAACGCAAGTCTTCTGCTTGAATTAGTAAGACTTGCTCTTCACCGGCAGACACTTCCATCCAGATTGCCGGAATTTGCGGGAAAGCCTTTTTGAAGTTCTCATACTCATTGCCAATCTCAAGCAAGATGGCGCCGCGCTCCGATAAATAATCGGGGGCTTGAGCAAGAATGCGTCTAATGATATCCATGCCATCATCACCACCTGCTAATGCCAGCTCTGGCTCTGCGTGATATTCGGCTGGAAGCGCACTCATAGAAGCTGCATTCACATAGGGCGGATTGCAAATAATGAGATCGAAGAGATTGTCATCATTTGGCTCGGGTAACGCATCCCACAAGTCACCATTCAATAGTTCTACTTGAGAGCTTAAGCTGTGGCGATCAACGTTGCGAGCGGCAACTGATAGTGCAGGCAGACTGATATCGCACGCACTTACATGAATATCAGGACAAGATAGGGCTAAGAGGATTGCGAGTGAGCCATTGCCGGTGCAAAGATCTAGTGCTTTGCCGTCTGCTGGTAACCAAGGTTCTAGTGAGCCATCAACAATGAGTTCTGCAATCCAAGAGCGCGGAACAATACTTTGTTCACTGCAAAAGAATGGCACACCCATCAGCCAAGCTTCACCCAGGATGTAGGCAAGTGGTTTGCGGGTAGAGATTCTGGTGTCAGCAACAATGAATGCATTTTGTTGTTGATCTTCAGGGATTGCATTGTCTAAATGATCAAGTGCTTCCTCTGGGCTGATATCAAGTTGTTTGCTGACGATCCACAAAGCTTCGCTTTGCGCATCAACTGCCCCATGGCCATAATGCAGGTTTGCTGCTTCGAGCTTTTGTGCAATCTGATCGATGCACTGGTTCACTGTAAGGTGTTGCTGAGGCTCAGGGTCCATGATGGAGAGGTTCTTTAAAGAGGAAAGCAGGCGCGCAATTGATTAATTAAGCGATTAACTGCTCGAGAGTCTTGCGATAGATGTTTTTGAGTGGCACCACGTCATCAACAATGACACACTCATCGATTTTGTGGCTAGTTGCATTCAGCGGACCAAATTCCACAACTTCTTTGCAGATCTTGGCAATAAAGCGACCATCGCTTGTGCCACCAGTAGTTGAGAGCTCAGTATCTACTCGGGTTTCTGCTTTGATGGCTTTGCGTAATGCGCCAGCCAAGTCACCATCACCAGTAATAAAGGGGCTGCCACCTAATACCCAATCAATTTCAAACTCGAGACCCGCATCTTTTAGAATTTTTTCTAGGCGCTCACGCAATTGCTCTGGCTTGCTCTCTGTTGAGAAGCGGAAATTAAAGTCGACAACGAGTTCGCTAGGGATGACGTTATTTGCGCCAGTGCCAGCATGGACGTTAGAAATCTGAAAGCTCGTAGGCTGGAAGTATTCATTACCTTTGTCCCACTCAGCTTCTACTAATTTAGAAATTGCTGGTGCAGAAAGGTGAATCGGATTCTTGCCTAAGTGAGGGTAGGCGATATGCGCCTGAATACCTTTTACTTTGAGCTTGCCTGATAGGGATCCACGACGGCCATTTTTGATCATGTCGCCAAGCTGATCCACAGAGGTAGGCTCGCCAATGACGCAATAGTCCAAGCGTTGACCGTGCTTTTGTAAACGCTCACACATAATGACTGTGCCATCGTTAGCGGGACCCTCTTCATCACTGGTGATTAAGAAGGCGATAGAGCCTTCATGATTTGGGTGTGCGGTAACGAATTCTTCGGTAGCCACTACAAAACCGGCTAGTGAGGTTTTCATATCCGCTGCGCCACGTCCATAAAGCATGCCGTCACGAATCGTTGGCGTAAAAGGATTGCTTGTCCACTTCTCTAGTGGTCCTGTGGGCACCACATCAGTGTGACCGGCAAACATCAAGACTTTGCCTTGATCTCCGGCCTTACCTTTTTTGATTGCCCACAAGTTGGTGACCTGAAAATTTTCAGGTCCGCTCACCACGCTCTCAGTATGAAAGCCGATAGCCTGAAGACGCTTGGCAATTAAATCTTGGCAACCACCATCAGCCGGTGTTACGGAATGGCAGGCGATGAGGGCTTCGGTGAGCTCGAGTGTGGCGCTCATAGATTTGGATTAGTCGCGGAGTAATTCGTTGATGGCGGTCTTAGCTCTGGTCTGAGCATCAACCTTCTTCACAATGATGGCAGCATACAAACTGTATTTGCCGCATGCAGATGGGAGGGAGCCTGGCACTACAACTGAGCCTGCGGGTACGCGACCGTAGTGCACTTCACCAGTTTCACGATCGTAGATCTTGGTGCTTTGGCCGATATAGACGCCCATAGATAAAACAGCGTTTTCTTCGATCACGACACCTTCAACAACTTCGGAGCGGGCGCCGATAAAGCAGTTATCTTCAATAATCACTGGGCCAGCTTGAATTGGCTCAAGAACGCCGCCAATACCAACACCGCCAGAAAGGTGAACGTTTTTACCGATTTGGGCGCAAGAACCGACGGTCGCCCAGGTATCAACCATGGTGCCTTCACCTACATAAGCGCCAATATTGACGTAAGAGGGCATTAAAACAGCGTTTTTGCCAATAAATGAGCCGCGGCGGGCTACGGCAGGGGGTACCACTCGGAAACCACCAGCAGCAAAGTCAGCAGCTGTGTAGTTTTCAAACTTGCTTGGAACCTTGTCATAGAACTGGGTAAAGCCGCCAGCACTCATAGGTTTGTTGTCTTCTAGGCGGAAAGAGAGCAAAACAGCCTTCTTAACCCACTGGTTAACTTCCCATTTGCCTACGTCACGGCGCTCAGCCACACGAATAGTGCCGGCATTTAGGCCTTCTAGGACCGCATTTACGGCATTACGGACATCCCCAGGGGCGCTATCTGGGGACAGGTTTGCGCGGTTTTCCCAGGCTTGTTCAATGATGTTTTGTGGTGATTGGCTCATGCTTTTTGGTTAACTATCAGATTGTTAAGGGATTTTGTCCCTGAAGGTAGATTGATCATTATATAGATGGGGCAAAAACACGTCTAAGCACCGTCAAGCTTGCTATCATCTTCCCACTTAAGCTGTATATTTTTACCTCTTTATTTGAACCCCTTTTTTCCCTGCAAAGTACGCCGTGCAACTGAAATCCATCAAACTTTCCGGCTTTAAGTCTTTCGTAGACCCAACCCATTTTGAAATGCCTGGCCAATTAATTGGTGTTGTTGGTCCTAACGGTTGCGGAAAGTCGAACATTATTGACGCCGTTCGCTGGGTTTTAGGCGAATCCCGCGCTAGCGAATTGCGTGGCGAGTCAATGCAAGACGTTATTTTTAACGGCTCTGGTTTACGTAAACCATCTGGACGTGCCAGCGTAGAACTCATTTTTGACAATACCGAGGGACGTGCTCAAGGTCAATGGAGCGCATTTACAGAATTAGGTATCAAACGTGTTTTAACGCGCGATGGAAATTCAAGTTATTACGTCAATAACCAAGTAGTGCGTCGTAAAGATATTCAAGATATTTTCTTGGGCACCGGTATGGGTCCAAGGGGTTACGCAATCATCGGTCAAGGCACCATCAACAGAATTTTGGAAGCAAAGCCAGAAGAGTTGCGTGTGTTCTTAGAGGAAGCTGCTGGTGTTTCTAAATATAAAGAGCGTCGCAAAGAAACTGCATCACGCTTAGAAGACACGGTAGAAAATTTAACCCGCGTTGAAGATATCTTGCGCGAACTCGATCAACAGTTAACACGCTTAGAAAAACAGGCGACTGTTGCTGAGCGTCACGCTGAGCTTTCTACACAGATGAAATCACAACAACAGCTTTTGTGGTTTGTGCGTCAGACCGAGGCTGGTAAAGAGCAAGAGCGTCATGCAAATGGCATCCGTGATACGCAAGTTGGCCTAGAGGAACAGACTGCTAAGCTCCGTCACGTCGAAGCTGAGCTAGAAACAATGCGCACACAACAGTACGCATTACAAGATAAAGTTTCTCAAGCACAAGGTGATTTGTATCAAACCAATTCTGATGTGAGTCAGGTTGAGTCACAGATTCTTTATGTGCAAGAAGCGCGTCAACGTTTGCAACAGCAAACTCAAGATTTGCAGGCGCAATTACAGCGTTGGACTGTGCAAGAAACTGATGCAGCACAAGCGCAACGTACTACTGAGCATGAGCTTTCTTTAGCCGCTGAAAAAGAGCAAACACTCTTAGCGGATTTGAATGGTCTGCAAGAGCAAATGCCAAGTCGTGAAGAGGCGTATCAAAATGCCTCACGCGAACTCAATAGCGCACGTGATGCATTAGCTTCAATTGAGCAACGCTTGGCGAGTTTGGGTGAACGTCTTCGCTCTATGTCTGCTCAGTCAGATGAATTGAAGGGGCGCGAGACTCGCCTTGTTGGTGAATTCGATGGTTTACGTCGTCCTGATGCTGAGGCTTTGCAGATGGCGATTGACCGTCAAGCAATGGCTGCTCGCAAAGTGGAAGAAGCCAAACAGCGCGCTGGTGAAACCCAGCAACGCGTTCCTGCTGCCGATGAGGCACGTAATGCCGCTCAACAAAAGATTCAGGAAGCAAATCAGGATTTAGCTCAAACCGAAGCTAAATTGACTGCATTAACAGCCTTGCAGGCTAGCGTTCAGGCGCAAGGCAAGATTGGACCTTGGTTAGAAAGCAAGGGCCTCAAAGAAAGCAAGCGTCTTTGGCAAGAGCTCAAAGTTGAGAGTGGTTGGGAGGCCGCGCTTGAGTCAGTATTGCGTGAGCGTTTGGCTGCAGTCACAGCAAAGAGCGTTCAAGAAACATTGGCTTTGGCTAATGATGCACCTCCAAGCCGTTTGGCAATTTTGCTTACCGAAGAAATTACTCCGGCACATACATCCGCCCCCGCTGACTTCACGCCATTGTTAAGTCGCGTTCAGAGTGCCGGCGCAGCAAGACTCACATCAGTGTTACAAGAGTGGTTAGACAATATTTATATTGCTAGCAGTCTTGAAGACGCATTACATCGCCGTGAAAAACTACCTGCTGGTGGCGCATTTGTTACTCAACAAGGCCACTTAGTAAGCCGTGTTGGTGTGCAGCTTTACGCGGCAGACTCTGAGCAAGCCGGCATGTTGGCTCGTGCTCAAGAGATGGAGAGTCTCGAGAAACAATTACGTGCGCAACAGTTGATGCAAAGTGAACTCAAGGGCGAGTTAGATCAGTGTGTAGCGAACTATCAGGCGGCCCATCAAGCGGCTGAGCAAGCTCGTGAAAATGCTGAGCATGCCGTTCAAGAATCACATGGCTTTGAGGTAGAAAGAATGCAGTTGACCCAGGCTGAAGAACAGTACAGTCAACGTGCGGCGCAGATTCAGGGTGAGTTAAGTGAATTGCGTCAGCAGATGGAGCAAGTGAGTCAGACTCAAGAGCAGTCTGCTGCTGAGTTGCTCGAGTCAGAAGAGTCCAAGCAAGGCTTGCAAGAGGCTTTACAAGTAGCTCAAGAAAAATTAGAGCACTCTACTGAAGAGCGTGATCGTTTGCGTGAATCGCTCCGTGCTGCTGAGATGGCTGCACAAGAGGCGGCATTTGCTACTCGTTCATTGCAGCAGCGTATTGCTGACTTGCAACGTGATCAAAGTACTGCGCGTACACAAATCATGGAGATTCAAGATAAGCATGATGCAGCCGCTCAAGAGTTAGAAACATTGAGTGATGAAGAAGCACAAGATAAATTGCAGGGCTTATTACTAGCACGCAGCGCACGCGAAGCAGCTTTGGCAAATGCGCGTACTGAGCAAGATGCTTTATTGCATCAACTGCGTGAGGCTGATGAGTCTCGCATGCAAGTAGAGCGTAGCTTGCAACCTATGCGCGACAAGGTTGTAGATTTGCAATTGCGTGAACAAGCTGCACGCTTGAACTTTGAGCAATTTGCTACTTTATTGTCTGATGCTGAGGCTGATCTCACTGCGCTTGAAGCAAGTTTCAGCCCTGATCTGAAGGTTGGTGCATTGCAGAGTGAGGTGAATCGCTTGAATACTGAAATTCAATCTCTAGGCCCAGTCAATATGGCTGCCTTGGATGAATTGTCTAGTTCACGTGAGCGTAAGCAGTTCTTGGATGCTCAATCTGCTGACTTGAACGAAGCAATGCAGACCTTGACAGATGCGATTGCCAAGATCGATGCAGAGACCCGTGATTTATTGCAAGGTACCTTCGATCAGGTTAACGCCCACTTTGGAAAGCTATTCCCTGAATTATTCGGCGGTGGTCATGCTGAGTTGGTGATGACAGGGGAAGAGATTCTGGACTCCGGTGTTCAAGTAATGGCGCAGCCTCCTGGCAAGAAAAATAGCTCTATTTACCTCCTCTCTGGTGGCGAAAAGGCTTTGACTGCGATCGCGTTGGTGTTCTCACTATTCCTCTTGAATCCAGCTCCATTCTGTTTGCTGGATGAGGTTGATGCGCCATTGGATGATGCAAATACCTTGCGTTATGCCAATCTAGTGGCCAAAATGTCAGATAAGACACAGTTTTTGTTTATCTCCCATAACAAGATCACTATGGAAATCGCTCATCAATTGATTGGTGTCACGATGCAAGAGCAGGGTGTATCCCGTATTGTTGCGGTGGATATTTCTTCTGCAGTATCAATGGTAGAGGCTGCCTAAATGTATGTAGAACAAATCATGACGATGTTGGGTTTGTCTGATTTGCAATTGGCGCTGGCTGTTATTGGCCTTTTAATTCTGATAGCCGTAGCTGTTCTGAACATTAAGTACGCTCGCGCTCGCCGAAAAGCAAAAGAGCAAAGCGAATATGCTGTCGATGATCGCTTTGCACGTGAACCAAGCTTTACCCAGGGATTTGCAGATGCTGATGCATCGGGTCGAGCAGAGCCAAGCTTTGGTGAAATCCTCACAACAATCTCCGCCCCAGAAAAGTTTGCGATTGATCCTCGCATTGATTGCGTTATTACTTTGCGTTTTGATGACGCTATTAGCGGCGCAGAAATTCTGGCAGAAATTAACGCTTGGACCGACCTTGAAGCACAATCTACAGCACGTTGGATGTGCGAAGGTTTAAACGCGGATGTCGATGCCGCTGAAGACTGGGAAGAATTAAATCCTGAAGGATCTTATTCAGAGTTACAGCTGGCCATTCAGTTGGCTAGCCGCAAAGGTCCGATTGGTGTTTTGGAACTTTCTGATTTCTGCTCTCGTGCCCAGGCTCTTGCCGAAACTTTAGGTTCGCAAATTGATATGCCTAGCGTCAGCACCATGCTGGAGAGCGCTAAAGAATTGGACGTGATGGCTGCTGAGAGTGATATTCAATTGAGCATCAATGTGCTATTTGATGAACCATGCCCTTGGGGTAACTTTGATGCCCTCATGCGCCAACGCGGCTTCAAGTTATCTCGTAACGGACGCCAATATGAATACCTTAGCAAAGCCTTAGTACTTTTCAATAGCGCCGACTTGGATCCGAATAGGTCTGTCACTCAAGTTACTTTGCTGTTGGAAATTCCTTTGGTTCCACAAGAAGAACGCGCATTTGAAAGAATGCTCTCCGAAGGCGTTGAGATTGCACAAGCCGCTCATGGCCGCTTAGTGGATGACAATAGCATTAACTTAAGTGAAGCTGCGGTTATTAGTATTCGCCAGCACCTTGATGTTCTCTATGCCAATCTCGAGAAGTCTGGCGTTCCTGCTGGATCTTCTACAGCTAGCAGACTATTTAGCTAGGAAATCGCCTTGTCGTCCACAAGTCCGACAAATTTAGCGGAGCGCTACGCATTCTTGCAGGCCGAGCTCGCGCGCCTTGAGCATGCTTACTATGTTCTAGATAATCCACTCCTGCCTGATATTGAGTATGACCGCCTCTATCGCGAGTTATTGGATATTGAAGCCGCTCATCCAGAATGGGTTACCCCAGAGTCTTTATCTCAGCGTGTAGGTGGGGCAGCATTAAAAGAGTTTGATTCGGTCACCCATGCAGTGCCGATGCTTTCATTGAATAACGCCTTTGAAGATGCTGAATTGATTGCCTTTGACCGTCGCTGTCGTGAGGCGCTCCACTCAGATCATGTCACTTATGCTGGTGAACTCAAGTTCGATGGCCTTGCAATATCGCTTCGTTATGAAAATGGCTCATTAGTTACCGCTGCAACTCGTGGTGATGGAGCTAGCGGTGAAGATGTCACGGCCAACATCAAAACGATTCGCGCTATTCCGCTCAAGCTAACTGGAAAAAACATTCCACAAGTCTTAGAGGTGCGCGGCGAGGTCTTTATGTATCTCAAAGACTTTGAGAAGATGAATCGACAGGCAGCAGAGTTGGGTGAGAAAGAATTTGCCAATCCTCGTAATGCAGCGGCAGGTAGCCTGCGCCAACTAGATTCGAAGATTACCGCCAAAAGACCATTGTCTTTCTTTGCCTATGGCTTGGGTGCTCTAGAGCCTCAGTCTTGGTTGCCTAAAACCCATGCAGAACTACTTAATACCTATGCTGAATTGGGTCTACCGGTTTGCTCGGAGCGCAAAGTACTCCATTCTGTGGAAGAGATATTGGCCTTCTACAACGAGATAGGTGCAAAGAGAGATTCATTGCCATATGACATTGATGGCATTGTCTATAAGGTGAACTCATTCGCCGAGCAAGCTAAGTTGGGATTTGTATCAAGAGCCCCTAGATTTGCGTTGGCCCATAAGTATCCCGCTCAAGAAGCCCTCACTACCGTTTTAGGTATTGACGTACAAGTAGGGCGCACGGGCGCAATCACTCCAGTAGCAAGACTTGCTCCTGTAGAAGTGGGTGGCGTCACAGTCACTAATGCAACCTTACATAACGAAGACGAAGTCAAACGCAAAGATGTACGAATTGGCGATACCGTTTCAGTACGTAGAGCAGGTGATGTAATTCCTGAGGTGGTATCGGTAATTAAGGATCGACGTCCAGCAGATGCAAAAGAATTTGTCATGCCAATTCGTTGCCCTGTCTGCGATTCTCATATTGAGCGCCTGGCAGATGAGGCTGTGGCTCGTTGTAGTGGCGGACTTTTCTGTGGAGCTCAGCGCAAGCAAGCCTTAATTCACTTTGCCCATAGAAGAGCACTTGATATCGAAGGCCTAGGCGAGAAGATTGTGGACCAGTTGGTGGATAATAATTTGGTTAGAACACCAGCAGACCTCTACAGATTAGGCTTTACAGCGCTAGCCAATCTTGAACGTATGGGTGAGAAGTCTGCAGATAACCTCATTCAAGCAATTAACCAATCCAGAAACACCACCTTAGCCAGATTTATCTTTGCCTTGGGTATTCGTCATGTGGGTGAGACCACTGCCAAGGATTTAGCCAATCACTATCAGTCTATGCATGCATTAATGGATACAAATCTCGAAGACCTGCTAACAGTAAAAGATGTTGGTCCTGTTGTTGCCGACTCCATCACGAGTTTCATGCAAGAAGCCCACAATCGTGAAGTGATTGAGCAACTGCTAGCATCCGGAATGCAGCTAGCCGTAGAAGAAAAAGTGATTAGTGCTGCAGTAGCAGGTAAAACTTTTGTTCTGACCGGTACATTCCCAACGATGACAAGGGATGAGGCCAAAGATCTCCTCGAAAAAGCAGGCGCCAAGGTTGCTGGATCGGTGTCCAAGAAAACAGACTATGTAGTTGCCGGTACAGATGCTGGTAGCAAGCTCACTAAAGCAGAAGAATTGGGTGTGCCAGTGATTGATGAAGCTGCAATGCTAGATTTGCTGAAATAATTGAAGCTAAAGATTTAAGCCCCCAACGCCTCTAGCAATTCCGTCTCCAATTGAATCTGTAACTTGGGATTCTTACCCAAGTTAGCGGCATCAAGAAGCAAAACGTCTTCCACTCGCTCGCCAAGAGTATTAATGCGTGCTGTGTGGATTGATACCTGATGTTTAGCCAACACCCTAGAGATGGTGTAGAGCAAACCAGTACGGTCACTTGCTGAGAGTGCGAGAGTGTAATATCTGCCTCGCTCATCTGGAACCATATGCACGCGGGGCTGTATTGGGAAGGTGCGTGACTGCCTTGATAGACGACCCATACTTGGGGTTGGTAATGGCTCGCTATTGGTAAGTGCAGCAGTAAGTTCAAATTCTACTAGCTGAATAATGTCGCGATAACTACCGCCTTCATCCACCAAGTTACTGCCTGAAATTTGGAAGCTATCCAAGGCATAGCCATGACGCGTCGTATGAATACGAGCATCCCAAATGGAGAAGCCGTGTCTCTCGAAGTACGCACAGATTCTGGCAAAGAGATCTTCTTGGTCTTTAACGTAGACAGCTACTTGCAGCCCTTCGCCAATGGGGGACAGTCTGGCTCTGACAATTGGCTGTTCACTATTTACTTTATTAAATAGATGGCGTGTAAGCCAGGCAATGTCGGAAGAGTCTTGTCTTAAGAAGAAGGCAACATCCAATTGCTTCCATAGGTCTTCATAAGCATCATCGTTAATGCCATAGAGGCGCAACTTTGCTTTAGATTCTTCTTGGTGTTGCGCTAACTCTGAGGAGGCATCCGGCTTGGCTCCACCTAATACTCTTAGCGTTGCGCGATACAAGTCTTCAAGGAGTTTGCCTTTCCAGGCATTCCAGACTTTAGGGCTAGTACCTCGAACATCAGCAACGGTGAGTAAGTAGAGCGCAGTGAGATGACGCTCATCACCCATTTTTTTTGCAAAAGCTTTCACGACATCAGGATCAGTGATGTCTTGCTTTTGAGCTGTTTGGCTCATATTAAGATGTTCAGCTACCAGCCATACTAAAAGCTCAGTATCTTTTTTATCTAAGCCATGTTCTTTGGCGAACTTGCGTGTATCTGCTTTTCCTAGTTGCGAATGATCGCCCCCACGCCCTTTGGCAATATCATGAAAGAGGGCTGCAATGACGAGTAACCAAGGCTTCTCAAAGTGAGCAATGAGACTGCTGCAGAAAGGGAACTCATGAGTGTGTTCAATCACCATGAAGCGGCGTACATTTCGTAGCACCATCAGGATGTGTTGATCGACTGTGTATATATGGAACAGGTCATGCTGCATCTGTCCAACAATCTTTCTGAAGGCTGGAAGGTAACGTCCTAATACGCTGCTACGATTCATCAGGTGGAAAGCACGGCTTACACCTTCGGGCTGCTTCAAGATCTCCATAAAAAGCGCGCGATTAATCGGGTCTTTGCGCCATTTGCTATCCATCTTAGTTCTGGCGTTGTAGAGCGCCCTGAAGATGGTTGCCGATAAGCTCTTTACATTAGTTGTTTGGGCAAACACTAGGAAGGTTCTTAAAATTTGCTCTGGATGTTTTTGAAAGAGCTGCGGGTCGGTAATATCCAATACTCCTTGCCGCTCAATAAAATATTCATTACCTTCACCTGGAATAGGGTGAGTAGTTTTGGATTCCTGCGGGAACAGAATGGCCTCAATGTTCTGTAATAGAACATCATTCAATTGGGTTACTGCTTTAGCTGCCCAATAGTAACGGCGCATGATTGCTTCACTAGCAACCCTTGAGGATTCTTCCTTGATTCCCATAGATGCCGCTAGGGGCGCCTGTAAATCAAAAGCCAGAACATCTTGCCTACGTTTTGCTAGGAGGTGGAGGTTGGCGCGTAAGGTTTCTAAAAATCGTTGATTGCGGTTGAGTTCAGTCAGTTCGCGTTGTGTGACAAGGCCAGCCTCATGGAGATCTTTAAAGGTATCACCCAATAGCGCAGCCTTACTGACCCATGAGATCACCTGTAAATCACGCAAGCCGCCAGGACTCTCTTTGCAATTTGGCTCTAGAGAGTAAGGGGTGTTCTGGTATTTGTAGTGACGCTGAATTTGTTCTGCTTGCTTGGCTTGAAAAAAAGCCTTGGGATCCATGGCCGCTTCAAAAGCTTTGGCGAAGTCTTTGAATAACTGTTTCTTGCCGCACAGGAAGCGGGCTTCCAAAAGTGAGGTACGTACCGTAACATCTTGCTCAGACTCAGACATGCATTCAGCGATATTGCGGACCGAGGAGCCTATCTCTAAACCCACATCCCAGCAACTGGCAATAAATTGTTCAACTTGCTTTGATAGAGCGATGGCCTGCTTTTCATCTTCCGGCAAAAGGATGAGGATGTCGATATCAGAGGATGGGAATAAAGCATTTCTTCCATAGCCACCAACCGCTATTAAAGCGGCTTCATTTTTTAAGCCGCTATTACTCCAGAGATGGGCGAGTATTTGATCGCTCATCTTGGTAAGTTGTTTGGTTAACTTACCTACTGCTTGTGTTTTTCTAAATTCGTCGTAAGCAACTTCGCGAGCGGCACGCAGGCTAGCTGCATCAATGATATTGCTGGCTGCCTCGAGCTTGCTCATGGATTTATGCGCTTGCTAGAGTGGGTCTAAAAGACAAGCCTTTAACGCAATCAGGTGGTGGGTTGCTACCTTCTGACCAGGTCAATACTTCAACACCAGTCTGAGTTACCAGCAAGGTATGCTCCCACTGCGCTGACAGGCTGCGATCTTTTGTTTTGACAGTCCACTGGTCAGGCATAGTGCGAATATCTCTTTTGCCGGCATTAATCATCGGTTCAATCGTGAAAGTCATGCCAGCTTCTAGTTTTTCACCAGTGCCAGGTTTTCCATAGTGAAGAATTTGTGGATCTTGGTGAAACACTTTACCAATGCCATGTCCGCAATATTCTCGTACTACTGAGTAGCCAGCTTTCTCAGCATGCGTCTGAATCACGTGACCAATGTCACCTAGTGATGCGCCTGGCTTCACTTGGGCAATGCCAAGCCACATGCATTCAAAAGTAATTTGTGTGAGACGTTTTGCCATGACGGAAACTTCACCCACCATGAACATGCGACTTGTATCGCCGTAATATCCATCAGGGGTAATAACGGTGATGTCTAGATTTACTACATCACCAACCTTCAAAACTTTGTCGCCAGGAATGCCATGGCAGATCACATCGTTTACTGAGGTGCAAATTGAAGCTGGAAAAGGGGGGTAGCCGGGCGGCTGATAGTTCAGTGGAGCGGGAATGGTCTTTTGGACATCGCGCATGTATTCATGGCAAATACGATCCAGCTCTCCTGTTGTAACCCCAGCTTTGACGTGGGGCGCTACATGATCCAGAACCTCACTGGCTAAGCGGCCAGCTTCGCGCATCCCTTGGATGTCTTTTTCTGCGGTAAATACACTATTCATGCCTTGATTATCAACGACTTGGAGAGTTTTGGTTTGCTCTAATTGCCTAAAAATTAGGCAAATATCCCATTTTTAGGGCGTCTGGAGGCTATTTTGAGGGCAAGCCTCATATTCTGCCTAGGGGTCAGGGTGGCTAGAGCATTGATATTTAAGCTATAATTTCGGTCTCGGGTCTATTTTGGACTTGAAATCGCGAGTTGAGCCTTCCAGGGTGGCGTTTTTTAGCGCAGCTAGGACTCAACTTTAGAACCAACCCTTAGGAGAAGTTATGTCAGTAACTATGCGTCAAATGCTGGAAGCCGGTTGCCATTTTGGTCACCAAACTCGCTTCTGGTCCCCAAAGATGGCCCCATTTATTTTCGGTCATCGCAACAAAATCCACATCATCAACTTGGAAAAAACATTGCCAATGTTTCAGGACGCCCTGAAATTTGCAAAACAAGTTGCTGCAAATCGTGGCACGATTTTATTTGTTGGTACTAAGCGTCAATCACGCGAGATTATTGCTGAAGAAGCTGCTCGTGCTGGTATGCCTTACATCGACAGCCGTTGGTTGGGCGGTACGCTCACTAACTTCAAAACTGTTAAAGGTTCCCTCAAGCGTTTGAAAGACATGGAAGTTGCTAAAGAAGCAGGCGACTGGGAAAAGCTTTCTAAGAAAGAAGCTTTGACTAACGACCGTGATCTCGACAAATTGCAAAAAGCACTTGGCGGTATCAAAGATTTGAACGGCGTTCCTGATGCGATTTTTGTGGTGGACGTTGGCTATCACAAGATTGCTATTACTGAAGCTAACAAGCTTGGCATTCCAGTCATCGCTGTTGTGGATACCAACCACTCACCAGAAGGTGTTGATTACATCATCCCTGGTAACGATGACTCAAGCAAAGCAGTAACCCTCTATGCACGTGGTATTGCTGACGCAATCCTCGAAGGCAAAGCTAACTCTGTTCAAGAAATCTTGACAGCAGTTAAAGAAGGTGAAGAAGAGTTTGTTGAAGAAGGGAAAGCTGAATAATGGCCGCTATTACCGCTGCAATGGTTGGCGAGTTACGCGCCAAAACTGATGCTCCGATGATGGAGTGTAAAAAAGCTTTGACAGAGGCTGATGGTGATATGGCTCGTGCAGAAGAAATTCTGCGTGTAAAGCTTGGTAGCAAAGCTGGTAAAGCAGCTTCTCGTGTAACCGCTGAAGGCATTGTTGCTGCTTCTATCAATGGCACTACTGGTGCATTGTTAGAAGTGAACTGCGAAACAGATTTCGTTTCTAAGAACGATGACTTTTTGGCATTTACAAACGATTGTGTTAAGTTGGTTGCTGAAAAGAACCCAGCTGATGTTGCTGCATTATTGGCATTGCCATTGAATGGTCAAACTGTTGATGAAGTTCGTAGCGCATTGATCGGTAAGATCGGCGAGAACATCATGCCACGTCGTTTCAAGCGTTTTGCTGGTAGCAACAAGTTGGTTTCTTACCTCCACGGTACACGTATTGGTGTAGTGGTTGAGTTCGAAGGCGACGACACTGCTGCTAAAGACGTTGCGATGCATATTGCCGCAATGAAGCCAGTGGCTTTGTCTATGGCTGACGTTCCAGCTGAAGCGATTGCTGTTGAGCGTAGCGTTGCTGTGCAAAAAGCTGCTGAATCTGGCAAACCACCAGAAATCGTTGAAAAGATGGTTGAAGGCTCAATTCAGAAGTACCTCAAAGAGGTTTCTCTGTTGAACCAGACTTTCGTTAAAAACGACAAGCAAACTGTTGAGCAAATGCTCAAGGCTGCAAATACAACAATCAAGGGTTTCACCATGTTTGTTGTAGGCGAGGGCATTGAGAAGCGTCAAGATGACTTTGCAGCTGAAGTTGCTGCACAAGTAGCTGCCGCCTCTAAAGCAACTGCTTAATTAGCTGGTTTGGGGCTTGCCCCAGCCGGTCGGCAATACCCTAAAGGGCATAGAAACCTTAGTTTCTGTGCCCTTTTCTTTGATCTCTCTCAAGCCCTTTATAATTTGGCGGAGATATTAAAAAGTGCTTAAAGATCAATAAGCTAAGTAAGTTAATTACTTGGCAAATTACGGAAAATTAAAAACATGCCAGCCTACAAACGAGTCCTCCTAAAACTATCTGGTGAAGCCCTTATGGGTGACGATGCTTTTGGCATTAACCCAGTCACTATTGATTCCATGGTCAAGGAAATCGCCGAGGTTGTGAATAGTGGAGTAGAGCTAGCGATTGTGATTGGCGGCGGCAATATTTTCCGCGGCGTTGCTGGCGGTGCTGCCGGCATGGATCGTGCAACTGCCGATTACATGGGTATGTTGGCAACCATGATGAATTCTTTAGCGCTGCAAGATGCCTTGCGTCAAAAAGGCGTTGAAGCACGCGTGCAATCTGCTCTTCGCATGGATCAGGTGGTAGAGCCATACATTCGTCCTCGCGCCATTCGTGCAATGGGTGAAGGCAAGGTAGTCATCTTCGCTGCGGGCACTGGCAATCCTTTCTTTACGACCGACACGGCCGCCGCTCTACGCGGGGCTGAGATGGGCGTTGAAGTCATGCTGAAGGCAACAAAGGTGGATGGCATCTATAGTGCAGATCCAGTAAAAGATCCAACAGCTACTTTATATAAAACGATTACGTTTGATGAAGCGTTAATCAAAAATCTACAAGTGATGGATGCAACTGCATTTGCGTTGTGTCGCGATCGTAAATTACCAATCAAAGTATTTTCAATTCTTAAGCCAGGTGCATTAATGCGTGTAGTGCAAGGCGAGTCTGAAGGTACTTTGGTGCACGTTTAACAGGAGGCCTGATGTCAGCAGCAGAAATTAAAACCACTACCAATCAAAAGATGGAAAAGTCTCTCGAGGCTTTGAAAACCAATTTGGCAAAGATTCGTTCTGGCCGCGCGAATCCGGGGATTCTGGAGCATATTCATGTTGACTACTACGGTAATCCAACGCCATTAAGTCAGGTTGCTAGCTTGGGTTTAGCTGACGCGCGCACAATCAACGTTCAGCCATTTGAAAAGACTATGGTTGCTGCTGTAGAGAAGGCAATTCGCGATTCTGATTTGGGTCTAAATCCAGCATCTCAGGGCACTGTGATTCGCGTACCAATGCCAGCTTTGACTGAAGAGCGTCGTCGTGAGCTCACTAAAGTTGTTAAGAGTGAAGGCGAAGATACCAAGATTGCTGTGCGCAATTTGCGTCGTGATGCCAATGAACATCTTAAGCGTTTAACTAAAGATAAAGAAATTTCTGAGGATGATGAGCGTCGTGCTACTGATGATATTCAGAAGATGACTGACAAAGCAGTGATCGATATCGACAAAATCATTGCTGAAAAAGAAAAGGAAATCATGACGGTTTAAAAACCTGATTGAACTTCACCTTCTAATGACTCAGCACTCCAGTTCAACTCTAGCCATTCCAGAGGTCAGTGCTGTACCTCGCCATGTGGCAATCATCATGGATGGTAATGGGCGCTGGGCTACTAAGCGGATGATGCCGCGCGTTGCGGGGCACTCAGAAGGCTTAAGTGCCGTTCGCAGAATTGTTCAAGAGTGTCGCAAGCTTGGTGTTGAGTATCTAACTGTATTTGCATTCAGTTCTGAAAATTGGCGTCGCCCACCTGAAGAAGTGGGCTTCTTGATGAAGCTATTTTTAAAGTCCCTCAAGGGCGAAGTGTCGCGCCTTGCTGAAAATGATATTGCATTGCGATTAATTGGTGACTTGAGTCGCTTTGATTCAGCCATCCAAGAGATGGTAGATTTTTCTGAGAAAAAGACTGCTGGTTGCAAAAGTCTTACTTTTACGATTGCCGCAAATTATGGTGGTCGCTGGGATATCTTGCAGGCAATGCGTCAATGCATGGCGGCAAATCCTAATTTGAAACCAGAGCAGGTCACTGAAGAGTTGCTTCAACCTCATCTATCAATGGCTTACGCTCCGGAGCCAGATTTATTTATTCGCACTGGTGGCGAACAGCGTGTCAGCAATTTCTTGTTATGGCAACTGGCTTATACAGAGTTGTATTTCACGGATATCCTATGGCCTGATTTTGATGAGAAAGAATTGCACAAAGCGTTCGACTGGTTTAGTCAGCGCGAGCGTCGTTTTGGTCGTACCAGTGCTCAGCTTGCATCGCAAGCAATGAGCGATGCAGTTTGATGTAGTCCGTTAACAACCCGTTCCCATGCTAAAAACCAGAGTTATTACCGCCCTTGTCTTGTTGGCGGTGCTTCTGCCCATCTTGTTTCTGCTTCCCCCAATTTATATTGGCGGCTTCTTTTTGGTGGCTTTGTTGGCTGCAGCTTGGGAGTGGAGTCGCTTGCTTGCTCCTGAAGCAGGTCGTGCAGCTTGGCTCTATGCTTTATTTTGCTTAACTATTATTTTGTTTTTACTCGGTATGCAAAATGCCTCCTGGCAGTTTGCTTTATTGCTACTAGCAGTTCTTTTTTGGTTCTTTATTGCACCATTCATATTGGCTAAGGGAATGAATCTTTCCTTGCAGAAGCTACAACCCTTTTATGTCGTGCTTGGACTTATTTTGCTGCCTGCCACTTGGTTTGCATTAGTGTTTTTGCGCGAGCTGGGCCTCATTTTTTTGCTGAGCACAATGGCCTTGGTTTGGGTTGCTGATATTGGCGCCTACTTTGTTGGTAAGGCATTTGGTAGGCGTAAGCTTGCTGTGCAAATTAGCCCAGGTAAATCAATTGAAGGCGCAATTGGCGGCTTAATCCTTTGTTATGTTTACGCTTTTGCATGCGTTTACTTCTTATCTTTTGAATCTACTTTATTTGGTGCATGGGCAATTCGCTTTGGTTGGATTCCAATGTTTTTGATGGTGACAGTATTAACAGCCTTCAGTATTTTTGGGGATTTATTTGAGTCTCAGCTCAAACGTTTGGCAGGAGTTAAGGATTCCAGTCATTTATTGCCTGGTCATGGTGGTGTATTGGATCGCGTAGATGCTTTGATACCAACGATGCCGATCGCAGCGCTTTTAGCAGGGCTTATCTGATGTCAGTAAAGCAGGTTGCTATTCTAGGTTCAACCGGATCGATCGGCGTCAATACGCTCGATGTGATCCGTGCACATCCTGATCGTTTTAATGTGGTTGCGCTCACTGCAGCCAAGCAAGTTGATTTGCTCGCTCAGCAATGTCTTGAATTTAAGCCACATATCGCCGTTGTATCTGATGCTGATGGCGCTGCTCGCCTGAGTAAGATTTTGCTTGAGAAAAAAATTAACACTCAAGTTTTGTATGGGCCACAAGCCTTAGTGAGTGCCATTACCGATTCTCATTGCGACACTGTGATGGCAGCAATTGTGGGTGCGGCTGGATTAGTTCCGGCATTGGCTGCCGCGAAGGCAGGTAAAAGAGTATTGTTGGCAAATAAAGAAGCTCTGGTGATGTCTGGTGATTTGTTCATGCAGGCAATAAAAGAGGGTGGCGGTGAACTACTCCCAATTGATAGTGAGCACAATGCCATCTTTCAATGTCTACCCGATCAATTTTCCAAAGAGCCAAATCCTCATCTTGGGGTCGAAGAGCTTTGGTTAACCGCTTCAGGTGGACCATTTAGAAATACATCACTTGATCAACTGGTGAGCATTACACCTGAGCAAGCATGTGCACACCCAAACTGGGTGATGGGCAGAAAAATTTCTGTCGATTCTGCAACCATGATGAATAAAGGTCTTGAAGTCATCGAGGCATTCTGGCTATTCGGTTTGCCATTAGAAAAAATTAAGGTTTTAATACATCCGCAAAGCGTAGTGCATTCAATGGTTCGTTACCGTGATGGTTCGGTATTAGCGCAACTGGGTCAGCCAGATATGCGTACCCCGATTGCTTATGGCTTGGCATGGCCAGAGCGTATTGATGCAGGAGTGGCGCCACTGAGTTTGACGCAGTTGGCATCCTTGAGTTTTTCTGAGCCCGACTTGGAGCGCTTTCCCTGTCTTTCGTTAGCATTCGCTGCTGCTAAAGTGGGCGGTACTGCCCCAACAGTGCTCAATGCTGCTAATGAAATTGCAGTGGCTGCTTTCTTGGATGAAGGCTTGCCATATTTACAGATTCCAGCTGTAGTGGAGAAAGTGTTAAATGCTATTCCCACATCCAGTGCAAATTCTCTTGAGTTGATCTTAAATGTCGATGCAAGTGCGCGGGATGCGGCACAAGCAGTGGTAAAGGAGATTCTTTGCAGGCATTGATTACTCTCACTGCTTTTTTATTGACTCTGGGTGTGCTGGTGAGTTTTCATGAGTTCGGACATTTTTTAGCAGCTCGTTGTTGTGGTGTTCGAGTACTTCGTTTTGCAATTGGTTTTGGTAAGCCGCTTTATACCTATCATGCGAAAAATAAAACCGAGTGGGTACTGGCCTCCATTCCATTAGGCGGTTATGTGAAATTGCTTGACGGAAGAGATCGTCAGCAAGTTATTGCGCCAGCGGAAGAGTCCCAGGCTTTTGATAAAAAACCCCTTTGGCAACGTTCTTTGGTTGTAGCTGCCGGCCCCCTCGCTAATTTTTTCTTGGCGATTACTTTCTTTGCCTTTATCTATCTATCTGGCGCCCCCCAGTTGCCGGCTATATTGCAGGCTCCCCCTGAAAGCTCGTTGGCATCCAAGCTGGGAGTTGCTGAGGGTGATCGAGTAATTGGTTGGCAGGATTTGGCTCCGCAATCGGGTAGCGTGCCCCTTTTTGGTGAATTTCAGCCAGTTCTTAGTTGGAATGCATTGCGCTGGAATCTAATGGATGCCATTACGGGGGAGGATGGTTTTGCGCTTGAGATCCAATCCCCATCTGGCGCTCGGTATTTGAAGGCCTTTTATGCCGTAGATTTACCCAAAATCAGCCCTGAAAAGGATCCGATGATGGCTCTGGGATTGCTGCCTGCGCCCACCCCATTAGAAAAGTGGCAGGAACTGAGATTAGGCCCTCTGGATGCCATCATATTTGCTTCGAAAAGGGTCTGGGTTATTACCAAGGTATCGGCAAGATTAATGGCCGGTTTATTCACGGGGAGCACCTCCCTAAAGCAGCTCGGTGGACCTCTCAGTATTGCTGATATGGCAGGTAAAACTGCTCAGGTAGGGTGGCAACCATTTTTAGCCTTTTTGGCACTTATGAGCATTAGTATTGGCTTGCTAAATTTGCTCCCTTTTCCGATGCTTGATGGGGGTCAGCTACTGTATGATGCATGGGAGTTGGTCGCCGGTAAGCGCATTTCGATATCAATGCAGGAACAGTTTCAAAAACTGGGCTTTATTTTGCTGATTTCCATGTCATTACTGGCATTGTTTAACGATTTACAACGCTATATTTCGCCTTGAATTCTCTGACATTATCTTTCCGTATTTTTGCCCGTTTCATTGCTCACGTCATGATGCTTTCTGCGCTCGGGTTGAGTTTGAATGTTTCAGCGGCAGACTCTTTTGTGGTTAAAGATATTCGTATTGAAGGTCTTCAGCGTGTAGAGCCTGGTACGGTATTTAGTTATTTGCCCGTTCAAGTAGGTGATACTTTTACAGAAGAAAAAGGCGCCGAGTCGATCAAAGCCCTCTATGGCACTGGCTTTTTTAGAGATGTACAGATCCAAGCGCAAGGCAGTGTTTTGATTGTCATTGTTGAGGAGCGTCCAACAATTTCTCGTATTGAATTTACAGGAATGAAAGAGTTTGATCCTGAGATTATTCGTAAATCCCTGAGAACAGTAGGCGTGGCCGAAGCTCGCTTTTATGACAAAGCTCTGATCGATAAGTCTGAGCAAGAGCTAAAACGTCAGTATGTTGGTAAAGGTATGTATGCGGCGGAGGTTGTTGCTACGGTTACCCCGGTTGAGCGCAATCAGGTTGCAATTTACTTCAATATTGACGAAGGTCCTGTTGCCAAAATTCAAGAAATTAATTTCATCGGTAATGAGGTATTTAGCGAAGGCACTTTAAAAAGTGAGATGCAGTTAAAAACAGGCGGTTGGTTATCCTGGTATAGCAAAGACAATCTTTATTCTAAGCAAAAATTAACTGCAGACTTAGAGAGTATTCGTTCTTACTACCTCAACCGTGGCTACCTTGAGTTTGTGATTGACTCTACACAGGTATCCATTACTCCTGATAAGAAAGGTGTCTACCTCACCATCAGTATTCGTGAAGGAAAAAAATTCACGGTTAAAGATGTTCGCTTGGCAGGAGAAACTTTAGGTAAAGAAGCTGAGTTGATGCAGTTGATTGTTTTGAAGCCTGGGGACACCTTCTCATCTGCAAGGCTTACTGAGAGCACCAAAGCAATTGCTGAGATATTAGGATCCTATGGTTATGCCTTTGCAACGATCAATCCCCAGCCCGATATTCGACGTGATGTTGCCGAAGTTGACCTCACATTGGTGGTGGACCCTGGACGTCGTATATATGTTCGTCAGGTAGCAATCACTGGAAATGCTAAAACTCGCGATTTAGTTATTCGTCGCGAGATGCGTCAGTTTGAGAGCTCTTGGTTTGATAGTGACAAGATCGACCTATCTAAAAAGCGTCTAGGTCGTTTGGGTTACTTTACTGAAACCGATATCACCGCAGAAGATGTGCCCGGATCCCCCGATCAAGTGGACGTTAATGTGAAGGTGAAAGAGAAGCCAACAGGTGCGATCACAATTGGTGCCGGTTTCTCTTCAACTGAAAAACTTATCTTATCTGCTGGTATCAATCAAGACAATGCCTTTGGTACTGGTACTGCAGTTGGCTTAAACGCATCACTGGGTAAGATCAATCAAAACTTCACGCTTTCCAATTACGATCCGTATTTCACGGAAGACGGCATTAGTCGATACTCTGATTTGTACTATCGCTCTTCTAAGCCTTTGTACTACGCAGGCGACCCTGACTATCAAATTAAATCGGTTGGTTCAAATATCAAGTTTGGCGTCCCATATACCGAAGTAGACCGTGTCTTCTTTGGAACGGGCATAGAGGTATTTAGTATTTATGCCACTACCAATACGCCAGTTCCGTACCAAAACTATGTCACTAGTTATGGTGGAACTGTGCCAGGACGTCTACAAACTTATAACGTGCCACTGACGGTTGGTTGGGCGCGTGATGGTCGTGACAGCACTTTAATTCCATCTGAAGGCTCAATGCAGCAACTCTCTGCTGAAGTGGGAACCCCAGTTGGCGATCTGACTTTCTATCGAATTTATGGCCAGTATCAGAAGTACCATTCATTCTCCAAGGGAAATATTTTGTCCTTTAATGGTGAGGTTGGGTATGGCGAGGCGTACGGCAATAAACCATTCCCAATTACTAAAAACTACTTCGTCGGCGGTATTGGTTCTGTTCGCGGATACGCCCCCGGTTCCTTGGGGCCCCAGTACTACAACACTATCGTCGGCGCCCTCCAGCCGACGGGCGGTCAGTCTAAGATTGTGACAAATGTGGAGTACACCTTCCCGGTTCCGGGCTCTGGCGCGGACAAAACCCTACGCCTCTTTACCTTCGTGGACGGAGGTAATGCTTTTGGGGAAAACATTAATTTAGTTCTGAGATACTCCTATGGATTAGGTTTATCATGGATATCACCGCTAGGGCCTTTAAAGTTTAGCTATGGTATTCCGTATAAGTCTCAATCAACGGATAATATCCAGCGTTTGCAGTTCCAAGTGGGTACAGCGTTTTAATTGTTTAAGGAAAGCTTTATGAAGCTCTATCAATCTTCAAAATGGATTCAAGTTGGCATTATTGCTGCTGTAACTACAATCCTTGCCCCTCAAGTTTTTGCCCAAGATGCCGGTACGCGTGTTGCGGTTGTGAACTCTGAGAAAGTATTTAACGAGTCTAATCTCGCTAAAGCAATGCAGACTCGTTTGCAGAATGAGTTTACAAAGCGTCAGAATGATTTGCGTGATAGCGCACAAAAGATTAAGTCTGCAGCTGAAAAGCTCGATCGCGATGCTGCCGTAATGAATGAAGCAGAGCGCATTCGTCGTCAACGTGAGTTGGCTGACCAAGATCGCGAATTGCAGCGCAAGCAACGTGAGTTCACCGAAGATCTCAATCAGCGCACTTTCGAAGAGCGTGGAAAGATTGCGGAGAAAGCAAATGCAGTCTTAAAGCAAATTGCTGAACAAAGAAAAATTGATGTCATTGTTCAAGAAGCAGCTTATGTGAGCCCAAAGGCTGACGTAACTGATGATGTCATCAAGGCTTTGAATAGTCTTAAGTAAGTTTTATGCCCACCGCCATCGAGCTGGCCGAACAGTTTCAAGCAAGCTTGGTGGGGGAGGCCTCCCACGAATTTACCGGTCTCGCTCCATTGGAGCGAGCTCAGTCGGATCAAATTTCCTTTTTATCCAATCCGCTCTACCGCCAGCAGGCTAGCGAAAGTGCTGCCGGAGCTTTGATCGTTAGCCAATCAGATCTCGACTTTTTACAGGCCAACCCTAGCGCCAACTCAGCAAAGCGCGTGTATTTCGTTGCCAAAAATCCATATGCTACTTTTGCAAGAATGGCCCAACACTTTGCTAAAACAAACGGCCCAAAATATTCCCCTGGAGTACATCCTAGTGCAGTAATTGATTCCACTGCAATTGTTCCAAGTACTTGTCACATTGGCCCATTTGTTCAAATTGGTGCTGGCGTAAAACTTGGTGAGCGCGTTTCAATACTAGGAAACACTAGCGTTGCTAGTGATTGTGTAATTGCAAGCGACACATTGATCTACCCATCTGCATCAATTTATTACGGCACTCAAATTGGCGAACGCTGCATTATTCATAGTGGCGCAGTCATTGGTGCCGATGGCTTTGGTTTTGCCCCTGATTTTTCTGCAAAGGGCGGAGAGTGGGTCAAGATTCCACAGACTGGACGCGTTGTTATTGGTAATGATGTAGAGATCGGTGCATCAACCACTATTGATCGTGGTGCAATGAGTGACACAGTGATTGGTGCTGGTACCAAGATAGATAACCAGGTGCAAATTGCTCACAACGTAATCGTTGGCGCTTGCTGTGTAATAGCTGGTTGTGCTGCAATCTCAGGTAGTACCAAGATTGGTAATTTCTGCATCATTGGTGGCGCAGCTAACTTTGCAGGTCATCTGACGATTGCCGATAGAACAACGGTTTCTGGTAATACTTCAATTATCCGCTCCATTACAGAGCCTGGGCAGCATTTCACGGGCGTTTATCCATCAATGCTCCATGGCGCATGGGAGAAAAACGCCGCCATTTTACGTGGCCTAGATAAAATACGTCAGCGCTTGCGTTTACTAGATAAGAGCAAATCTTCAGAGTCTTAAGATTCTATCAATCTAAAATCAATATTTACTTTTCAGCAGGTCATTTATGAGCACACCAATCGCAATCGACATTAACAAGATTCTTAAATTGTTGCCGCATCGCTACCCATTTTTATTGGTCGATCGTGTGCTAGAAATTTCCCCGCGCGAAAGTATTACTGCCTTAAAAAATGTCACTATGAATGAGCCATTTTTTCAAGGTCATTTTCCTGACTTCCCAGTGATGCCTGGAGTGCTCATCATTGAGGCCCTCGCACAAACAGCTGCTTTATTAACATTCTCAGAAGAGCGTGCCGAGGATGCGATTTACTACTTTGCAGGTATTGATGGTGCTCGCTTTAAAAAGCCGGTACTGCCTGGTGATCAGTTGATCATGACTGCCAAGTTAGAACGCGGCCGTGCTGGCATATACAAGTTTGCAGTTCAGGCAACCGTTGATGGTGAAATTGCTGCAGAAGCGAATATCACCTGTGCGGTTCGTACGAAAGGCGCGTAATGACTCGGATTCATGCATCTGCTGTAGTGGACAGCAAGGCTGAGCTAGCTAGTGATGTTGAAGTTGGTCCTTATTCCGTAATTGGACCCAACGTTAAGATTGGCGCTGGAACCAAGGTTGGCTCTCATACCGTGATCGAAGGTTACACAACTATCGGCAAGGAGAACAATTTCGCGCACTTTGCTGCCATTGGTGGTCCTCCGCAGGATATGAAATACCGCGGGGAACCAACCCAATTAATTATTGGAGATCGCAATACTATTCGCGAGTTCACGACGATTCATACAGGTACATCACAAGACGAAGGCATAACTCGCATTGGCAATGACAATTGGATCATGGCTTATGTGCATATTGCTCACGATTGCCAAGTTGGTAATCACACGATCTTCTCAAGCAATGCTCAAGTTGCCGGCCATGTTCAAGTAAATGACTGGGCAATTATGGGCGGTATGTCTGGTGTACATCAATTTGTTCGCATTGGTCAGCACGCCATGCTGGGTGGCGCATCTGCTTTAGTTCAGGATATTCCTCCGTTTGTGATTGCTGCTGGAGATAAGGCCTCACCCCATGGGATTAATGTAGAGGGTTTGAAGCGCCGCGGATTTTCAAGCGAAACAATTTCTGCATTACGCCAAGCCTATAAGGTGCTTTATAAAGATGGCTTGAGTTTTGAAGAGGCTAAAGTAGAAATTCAGAAGATGGTAGTTGCTTCTGCGGGCGATCCTGCAACCTCCGAGAAAATTGCTCAGTTCCACGATTTTATTGCCGCCTCAACACGCGGCATTATTCGATAACGGAATCACTTTGCCAAAGTTAGCTTGTGTTGCTGGCGAACCATCCGGCGATCTGTTAGCGGCGCCAGCTCTTAGTGCGCTAAACCAGATACCGGATATGTCCGGTCTTGAGGTTTACGGCATTGGTGGTCCTCGGATGCAAGACGAAGGCATGCGTTCTGATTGGCCTATGGAAACTTTAAGTGTGCGCGGCTACGTTGAGGCCATTAAACAACTTCCAGCTATTCTCAAGTTACGCAAGGAGCTTATTCAGAATCTTCTAAATGAGGGGCGACCTGATGTTTATTTAGGAATAGATGCCCCGGACTTTAATTTAGGCGTCGAGCTACAGTTGCGTAAAGCAGGTATTCCGACTTTACATCTAGTTTCTCCTTCGATTTGGGCTTGGAGGGCGGGACGCATTAAGAAAATTGCGCAAGCTGTTGAGCGCATGTTGTGCATCTTCCCGTTTGAAACTGAAATCTATGACAAGGCGGGTGTAGCCTCGACTTATGTGGGACATCCATTGGCTAGTGAGATTCCGCTTGAGCCCAATATCCAGGAGGCAAGAGAAAAAATCTGTCATCACCTGAAACTTCAAAAATCTTCTCTTGAAGGCTTAGTCATTGCAGTACTCCCAGGAAGCCGCAGTTCAGAAATCGAGCTTATTGCCCCTGTCTTTTTTGAAACTATGCAGTTGCTTGCCGCGCAATTAAAGGGGCAGAAACTGCACTTTTTAATTCCGATTGCGACACCGCGATTACGTGAGCCTCTTGAGCAACTTTTGCTCAAGACTAAAAACACTACTCCTGATGTTCAGATCCATTTACTCGATGGCATGGCCGATGAAGTATTAGAAGCTTCTGACGTAGTGTTGATTGCAAGTGGTACGGCCACATTACAAGCTGCTTTATGGAAAAAGCCGATGGTGATTTCATATAAGGTGCCTTGGTTAACTGCGCAAATCATGAAGCGTCAAGGCTATTTGCCTTATGTGGGTTTACCAAACATCCTATGCGGTGAATTTGTTGTCCCTGAGCTCTTGCAAGATGATGCTACGCCAGAGAGGTTGGCTAATGCTTTACAAGAATGGTTGAACCACCCGGTAAAGGTGGCCGAACTAAAAGATCGCTTTGCGCAGATGCATGAAACTCTACGTCGGCCAACAGGTCTATTGGTAGCACAAGCAGTGGCACAAACAATTGCCAGTAATCGCAAAAAGCAAGCAAGTTCATGAGTCTCATTTGGGTCTGCGGTGTTGACGAGGCAGGGCGTGGACCATTAGTAGGCGCTGTAGTAGCTGGCGCTGTAGTGCTCGATCCCAGCAATCCGATTGAAGGATTAAAAGATTCCAAGAAATTAACTCCTGCTCGTCGCGAATATCTCTATGAGCAAATTATGGAAAAGGCAAAGGCCTGGGGCGTTGGTGAGGCTAGTCCGATAGAGATTGATCAGATCAATATTCTGCAAGCCACTATGTTGGCAATGCGCAGGGCGATTGAAGACCTCACAATCCGCTTAGGCGCCTGGCCTGATAAAGCATTGATCGATGGAAATCGCTGCCCAGAATTACCAATTGCTGCAGAAGCAATTGTGAAGGGTGATGCTAAAGAACCGGCGATTTCAGCGGCGTCTATCATTGCTAAGGTGACGCGTGATCGTCAAATGATGTCTCTACACGAGCTTCATCCACAGTACGGATTTGCACAGCATATGGGATATCCAACAGAAGCTCATTTTGCAGCCCTTAAGCAATATGGCGCATGTGATCAACATAGAAAAAGCTTTTCTCCGGTACGTAAAGTGCTCGAATCGATTGAAAACTAAGTTATAAATAAGTTATGAACTTTGATCTGATCACCTCTAAAGAGAATCCTTTATTTAAAGAAATACGCAACCTGCAAGCCACAGGCTCTAAAGGACAGAAGGCTAGACTAGCTAGCGGCCAGGCTTTATTGGAGGGCATTCATCTTGTGCAAACCTGGGTGGGTGATCCAGCGTTAAAGACTTTGCTTACTTCAGAAATTGGTCTAAAGAATATTGAAATCTCTCAAGCAGTCTACGAACATCTCGAGATTTGTCCTGAGACCAAAGTATTTCAGTTGGATAGCGCACTCTGGGGCTTGCTCTCAGATTTAGTGAATGCACCTCATATTGCCGGTCTATTAAACCTTCCTAAATCAACGATTACTACACCACAATCAATTGCAACCTTAGAAGGTGATGTGGTGATCTTGGATAGAGTGCAAGATGCCGGAAATGTAGGATCGATTTTGCGTACTGCAGCTGCAGCTGGATTTACACAAGTGATTGCATTGTCTGGTTGCGCCCATCTTTGGTCCACCAAGGTATTGCGTGCCGGAATGGGTGCTCACAAATTGCTAGATTTATATGAAGGCTGGTCTAACCAGCAAGTCTTGAGTGCTTTAACCGCGCAATTATTGGCAACTACAGCCGATGCGGAACATGACTTGTATTCCCTAAAAAAAGAACTTCTGCATCCAGTTGCTTGGGTAATGGGTAGTGAGGGCCAAGGAGTGTCTGAGGACATTCTTGCTCAGGCTAAAGGGATTTCCATTTCAATTGATCCTAGAGTAGAGTCTCTCAATGTCTCAACGGCAGCAGCTGTGTGTTTGTTTGAAACAATGCGTGTAAGGCGAAGCTAGTTTTACCTCAAAACGATTAACCCAAAATTGTTTTGTCGGACTTAATCGCTTGTAGAACAGTGGTCGCAATTTCCTCAATGGATTTGCTGGTTGTGAGTACCCATGGAATAGATTGTTTTTTCATCATCGCTGTCGCTTCATTGATTTCATAGCGACAGTTTTCAAGTTTGGCGTAATTGCTACCAGGTCTGCGTTCATTACGAATCTCAGATAAGCGCTCTGCATCAATCATCAGTCCAAAGATCTTCTGGCGGAACGGAACCAGGTCTTTCGGAAGCTGCCCCCGCTCAAAGTCTTCTGGAATAAGTGGGTAGTTTGCTGCCTTGAGGCCGTATTGCATTGCCAGGTAGAGGCTGGTTGGTGTTTTGCCTACTCGTGAGATGCCAATCAGAATGACGTCGGCTTCCGCTAAGTTTTGATTGGATTGGCCATCATCATGTGCCAAGGAATAGTTGATCGCCTCAATACGGTTCTTATAGGCCTCGGTATCGGCATTGTGGTGAAGTCGGTTCATGGCATGGGTCGATTTCATGCCGAGAGCCTCCTCCAGCGGTGCCACGAAAGTCTGGAACATATCTAAGATAAGACCGTTTGCCTTCCCAACAATGGCATTGAGCTCGGAATTCACCAATGTGGTGAAAACAATGGGTTGAACTCCATACTTGCTGGCCGCTTGATTGATGCTGCTGACGGCATCATGGGCCTTATCAACGCTATCGACGAATGGCACCCGAATATGCTTAAAAGTGGCCTCAAATTGAGCCAAAATCGACTGGCTGAAGTTCTCGGCGGTAATGCCGGTACCGTCAGAAACAATAAAAACAATGCGGGTTTCATTAGTCATGGATTTGGCTTAAAAGTCGGGGTCAGCACTACAATAGAATCATATTAAAGCATGCCCCGTTTAGGATGGCCGCTACACCAGTTTCCTTATCTTTAGAGAGTATTTTATGTCCAACCAACAGCAACAAAATAGCAGTATGGCTGATGCCTATGTTTTGCCTTTTGAGCAACTTCGCATGACGGATGTTGAGTCCGTCGGCGGTAAGAATGCATCACTTGGGGAGATGATTTCTCAGTTAGCTTCTACTGGGGTTCGTGTCCCAACTGGTTTTGCTACCACCGCCTTGGCATTCCGTGATTTTCTAAAACACAATAATCTGACTGAGCGCATTCAACAGCGTTTAGAGGGTTTGAATATTGATGATGTGCGTGCATTGGCGCAAGCTGGTGCAGAGATTCGCAACTGGATCGAAACAGCACCATTTCAGCCTAAGCTTGAGGAAGAAATTCGCAAGGCTTTTGCGGTGCTGGATGATTCCGGTAAAGGTTCATTCGCAGTTCGCTCATCAGCTACTGCAGAAGACTTGCCAGACGCCTCTTTTGCGGGTCAGCAAGAAACTTTCTTGAACGTCGAAGGTATTGATGATGTGCTTAAGAAGATACGTGAAGTATTTGCCTCTCTTTATAACGATCGAGCCATCTCCTATCGTGTTCATAAGGGCTTTGCTCACGCTGAAGTAGCCTTATCTGCCGGTATTCAGCGCATGGTGCGTTCTGATCTAGGTGCAGCAGGTGTGATGTTCACATTGGATACTGAATCCGGATTTGAGGATGTGGTTTTCATAACCTCAAGTTATGGTTTGGGTGAGACTGTTGTTCAGGGCGCAGTAAATCCTGATGAGTTTTATGTATTTAAAACCACCTTAGCCAAAGATAAGAAAGCAATCATTCGCCGTTCTTTAGGCTCCAAGTTGATTCAGATGCAATTTGCACCTAAAGGCTCTGCAGAAAAAGTGCAGACAGTAGATGTAGCTCCAGAGAAGCGCAATCGTTTTTCATTAGAGGATGCTGATATTACTGAGTTGGCAAAATACGCCATGATCATTGAGAAGCACTACGGTCGCCCGATGGATATCGAGTGGGGTAAAGATGGTCAAGATGGTCGTATTTATATCTTGCAAGCTCGTCCTGAGACAGTGAAGAGTCAGGCAGCAGGCCAAGTAGAGATGCGCTACAAGTTAAAAGGTAGCTCAAAGGTATTGGCAAAAGGCCGCGCAATTGGTCAAAAGATTGGTGCTGGCCCAGTACGCATCATTCGTGATCCAAGCGAGATGGATCGTGTTCAGCCTGGTGATGTATTGGTTGCAGACATGACTGATCCGAACTGGGAGCCAGTCATGAAGCGTGCTTCTGCGATTGTGACCAATCGTGGTGGCCGTACCTGTCACGCTGCGATTATTGCTCGCGAATTGGGTGTGCCTGCTGTAGTTGGTTGCGGTGATGCGACTGAGCATTTACAAGACGGCATGATGGTGACCGTTTCTTGTGCTGAAGGTGACGAAGGTCACATCTATGATGGCTTGATTGAAACTGAAGTTACAGAAGTATCTCGTGGCGTATTGCCAGAGATTCCAGTGAAGATCACCATGAATATTGGTAATCCTCAATTGGCATTTGATTTCTGTCAAATTCCGAATGCTGGTGTTGGCTTAGCTCGTCTCGAGTTCATTATTAACAACTACATTGGCGTACATCCACGTGCAGTATTGGAGTACCCAAACATTGATCCAGATCTCAAGCGTGCAGTTGAGAGTGTGGCTCGCGGTTACGCTAGCCCACGTCAGTTCTACGAAGATAAGTTGGTTGAAGGTGTTGCAACTATTGCTGCTGCTTTCTATCCAAAGCCAGTAATCGTTCGTTTGTCAGACTTTAAATCCAATGAGTACAAGAAGTTGATCGGCGGATCACGTTACGAGCCAGATGAAGAAAACCCAATGCTGGGCTTCCGCGGTGCATCACGTTATGTATCAGAGGACTTCGGCGAAGCTTTTGCTCTCGAGTGCGCAGCAATGAAACGTGTACGTGAAGATATGGGCCTGGATAACGTAGAAATTATGGTCCCGTTTGTGCGTACCATCAAGCAGGCGGAGCGTGTGATCAATATGATGGAGAAGTTTGGCCTCAAGCGTGGTGTGAATGGCTTGCGCCTCATCATGATGTGCGAGATCCCATCGAATGCTATTTTGGCTGATCAGTTCCTCGAATACTTTGATGGCTTCTCTATCGGCTCCAACGATATGACTCAATTAACTTTGGGTCTGGATCGTGACTCTGGCATGGAGTTGTTGGCAATCGACTTTGATGAACGAGATCCTGCAGTGGAGTTCATGATTGCCCGCTCCATTGATGCTTGCCGCAAGCAAAACAAGTACGTTGGTATTTGCGGTCAAGGCCCTTCAGATCACCCAGACTTTGCGCGTTGGTTGGTTGAGAAAGGTATTACTTCTATTTCATTAAATCCAGATAGCGTAGTAGCTACTTGGGAGATGTTGGGTAAGAATTTAAAAGCCTAATATCTAATAAGTGAGTAACAGTAAAAAGGCCTAGATTCTTCTAGGCCTTTTTGTTTGTTGAAGCAGAAGAGCGCTGTAGCTATTTATTTTGCTTTTAACTTAGCGCTGGTTTTCCTGGATGACTTCTTGGCAGTTGGTGTTGCTACCTTTGCTTTTGATTTTGCAGGCTGGCGATTAATGGGAACTGCACCCATCTTTTTGGCTGGCGCTGAGATAGCGCTCGATTTATTGGCGCCACTCCAGCTTGGTTCTGAAATTGAGTTAAATGCTGCACGGAGTTTTTCGCCCCACAGTTGATGAATCATCTGGAAGTAGGGGTTAGACTCATCCATCGTAACTAGCTTATTGGCTTTGAGGGAGTTCTTCTCGTAAACAAGTAAATCTAGTGGTAGGCCTACAGAAATATTACTGTTTAGAGTTGAATCCATTGAGATCAATGCGCACTTGGTTGCGAGATTCAATGAGGTGTTGTAGTTCAATACTCGATCTAGAATTGGCTTGCCATACTTGGATTCACCAATCTGGAAGTAGCAAGTCTCTGGCGTAGCCTCAATAAAGTTGCCGGCTGAGTAAATATTAAATAGGCGCGGTCTTTCACCTTTAACTTGTCCGCCAAAAATGAGGTTGCAGTTAAAGTCGATCCCTGCTTTTTCTAGTGCCTTGTGGTCGCGTTCGTAAACCTGTTTAATGGCATCGCCAACGACAACAGCAGCATCATGGGAGTTCTCGGTGGTCCAAAGATTCTTGCCGTTCAGCAGTTGGCCTTGCAAGAGAATTTCTTTAACAGCTTGAGTGATGGCGAGATTACCTGCGCTCATTAGAGTAAAAAAACGATCCTTTTCTTGGAATAAGGTCATCTTTCTAAAGGTGCCGATTTGATCGACACCTGCATTTGTGCGGGTATCCGATAAAAATACAAGACCATCTTTTAGACAAAGTCCAACACAGTACGTCATTCTCTAACCCTCTTCATTATTTCTGGTGATTATCTCTTAAAAACCAGATGGGCTAGCCTAGCTGTTGAATGGAGATATTGGCGCTCAGCTCTTCGCCACCGCCACCGGTGCGCACTCCTTTTACAGGGGCTGCAGAGTAGTAGTCACGGCCTACTGCCAACCTGATATGACGTGAATCAATGAGGCAAGCATGGGTGATATCAACGCTCGTCCAAATACCTTTTTCAATGTCGCTGCAGAAGTCTATCCATGCATGACTTGCAAGGTTTGGAGATTCTTCGGCAAAGAAATAGCCGCTGACATATCGAGCAGGTATTCCGGAGGCACGACATAGGCTTAACATAATATGGGCATGATCTTGGCAGACACCGGATTTCATAGCGAAAGATTGTGCAGCGGTAGTTGCAAAGTTAGTCTGTCCAGGGGTGTAAACAATCAAGCCTTGAACGGCCTCGGCGAGCTTAAGTACTTGATCAACAGAATTTTTCGTTGGAAGACTGTATGAGAAATACTCCAACATGGTTTCTGTTGGCTCGGTCAGATTGGTTTGCTGCAGTAGGTAATAAGGGGAGACTGCTCTGGCATCGTCGATGAACTCAAAAGCGTCCTGCGTATGAACTTCACCCTCAGCCTCAAGCATCATCGAGGTGTATGGACTCTCTTGCACAAAGACGCTGCATACGTTCCCGAAGGTATCTATGGAGTTGGACGCCTTAATCGGGGTGCTAATCTTCCACTTATCAATCTGTTGACCTGCGACTGCTGGCGGAGTCAGGCGTAATTCCTGAATGGAGTAACGCACGGGGGTTTCATAGCGATATTCAGTGCGGTGACGGATCTTTAGGTGCATATATTCTTTGGGGAAGTCTTAAGCGACAGCTAATGGTATGAGGTATGCATTACTAAATTCATCAGCAATGTGATTAATGCGCTCCAAGAAAGACTCAATATATTCTTCCAGGCCTTGTGCAAAAACTTCATCGATATCGGAGTAATCCATGCTTGCCTTGAGTTTGCCAAGTAAGCGTTCAATTTCTTTGGATTGCTGATTCTTTACTTCAGAGATCAGAGGGATTAGCTCATTCACACAGCACACTAGAGAGCGCGGCATTTGTTTATTAAAGATCAGCAGCTCTGCAACTTGTTTTGGTGTTACCTGATCTGAGTATATTTGACGGTAAATCTCAAATGCTGAGACTGAGCGAAGAAGTGCAGCCCAGTGATAGAAATCAAAGAACTCCCCATCAGTGCCATCGTCTGACGATTTATTGGCGCCAAGCACCTTTAGGGTTGCCTGATCTTCATATTTGGTTTCTAGAATACGGGCAGTGTTATCGGCGCGTTCAAGCAGTGTTCCAACGCTAATGAAGTAGAAGGCCTCGTTCTTGAGCATCGTGCCATAGAGAACGCCTCTAAAGAGGTGGCAGCGATGTTTGACCCACTCTAGAAGGCGACTGGGGTCGGCTTGATGTCTCGCTTCTAGGATGCGCTGTAGCTCAAGCCAAGTAGTGTTCTGTGTCTCCCAAACCTCGGAAGTAATTTTGCCGCGAATAACGCGCGCATTTTCTCGGGCGGCATAAAGGCACGAGACAATGCTAGAAGGGTTGCTGGTTTCATAAATCATGAAATCCAACACATTCTCGCGATTAATCACATCATATTTACTCAGAAAAGCTTCTTCTAACTTAGAAATCGTTAGCAATTTTTTCCAGCTTTGCTCTAAAAACTCAGCAGGCTGTGGAAGTAGGGATGTCTGATGATTGACATCGAGCATACGAGCAGTATTTTCTGCGCGCTCGGTATAGCGAGCCATCCAATACAAACAATCAGCGGTACGACTAAGCATGTTTACTCTTTCCTTATTTCTCTAGCACCCAGGTATCTTTAGTTCCACCACCCTGGGAGGAATTCACCACTAAAGAACCTTCTTTGAGCGCAACCCTAGTCAATCCACCTGGCACCATCTTGATGGTTTTTCCTGAGAGAACAAAGGGTCTTAAATCAATATGTCTTGGAGCAACACCTGACTCTACGAAAGTAGGGCAAGTAGAAAGGGCTAAGGTGGGCTGAGCAATGTACTTATCTGGATTAGCAATGAGATGTGTTCTAAATTCTTCAATCTCTGCTTTAGTAGAGGCTGGACCCACTAACATGCCATACCCACCAGCCCCATGAGTCAGCTTCACCACTAACTTATCCAAATTGGCTAAGGTGTATGCCAAGTCATCCGTCTTCCGGCATTGGAAAGTAGGAACGTTGTTGAGAATTGGTTTTTCGCCAAGATAGAACTCAATCATCTCTGGAACATAAGGGTAAATTGATTTGTCGTCAGCAATGCCAGTCCCAATGGCATTAGCTAATGTCACATTACCAGCACGATGTGCAGATAGGAGGCCTGCAACACCTAGAGTGGAGTCGGAGCGAAACGCTAATGGGTCTAAGAAGTCATCATCAACGCGACGGTAGATGACATCTACTCTTTCGGGGCCTTGGGTGGTGCGCATAAAGACTTGCTCGTTCTTTACAAATAAGTCTTTACCTTCTACAAGCTCAACGCCCATCTGCTGCGCAAGATAACTATGCTCAAAGTAAGCAGAGTTATACATGCCAGGCGTTAACACCACTACATTTGGTTTTTTAACATCATCTGGTTTTACAGACTTTAGACATTCCAATAAAAGATCGGGGTAGTGCTCAACTGGCGCAATGCGATATTTTTGGAAGAGGTCGGGGAAGAGTCGCATCATCATCTTGCGATCTTCAACCATATACGAAACGCCTGATGGAACACGCAAGTTATCTTCTAATACGTAAAACTCACCTTCGCCTGCGCGCACGATATCGATACCGGCAATTTGTGCATAAATGTCACGCGGTACACTTACGTTGCGCATCTCAGGTCGATATTGCGCGTTGTTATAAATCTGTTCCGCTGGAACGATGCCCGCCTTAATAATTTCTTCATCGTGATAGATGTCGTAGATGAATCTATTTAATGCTTTAACGCGTTGGCGTAAACCTGCTTCAAGCTGCTCCCACTCCTTTGCAGTAAAAATGCGAGGCACTTGATCGAAAGGAATGGTTCTTTCTGAGCCTAGGTCGTCACCATAAACGGCAAAAGTAATGCCCACTCGTCTAAAGATGAGGTCGGCTTCAGCACGTTTGAGACCCATGAGGGTGTCACTTTGCTGCTTCAACCAGTTGTGAAAGATTTGGTAGTGGGGGCGCGCTTTGCCTGCGGCATCGAGCATTTCGTCAAAAGGCAATTTCATAGTTACAAAACTAATGCCTTTATAAAAGCTGGAATGAATGGTTTGAAGCTGCTTGGTGCCGTATTGCACCGAATTAGTGCATAAATGCTCAGATACTAGCCCTCAAGCCAGTCTACCCCAGTTTTAGGGCTATTAAGCGTTTAAATCGCCCCTGGCAATTCGACCTTTTTGCACTTCCCATTCGCGTTCTTTGGTGGCCGCACGTTTGTCGTGCTGCTTTTTACCCCTTGCCAGGCCGATTTCGCACTTCACATTTCCTTTGGAAAAATGCAGGTTGAGTGGGACAAGGGTATAACCCTTTTGCTCTACTTTTCCTATGAGCTTGCGGATTTCAATGGCGTTGAGCAGCAGCTTTCTGGTGCGCGTGTTATCTGGCACGATATGCGTAGAGGCCGATAGGAGTGGGGTGATATGGCAGCCAATCAGGAATAGCTCCGCCTTGCGAATGACAACATACGCTTCCTTGATGTGCACGCGACCTGCGCGGATGGCTTTCACTTCCCAGCCTTCCAGCACAAGCCCTGCCTCAAAGCGCTCCTCGATAAAATAATCAAAGAAGGCTTTTTTGTTATCGACGATACTCATATTTATTTAGCTCTCAAGAACGATTATGGCAGACGTCTACAAGACCGTTTTAATTGGCCAATCGGCCGACCGCATGTATGGCTTGGTGACGGATGTTGCCCGCTATCCTGAGTTTTTGCCATGGTGTGGCGGCGTGGAAATTTTTGAGCAAACTGAGACTGTGCTGGATGCCAAAATCAATATTCATTTCAAGGGCATTACCCAGTACTTTCATACGCGAAACGTGAACCATCGCCCGGAAACCATTGATATGGTCTTTGTGGATGGTCCGTTTAAGCATTTTTCAGGGCAATGGAACTTTATCCCTTTGCGAGAGGATGCTTGCAAGGTTGAGTTCAAGCTTCACTGGGAGTTTAAAAGCGCCATCCTAGACAAGATCATTGGACCCGTCTTTGGTCACATAGCTGGAACCTTTGTGGATTGTTTTGTTAAGCGTGCCGAAGAACTCTATGGCTGAGCGCCTAATTCATCTCATCCTCTGTGATGCCAGGCAAGGGGAGCCAGTGCTCAAGCCGTTTCATCTGCTTCTCGATCAAGGGCAGTCAGCAACAGTGGGGTTGGCCTTAGTAAAGGCTGGAATTGCGGCTGGAGCCGATGATCCGGTTATGGCTAGAAAGGGCTGCTTTGGGGTCTTTGGGAAGCGTAAAGACTGGGATAGTCCCATTTATGACGGCGATCGCCTAGAGCTTTATGCACCCTTGCTAATAGACCCCAAGACGGTTCGGCGTAAAAAGGCTAACCAGAACCAGGATGCCAAATTCCAGGCTGCCGCAGCTAAAAGAAAGGCTAGGAGGCTATAATCGGTTTTTGCGACTAGGGGTTTTGCATGCGACTCATTCAAAAAGCACTCACTTTTGACGATGTGCTCCTCGTACCGGCCTATTCATCGGTACTCCCTCGAGATGCCAGCTTGGCAAGTAAATTAACTCGAGAAATTTCACTCAATACACCATTGGTGTCTGCAGCTATGGATACCGTGACCGAAGGCCGTTTGGCAATTGCCATGGCTAGCGAAGGTGGTATTGGCATCATTCACAAAAACTTAAAGCCTGCTGAGCAAGCGCGTGAGGTAGCGAAAGTAAAGCGCTACGAATCTGGTGTGCTGCGTGATCCGATCACCATCAGCCCTGATGTTACTTTGCGTCAAGTCATTCAGCTTTCTCGTGAACATGGCTTCTCTGGATTCCCGGTGCTCGTTGGCAAAGAAGTGGTTGGCATTATTACCAACCGCGATTTGCGTTTCGAAGAAGATCTAGATGCGCCAGTAAAAAGTAAGATGACTCCACGTGAGCGTTTGATTACTGTGAAAGAGGGATGTTCACTGGATGAAGCAAAACGCTTGATGAGTCAGCATCGCTTAGAGCGTGTATTAGTTGTTAATGATAAGTTTGAGTTACGCGGTCTGATTACTGTAAAAGATATTCTAAAAGCCACCGAGCATCCAAATGCTTGTAAGGACGGCGAAGGCAAGCTGCGCGTGGGTGCGGCAGTAGGTGTTGGTCCTGATAACGACGAGCGTATTGAGTTGTTGGTGCGCGCTGGTGTTGACGTCATCGTGGTAGATACTGCGCACGGTCATAGTCAAGGTGTTTTAGATCGCGTGAAGTGGGTTAAGAAAAACTATCCTCATGTGCAAGTAATCGGCGGCAATATTGCGACTGGCGATGCCGCTAAAGCATTAGCCGATCATGGTGCTGATGGTGTGAAAGTGGGTATTGGCCCAGGCTCTATTTGTACAACTCGTATTGTTGCAGGTGTAGGTGTTCCTCAAATCACAGCGATTGTGAATGTGGCAACTGCACTTAAAGGTACTGGCATTCCGTTGATTGCTGATGGCGGCGTACGTTACTCTGGTGACGTTGCTAAAGCATTGGCAGCTGGCGCAAGTTCAGTCATGATGGGCGGTATGTTTGCCGGAACCGAAGAGGCTCCAGGTGAAGTATTTCTTTATCAAGGACGCTCTTACAAGAGTTATCGCGGGATGGGCTCTTTGGGCGCTATGGCCGATGGTTCTGCTGATCGTTATTTCCAAAGCGATATTGTTGCTAATGCTGAGAAGCTTGTCCCAGAAGGTATTGAAGGTCAAGTACCATATAAAGGCAGTGTTTTAGCAATCTTGCATCAGCTTACTGGCGGTATTCGTTCTTCCATGGGTTATCTCGGTTGCAAAACTATTGCTGAGCTCCATGAGAAAGCCAATTTTGTGGAAATCACTTCGGCTGGTGTGCGTGAGTCACACGTTCATGATGTGAAGATCACTAAAGAAGCGCCAAATTACCATATTGATTAAGACTTAAATAAGATTGCTTCATTCGTGCACGACAAAATACTGATTCTCGACTTTGGTTCACAGGTAACTCAACTCATTGCTCGGCGCGTGCGCGATGGACGTGTGTATTCAGAAATCCATCCTTACGATTGCGATCCTGAATTTATCCGCAAGTTCATTCAAGAGCAGGGCGGCAAAGGCATTATTCTTTCTGGAGGCCCTAGCTCTGTAACTGAAGAGGGCAGTCCACGTGCACCTCAAATTGTTTTTGAGCTTGGCGTACCGGTTTTAGGTATTTGCTACGGTATGCAAACCATGGCTACCCAGTTGGGTGGCGCAGTAGCATCAGCAGAGTCATTGGGTAAAGCGCGTGAGTTTGGTTACTCTGAAGTACGTGCGCATGGTCACACCAATTTGCTTAAAGGTATTCAGGACTTCTCTACTGGCGAAGGTCATGGCATTCTCAAGGTGTGGATGAGTCATGGTGATTCGGTTACTACATTGCCTCCATCATTTAAGTTAATGGCATCAACTGAATCTTGCCCTATTGCTGGGATGGCGGATGAAGATCGCCGTTTCTATGCATTCCAGTTTCATCCTGAAGTAACTCATACCATCCAAGGCACTGCAATCATTAATCGTTTTGTGCATGAGATTTGCCAGTGCAAACCAGACTGGGTGATGGGTGATTACATTGCTGAAGCGGTTGAAAATATTCGCAAGCAAGTTGGGGATGAGGAAGTCATACTTGGTTTGTCTGGCGGTGTTGACTCTAGTGTTGCTGCAGCTTTAATTCATCGAGCCATTGGCGATCAACTGACGTGTGTATTTGTTGACCATGGCTTACTTCGTCTCAATGAAGGCGATATGGTGATGGAAATGTTCGCACGTAATTTGGGGGTGAAAGTCATTCGTGTCGATGCCAAAGATACCTTCATGGGTGAATTGGCTGGCGTTTCCGATCCAGAAGCAAAACGCAAAATTATTGGTAAAGAATTCGTTGAAATTTTCCAAACGGAATCTGGAAAAATTAAGAATGCAAAATGGCTTGCTCAAGGAACTATCTATCCAGACGTGATTGAATCGGCTGGTAAGGGCAAGAAGGGCGCGCATACGATCAAGAGTCACCATAATGTTGGTGGTTTACCTGAAGACATGCATCTTAAATTACTTGAGCCTCTCCGCGAACTCTTTAAAGATGAAGTGCGCGAGCTTGGTGTTGCCCTCGGATTGCCTCGCGAAATGGTATATCGCCATCCTTTCCCAGGTCCTGGGCTTGGTGTTCGCATCCTAGGTGAAGTCAAAGCAGAATTTGCTAGTCTTTTGCAGCGTGCTGATGCCATCTTTATTGAAGAATTACGCAATACGATCGACGAAGCAAGTCAGAAGTCTTGGTATGACCTTACTAGCCAAGCATTTGCTGTCTTCTTACCTGTGAAGTCTGTTGGTGTTATGGGTGATGGTAGAACCTATGAATATGTTGTCGCTCTTCGTGCGGTACAAACTCAAGACTTTATGACTGCGCACTGGGCCCATTTGCCACACGAATTACTTGGTAAGGTTTCCAATCGCATCATTAATGAAGTGCGTGGCATCAATCGGGTCGTATACGACATTAGTGGAAAGCCGCCAGCAACGATTGAGTGGGAATAAGGTGTGGGCTAAACCAGCCTACTAATTCCTATGCTTGAGTTACGCGCAACATCACTCGCAATCCTAGCAAGCGCTGATGCGCAGACTAAAGTCAGTCAGTTGCTTGAGTTGTTTGATGGATATCAACAGCAACGCGTGACTCTTAACACTTCTCGCAAGATTGATTCTCAAGATCTCATTCTTCCTGGGCGCCCAGCAAAGCCAGAGCTAGTGCTTCCTAAGCTGGTTCCCAAGAGAAGAATGGATACGCCTGAAGGTAGGGCGGGCTTATTGCACTCCTTAGCTCATATTGAATTTAATGCCATGAATTTGGCTTTGGATGCGATCTGGCGTTTTCCAGATATGCCCAAGGAATACTATGAAGACTGGCTAAAAGTCGCCAAAGAAGAGGCGTATCACTTCAGTTTGGTTAATGAGCATCTGCATACGCTTGGCTTTGCATACGGTGAGTTTCCAGCTCACAATAGTTTGTGGGAGATGGTGGAGAGAACAACGGATTCAGTCATCGCCAGAATGGCGCTTGTTCCCAGAACGATGGAGGCAAGAGGACTAGATGCAGTGCCTTCAATTCGAGATCGCTTTAAGCAGATCAAAGAGGCACGCGCTGTTGAGATTCTAGAGATAATTCTCAATGATGAAATTGGCCACGTGCTGATTGGTAATCGTTGGTTTAATTTCTTATGCGACAAAGATAATCTTTCTCCGATTGCCGCTTATCGAGAGTTGGCTGGTAAATATCGGGCACCTGTTCTTAAGGGGCCTTTCAATATCGAGGCTCGTAAACAGGCGGGCTTTACGTCTGAAGAGTTAAGTCTTCTTGGAGCATAGCCAAATGAAGGTATTAAGCCTCATCCCTCCGATGACACAGCTTAATACCCCGTATCCCTCTACGGCTTACCTTACCGGATTTTTGCGATCGCGTGGTGTGGATGCTGTACAAGAGGATTTGGCTTTAGCTCTGGTACTCAGTTTTTTTACGCCAGAAGGTCTGTCTGAAATTCATGCCCAGGCGTTGCTTATTCCTGAGGCGAATCGCAGCGCTAGCATTAATTTTTTCCTAGATTACTTTCCCGTATATCAATCCACAATCTCGCCAGCAATTGCTTTCTTGCAGGGGCGCGATAGTACACTAAGTCATCGCATCAATAGCCGAACTTTTCTACCTGAGGGACCTCGTTTTGCATCTCTTGATGCATTTGAAGATGAAGAGGCTGGTGATTCATTGGCTTGGGCTTTTGGGGCATTAGGTTCCCAGGATCGAGCACGTCATTTGGCAACGCTCTATCTCAATGACCTATCTGATGTCCTGCGTGATGCCATTGACGACCGCTTCGAGTTCGTACGTTATGCGGAATCTCTAGCAAGTAGTCAGCCTACTTTCACGCCTTTAGCCGATGCGCTTAATGCTGAGCCGACGTTAATGGACCTGCGTTTGCAATCACTTGCCGCTGAGGTAATTGAGCGCCATAAGCCTGGCCTAGTCCTTTTGTCTGTACCTTTTCCTGGTGCGATGTATGCTGCCTTGCGGATAGCGCAAGTCATTAAAAAAGCTTTTCCACAAACCCGGATCGCATTGGGTGGTGGATATGTCAACACAGAGTTGCGCGAGCTATCTGATCCTCGCATATTTAATTATGTTGATTTCATTACATTGGATTCTGGAGAAAGGCCACTATTGGCTTTGCTAGAACATCTAGCTGGTAAACGTTCTGTTGAGCGATTGGTTCGCACGTTTATTCGTAATGTAAATAATCAAGTGCAATATCTCAATTGGCAGGAGCTTGATATACCATTCGAGGAAGTTGGTACCGCCACCTGGGATGGATTGCCGCTAGATTCTTATCTATCACTTCTAGACATGCTTAATCCCATGCATCGCCTATGGAGCGATGGTCGCTGGAATAAACTCACAGTTGCGCATGGGTGCTATTGGAAGAAATGCAGCTTTTGCGATGTGTCGCTTGATTACATTTCTCGCTACGAAACTGCATCAGCAAGTTTGCTAGTTGACCGGATTGAAAAAATTGTTGCCGAGACTGGGCAGACGGGCTTTCATTTTGTTGACGAAGCAGCGCCACCAAAAATACTAAAGGCTTTGGCTGAGGAGCTTATTCGTCGTCAAGTTGTAATTTCCTGGTGGGGCAATATTCGCTTTGAAAAAACTTTCACATCAGAATTGGCTGAACTTCTAGCTCAGAGTGGTTGTATTGCTATGTCTGGTGGTCTTGAGGTGGCCTCTGATCGCTTGCTGAATCTGATGAAAAAAGGTGTGTCGGTCGAGCAGGTGGCTCAAGTAACCAAAGGATTTTCGGATGCCGGTATCTTGGTGCACGCATATCTAATGTATGGTTTCCCAACTCAAACCGTGCAAGAAACTGTAGACGCATTAGAGTATGTGCGACAGCTATTTGAAAATGGCTGCATCCAAAGTGGCTTCTTTCACCGCTTTATCTGTACAGTCCATTCCCCGGTAGGGCTAAATCCACAAGAGTATGGAATTGAATTGGTGCCTTTACCGGAAATCACTTTTGCTAAGAATGATGTCTCCTTTATTGACCCTTCTGGGGTCGATCATGATCTATTAGGTCAGGGCCTGAGGAAGGCGTTATATAACTATATGCATGGGGTAGGCTTTGAAATCAAAGCGCAGTCTTGGTTTGATGGGTTAGGAATTGAAATACCAAAGACAACTATCCGTAAGAATTTCATAGAGAATTCACTATACCTATAGCCTGATCGTAGGATTCAGACTTAAAATTATTTCGTGAAGTAAGAAGATTAATACGGAGGAAGAAAATGAATTTATTGCGTCGTACTTTTATTGCATCAGCCGCCTTGGCTCCAGTCGCTTGTGTCGCGCCATTAGCCTATCAAAGAGGCACTCCTGTTCCCCAGCCAAAGCCAACCCCAGGTGTGAGAGCCCCTCAGGTTGGTCAGGAGTGGGCTTATGTCAAGCGCGATGTTTTTAATGGAAAGATCCTTGGATTAATTACGGAAAGAGTTGCCAGTGTTGGCCCCACTATTGTTGTGGAGCGCAGGGATGAGAATGGCAGTCAATTGCCCGGCGAGATCCAGGGGCCATGGGGTGTTGTTCAAGTGGATACATCATGGCCTCGTCTGACGAGTTTTAAACCGCCAATTCCCTTGTGGCCTGAGGAGCTTTCGTCAAACTGGAGCAAGCAATTTAATACCAAATACAGTTTAGGTGGAAATTCTGAAAATGCTTATGCATGGCAAGAATTTATGAGTGCACATGGTTGGGAGCAAATTACCGTTCCTGCTGGAACCTTCTTAACTTTGCGATATCAAAACCTGATTAATTACGAAAGTAATGACGACAATAAAGTGAATTGCATTCGCAAGCAAACCATATGGTTTGCCCCGAGCATTGGTCGCTGGGTAGCTAAAGAGTCCTCTGGCTCGTACATGATTCAGGGCCAGTTAGGCACGCCTATCTTGGAGGATAGTTATCAATGGCAACTGACTTCGTACAAGTAAATACTTTTCGCAGATTATTTTGGATGGTACTACCAGCTTTGCTGGTAGGTTGCATCACCTCTCAGCCGCTTCCTCGGGGTCAGCTTGTTGCACAGCCTATGCCGCCTCCTGCGGTCAGAGCACCAAAGATTGGTCAAGAATGGGTCTATCAGGTTCGTAATGTTTTCAACGAAGAGATTGTGGATACCATCACCGAGAGGGTGGTATCGGTGGGCGACCAGATTCGCATTAGTCGCTCAGGAGTTAAAGCAGGTCCACTTCCTGATGAAATTCAGTCGCCTTGGGGGTATGTCATTCAAGATCCGCACTGGCAGCCTCCTCAGAAATTTACTAAAGCCATTCCCTTGTGGCCCGAGCAATTGCAGGTGGGCTGGAATAAATTCTTCACCTCCCAATATGAGGTTCTTACTTATCCTGGGGCTACTTACTACTGGGGTCTTGGTATGACTGCAACCCAGTGGGAGCGTCTTAAATCTCCTGCTGGTGAGTTTTTAGTTTTGCGAGTTCATAACGAAATACCGAATTTTGTCAGTAACGACCTTTTTAGAGTGGCCAACCTTCGGGACGAGGAGTTATGGTTTTCGCCGGAGATTGGTCGGTGGGTGATTCGCAGAAGCTCTGGTCGTTACGTTACCTTGGGCGTATTTTGGGCTGACGCGTACTGGGAGGATTACCTGGAGTGGGAGTTAATCTCCTGGAAATAGGCAAAGCGCTTAAAATAAGTGCATTGCTATGTATACCGTAAAAGAACTATTCCCCACCCTCCAAGGCGAGGGTGCACATGCTGGTAGGGCGGCAGTATTTTGTCGCTTTGCTGGGTGCAATCTTTGGAGTGGGCGCGAGGAGGATCGCGCTACTGCTATTTGCCAATTCTGCGATACCGATTTTGTCGGCAGTGATGGTTTTGGTGGTGGTAAGTTCGATACAGCAATTTCACTTGCAGATGCAATCGAGACTTCATGGCGGAGTACTTCCGCAGGACCTCAGCAACGTTATGTCGTTTTTACTGGTGGCGAGCCTCTTCTTCAGTTGGATGGGGAATTAATCTCAGCGCTTCACCAAAAAGGTTTTGCAATAGCCATAGAAACCAATGGCACTCTTAAAGTTCCTAAAGGAATTGATTGGGTTTGCGTAAGTCCTAAGGCCGGTTCTGATTTGATTGTTCTACAAGCGGATGAGCTAAAGCTGGTGATTCCACAACAAGGTCATTCCGACTTGGAAAAGATCATGGCTCGTTTTGAGAAGATGGACTATCGCAATCGTTTCTTGCAGCCCATGGATGGACCTAACCTGAAAAGCAATACAGAATTAGCCGTAGGCCTTTGTCAAAAACGTCCTTTATGGAGATTGAGTCTGCAGTCTCATAAACTGATTGGGATTCGGTAAGCTGGCTAAGCCAAAACATATTAATTGAGTACTTCATGACAACTAAACAACCTCCCATCTCCATTACACGCCGCCTCGAGTTCGACTCTGGGCACCGTATCCCGAATCATGATGGGCAATGCCGCCATCTTCATGGTCATCGCTATGCCATAGAGGTGACATTGACTGGTCAAGTGGCAGATCATCCCGGTAAAGCGGATGATGGGATGGTTTTAGATTTTGGCGATATTAAACGTTTAACCAATCAACACGTTGTTGAATTGTGGGACCATGCATTTTTGGTGGCAAAAGAGGATGAAGGGTTGGTTGCTTTCTTGGCAACATTACCTAACCATAAGACCGTCATCATGGAGCATGTGCCTACTGTAGAAAACCTCGCGAATGCAGCGTTTGCTATTCTGCAACCTGTGTTTAGTAAGGCTTTTGGTGGGCGCTTAGAGCTTTCAGCCATTCGCCTTTATGAGACGCCCAATTGTTGGGCTGATATTCACTCTACCTAAATGACACAAGCTGAGCTTGACCAGCAATATATGCGTATGGCAATTGAGCAAGCTCAGTTGGCGGCGCAATCAGGTGAAGTTCCTGTAGGCGCCATATTAGTCAAAGATGGCCAAGTTATTTCTAAAGCTTTTAATAAGCCAATTGCAAATCATGATCCTAGCGCGCACGCTGAAATGCTCGCGCTAAGAGAGGCTGCACTGGCTCAAGAAAATTACCGAATTCCAGATAGCACTTTATATGTCACTCTAGAGCCATGCGCAATGTGTTCTGGAGCTATGCTCCATGCTAGGATAGGTCGTGTGGTCTATGGGGCCCCTGATCCCAAGACGGGCGCTGCGGGCAGTGTTTTAGATATCTTTGCCTCCAAGCAAATTAACCATCAGACTAGCGTAGAAGGTGGCATCATGAGTGAAGAGTGCGGTCAGTTGTTGCGCGATTTTTTTAAGGGACGACGTTGAAATCCATTCACCTGATTGCTCCATCTGGAGCAAGCTTAGATAGCAAAAGTCCTTTAGCTGGCATCAGCTGGTTAGAGGGTCAAGGTATTGCTGTAGAAAATACAGATTGTGTGAATCGAGTTTACGAGCGGTTTGCAGGTAGTGATGACACACGTCTTGCGGAGCTCAATCACTTATCCAATTTGGATGCGCATTCCTTGGTGATGGCAATGCGAGGCGGTTATGGCCTTCATCGCTTACTCCCGGGTATTGAGTGGAATGCGATAGCAAAAGCAATTCAAAATGGTTTGCAAGTATGTGGTCATAGTGACTTCACAGTATTTCAGTTGGGTTTATTAGCAAGAACGGGTGCAATGACATTGGCTGGACCAATGCTTAATTATGACTTTGGACGGCTTGGGGATGACGGCTCTCCAGTGGTGCCGGATGCCTTCATGTGGCAGCATTTTCAAAATGCTACTGAAGGCCGCAAGTTGGAATGTGCAGTATCAGCCCCGCAAGCTTTCTTGGGTAAAGCCAAGACTAGCCCCATCACAGGCCTGTTATGGGGTGGAAACTTAACTGTTGTAGCGGGATTAGTTGGTACGCCTTACCTTCCCAGCAATAAGCAAACGCAAGGCGGCATCTTATTCCTTGAGGATGTCAATGAACATCCCTATCGGATTGAGAGAATGATGATGCAGCTTCTGGATGCGGGAATACTTGCAAATCAGGGTGCCATTCTGCTGGGCGGATTCTCCGCTTACCGTTTGTATGATAACGATAAAGGTTATTCGCTCGAGCGGGCTATAGAGGCTATTCGTAAGCGTTTGCCAGAAGAGATGCCGATCTTGACAGGTCTTCCATTTGGACATCAGGCAAATAAATTAACTTTGCCTGTTGGTGCTTCAGCGAATTTGGGCTTCAACCCAAATGGATTTGAGCTCAAGGCCCAGTGGTAGTTATTAGAAATCTTCTGAGTCACCTTTTTTTAAAAGGTACTCTCGTTCTCATTGCATTTACATTTACAGGAGCAGTTATGGCAACTGAAGAGCCAAAATACACTGTTCTTGAAAAAGAATCCCCATTTGAAATCCGAGCTTATGGGCCAATAATTGTGGCTGAGGTCCAGGTTGACGGCGATTTGGATGGGGCATCTAGCCAGGGCTTTCGTCTAATTGCTGCCTATATTTTCGGCCAGAACCAGGTGAGTGAAAAAATAGCAATGACTGCACCGGTGACGGTGGTGGATCAAACAATAAAGAGCGCAAAGATTGCTATGACTGCTCCTGTAGGGATTGAGTCAAATGCCGGTAAATGGGTTGTGTCATTTGTGATGCCCGCTGAGTACACCTTGGAAACGATTCCTAAACCGATTAATTCTCAGGTGCAATTACGTCAAATTCCGGCAGTGAAAAAGGCTGTTATTAGCTTTAGTGGTTTTTATAACGACCAAAAAGTGTCTGAAAAGACTCTAGAGCTCGAGCAGTGGATGAGGTCTAGAGGTCTGCAGGGTTCCGGAACACCGAATTTTGCGCGTTACAACCCGCCCTGGACTTTGCCGTTCATGCGCCGCAACGAGATTATGATCAATCTACGTGACTAGTTCTTTGCCTCAAAGCTTTTCAATAAAAACTGACCACCACCATTAATGCCTAAAGCTTTCGTGAGGGTAGGTAAGGCTTGAGTCAAATGTTTTTCTAGTGTCCAGGGGGGATTAATGGTAAACATACCGCTGGACTGAAGGCGACGTTCACCTGGCGCGTTTTCAACTCGTAATTCCGTATGAAGCCAAGAGCGTTTATGGTTTGCGGAAATTTTTTTCAAGCGATCAGGTAAGGCGATGGATTCTCTTCTGGAAATAACGGGATACCAGATTGCATAGCAGCCTGTGGCAAAGCGCTGCAACGCCTCCTCAAGGGCAACCTCAAGATAGCGATAGTCTTGTTTGTCCTCGTAGGAGGGGTCAATCAATACCAGGCCTCGTCTACTTGGGGGTGGCAGCAAGCCCTTCAGTCTGGCAAAGCTATCCTCAGAATAGATATCAATCTGTTTAGATTGCTTGAGCTCACCAATATTGTGGCGAAGAATATCAATCTCCTTCGGATGCAGTTCAAATAATTTAAGGCGATCTTGCGGGCGCAATAGGCGAGCCAGAATAAAAGGGGAGCCTGGATAGGTGCTTAGTTGCTCATCAACATTCTCTGTATTAATGAATTTCAAGTACTCCAAGATACTTTCTGGAATTGGTGTATTCGAATGTAAGCAGGTCTCTACATATTGCGAGAGGCGAAAAATTCCGCCATCCGCTTCTTTACTTACGGTCGAGAAGCCGTCTTGCAGGCTATAAATACCTGCACCAGCATGGGTGTCCACCATGGTGAGAGCTCCAGGCTTTTCTTGCAGATACTCAACTAAATGAATGAGGGTGAGATGCTTTAGGATGTCTGCATGACTGCCAGCATGAAACGCATGTCTGTAACTAAACATATTAGGACGAGCTCATTTTGGGCGCGTTTGAGTAAATTGCGCCTTGCCATAGAGTGCAAGCGTAATCACGATGATAGCTATGGATCCGTATTGCAGCGGTTGATTTAAATCAAGATCCATTTGTTGGGTGAGGTGAGAGTAGGTCGCCACAACACCACCAAGTGCAATGAGATGGGCCCATATTTTTTTGGGGCCCAGTTGAGACTCTGGGAAGTGATTGGCTAATAAGGCCCCAATCATGCCGCACCATATGCCAAGCCCTGCTCCCCCTAAAACATCGGTGAGCCAATGCGCACCAACAGCATTACGCGAAAGCCCAACTAACGCAGCAATGACAAATAAAAGCAGAACTGGCGCTCTTTTATCTCTGGGCGCTGAAAAATAGAAAGCGCTGGCAATGGCAAATGCTGTAAGGGTGTGACCGGAAGGAAAGGCCCTGTGAAGTAGTGCTTCACCGATGCGATAAAAGCTTCCTTCAGTCAGAATTCCTGCAGGTCTTGGTAAATTAAATATACCTTTCAATGCCGAGCTTGCTACAGCTGCTATCGCGCCAGCAAATATACCCGCCATTAAGATTCTTGGCGCTAACAATAAAAGCGGGAAAGCCAATGCAAAAACGCCCCAACCATTACCTAAAAAAGTAAGCCACGCCCACAGTGTGTCTGGTAGCCGCTGAGTAAGTTGATTGATGAATAGAAAGCTACTACTCTGAAGATCGCCAAAGTAGATGATCGCTGCAAGTGCGAGCGGAGCTAGTGGGATAAACCAAGCAAATCCAGGTATTACCTTTTTGCTCATCCGGCTTAACGAGCCTTTGCCAGATCAGCGTCATGTAGTTGCTTAATCACTTTATCGAGTACTTGCGGGACAGTGATGGCTTGCATGCATACGTTGTCACGGCAAGGTGTTTTACGGTGATTCGCAGCGCTCACACAGGGAGAGCATGCTAAGTTTGCGGTGATTGCAATAGAGTTACCAACTGAGCCATAGAGGGCTGGAGTTTCAGGACCAAAGAGAACAACAGTTCTTAATGGGGTTACCGCTGAAAAATGGCCTGGGCCAGAGTCATTGGTCACCATCACATCAGATAAGGTGTAAAGGGGTGGCAGTTCCGCAAAACTGACCTGTCCAGCAAAGTTCAGGGCATTTTTAACATTAGCTACCGCACGAACTTTTTCTACATATACAAACTCAGCAGGAGACCCCGTGATGAGAATAAGGTCATCTGGATATTTTTGATGAATAGCTTGAATCAATTCGGAAAAACGCTGTTGTGCCCAACGGCGTTGCGGCAGTAGATCGCTTGCATTTGGGTTAATCAGAATAAGACGATTTTTGCTAGGCTCGTAATGGATTTTGGCTTCTTTGGCTAGCTTCTCAATTCGTGCGCGAACTTTTTCTAAAGCGCTTGGATTGATAATGGCTTGCTCTAAGCGAACTTCTGAATCTGGAATTTCAATCTTGCTAAAAGGAACTTCAATCTCCTGTGCAAAGGCCGCATGAATTAGTGAAATAAAGTTCTTAGTAATGTGAATGTGTGGGTTGTAATGAACCTTGCGGGTCAGCATGAAGCCGCGCCACAACCCTTCACCATGAAAAATGTGGTAGCCAACGCGACGTCGTGCACCACACATGCCGGTTAATAAAGCCGTAAAGCGGGAAAATAACTCTAAATCAATAACGGTATCAATACGATTTTTGCGAGCTAGTAAAAGAAAGAGCAGCGTGTCTTTTATTAGACTACCTAAACTGGATGAATCGATGGTAAAGATATTTTCTGGCTTTACGGTGTTGAGTAAAGTAAGGCTGGCACGATTGCTTTTAAAGATTAGAAAAAAAATCTCCGCCCCACGCGCTTGCGCATTTCTCATGGCCGGGTCTACCAAAATCGCGCTACCCATTTCAGAGAGCTCAATAAAAAGTATTTTTTTAGGAGCCCCTGTTGCACGACTAAAGATATTTTTGATGCCATCAATCAAGGCGACGAATGGACTAACTACTGCGCAAAGCGGCACTCCAACCCAGTGGTCAATAGCGCGCATAGTGTTGACACTTATAGTCATGGCTTCAATCTACAGAATTATTTTCGTTTTAATAAGAAATAGGCGCCTGGCAAGGTTGCTAAAACACCAATTGCTCCATAGCTGATGGAGGCCAGCACAGTTAATGATGGGTTCACACCCCATAGGGCCAAGACTGATGAAAGGGTGGCTTCGCGCAATCCCCATCCAGAGATGCTAATGGGTAGCATGAGCAATAAGCTAAGCGCTGGTAAGCCAATCATGAGGCCTTCAATAGGGGCATTTACGCCGTAAGCCTTAAGGCAAAAAAGTAGAGCCAAAATAGTGAGGAAGTGGATGCCAATAGCTAAGCCTGCTTGGGCAATATTTTTGGGCCATGAAAAAGCTAACTCAATTCCAGGCATTGCATGATTCATGTTGAAGCGATCCAGAAATTTTTGTAAAAGCTGTTTGCTTGGCTCCCAAGCCAAGATAAGCGCAATAGCTACGCCAGCTAACAGCATTACCGCCATGACTGCGTAGCCTAGGTCCTGTCCCCATGCTGCAAGAGTAGCGCCACCTAATATCAAGCCAATGGCACCGAGTAAGTTATTGCCCGCTAAACCCAAAAGGCGATCAACTAAAACCATTGCAAAACTTAAGCGTAATTTCGGGGTGGCGTGTTCAAGGTCTACTGAATGATGAAGCTCTTCATCTAACTCTTTAGTTTCAGAGAGGTTGCCAGTGTTGGTTAAGTGAGTTGCTGTGATGGCTCTATAGCTATCACCACCCAAGGTGCTTGGAAGACCTTGATTGACTAGGCCGCCAGCAAAGTAGAGGCCAATATAAGCGCCTATGCGAGGAGGAAATCCCACCGCTTTCATTAACAAGGCCCAGCGATAGCCGCCACAAATAAAGGCCCCCATCAAGCTAACAAGCGCCGCCAGAAACCACAGGGGCTGCATTTGAATATGGGTGTCAAAGAGCGTGTGCCAATCAATTCCGCTGGTCGCCTTCCAAAGCAAGGCAATGGATAGCAAAACGCGAATGGTGGGCCATGCTCGCTTGAGAATGGCTTTCACTCGCGATGGGCTTTTTGTAGTGGGCGGAACTTTTAAATTCATAAGCGTAAGGATAATGCCTTGGGCGCCTATGGTCTTGAATTTAGGGGGAATTACTTCAAAGAGCCTTGGCCCTGCCAATTAGTACAAAGGCTAAAGTCGAATTTAGACAAAACTCGACCAAATCGCTCAATTTCAAGGGTCTCTAAGGGCTGACATGCCTCAAAAGAGGATTTATTGCCTACCGGTAGCGAATAAGGCATACCAGACCAACTAACAAGAAGGATATTTGCCCCAATCGGAATCTCGCCAAACCAGAGGTCGAATTGATCTTGCCTCTGATCTAAGACAAATACCGGGTTAGGTGATGCATACCAGGCAGCGCGACTACCTAAGGTCCAGTTTTGAACAGAGATGCCACTTGCTTTGGTGGCTTTAGCAAGCTCTACTGCTTTCTGGCCGGCAACTTTCCATCCATATAAATCGGCAATTGGGTTGGATTTAATCGAGGCTGTATTGATGCCTCCAGACAAGACATAAGCAAAGCCGATGCAACACATTGCAATTTGGATGAAAAACAAAATGCGAATCCAATGACGATGTTGCATTGCCCATGCTTTTGCTAAACCAATTCCGGCAAAAGGAGCGAGACAGAACCATGCAGGTGAGGTCCAGTGAGGAAGGCCGCCTCCACCCGCTAAGCTAGTAAAAATTACAAAAGGAATAAAAAAGAATCCTAAAAGTGCAACTAGAGAAAGTCTCGCCCCATGCATGCAGTCTTTTATAAAGATTACGCAGCCCAAGATGAAGAGTGGGCCATAGACGAAAATTTGAATGCCAATGTATGCAGCTAATCGACGCCAAAGCCATTCACCGCCGCCGCCATGAGCAAGTTGGTATTTAAAAGAAATCCAGTCATTCACCCAATTCCAATAAAGCACAGGTGAGATGAGTAATAAGGCTGTCAACACTGCTAGCCAGAAGCCCAATTTGGTGAGCCAGGATTTGCTCGGAGAACTAAGGAATACAAATAACAATGCAAACGCAGTAAAGGCGGCAGTATATTTACTTAAGCCTGCGAGACCCAGTAAGATACCAGTAATAACCCAATCACCAATGCTGAATTGATCTTTCCTTAGCCAACGAAGTGCCATTAGCATCAGGCCAAGACTTAACGGCGCTAGCAGGGTATCGGGCAATAGGCCAATTGCCAGGACATGTAACATGGGTGCGGCAGTGATAATTAAAACTGCCAACAGTCCGCATAAATTTGCCGATGGAAGTGCGCTGGTGAGGTAGCCAGCATTACGACCTTGAATCAGACGATGCAACTCAATCGTGACTTGATAAACCAAATAACAAGAAATAATCCACAATAATTCAGGGATAAAACGAATAACACCTTCTAAAGAGGTCAGGGCAACCAAGGGCCACTGAATCCAGCCTACTAAAGGTGGGTGATCGAAATAGCTCCAAGCCAAATGTTGAGCATATAAAGCATAGTGAGCCTCATCCACTGAGAACTCAATTGAAAAACCTAGGGCTAAATGCACCGCTGCGGCAATAAAGACGCAGATTGCGGCCCAGCTTGAGGGTGATTGATGGCGCATGAGATGATTTTAGACTCACATTGAGCAATCTTTGGGACAATTAAGGCATGTGGAAGCGAGCCCCTTTATTTTTAATTCTCAGCACGATCCTTATTTTGGTCGGCTGTGCTGGCTTTAGTAGTGATTCAGTGCAAAACGAGGCCGGTCAACCGTTTAATCCAGACCTCCTGCCGGCTCAGGAGGAGTTGCCAAAGTTCTCTGCTGAGACAGCCCGTAACGGCATGCCAAACGGTTGGAACTTTTATCGCATAGCACCCTTTAAAAAGAATACGGTGTATCGCCTTGAGAACTATCAAGGAAAAACAGTACTGAGTGCGAATTCAAAAACTTCTGCCTCTGGGTTGGCAGTGAAGCTACGTCCGCGTCAGGCCTCAAATTTGCTTCTGCAATGGGAATGGAAAGCATTAAACCCAATCATCAATGCTGACAACGCTGATGGCTATACTGACGATGCACCTCTGCGTATTTTGGTTGCATTTGATGGCAATAAGTCCAAGCTACCCTTAAAAGAGAAAATGACTTTTGAGATGGCCAATCTCATTAGTGGTCAAGAGATGCCTTATGCCACGCTGATGTATATCTGGTCTGGAAAATCACCTATCGAAACTATCATTACAAATGCACATACTTCTCGTATCAAAATGATTGTGGTCGATTCTGGTTGGGATAATTTAGGGCAGTGGCATAAACACCAGCGCGATTTGGCTGCTGACTATAAACGTGCGTATGGCGAAGCACCTGGTGAAGTTATTGGCATCGCCTTATTGACAGACACCGATAACACTAAGTCAGAGACGCGCGCGTTTTATGGCGATATTGAATTGATTCGCAAGAATACAAAATAAGTAAAACGTATTAAAAAGATATTTTTAGTAGTTTGTAGGGCGCCAGCGCTTGAGTAAAAGTGCATTGCTCAAAACGCAAAAGCTAGATAGCGCCATGGCACTTCCTGCCAGCATTGGTGAGAGATAACCAAGCGCGGCCAAAGGAATCCCGGTGGCATTAAAGATAAAAGCCCAGAATAAATTTTGCTGAATTTTTGTCCAAGTGCGCTTGGAAATATCAATCGCATTTGCAACCAATGTGGGATCGCCTCGCATTAAGGTGATGCCAGCAGCCTGCATTGCAACATCAGTACCGGTAGACATGGCCATACCAACATCTGCAGTAGCTAAGGCGGGCGCATCGTTGACACCATCACCTACCATTGCAACAAATTGGCGATGCCCATCTTTAGATTGAAGATTGCGAATAATCTCTGCTTTATCGCTTGGCATAATTTGCGCAAATACTTCCTCAATACTAATTTTTCCTGCAACGCGATTCGCTGCAGCGATGTTGTCACCAGAAAGCATTACAGCGCGAATATTGAGGTGGCGTAATGAGGTAATTGCCTCTTGAGCATTCTCTTTCAGCTCATCCCCAAATGAGAATATGGCAATTGGCGAGGTGGGCGCTTCATTGCTCATCAAGATTGAAACAGTCTGACCGGCCTCAAAACAAGCCTGAGCCTTCCCTAGAATTTCGGCATGATGGTGATTGCTCTCTAGGGATGCAATGCTTTGTAGGGTAAGGCTCTGCCCAGCAAGAGCGCCAGCGCTAGGTTTGCCGCTAATGCCAATGCCCGGCAATGCTCTGCTATCGGTCGGCGTGATCGGATTCAAACCACGATGTTTAGCAGCATCCAGAAGTGCTTTTGCGAGAGGATGCTCACTACCAAGTTGAAGGCCTGCAGCTGTTGCCAGAATCTCATTCTCAGAAATGGCGCTGCTAAAAGAAATTACATTGAGTAGCCTTGGCTTCCCAGCAGTGAGTGTTCCCGTTTTGTCAAACGCGACAATATTCAAGCGATGTGCCAACTCTAAAACTTGGGGGTCCTTAATTAAAATTCCAAAACGCGCCGCCACCCCGGTTCCTGCCATGATGGCTGCTGGCGTTGCGAGTCCTAGTGCACATGGGCAGGCAATCACAAGTACTGATACTGCTCTCAATATGGCAATAGATGTCGAGTCCAAATACAACCAGTTTGCCAATCCTGTCATGATTGCAATCACGAGCACGCTTGGTACAAAAATAGCGCTCACCTGATCAACCAACTTTTGTATTGGTGCCTTTTGGGTTTGCGCATCTTCAACCAGGAAGATGATTTTAGAAAGTACGCTCTCAACGCCCACCGCTTGAGCCTCAATGACCAAGACACCTTCGCCATTGAGTGAGCCGCCGATGACTTTTTCTCCGATATGTTTTTTGACTGAATCACTTTCTCCAGTGAGTAATGATTCATCAATGTGGCTATTGCCAAGTAGGATGATGCCGTCCACTGGGATGCGCTCGCCGGGCAGAACCAAGACACGGTCTTTCGGAAATACCTGATCTAAAGGTAGATCACGAAATTGATCTAAGGCAGAGTTCTCGGTGATGACAATATCTCGTTCAATGACTTTGGCATGCTCTGGCCATAGCTTTTGTAATGCGCGAATCGCTTCACTGGTTTGTTGCTTAGCTCTAGCCTCCAACCACTTACCTAGTAAGACCATACAAATAATGACTGCAGATCCTTCAAAGTACAGCTCATGATTTGCATGAGGTGATGCAATCATTTGATAAAGACTTAGACCATATGCTGCGCTTGTGCCAAGCGCCACTAACAAATCCATATTGCCAACACCCGACATGAGAGATTTGAAGCCTGCTTTATAAAAACGCCATCCCAAAAAGAATTGCACTGGAGTGGCAAGCAGAAGTTGCCACTTTGGCGAAGGCGCCCAATGTATGCCAAAAGGCATGAGGATCATCGGGAGAAAAAGTGGGGCAGAGAGTGCGAACCCCAGTAATACACGCCCCAAACCATCCGCCCCCCAAAACAGCTTAGAGGGTGCTGTTACTGAAATTTGATGAGGGCTACTGATTTTTGCTTCATAGCCTGTTTTTTGGACTGTGGTGATAAGGTCATTCGCATTGAGCCCAGAATCTGCTTTTAAGCGTACTTTGGCCTGTTCCGTTGCTAAATTCACGCTGGCAGCCTCTACGCCGGGCATTTTGTCCAAAGCCTTTTCAACCCTGCCTACACAAGAGGCGCAGGTCATCCCGTCGATATCCAGAGTAAATAGCTCTGATTTAGTGTCTATTTGGGGGTTCATATAGAAGATAATCTACTGCATGCAAGCCGTATTTACATCAAAAAGGCCTATATGTTGACTTTAAAAGTATCTGGGATGACTTGTGGAGGCTGTATTAATGCGGTCACAAGAGCAATCCAGGCCCAGGACCCTCAAGCCAAAGTTCAGGCCGACTTGGCGAGCCAGACTGTCAATCTAGAAACGACATTATCTGAAACGCAGGCCAGTCAACTCATAACAGACGCTGGCTTTCCAGTTGCTAAATAGCAATTGTTTAGAATGTCATTAAACCTAACAAAACCCGTAGTTTTTGTTCCTAAAGGATCGTGATTTATGTTCTTCAGCAAGTTAATGCCTCACGATGGTAATTTCTTCGAGCTTTTTAACGAGCACGCTAGCAATATCGTTTCCGCCTCCGAATCTTTCTTAAAGTTCGTCGAGCATTACAACGATGAAGCCTTGCGCGCCAAATACACGCAAGATGTTGATAAAGCAGAGCATGCTTGCGACGACGTAGTAAAAGAAGTGCATCGTCGTTTGCACAAAACGTTTATCACCCCGATCGACCGTGATCAAATTTTCTCACTCATCAATACGATGGATGACGTAGCCGATTTATTGCAAAACGGTACTGAGGCGATGCATTTATATGATGTAAAGCAAATGACCCCAGAAATGGTGCAAATGGCAGAGCTTTGTAATCAGTGCTGCATCAGTATGAAGAACGCAGTTGCTACGTTAAAAGATATATCTGATCCAGAGGTTGCCAAAGCCGCTTTGAAGACTTGTGACGAGATAGATCATTTAGAGTCAGGGGCTGATCGCCTTTTATCTACTGCGATTACCCGCTTATTCCGCGAGGATATCGAAGTGCGCGAACTCATTAAGTGCCAGCGCATTTATGAGTTGCTTGAGGAAGTTACCGACAAATGTGAAGACGTTGCCAATTTGGTTGAAGGCATCGTTCTTGAAAACTCTTAAGGCGAATTAAGTTGCCAGCGATAGAAGTAGCTTTTTGGGTTGTAGCGCTTTTAGTAGCGTTAGCGCTTGCATTCGATTTCATGAATGGTTTTCATGATGCTGCTAACTCTATTGCAACCGTAGTTTCCACCGGAGTTTTGAAGCCGCAGCAGGCGGTAGTATTTGCAGCCTTCTTTAATTTTCTGGCGATTTTCATTTTCCATTTAAGTGTTGCAGCCACAGTGGGCAAAGGCATTGTCCATCCCTCAGCAGTTGACTTGCACGTTATCTTTGGCGCCTTGGTAGGTGCAATTGTGTGGAATGTGATTACTTGGTATTACGGTATTCCATCAAGCTCTTCCCATGCATTAATTGGCGGCTTAGTTGGTGCTGCGTTGCCAAAAGCGGGTACAGATGGTTTGGTTTGGTCAGGAATCATTAAAACAGTTTCCTTCATCTTTATCTCACCGTTTGTTGGCTTCTTGCTTGGCTCTTTAATGATGTTGATAGTTGCTTGGGTATGCCGAAATGCAAATTTAGCCAAAACTGATCGCTGGTTCCGTCGTTTGCAATTGGTTTCTGCAAGTGCCTACAGCTTAGGTCACGGTGGTAATGATGCTCAAAAGACGATCGGTATTATTTGGCTTTTACTGATCATTACCGGTTACGCTGAAGCTAGCGCAAAGATGCCGCCTACTTGGACAATTATTTCTTGTTATATCGCGATTGCTGCGGGAACAATGTTTGGGGGCTGGCGAATTGTAAAAACCATGGGTCAGAAGCTCACCAAACTGAAGCCAGTGGGTGGTTTCTGTGCTGAAACTGGTGGCGCCATAACTTTATTTGCGGCAACGGCAATCGGTATTCCCGTTTCCACTACCCATACCATTACTGGGGCTATTGTGGGTGTTGGCTCAACTCAAAGGGCTAGTGCGGTTCGCTGGGGGGTTGCAGGAAACATCGTCTGGGCGTGGATCTTCACCATTCCAGCGACTGCGCTCATGTCTATGGCGGTCTATTATTTAAGTCTGCTTATTTTCTAAAGCGCTTTATTGCAGGTGGCTGGGGAATCTTTCAGCAAATAATTGCGGCTACGAGTAAGCTAGCGCTAATTAAGAAAAATACCAAAACCTAGAATCTCCTTCTAGGTTTATTCATATCGGGAGAAGGTTGTGTCGGTTACACCAGAGTTGGTCCAGGCAGCGCTCAAAGGCTTAGTTGATCCTAATACTAAAATTGACTTCGTTGCTGCAAAAAACGTTAAGAATCTCCGCGTAGAAAATGGCGACATTTCTTTGGATATCGTATTAGGTTATCCAGCAAAAAGTCAGTTTGATTCAATTCGCAAATTAGTTATTAATGCTTTGCGTGAACTGCCTGGCGTTAAAAATGTCAGCGTCAATGTTTCTAGCCAAATAGTTGCGCATGCAGTTCAGCGTGGCGTGAAGTTATTACCCGGTGTAAAAAATATTATTGCAGTCGCTAGTGGCAAGGGTGGTGTAGGTAAATCTACAACAGCAGTGAACTTGGCTTTAGCGCTCGCTGCTGAGGGTGCACAGGTTGGTATTTTGGATGCAGACATTTACGGTCCGAGTCAGCCAATGATGTTGGGTATCACTGGTAGACCTGACTCTCTTGAAGAGAACACGATTGAGCCTATGGAGGCTTTCGGCTTGCAGGCAAGTTCAATTGGCTTCTTGATTGATGATGATGCTCCAATGGTCTGGCGTGGTCCAATGGTGACTTCTGCTCTAGAGCAGTTGCTTCGTCAAACCCGTTGGCGTGATTTGGACTATTTAATTGTGGATATGCCACCAGGTACTGGTGATATTCAATTGACTCTGGCGCAAAAAGTTCCCGTTACTGGATCAGTGATTGTTACTACACCCCAAGATATTGCGTTGTTAGATGCTCGCAAAGGTCTGAAGATGTTTGAAAAGGTAGGCGTTCCCATCATTGGCATCATTGAAAATATGAGCACCTATGTTTGTACAAAATGCGGACACGAAGAGCATGTATTCGGTACTGGCGGTGGCCAAAAGATGTGCAAAGAGTATGGAGTGGATTTCTTAGGTGAATTGCCGCTTAACCTTTCCATTCGTGAGCAGGCTGATGCTGGCCGCCCTACAGTGGTTGCGGATCCTGACGGCGCAATTAGCGCAATATACAAAGGCATTGCTAGACAGGTTGCTATTCGTGTCGCTACTCTATCCAAAGATATGAGCAGTAAATTTCCGAACATTGTTGTTCAAAACACTTGAGGCTCTGAACATTTATGCGCTTTGCTGTATTGATGCGTAAACAAAATATTGATAACCCATGGGTTTCTTATCGTTGGGTGCCTCATGAGGTGGTGCCAGATTTGGGGCAATTTAATAGCAATCAAAACAATGCTATTTCAGGTCAGTTTCTTGGGCGCGATGCCGATGGAGAGTCTTGGCTATTTACTGGCTATGAACTTGATCTTTTTCCTGATGAGGCTGAGGGATACTATCTCAATGTTTCCGCCACAACCCCAAGTTGGTTTGTGATGTGGCGCCTTGAGGAAGATGTTAATCGATATGTTGACGAGCAATCTCTTGCTTTGGCGAAAGTAGAATCAACGTTCGCAGTACCACATCGTATTTGCGTTAGTTACAACGAAGCGGCTCGCTTGCTTGATGGCGGCGAATCAGTCGACACAGTTCCCATGAGTGAACAACATACCTCTTGGCTACAAGAGTATGTCAATGACAAATATCGTCCCGAACCTAAAAAACGCCATAAGCCAGCATCATTCAAGGGTGCCCAACGCACCACGGAGGAATAATGGCTGACGGGTTTCTCGGACGCTGGTCTAAGCGCAAGGCAGGTTTAGAGGCTGAAGCTCTAGAGAAAAAAGTGGAGACTCCTAAAGAGCCCCCTCCAGTACCTTCTGTTGAAAATACTGCTGAAGATGCTCCTCCGCTACCCACCTTAGAAGATGTTGCGAAGATTGATCGGTTTGATCCCGATTTTTCTGCCTTTATGAAGCCAGATGTTGACCCCACTGTTCAGCAGGCTGCTTTAAAGAAAATGTTTACTGACCCTCATTTCAACATCATGGATGGGTTGGATATCTATATTGACGATTACAGTAAACCAGATCCTCTGCCGCCAGGAATGCTAGAAAGAATGGTGCAGAGCGATATGTTGAAGCTCTTTAGTAAGTCTGTCGAAGAGTCTTCTAAAGAGGTGTCCCCTGTCTCCCAGCAAACTGAAATTCAAGCCCCTAATCCAGAGTTGGAGGCAAATGCTTTGGATGTGCAGCAGCAAACTGATTTAACATCCACACAACCAAAAATCTCCGCCCAGTTGGATGAAGTCCCTAAAGATGTGTCGACTGAGCCTGAACAGAAAAAAACTTAAGAAGATAGCGCATGAGTCAAAAATTAGTCTGCAACTGTAATGGCACCATGCCCTTGGATGCAAAAGCACTTGGTGTGCCTATGCACACTTCATTGTGTAGACAAGAGGTTGGCTCTTTTTTGAAAGCCTTGGATGGCTCAGATTCTGTAGTGGTTGCATGCACTCAAGAGGGTGCACTTTTTAGCGAGTTAGCAGATCAGGCTGAGAAGCCTTTGGTTGCCCCGCTTCGTTTTGTAAATATCCGTGAAGTTGCAGGCTGGACGCAAGAGGCGAAAACATCTGGGCCTAAGATTGCTGCGCTGCTTGCTTTAGCTGATATGCCAGAAGCCGATCCTGTCCCGGTGGTGAGCTATGAAAGCCAGGGCAGGTTGTTGATTGTTGGTGCGGGGTCCCAAGCTATTCCATGGGCTGAAAAATTAAGCACTTCCTTGGATGTCTCTGTTTTATGTACTGAGCCTGGCGATTTGCCCCTCAATAGAAGTTATCCAATCTACACAGGAATGGTTACCAAGCTAGACGGATATCTCGGCAACTTTTCAGTGGATTGGGATTTGCAAAATCCGATTGACCCAGAGATGTGTACTCGCTGTGGCGCCTGTGTTGAGGTTTGTCCTGAAGGCGCTATTGATCTCTCCTTCCAGATTGATTTGAATAAATGTAAGTCTCATCGCGCTTGTGTTACTGCCTGCGCAAGTATTGGTGCAATTTCTTTTGATCGTAAAGAGAAAAAGCGTAACTCCGAGTTTGATCTTATTTTGGATTTACGTGCCGATCCCAAAATGCGCATGAGTCAAACACCGCAGGGTTACTTTTCTCCCGGAAGTGATCCTCTCGATCAAGCGTTGGCAGTTAATCAGCTAACTGAGATGGTCGGCGAGTTTGAGAAGCCTAAATACTTTACTTATAACGAAAAGATTTGTGCTCATGGCCGTAATGGCAAAGTAGGTTGTAGTGCTTGTATTGATGTTTGCTCAACTGGTGCGATTGGTTCCATCTTTAAAAATGGCCAAGGCTCTGTAGAGGTGAACCCAAATCTATGTATGGGCTGTGGTGCCTGTGCCACGTCCTGTCCATCAGGTGCAATGAGTTACAACTACCCTAGTGTTGCCCATCAAGGTAAGGAGTTAAAAACAATAGCGAATGTCTTTACAGCTGAAGCTCAAAAGATCAACCAAGCAATGGCTCCTAGTTTGCTGTTGCAGACCTTAAAAGCTGGTACGCATATGATTGACAGCTTGGGCAGATCCTCGCACATCATGCCAAAGCAGTTTGAGGGCTTGCCTGCATTTGTTATTCCTTATGGCATTGAGCATATTGCCTCAACTGGCTTGGACTTATGGCTCGGCGCGTTGTCCTATGGATTTGCTGAAGTTATCTTGTTGCTAAGTGGGGATGAGGATCCTGCATACCGCGCTGCTCTAGAAGAGCAGGCAGATTTAGCGAATAACATTTTGAAGGCATATGGATTTGACGAGCGCATTCATTTGATATTGACTAACTCCGTTGATGATTTATCAATAGTATCGAAGGCAATGGGTGTACTACGTCAGCGTGGCTCCTTAAATTCAATTTGCACTCCAGCAAGTATTGGTTTATCCAATCAAAAGCGTGAAACATTAGAGGCTGTTTTAGAGCACCTACAAAAGCAAGCTAAAACACCTTTGCCTGAAGCTGGTGTAGCACTGCCATCATCTTCATTGTTAGGCGGCCTGACGATTAACAAAGATGCCTGTACCTTATGCATGTCTTGTGTGAGCAGTTGCCCGGAAGGCGCGCTTTTGGATAACCCGGATGAACCCATACTTTCCTTTATTGAAAAGCAGTGTGTTCAATGTGGCCTCTGTGTTCAAACCTGCCCAGAAAAGGCTTTAACTCTTGCACCTCGCTTGCAGACAGTGGAGCAGCGTAAGAAAAAAGTAGCCTTAAATGAAACCCAGGCTTTCCATTGCATTAGCTGCGGCAAGCCTTTTGGGACATTGAAGATGGTTGACTTGATGCTCACTAAGTTGGGTGCTCACGGTGCGTTTGCTGGAGCAGCAATGGATCGATTGAAGATGTGCAGTGATTGTCGCGTAGTAGATATGGTGAAAAAAGAAACATGAGCGAAATAGCAAAAGACGCAATGAAAGAGAATGCATCTACCGAAGTTGGGGATGTTGGCTTACCAGAGGACTTAGCAAGGGCAGATTTATATGGCTTGATTGCCCGCTTTTTTCAGATGCCGCCAGATCAAGAATTATTAGATCAAATTGCTGCTACAGCAGATCAGCAAGATGCTGCTAACGAGGCGCCATTAGCCAAAGTGTGGATGGATGTTGTTGAGGTTGCCAAAAATAACCCTGCCAAGGCTTGGCATGATGAGTTTGATTTGAATTTCATTAGCGTTGGTAAGCCTAACGTTGTTCTGAATGGCTCTTTTTATATGGCAGGCCATCTCAATGAGAAGCCTTTAGTCAATATTCGCAAAGCTCTAGAGGGATTTGGGCTTGAAGCTGCGGAAGAAGTTACCGAAACAGAAGACCATATTTCGGCGCTTTGCGAGGTCATGCGATATCTGATTGCTGGGGATGATGTTGAAATATCAAACCTTACAAATCAAAGGGTATTTTTTAACCAACACATTAGACCCTGGTATGACGAATTGTGCGATGCAATAGAAGGTATTCCAGAGATGCATTTGTATCACCCAGTTGCCGCTCTCACTAGAGAATTCCTGGCTATCGAGGGACAAGGCTTTGACATGATTTAATGTTGCAGCGCAATAGAGGGTAAGCCTTAGATGCATTTTGATATGACGATATGCGAAAAATGCAATTACCAATTACACTTGATCGAAATCAAGAATAACTAGATAGGAGCAAGCCATGAGCACTAAATCCAAAGTTGCTTTAAGTGACCAAGCGAAGCCATCGCGCCGTAATTTCTTTATTGGTGCAGGCGCTGCAGTGGGTGCTGTTGCAGTAGCTAGCCAAACTCCAGTTGGTAAAGCAGTTATCCAAGAAATTAGTAGCACCAAAACAGTGAAAGATGCAGGTCAAACAATGACTGCTCACATGCGTAAGTACTACGAAACCACTTTGATTTAATTAGTTTCATCAGTTATTGCTTTAACAGTTAATTAATAAATACAAAAACTTTCTCAGGGACACAATATGAGTCTGACTCGTAAATCCAATACCCCACAAAGCAGTCGTTCAACATCACGCCTGATTGGCAGTCTGTCACGAGGTTTAAAAGCCGCAGTGCCAACGATGGATCGCCGCACTTTCCTTAAACGCTCTGGCGTAGGTGTTGGTGCTGGTATCGCCGCTAGCCAGTTGAGCTTTGTGCAAAAAGCATCTGCAGAGCAAAGCAAAGCAATGCTCGACGGTAAGGGCAAGATTGAGGTTAAACGCTCCATCTGTACCCACTGCTCAGTAGGTTGCGCGGTTGATGCGACTGTTGAGAATGGTGTTTGGGTACGTCAAGACGCCGTGTTCGATTCACCTATTAACTTAGGGGCTCATTGCGCAAAAGGCGCAGCATTGCGTGAGCACGGTCATGGTGACTATCGTTTGCGTTACCCAATGAAATTAGTTGATGGAAAGTATCAGCGTATCTCTTGGGATCAAGCGCTTACAGAAATTACTGCGCAGATGAAGAGCATTCGTGAGAAATATTCACCAGATGCAATGTTCTTTATCGGTTCATCAAAGCACAACAACGAACAGGCCTACTTACTCCGTAAGTGGGTCTCTTTCTTTGGCACAAACAATACAGACCATCAAGCTCGTATTTGTCACTCCACAACAGTTGCCGGTGTTGCAAACACCTGGGGCTATGGTGCGATGACGAATAGCTACAACGACATGATGAACTCTAAGGCAGCTTTGTACATTGGTTCAAATGCTGCTGAAGCTCACCCAGTTTCTATGTTGAGTTTGTTGCACGCTAAAGAAAATGGCTGCAAAGTAATTGTGGTTGATCCACGTTACACACGTACAGCAGCGAAGTCTGATCAATACATCCGCATTCGTTCCGGTACAGACATTCCTTTCTTGTTCGGCCTTCTGTATCACATCTTCAAAAACGGTTGGGAAGACAAAAAGTACATCAATGACCGCGTTTACGGAATGGAAGAGATTCGTAAAGAGGTCATGGAGAAGTGGACTCCTGCTGCTGTAGAAGAAGCGTGCGGCGTTCCTGAGGCGCAAATGTATAAAGCTGCTGAAACCATGGCTAAGAATCGTCCAAGTACGGTTGTTTGGTGTATGGGTCAAACACAGCACACCATTGGTAACTCCATGGTGCGCGCATCTTGCATCTTGCAGTTGGCATTAGGTAACGTTGGTAAATCTGGTGGCGGTACAAATATTTTCCGCGGTCACGATAACGTCCAAGGTGCAACTGACGTAGGTCCTAACCCAGACTCATTGCCTGGCTACTATGGCTTGGCTGCTGGTTCATGGAAACACTACGCAACTGTTTGGGGTGTTGACTACGAGTGGATTAAAGGTCGCTACGCGCCGGACATGATGGAGAAGTCTGGAACTACTGTTTCTCGTTGGGTGGATGCCGTTCTTGAAAAGAACGACATGATCGATCAACAGACAAACGTAAAAGGCTTGTTCTTCTGGGGCCATGCTCCTAACTCACAAACTCGCGGCTTAGATATGAAGCGTGCGATGAATAAGTTGGATCTCTTGGTGGTGGTTGATCCATACCCAAGTGCTACTGCAGCGATGGCAGCAATGCCTGCGGCAGAGGGTGATGTAGTAAACAAGAACCGCAATGTTTACTTATTGCCAGCAGCAACCCAGTTTGAAACATGCGGAAGTGCGACAGCATCTAATCGTTCTTTACAGTGGCGCGAGAAAGTGATCGACCCATTGTTTGAATCTGTACCTGACCATGTGATCATGCAAGCCTTTGCTGACCGCCTTGGCTTCGGTGAAGAGTTGTCCAAGAACTACAAGATGTTGAACTCTAAATTTGCTGGTAAGCAATGGAAAGAGCCGCAAATTGAAGACATCTTGCGTGAAATCAATCGCTCCGTTTGGACTATTGGTTACACAGGTCAAACTCCTGAGCGTCTCAAAGCGCACATGAGAATGGTTGGGGTATTTGATCCGAAGACACTCAAGTCTCGTGGAGGGGTAGATCCAGTTACTGGATACGATACAACGGGCGATTACTACGGTTTGCCTTGGCCTTGCTACGGCACTGCCGCAATCAAACACCCAGGTTCACCAAATCTCTATGACACCAGTAAGAGCGTCATGGAAGGTGGCGGTAACTTCCGCGCAAACTTTGGTGTTGAGCGCGAGGGTGTGAGCTTGTTGGCTGGTGATGGTTCCTGCTCTAAGGGTTCTGCAATTACGACTGGTTACCCAGAGTTCGATCACGTATTGGTGAAGAAGCTTGGTTGGTGGGATCAGTTAACTGAAGATGAGAAGAAGCTTGCTGAAGGCAAGAACTGGAAGACTGACTTGTCTGGCGGCATCCAGCGCGTTGTGATGAAAAACGGTTGCCATCCATTTGGTAACGCAAAAGCACGCGCAGTGGTTTGGAACTTCCCGGATGCAGTTCCAATTCACCGTGAAGCGCTCTACAGTACTAACGAGAAGATGATGCGCAAGTATCCAACTTCTGCAGATAAGAAGAATTTCTGGCGCTTGCCAACTCTCTATAAGACTGTTCAAGATCAAAACTTGAATCAGAAGTTATATGAGAAGTTCCCAATCATTCTGACCTCCGGTCGTTTGGTTGAGTACGAGGGTGGTGGCGATGAGACTCGTTCAAATCCATGGTTGGCTGAACTTCAACAAGAAAACTTTGTTGAGATTAATCCTAAGGCTGCAGCAGATCGCGGCATTAAGAACTGGGATTATGTTTGGGTGAAATCACCTACGGGCGCAAGAATCAAAGTTCGTGCATTGGTTACCGAGCGTGTTGATCAAGGAACAGCTTGGGTGCCATTCCACTTTGCTGGTTGGTGGCAGGGTAATGACTTGCGTAAGTACTACCCAGAAGGCGCGGCTCCAGTGGTTCTTGGTGAGGCGGTCAATACTGCAACAACCTATGGTTACGACCAGGTGACGATGATGCAAGAGACCAAAACCACTATGTGCCAAATCGAAAAATTTGCCTAAGTCAAAAAATAAAGTCAGGAGAACACAATGGCAAGAATGAAATTTATTTGCGACACAGAGCGATGCATTGAATGCAACGGTTGTGTCACAGCCTGTAAAAACGATAACGAAGTGCCTTGGGGTGTTAATCGTCGCCGCGTTGTAACGGTGAATGACGGCATCATTGGTCAAGAAAAATCAGTATCAGTTGCATGTATGCACTGTAGCGATGCTCCTTGCATGGCGGTATGCCCAGTAGATTGCTTCTACCGCACCGATGAGGGCGTTGTGTTGCACGATAAAGATATCTGTATCGGTTGCGGCTACTGCTCTTTTGCTTGCCCATTTGGCGCACCACAATTCTTGAGCAAGGGTGCCTTCGGCACTCGTAGCAAGATGGATAAGTGCACATTCTGTAGCGGCGGTCCAGAAGAAAACGGCAGCGTTGCCGAATTCGAGAAGTATGGACGCAATCGCTTGGCAGAAGGTAAGTTGCCACTTTGCGCTGAGATGTGTTCAACCAAGGCATTGATTGGTGGCGACAGCGACATCATTTCTGGCATCTTCAATAATCGTGTGGCAATGCGTGAGAAGAACGGTAAGTACCCAGGATCCAAAGCGTTTGGTTGGACGACTGCCTATGGCGGTCCAGATACACCAGCGCCAACACCAACGCCTGCTGCAAAAATTCCAGGAGCCAAATAATGAAAGTTAATTTCAAAACTCTCGGTTTGTGTTTTGCAGCAGCAACGCTGTTGGCTGCCTGCTCTGAGCCTCCAGAAATTGCCGCTAAGGCCGCCAAGCGTCCGGACGTTGCTCCTTACATGGGTGCGAACAACGGCTTTATGACTAAGAATTGGACGCCAGGTAATCAGGCTAGTTGGACTGAGTCTGTTGATAAGCGCACTCAAGGTCAGAACGAATACAGTCGCGTTAAGTGATCAACTAAATAACAATAAATAAAACGAAAACGTTTAAGGACATGTGTATGAAACGATCATTTTCAAAAGTTCTACGCGCTTTAGTGGTGACCGCAGGTTTGTCGCTAACTTTGGCAAGCGGGATCAGTTTCGCTGAGCGTGCACCGATGGCGCCGCTGCCATCTGCTAGCGGAGTAGATATTCCGCCATTGTCTGTGCCGGCTAATCCAAATGCTTTAGCCAATGGAACGCAGGCTCAGTCTCAGCCAGCAAACCCATCAATTTTTACTACTGCCAACAGCGATCCATACAACTATGTCAGTATTCCTGACAAAGAGGCTAGTGTATTGATTCAGCGTTCCGGTCAAGAGTGGCGCGTGATTCGTAATGGTGTGATTACTGTTTATGGCGGCTGGTTGCTGGCCATCGCCTTCTTCGGCATCATTGCGATGTACACAATCAAGGGCTCAATCAAGTTGCATGAGCCAATGTCCGGCGTCAAAATTAAGCGCTTTAGCGCATTTGATCGCTTGGTCCACTGGTTGATGGCATTTAGCTTTTTAGCCTTGGCATTTACTGGCTTATTAATTCTTTACGGCAAGTATTTTGCAATGCCATTAATGGGTGGGGTTGCCTACGGATCCTTCTTGAATGTTTGCAAGAACATTCATAACTTCACAGGCCCTTTGTTCACTATTTGCATCGTGATCTTCTTCTTGCTTTTTGCGCATAAGAATTTACCAGGCAAAGGTGATTTGCAGTGGTATTTAACCTTTGGTGGAATTTTCAGCGGCAAGCATGTGCCAGCTGGTTTCTTCAACGGTGGTGAAAAGATCTGGTTCTGGTTTGGTATGACTTTCTTGGGTCTGGTAATTTCAGCATCCGGATTTGTACTCGATATGATCGTGCCATTTATGACCATTGAGTACACTCGTGGCACGATGCAGATTGCTAACATTATTCATAGTAGTGCTGCGATCTTGATGTCTGCGATGGCGATGGGGCACATCTATATCGGCACCATCGGCATGCAAGGTTCAATTGATGGCATGAAGACTGGCTATGTTGATGCTACTTGGGCTAAAGAGCATCATGAGCTCTGGTATGACGAACTCAATAAAAAGGGATAAGCCATGAAAAAAATCATTGCTTTCACATTCTGTGCTTTTGCTGGAACAGCAGCTTTTGCTGCATTACCTCCATTGACACCTGAGCAGGCAGAGGCAGCAGCTTTGACTAAGGCTAAGGCTGCTTACGGTGATAGAGTTGGCGCTTATCAACTATGCCAAGCTCAGAATCGTGTTGCTGATCGCTTTAGGGTTCCTGGAACTGCGGCTCCTGCAGCTTGCGTAGCGCCTCCACCATTTGCTCCACCGGTAGCTGCGGCTGCACCAGCCGCTCCTGCGGCACCTGCTGCTAAGTAATTAATCGGAGAGCAACTCTTGATGTAAGTAGCGTTTAGCTGCCGTTGTTTGAGGATTATCAAAGAAGGGGCCTACGGGTCCCTTTTCTTTTATTTCGCCTTGATCAATAAAAATCACATGCTTTGCTAGTCTTTGTACTTGAGCAAGTTGGTGAGATGAAAAAATTACATCCGCACCATGCTGATCAAATTTCCGAATGAGGTCTTCAACCTGCTCGGTGGTGTTTGGATCAAGATTTGCGGTAGGCTCATCCAATAAAACTAAATTTGGCTTCAGAAGAATGGCTCTTGCAAGACATAGTTTTTGTCTTTCGCCAGCAGATAATTTATGTGCTGGACTATTAGCTAAGTTGCTAAGACCAACTTCATCCATAACCTTTTGCACATCTAATTTAGTGATGCTTGAATCGACATCTTGAACAATCCCAATGTTAGCGGCTGCAGAAGCTTTAATCATCGGGGTGTGATGCAGAACTAATGAAGTCTTAGTTTTGAATGAGTAGGTGACAGTGCCGCTATCCGGCTTGATAAGGCCATCCAGCACCTTTAGAAAAGTAGTCTTTCCAGCACCATTCGGTCCAATACAGGCGGTAATTCTGTCTGCAGGAATGATGGCATGTGGAATGTTGAGAATCGTTCTGCCATTACTCTTGACGATGATGTCTTTGAGTTCAATGAATTTCTCAAAATGTTCAACAGAATTAACCATAGCGGTGCTCCGCGATTTGGCGTACTGCAAACGTAAATAAATTAGCTAGCAGGACAATCATCAGCAGGACTATTCCAAGGGCAAGAGCTAAAGGCAGATCCCCTTTGCTCGTCTCTAGTGCAATAGCCGTAGTCATGGTTCTGGTTGAGCGATCAATATTGCCGCCCACAATCATGACGGCCCCAACCTCAGAGATTGCCCTGGCTAGACCAGCAAGAACGGCAATCGTCAGGGAAAAGCGGCAATCCCATAAAAGCCACTTAAAACGTGAGAGCGGGGGTAGTTTTAGGCTTAGAAAAGAATCTCTATGAACCCTCCAAGAATCCTCAAGGATTTGTCGGCTTAGAGCCGCAATTAAAGGGGTTGTGAGCAGGGTCTGAGCAACAACCATACCCTTGATCGTAAATAACCAACCCCAAGCCCCCAGAGGGCCTGTGCGAGACAGCATGAGATATACCAGGACGCCAACAATTACAGTGGGCACCCCCATCAGGGTATTGAGGGCCACAATAATCGTCTTTTTGCCAGTAAATTGCTCGGTCGCCAGAAGGGCGCCAATAGGAAGGCCTAAAAGCGTGCCAATCAAGAGAGCGCTCAGGCTGACCTGCAGGGAGACTAGGACGATACCCAAAACTGCGCCATCTAGGTGGGCAAGTAAAGTAAGTGCGTCTTGAAAAGCTTTCAACATGCGCTTGATTCTATCAAGGCGGTGGCAAAATGGCTGTAATGAGACTGATTTCCCTATTTTTGATTAATGGCTGAAGTGATTTGCCTCTGCAACGAGGTCCTCGACGTGGATTTGCGTGAGTATTTAGATGCTCACCCGATTGACTCTATCGATGAGTTGCGTGAGCAAGCATCCATTTGCAATAAATGCATGCAGTGCCAGGATTTAGTCGAAGGCGAAATCTATTTAGCGCGCGTTCGGCGTCAGCGCGCAGCAGGGCAGTTTTAATGAGCCCAGTTAACTCCTCCCGTTTTACAGTCTTAAGCATGAATGTTCATAAGGGTTTATCGCCCTTGCATCGGCATGCCACGATTTATCAGTTGCGTCAAAAAATGCGGAGTCATTATCCGGACTTACTTTTTTTGCAAGAGTTACAACAAGAGCATCGAGGAAGAGTAAGACGCTTTGGACAGTGGCCGCTGACAGAGTTAACTCATTTTCTATCTGAGGATTTTTGGCAGCACTGGCATTATGGAAAGAATGTTGAGTATCGCGATGGGCATCATGGCAATGCGATTCTTTCTAGGCATCCGCAACAAAAAGGCAATAACTACGATATCTCAGCATACCGCTTTGAGGGTCGTGGATTGCTGCACAGCATTACTAGGTTAGAAGGTATAGATAAGCCTATTCATTGCTTTTGCGTGCATCTGGCGCTCTTCGAGCGCGGTAGGGAGCGGCAGCTGGAGACTATTATTCGACATATTCAAGACTTGACGCAAGATGGACCCACGATAGTTGCAGGAGACTTTAATGATTGGCGTAATCGTGTAAGTGCCCCCATGAAAGCCGCTGGTTTCGACGAGGTATTTGAAACTCTCACCGGTTCACCGGCGAAAACTTTTCCAAGCATGAAGCCGCTACTTCCTATGGATAGGATTTATGTGCGCGGACTTAAAATTCATTCTGCACAAATTTTGCATGAATGGCTCAAGCTATCAGATCATCTAGGCATTACTGCTGAATTGGAACTTCTATGAATATTATGACTTTTATTTTTGGATCCGTTTTTGGATTCTCTCTAATATGGGTTCCGATTACACATGCCGTTATCGTACTTTTATTCGGCATTCACTTGATCTCTGCTAGAAGACCAGTGGGCGTAGCATTTGCATGGTTTCTGATCGTCATACTGATTCCTATATTAGGAATTTCATTGTATGTTTTGATCGGCGAGAGGCCTGTTGGTCGGAAGCTTACACGCAAGATTATTCGTATGAATCGCGAGTATGAAAAAATTACAGAGACAATGCGCCAAGAGTTTGCAGTTGATAGGCAGAAATTACCTGCCGAGGGAAGGGCTCTCAGTCTTTTGGCTGAATCCAAAAATGGCTCACCAGTAGTAGCTGGCAACAAAATAGAATTGCATACCAACTCACTCAAGATATTGCAAAATTTTATTGATGAGATTAATAATGCAAAAAAAAGCTTACACCTAGAGTTTTATATTTGGGCTTTGGGTGGTGATGCCGATAGAGTTTGTGAGGCTTTGATTGCAGCATCTCAACGAGGTGTAGCCTGTCGTGTATTGCTGGATTCTCTGGGTAGTAAGGATTGGTTTAAGTCTCAATGGCCAGCACGTTTTCGTAAGGCAGGGATTGAGGTAACGGAGGCGTTGCCGATTCAGATTGGCCGCTTCCAATTCCGTCGTGCCGATTTGCGCTTGCATCGCAAGATATTCGTTATAGATGGCTCTGCAGTGTGGACAGGCAGTATGAATTTGGTTGATCCACGCACATTTAAGCAGGATTCAGGCGTGGGCGAGTGGGTAGATGCCATGGTTCGCATAGAAGGACCGGTGGCTGCTCAGTTTGAGTTGACCTTTGCATTTGATTGGAGCGTTGATAACCCGAATATCACCAACTTTAGAGATCGAGAGCCGCCTGCCTCGCCCCATGCTGGAGGCGCTATAGCTCAAGAGTTTTCTTCTGGCCCAGTCTATCGTGACGATATTCTTTATCAGGTCTTGCTATCGGCCATCATGGATGCTCGTGAAGAGTTGGTCATCACTACACCTTATTTTGGTCCGGATGATGGTTTAATCCAGGCACTAATGGCTGCGGCAGCCAGAGGCGTCAAAGTAACCCTGATCGTTCCTAAGCTCAATGATTCCAGGCTGGTGGCTTGGAGTAGCAAGAGTTTCTACGAAGATTTAATGAATTCTGGAGTAACGATTGCTGAATTCCATGGCGGCCTTTTGCATACCAAGAGTTTGTTGATTGATAAACGGATTGCTATCTTTGGCTCGGTTAATTTTGATCAACGCAGTCTAAGACTAAATTTTGAGATCAGCTTGATTGTCTATAACAACGAGTTCTGCGCCAAACTAGAAAAGTTAATTGAGTCTTATTTGGCAGAATCAGATTACGTTGATCCAAAGGTGTGGGCAAAAAGACCGGCTTGGCGTCGATATCTTGAGAATGCCGCACACCTGACTTCACCGCTGCTTTAAATCGCTCCGCTAGCGCGCATAGAGGCTATTTCGGGCTCTGAAATTCCGAGTTCTTTGAGGATGGAGTTAGTGTGCTCTCCAACCGCAGGGATGGGATCCATGCGGTAGTCATAGCTGTCATTAAGTCCGGGTGGTAGCAGTGCAGCAATCGTTCCATTTGGGGTATCAACCTTAGTCCAGCGGTTGCGCGCTTTGAGTTGCTGATGCTTCCATAGGCCCGCCATATCATTGAGATGAGCATTTGCAATTTGAGCCTTTTCTAATCTGGCAATCAGCTGTTCTGAAGTTATCTGACTAAAACAAGCGTCAATAATCGCCAAGAGCTCAGTGCGTTTTTCATTGCGTTTAAAGTTGCGATCAAATCGCTCATCCAATGCAAGCGCTGGGTTCTCTAATACAGTTTCGCAAAACTGTACCCATTCACGCTCATTTTGTAGGCCTAGCATCACCGTCTTACCATCGCCCGCTTTAAAGGGGCCGTATGGATAAATCGTTGCGTGTGATGCACCGTTTCTTGGCGGAGGCTCAGCACCTTTATAGGCGTAATACATCGGGAAACTCATCCACTCACTTAATGCTTCAAGCATGGAGATATCAATAACGGAGCCTTTTCCAGTTTTTCCTCTCTGTAGTAATGCTGCCAAGATATTCGTATAGGCGTACATTCCTGCTGCAATGTCGGCAATCGAGTTGCCAGCTTTGCTGGGCGTCTCTGGTGTTCCGGTAATTGAAAGAAATCCTGCCTCACTTTGGATAAGGAGGTCATAAGCCTTTTTATCGCGATAGGGTCCATCGTTACCGTATCCTGAGATAGCGCACGTAATCAATCCGGGATTGTCTTTCTGAAGAACCTCTGGGCTCAGACCCATGCGAGAGGCTGCACCAGGTGCGAGATTTTGGATAAAGACATCTGCAGTTTTCAATAAGCTTTTTAATATTGCCATTGCAGGCTCTTGCTTGAGATCAAGCGTCAAACTCTCCTTAGATCGATTGACCCAAACAAAGTGAGAGGAGAGGCCCTCCACCTGAGTGTCATAGCCTCTCGCAAAATCTCCGCCGCCAGGACGTTCGATTTTAATAATGCGCGCACCTAAATCAGCTAATTGCCGGGTGCAAAATGGCGCTGCAATAACATGTTCTAGCGCAACAACCGTAATACCATCTAATGGACGAACGTTCATACAGTCACTTTTTAGAAAGATCTTGGTAGACCAAGAACATGTTCAGCAATATACGAATAAATCAAATTAGTTGAAATTGGCGCCACTTGATAGAGGCGAGTTTCTCTAAACTTACGTTCAACGTCATATTCATTGGCAAAACCAAAACCACCATGAGTTTGCAGACAGACGTTGGCAGCTTCCCAGGATGCTTTAGCAGCAAGGTATTTGGCCATATTGGCTTCTGGTCCGCAAGGTTGGTGATTATCAAATAATTCACAGGCTTTAAAGCGCATCAGATTAGCCGCTTCAGTTTCAATATAGCTATCAGCAATTGGAAATTGAATCCCCTGGTTTTTGCCTATAGGTCGATCAAATACAACTCGGTCATTAGCGTAGCGACGTGACCGATCAATAAACCAGTAAGCATCTCCAATGCATTCAGCGGCAATTAAGACGCGTTCTGCATTGAGGCCATCAAGGATGTATTTAAAACCCTGACCTTCTGTACCAATTAAGTTTTCTGCTGGAATTTCTAAATTGTCAAAAAAAACTTCATTCGTTTCATGATTGACCATATTGGCAATTGGTCGAACCTCCATACCTTTGCCGATAGCATCAGCAAGATTCACGATAAAGATCGACATGCCTTCAGATTTACGTTGCACTTCGCTGATCGGTGTAGTGCGTGCAAGCAAGATCATGAGATCAGAGTGTTGAATACGAGAAATCCAAACCTTCTGGCCATTCACTACATACTTGTCACCTTTTTTAACTGCAGTAGTTTTCAATTTAGTGGTGTCGGTACCAGTAGTGGGTTCAGTAACAGCCATACTTTGAAGTCGCAATTCACCCGATGCAATTTTGGGCAAGTACATTTTTTTCTGAGCTTCTGAGCCGTGGCGCAACAGGGTGCCCATGTTGTACATCTGTCCATGGCATGAACCTGAATTGCCGCCGGAAAAATTAATCTCTTCCATGATGACGGATGCCTCAGCAAGGCCTAAGCCGGATCCACCGTATTCTTCAGGAATAAGTGCTGCCAACCATCCGGCCTTAGTCATGGCATCTACAAAGGCCTCTGGATAGCCGCGTTCGTGATCGATCTTTTGCCAATAGGCTGAATCAAAAGAGCCGCATAGATCGCGCAATGCTTCACGCATTTCTTGATATTGGTCTGGCTTGGGAATGGGGTGATTCATGAAAGTCTCAATTTATAAGTTTTATGGTTTATATGCCAATTAAGGTGTTAGTTTAAGCAAGATTTGAAATTCCTGGATATTGGCCAAAACAAGGCAAAATAGACCAAATGAGGCCTAAAGAGAAGATGCAAATAAATAAAGACGGATACCGTTCAATACTGTCTTTTTGCTCAAGCAAACTGATGCAGGCGTTGGTTGCTTAATGGAGCATATCTTTGAACATTTCTTTGCCTGGTTTGGGATGCCCTCCGTTGGTTTGCCAGCAGTATTTATTAGCGCATTTATTTCCGCAACATTAATTCCGGCTGGCTCTGAACCCATTTTGTTTGGGTACATCACTCTCAATCCACACTTATTTTGGGTTGCCATTTTGGTTGCCACAGTTGGTAATACATTGGGAGGGATGGTAGATTGGTGGCTTGGGGTTATCGCTCGCAATAGTTTTAAATCAATAGATGAACCCAGCAATAGCCGCTTGAAGCGCTGGCTAGAAAATTGGGGTCCAAAGCTTTTATTGCTCTCTTGGCTGCCTGGTCTTGGTGATCCCTTGTGTTTAGCGGCAGGCTGGTTAAAACTTCCCTGGCAGCCATGCCTTGTTTATATGTTCATAGGCAAGCTAATGCGCTTCATTATGTTCACCTGGCTACTCACTCTGGTCCCCGATAGCTTTTGGCATCAGTTGGGTCACTGGCTGCATCTGATCTAAACCCCGAATCCTGTAACATCAAGTTTTGGGTAATTTGAAGCCCTCTGGATAACTTGATACGGTAAATATATGTCTACATTAAAAGGTAAAACTGCTCTAGTCACTGGCTCCACTAGTGGCATTGGCTTAGGCATGGCATTGGCACTAGCAAAGCAGGGCGTCAATATTATGGTGAATGGTTTCGGTGAGAAAGATGAAGCTATTGCCAAAATTAAAGCGTGTGGAGTAGAGGTTGATTATCACGGCGCCGATATGAGCAAGCCAGCTGAAATCGAAGACCTGATCAAGCAAACAGAAAAACGTTTTGGATCACTCGACATCTTGGTTAACAACGCTGGCATTCAATACACTGCAAATATTGAAGAGTTTCCAACGGACAAATGGGATGCCATCATCGCCATCAATTTGAGCTCCGCTTTTCATACGACACATCATGCTTTGCCTGGTATGAAAAAACGTAACTGGGGGCGCATTATTAATATCGCTTCTGTGCATGGTCTAGTGGCCTCAACTCAGAAGGCTGCTTATGTTGCTGCCAAGCATGGCATTGTTGGCTTGACTAAAGTAACCGCTCTAGAAAATGCGCGTACCGGTATTACCTGTAATGCAATTTGCCCAGGCTGGGTACTAACTCCACTCGTGCAGAAACAGGTGGATGCCCGTGCTGAACGTGAAGGCATTTCTAATGAAGCAGCAAAGACCGCCTTGGTATCTGAAAAACAACCTTCTGGCGAGTTTGTTAGCCCTGAGCAATTGGCTGCCTTGGCTGTGTTCCTATGTGGACCAGATGCGTCTGAGGTTCGTGGGGTGGCTTGGAATATGGATGGCGGCTGGACTGCTCAATAAGTCTTACCAAGCCTGATTTGATCGAATGCCGGCAAGTTATTGTCGGCATTTTTGTATATTAGTTAGGGCTAAGTCTTTATTTTAAGTAGGAATTCTGGATTTTGAAACATACAAACAAAATTGGCAGAATCGTTTATAGTTAGACCCATTATTACTCATAGGAGATCCTTAAATGGCATCAATCTTGACCTCTTTGGGACGCACCGTATTTGCGGGCTTCGTTCTTCTCGTTTTAATTATTTTTGCATTGGGCGGTAACTTTAGCTCCGCTGAACTCCCATTTGTTTTCCGTTGGTTGCACGTGATGTTTGGTGTCATGTGGATTGGTTTGCTATGGTATTTCAACTTCGTGCAAATTCCATCTATGCCAAAGATTCCTGATGAACAAAAACCAGCGATCGGTAAAGTAATTGCTCCAGCAGCATTATTTTGGTTCCGTTATGCAGCCTTGTTTACTGTAGTGACTGGTTTGATTGTTGCTGCGTTAAGTGGTTACTTGCACCAAGCTTTCACATTACAAGCGCCATTTCGTGCAATTGGTTTAGGCATGTGGATTGCCTTGGTAATGGCTTTTAACGTTTGGTTCATCATTTGGCCAAATCAAAAGCGTGCACTTGGTATCGTTGCTGTTGAGGCGGATGTAAAAGCAAAATCTGCTCGTGTTGCAATGTTGACATCCCGTTTGAATACATTGTTATCTGTGCCAATGTTGTTCTTGATGGTTGCTCAATCACACAACACAACTTGGTTCGTGATTGTTTCTTAATCACCGCTAGACGCTTAAAGAAAAGGCCCGCACTGCGGGCCTTTTTATTGCTAGATACGCCTTACTTAGGCCAGTATGGCTGGTAACTCTTTGGTGAGGGCGCCACGCTGCGCTGTAGCTGCACCCATTAATGCAAAGCCCAGCAACTGACCATTAGCAGATTCAAAGCGGGCCTCTAAACCGCCTTCTACCGGAGTCGTGGACCACTTGCCTTCAGCCCCTTTGGCCGGCGGGGAAACTATCGTAGGCAAGGCAGGCGTCTTAACCATTACCGGCATTGCAGGATAAGTCAGTGAGGTTGCTTGTCCTATCAAGGTTGGCGCTAATGCTCTTGCACACTGCATGATGGGCATCACGTAAGGCAGGACTAAACCCTCTACCTCTGCACAATCTCCGATAGCATAAATATTCTGAATATTGGTTTCTAGTTGGCGATTAACCTGAATACCAGTCCCGACATTGATTCCAGTTGCTTTCGCCAGCTCTAGGCGTGGCTTTAAGCCAACTGCAGATAAAAATACATCGCAAGTAATTGTCTCGCCATTCTCTAGTGTTACTTGTAGAGATTCTGCCTGGCGGTCTATCGCATGAACAGTGGTAGACAAGTGCCAACGTACACCGGCATCACTTAATTTTTGCTGCAGCTCAAGCGCCGCTGTTTCTGGTAGCAGGCGCCCTAGGGCCTGAGGGGCTAAGTCAATGACATCAACCTCATAGCCACCCAGCACAAGATCGTTAGCAAATTCACAGCCAATTAAACCGGCACCAAGAATGGCAACTTTCTTTTTATCGACAATCGCTTTGCGAAAGTGCGCGTAGTCTTCGAGATCATTGACTGTCATTACTTCATTTGCAGCATTGCCTTGCAGTGGTAAACGAATCTGATCAGCCCCCAATGCCATTACCAATTTTCCGTAGGCCACTTCGCCTTTACTAGTTTGAATGGTTTGCGTATTAGGGTTAATGGAGATCACATCACATTCACCCATGATGGCCATTTCTTGTTGAGTTGCCATGCCATCGGCAGAGGTGGAGATGAGTTGCGTAGCCTCTTTATTGCTCGCTAGAGCGGTAGAGAGCATCGGCTTTGAATAAAAGTAACCAGGCTCTCGGGTCACTAATGTGATCGGCACTGTTTTATTCAGTTTGCGAATTTCTCGTACGACGGTATAGCCAGCCAATCCGCTGCCAATGATGACAATCGCGGATGGGATTTGAGGGGTGGTTTGATCCAAAGCTGGGCTCTCCAAAATGACGAATAATAAACAGGGCTAAGTTTGATTTGTAGGCGTTAGCTTACCTGAACCATCTCAAAGTCAGCTTTTGCAACGCCACAGTCAGGGCACTCCCAGTCGGCTGGCACGTCAGCCCAGAGTGTTCCCGCTGGAATGCCATCTTCAGGAATTCCCTTTGCTTCATCATAAATATAGCCGCACACGATACATTGGTAAGTTTTCATACTGGTTCCTTAAATAATTCATTCATTTTAAATTTAATTGCTATTTATTTCTGGATCACTCTTATTGAGCAGCAAAAACTTTTGCTTTTTCTAAAGCCTGCTTGTAATGGTTTGCATGGCGCTCTTCTACATTAGCTAATGCTGCGAAGCGTTTTGCTGCTTTAGCTAATGTTGCCTGAAATTGCTCTGCGTGCTCCTTTGATTCAGCGATTTGTTCATCAATTTCTTGAATGACGGCTGCATTGCCCTCTTCTACAGCTGTTTTTCGAAATGAAGGATACATTTCAGTGTATTCATAAGTTTCACCTTCGATTGCAATCTCTAAGGCACGCGCTGGCGTCATTGTATTGGCGGGGTAGAGTAAGTCTAGGTGACCAAATGCATGCATTACCTCTTGCTCGGCAGTAGCTTCAAATATCTTAGCGGTCTCTTCATCACCCGCTGCGCGAGCCAACTTTGCAAAGTATCGGTATTTGATATGAGCCATAGATTCACCTGCAAAGGCAGACTCTAAGTTATGGATGGTTTTGATTTCTGGACGTGCCATTTTGATTCCTTTTCGTTGAATTCAGTTTGTTGAGCCATATTTGCTACTTTCTCAACCATGAATGCAGTGTGCGCCCTATTTGTTTATCAGTCCAGTAAATCATTATGATAGTATTTATCAAATAAATCGATAACAGGGGTATATATGGCTTATCTACCATCTCTAAGGCAGTTAGGGTATTTCGTTGCATTAGCAAAAGAACTGAATTTCACTAGAGCTGCGCAAGCCTGCTTTGTTGGGCAGTCGACACTGAGTGCTGGGCTAAAAGAGCTTGAAGATGCGCTAGGCATCCATTTAGTGGAGCGCGATCGTCAGAATGTCTCGATTACACCCATTGGACTAGAGGTGCTTGAACGCGCAAAACTCATTTTGGCTGCTTCAGAAGACCTGGTTGAATATGCGGGTACAACTGGTAAGCCAATGACCGCCACAATTCGCTTGGGGGTGATTCCAACGATTGCACCATTTTTATTGCCTACCGTTTTGCCAGAAGTTCGCACGCGATTTCCTGACCTAAAAATTACTCTTCGAGAAGATCTGACCGCAAATCTACTTTCAAGATTGGCTGAACATAAGTTAGATTTTGCTTTGATTGCCCTGCCATATGATGTTAGTGGTCTTCTGGTGCAAGAATTATTCGATGATCACTTTTGGCTGGTTGCTAAAGAGGGTGATCCAGCATTAAAGGGTAAAGAGGTGACCTTACCAGCCAAAATGGCTGAGAGGCTCTTATTGCTTGAGGAGGGGCATTGCTTACGAGAGCATAGCTTGCAAGCTTGCAGACGAACCGATATCCGCAAGGCCGAAGGATTAGAGGCGACGAGCTTACTAACCTTACTGCAAATGGTCGAGTCCGGTCTTGGGATTGCCTTGCTTCCTGGCATGGCAGTAAAGAGCAGTTTATTGAATAACTCACAATTAGTGGCGAAAGAGTTGGCATCACCTACGCCTAAGAGGGTGATTGCTTTAGTTGCGCGTTCATCCACGGCGCATACCCAGGAATTTAATGCGCTAGCTAGTTGCATTCGTGAGCAATTTGGACGCGCCTAATTAGGTTATCTCTTTGTCCAGCAAAAATTACTAAACCTTGTTACAGTCCACCATCTAATTTATTACTACAAAAAAGGTAGCAAATGTCAGGCAAAGAAATCATGTTCACACCAGTTACTCTCGGTTCAATTGAGTTAAAGAATCGTTTGGTTATGGCGCCGCTCACCAGAATGCGTGCAGTTGATGGTGATGTACCAAACCCACTGGCAAAAACGTACTACGCACAGCGTGCAAGTGCTGGACTCATTATTACCGAGGCCACCCAAATTTCCCCATTAGGCAAAGGCTATCCAGCTACACCTGGAATTTACTCTGCAGAGCAGACCGCCGCCTGGAAGGAGATCGTTACAGCAGTGCACGCTAAGGGCGGGTCTATTGTTGCGCAGTTATGGCATGTGGGTCGAATCTCTCATTCTTCTTTGCATCCAGAGCAGGGCGCACCAGAGGCGCCTTCAGCAATTGCTGCATCCGGTCAAACTTATGGTGCCGACTGGAAGCTGCATAACTATGAGACTCCAACTGCGATGAGTCAGGAAGATATCGCTCGCTTGCTAAAAGAGTTTGAAGTGGCGGCGCAAAATGCAAAAGCTGCAGGCTTTGATGGTATTGAAATTCATTCTGCTAATGGCTACTTGCTAGATCAGTTCTTGCAAGATAAAACCAATCAACGTACTGACGAATATGGCGGCTCTATCGAGAATCGCCTACGCTTATTGGGACAAGTCATAGAGGCAGTCAGTAAAGCATTCCCAAGCGATAAGGTAGGCGTACGCCTTTCACCTTATGGCACATTTAATGATATGGGTGATAGCGATCCGGTGGCCTTATTCAAAGCCGCAATTTCCAAACTCAATACATATAAGCTGTCTTATGTTCATATGATCGAGCCACGTGCGACTAGTGCTGGCGGTGGTGATCAGGTGAATGAAGAGGCGCCTATTACATCAGAATTATTCCGAGCCGCGTATCAAGGAAAATTTATTACCGCTGGTGGTTATGACCAGGCGATGGGAGAGAAGGTATTGGAGGATGGTTTAGCTGATGCAGTGGCTTATGGCCGTATGTATATCGCAAATCCAGATTTGGCGGAAAGATTCCAGAAAGGCGCCGCTTTAAATCCTTATAACCGTGCAACTTTTTATGGCGGCAATGAGGTTGGCTATACCGATTACCCAACCCTTTAGTGCAAACCTCAAACCTGGGACGCACAACAATAATCCCGCCATAACAGGCGGGATTATTTTTTGTCTTCAGGATCTTTTAGAAGGTCGTAGTGATTGGCGATGAGAAGTAGGGCAAGGGATGCACATCCCATGGCAAAAAATTGCCACTGATGCAACATCGCAGTTCCCACGACGGTCATTAAGATTGTCCAGCCGACAGCCATCTTGGCTTTTTTAGAGAGTGGCTTCATTTAATCATCGCTCCAACTTCTGTTTAGGCGCTAGCCTTATTTAACATACGACGAAGTGTATCGTCCTTTACGATGTAATGTTGCCATAAGCCAGCCAAGGCATGCAAAGCTATCAAGAAATAGAGTGAATTCCCTAAAAACTCATGAATTCCTTCGACTAATTTTTTCATCTCAGGATTGGGAGTCACTAGCTGAGGCCACACCAAGCCAAAGAAGTGGATTTCTTTGCCGCCGTACTGAAAATACAAGATGCCAAAAATAGGGGATATCAAGAGTAGGGCATACAGCAACCAATGCATTGCTTTAGCTAAGGAAATAAAAACAGGTTTTGGGTTGGTGGGTTTTGGCACGCCATATGCGAAACGAAATATCAGTCGAATGGCCATTGTTAAGAAAATAAGCTGTCCAATAACGCCGTGGACTGATTTGCATAGTTCACGTGGCTCACTTCCCTTGGGGAATTGCCCCTTGAGTTCAATCACGATAAATGCAGCCACAACCAGGATGAAAACAAACCAATGGAAGAATATGGAAACTGGGTGATATTTGAGTTTTGACATGATTTAAGGTGTTATTTGAACTAATGTTAATGATAATCAATCTCATTAACATTTGCAATACTAGGGCTAATTGGCCCAAAACACCTTAATTATTAGTTATTAAGCCGTACTTTGGCGCTTAGTTCGTTGGCTGCGCCACGTTTGTCTAGCTGAGAGAGTCTAAGTGCCTCTATTTCAAAGTCGAGTTGTCCGGGATGAAATTCTTCATCGTTTTGAAGGTGAACAACATAGGTCCAGACTAGCTCGCGGCCACGGTTTTTAAAAACATCCACTACACGTTTCATCTGGGCTGCCTTTATGGTGGGGCTTATTTATTGCCAATAGATGGTTTGGCTTTTTCCATCTGTTGAATAAGATTGCTTTTGAGGGCGATTAAATTTCTGGCTTCAATTCGAATAACGCCGCCTCTAGGACTATCAATGTCAGCAATCAAAAAGAACGATACCGACACAACGAAAGGAAAGATCATGAATAACCCCATGTTCCTTTCAAAATTGCGTGCACCAAAACCTACTAATAGATTGGCACAAATGGCGATTGCTGTCATAAGTGCCCAGGCAGTAAGAGGAATGCGATTCCACCAAGCAGCTTGAACATAGCCTTGCGAATTTAAGACATCGTTCATTCCAGAGGCAACTAGTGCAATGGAGGGGGTGTCTTGTTTTCGAACAACAGGAACAATCTCATTCCACAAGTCGGCTTGTAGTTGATCGGTCTTGCTGCGAATCTCTTGAATTTTCTCTGGGCTTTGTTTGGAGTAAAACAGGATGCGTTGATCTACGTATTGAAGCAATAGGTCTTTAGTTACTGCAGAGTGCTTTGGAGATAAGAGATCTGCGCGCAAAAACTCAGTTCCAATGGCATTTGCTTCGCCTTCTTCAAAGATTTCTCGCTGGTCATGGCGGTCAATTGCCATGGAGAAGGTGAAACCAATAATGAGGGCTAGCAAAGTTAATGTAGCCGTCTGAATGATGCCTAGATCTTCAGAAGTCTCAGTGTCTTTGGTGCGAAAGCGACTCAGTACTGCATGCCCAAACCATACGGCGAAAGTAAATGCTACGAACGATAGGCCAAAGACTACAAGGGGGTAGTTTAGAAGGTGAAAAATTTAAAAGGTTCCTGGATACAAAATATCTTTAGTTACATTTTGAATATCACGATGACCAGTAAATGCCATAGTGATGTCGAGTTCATTGTGAATCAGTTCGAGACACTTGGTTACGCCTGCCTCACCCATTGCACCCAAGCCATACAAGAATGGGCGCCCAATCATCGTGCCACGTGCACCTAATGCCCAGGCTTTCAGTACGTCTTGACCAGAGCGAATGCCGCCATCCATCCATACTTCAATATCTTTACCAACAGCATCCACAATTCCAGGTAGGGCTTGAATACTAGAGATCGCGCCGTCTAGTTGGCGACCACCATGATTGGAAACAATTAATGCATCAGCGCCAGAGTTTGCCGCTAAGCGTGCATCGCCTTCATCCAGAATACCTTTGATGATTAGTTTGCCGCCCCAAAGCTTTTTGATCCACTCCACATCACCCCAGTTAAGGCCTGGATCAAACTGCTCTGCAGTCCAAGAAGATAACGAAGACATATTGCCAACACCAGTGGCATGACCAACAATGTTGCGGAATGTTCTACGTGGCGTCATTGCCATTCCCAGGCACCAGCGTGGCTTGGTCGCCATATTGATCATATTGGCAATGGTGAGTTTAGGTGGGGCTGAGAGTCCATTTTTTAAATCTTTATGGCGTTGGCCTAAGATTTGTAAATCCAGAGTGAGGACAAGTGCTGAGCATTTCGCCGCCTTAGCGCGCTCAATGAGGCGTTCAATAAAGCCACGATCCTTCATCACGTAAAGCTGGAACCAAAATGGTTTTGTAGTGCGCTCAGCGACATCCTCAATTGAGCAGATACTCATGGTTGATAAGCAAAATGGCACACCAAACTTTTCGGCAGCCTTAGCTGCCAAAATTTCACCATCGGCATGCTGCATCCCGGTGAGGCCGGTAGGTGCAAGCGCAACCGGCATCGAAACTTCTTGACCAATCATGGTTGTCTTGGTCGTGCGATTAGTCATATTGACTGCTACACGCTGACGTAATTTAATTTTTTGGAAATCTGATTCATTGGCGCGGTATGTGGACTCGGTCCATGATCCTGAGTCTGCATAATCGTAGAACATCTTGGGGGTGCGTTTTTGGTGGAGGACCCGCAAGTCTTCTATATTGGTAATGATTGCCACAGTAAATCCTTCTATTTGATGCTATTTTCTTAGAGCAAAAGCTTAATTTAAGCTCTATCTTAGCAATACCCAGGGAATTGTTTCTACAATGCTAGGGTATCCCTTGTTTGGGGCGTCAAATAACCGTTCCCCTTCTTAAATCTCCCTATGCCCCAGCTTAATTTCGCAACAATTACCTACTTATTATTAGCCACCGCTTTATGGGCGGGTAATGCGATTGCTGGCCGAGTATTGGTGGGGAGCATTTCCCCGATTACTTTAAGCGCAGTTCGTTGGGGCCTTGCTGCTTTGCTTTTGCTTCCTTTGGGTTGGCGCGTCTTCATACCTGGAAGTGCTTTATGGCAAAACAAGAAACGTTTTTTACTCTTGGGGTTATTTGGGGTAGGGAGCTACAACGTACTTCTCTATCTTGCCCTACAAACTTCGACTGCTATCAATGTCACGTTAATTGGTGCGAGTATGCCGATCTGGATGTTATTTATTGGTGCGGTGTTTTATCAAGTTAAGCCAAGCGTGCTACAAATGATTGGTGCGATTGTGAGTTTGCTTGGCGTTGGTATCGTATTAACACGCGGTGATCTAGCGACGCTGTTGTCCATGGAAATGGTGATCGGCGATCTTTTGATTATGCTGGCCACTATCTTATGGGCTTTTTATAGCTGGATGCTAAGTCGCCCTGGATCGAGTTCGGAGCGCCAATGGCCATGGGCCGAGTTTTTAATGGCGCAGGTGACCGTTGGTCTTTTGTGGACAGGTTTTTTTGATGGCTTTGAAATAGTTGCCGGCCATGCCTTTATCGATCTAAATTGGTGGACCGCATCTTTAATTTTGTTTGTGGCTATTGGCCCATCACTCATTGCATATCGTTGTTGGGGCTTGGGTGTGAATGGTGCTGGACCTACGGTCGCAGCATTTTTTGCGAATTTCATCCCCTTGTTCACGGCGCTTTTGTCGGCCGCCATAATCGGCGAACCTCCGCAACTCTTTCATGGTCTGGCATTCGCATTAATCGTTGCCGGGATCGCAATTTCCTCAAAAACCGGCAAGTAGCCGGTCAAAAACAGCAAAAAATGCCCTTTGAAAGAGGGTTTTGGTGTCATCTGCCCAAAAAAGACTTAAATCAGTATCATTTAGGGCTAATCACTGAAACCCCTAGGAAATTACTATGCCAGGCTTACTTCCCAACGTTGATCCAGACGGTTTATTGGAGTTCTCGGTTGTTTACACCGACCGCTCTCTAAATCACATGTCTGAAGAATTTAAGCGCGTGATGGTGGATATTTCAAGTGTCCTGAAAGATGCTTATAACGCTAGCTCAGCAGTGATCGTTCCTGGTAGCGGCACTTTTGGCATGGAAGCGGTTGCTCGTCAGTTTGCTAATAATGAAAAATGCTTAGTTTTGCGCAATGGTTGGTTTAGCTACCGCTGGACCCAAATCTTTGATTTGGCAAATATCACCAAGGATGTCACCGTAATTAAAGGTCGCCAATTGGAGGATTCCGCGCAAGGTGTTTTTGCTCCAGCTCCGATTGAGGAAGTGGTAGCGTTTATTAAGAAAGAAAAACCAGCAGTTGTATTTGCTCCACACGTAGAAACTTCAGCTGGCATCATTCTTCCGGATGATTACCTCAAAGCAGTTGGTGAGGCGGTTCGCTCAGTAAATGGTCTGTTTGTATTGGATTGCATCGCCTCAGGTGCAATGTGGGTTGATATGAAGGCTTGTAATGTGGATGTGCTGATTACTGCACCCCAAAAAGGCTGGAGTAGTTCTCCATGTTGTGCATTGATCGCCTTAGGTGATCGTGCACGTGAGCGTATTGAGACTACACAAAGCAGCAGCTTTTCGATGGATTTGAAAAAGTGGTTGCAGATTATGGAGGCCTATGAAAAGGGTGGCCATGTTTATCACACCACTATGGCTACAGACGCTTTAAAAGTTTTGCGTAATGTGATGAAGGAAACTCAATCACTCGGCTTTGCGGCGCTGAAGGACAAGCAGATTGAGTTGGGCACAAAAGTGCGCAACCTGTTGGTCTCTAAAGGTTATGACTCTGTAGCAGCTAAGGGCTTCCAAGCTCCTGGCGTAGTAGTGAGCTATACCAAGGACCCAGATATTCAGTCTGGTAAGAAGTTTATTGCGCTTGGCTTACAGACTGCAGCAGGCGTTCCTTTGCAGTGCGATGAGCGTCCAGACTTCCGCACTTTCCGTATCGGCTTGTTTGGCTTAGAAAAACTCGCTCATGTTGATCGTACTGTCGGTCATCTTGAAGCAGCACTAGAAAAAATTACCGAGACTGAAGCGCAGCCTGCTTAAAAACTTCGGTAGTTAAGCAATAAAAATAAAGGCCATCACACGATGGCCTTTATTACATCTACCGAAATCAAATTCAGATTCATCTACCAAATCATCTGGCTAGAGGATTAGGCGTTGCCTCTCCAATTTTGTGCAGTGTATTGTTATCTACATGGTGAAATAACTCTGTCTGATCTTTAATTTTCATGACAGTATCTTGCTCATAAGACCAAGTGCCATCATCATGAATCGAAACCTGAATACGAAACTCGACAGTCCTAAAAGCATAATCCAGGAAGGGGTTTGAGGAGATGCCTGCGCATCGATCATCTTCTTTGGCTAGCAACTCGAATTGCTTAGCATCGGAAGCGGCTTTGCCTGTTGCCATTGTGATCATGCCCCGCGGTATCGAGAGGGTATGAATGATGTTGCCAGTCGAAGGTTCCCATAGCCAATACCCCACCTGATCATGATAGGTTTTTACTTGGTCAGGCTTGGTAATGTGAGTGTGATATCTCAAGCCATAAAACAATTGAGGGCCATTGGTTTGGGGGTCAATAGGTTGCAATTCAATCCGCTCTACATAAGCCTGCTTCTTGGGGCCTTCAGCCTTAGGCTTTACATCCAAACCACGAATACCCTCCCAGATACCAGCCATGCCAGTCAAGGGTCCTAGTTGCTCTAGGGTGTTTACTGAGTAACCCTGGGGCTCAGTAAAGATGTCGCTCGGAAAATTGCTCATATCCAACCCTGTAAAAATGAAGCGTTAATCTCAATTTTTTGAGTATTATTAAATTATCCACAAACTTTATCGGAGAATTGCATGATTTCTCATATTGCGCGCTTGAGCCTGGCTAGTCTAATTTCCGCTGCTATCAGCATTGCACCGACTTCTGTAATGGCTGCTGATCCAGCGCCAGCCCCAGCTACCGCACCTACAGCCGCACCTGCCGCTGCACCGACTGTTGCCCCGAGCGAGAAATCTACAGAGAAGAAGGCTAAGAAAAAAGTTAAGAAAGAAAAGAAAGCAGATAAAAAGTCTAAAAAGAAATCCAAAAAGAAATCTAAAGCAGCTACCGACGCAGCAGCTCAGTAAATGAATGCCCTCTAATTGAGGGGCTCTGTACTATCTAAGTCATCAGATTTTTTTGGATCTGGTGACTTTTTTGCTGATGCATCATTGCGTACTAATAGCCACATTGCTGCAATCACTAAAACCATTCCACTGATTTGTGTCCATGTGATTGGTTCGGCCAGAATTAAATATCCCATAAAGATAGTGGATACCGGACCGAGAATTCCAGCCTGCGCCACTAATGGTGAGCCGATACGGTTGATGGCGACCATGATGAGTAGCATCGGGATGACTGTGCATACGCTCGCATTGAGCATGCTGTACCAGTAAATTTGTGGGAGTTGCTCGAATATGGCAGTCGGATTATGTATGGTTGATTGCAATATGCTGAAGATGGCTGAGGCTGAGCTGGCATAGACAACCAGGCGAACGCTTCCAATACGCTTAACCATCTCTCCTGCGCCTATCATGTAGGCTGCATATGAGCAGGCGCTGCCAAAAACTAAAAACATTCCAAGCCAAGCGCTAAGTCCTGAAGAGCTGGCATCTTGTATGAACACAATAAAAACCCCAATGTAGCCAACGATCAGTGAATACCACTGCAGTTTAGTGATTGGTTTTTTTAATACAAAGTAAGAGATCAGTAGAACGACAGTGGGTGTGAGGTAAAGGATGATACGCTCCAAACCAACCGAGATGTATTGCAGACCTAAGAAATCAATATAGCTAGATAGGAAGTAGCCTAAAAATCCCAAGAAAAATAATTTACCGCGATCAAGCCAAGTGATTGGGCTCATTGTTTTGCGACGTGATTCCCACCAAAAGATTCCCCAAAACAAGGGGAGGGCCATGAGCATACGTAAAGCTAAAAGCGTTTCTGCGTTTGCGCCATAACCGAATGCGAGTTTTACCAAAATCGCTTTTCCGGAGAAAAGCATTGAACCTACCCCGGCCATCAAGATGCCGTAGAGGTAACGTCGGTGATGATGTGCTGCGCTTACTGAATGCATAAGGATTTATAACAGCTTATTGAGTAGAGTCCGCATTTCTAAAATGGTCTCGGAGGGGGTGAGGCCAATTGGGCCAACCCCTTGATTTACTAGACTATCTGCTGCGCTGGCATGGAGTTCAACCGCAATACCAGTTGCTTGCCATAAATCAATTTGATGACGAACACCTTGGCTGGCAATGGCAGCAATGCATCCCGTTAGAACATCGCCCATTCCTCCGGTTCCCATTCCTGGGTTCCCCGCAAGACATTGCGCCGGAGAGTGCTGTGGAGATGCAATCAGGGTGTTTTGTCCTTTAAGTACTACGATCGAATGCGTTAATTCAACAAGTTGTTGAATGGCATTCATGCGATCAGCCTGCACTTTATCGGTTGTGGACTTTAAAAGTTTGGCTGCCTCACCGGGGTGGGGGGTGAGAACGGTGAGACCTGGGTACTGTAAATTACGAGCTTGAAGTTGCTCAAGTAGCGCAGCAGACTCGCTAATTAAATTCAGTGCATCAGCATCAATTACCAATCGAACGTTTGGATATGACAGTGCTGAGCGCAAACAGCAAGATGCCAACTCAGAATTGCCTAGACCCGGACCAATTGCAATCACATCAGGCTGGGTGGCGATAAGCACCTCTTGAATATCCAGTGCAGCAAGACGAATCATGAGCTCGGGTTGATTTGCATCAGCACGTGCTGACGATGGGTCTAGTATTTCTAGGATGGTCCAGCCGGCACCTAGATGTAAGCAGGCATTACCTGCCAAAATCAGTGCGCCTGCCATGCCCGGTGCACCACCAATTAAAACAACTTTACCGGCATTACCTTTATGTTCTGCAGGCTCACGCTTGAGAAGTTTGATTAGCTTCAGAGTATCGAGTGTGGCTGGTTGGGAGATCATTTGGGTAGTATCGCTCTGATTACAAAGCTCTTGAGCTAATTATAGGAAAGAGTATGCTGGTTATATGAAGATTCAATTTCTTGGTGCTGCAGGTGAGGTAACAGGCTCGCGCCATTCGGTTGAAGTGATGCTTTCTGGGAAGCCAAGGCGTTTCATGGTTGACTACGGCATGTTCCAGGGTGGCCGCGAGGCATCCAATAAGAACCTCGAAGCTTTGCCATTTGCACCGAAAGAACTCGACTTTGTGGTGCTCACACATGCACATATTGACCATAGTGGTTTACTACCTCGTTTATGTGCACAAGGTTTTAGCGGCCCGATTTATTGCAACAACGCTACCTTTGAGTTATTAAAAATTCTATTGCTAGATAGTGCTCATTTGCAGCGGGCTGATGTAGAACGGGCAGAGAGAAAGAAAAAGGCAGGTAAGTGGCACGGAGAAATACCAGTTGCCCTTTATTCTAGGGAAGAGGTTGAGATGACACTGACCCAGTTTGAGCCTTTGGATTATGGACGGTCAGTAGAGCTGGTGCCAGGCGTGCAACTGGAGTTTCATAACGCTGGACATATTTTGGGTTCGGCTATAGCGGTCATCGATATCACCGAAGATGGGCTAAAGAAAAAACGCTGTGTGTTTTCAGGCGATATTGGCATGAAGGGCAAAGTTCTCATGCCCGATCCTGACTTGATTAGGGAGGCTGATGTTGTGGTGGTGGAGTCAACTTATGGTGATCGACTCCATCGCAGTCTCCAAGATACTGAAGACGAATTGGTGGAAGTGATTGCTTCCACGATGACTGCGCATGGTAATGTAGTGATGCCAGCTTTTGCAGTCGGACGAACTCAAGAAATACTCTTTTTGTTGATTGACTTAGTGAAAAGGGGGCGCCTGCCTCATTTGAGTATCTGGGTGGACTCGCCGATGGCTACAGCAGCGACTCATCTTACCCAGCATTTTTTCTCGCAGCTAGACGGTCAGTCACAAGCAACTTTTGAGTGGTACAAAAATAACTCAGATGCAGTTGATCTTCGTTTTATTGCGGATGTAGAAGAATCAAAGGCGCTGAATAAGCTGAAGGGTGGTGCCATCATCATTTCTGCTAGCGGTATGTGTGATGCTGGCCGCATTGTTCATCACTTAGCCAGTAATTTGCCACGCTCGCAAAATGCGATTGTGATTACCGGATTTCAGGCGTACGGCAGTCTTGGTAGGCGCCTAGTAGATAAGGTGCAAAAAGTGCGCTTATTTGGCGAAGAGGTTCCGGTCAAAGCTTCTATACACACAATCGGTGGTTTATCAGCGCATGCCGATCAGGCAGGATTATTAGACTGGCTCAGAGGATTTAAAAAGGCGCCGAGTACTATCTTTGTGGTGCATGGCGAACCAGAATCTTCTTCTGTATTAGCTGAATGCATTAGGGATGAGCTGCATTGGAGCAATGTCATTATCCCTGAGCGCTTACATACGTATCAGTGCTGAACCGGAATTGATTTATTCAGCCACTTTGGCGCCTTGAATATTGTGGCGCTTCAAAGCATCAGCCACAAACCCAGACTGTTTTAGTTCAGCAATGATGTCGCTAAGGTAAGCGGTAATGTCTTCAGAGCGAGCCTTAGATTTTGGAATGCCAATCGCTTGATTAATTGCCATAAAGCGTCCGGGCAGCATGCGCAATCCTTCGTAGCGCTTTGCATCATTTTCTAATTGTTGTTTTACGCCTGCGGCCACATTGCCTTTGCCTGACATAAAATCATCAATCACGGCTTGAGAGCTGGCGGCGCGAAGGATGCTGGCACTCCTAATCTCGCGTGTCAAATATAGGTCATAGGCGCTGCCTTTGCCAACCACGATTTCGTTGCCAGCAACATCCACTTCCTCGTTGGTCTTAATTGGGGATGGAGCCTTAACCATATAAGCCCCTTCAATCTGGATATAGGGTGGCGTGTAGTTAATATCGGCACCACGCACAGGGTCGATCGCTACAAATATTAAGTCAATATTTCCAGTCTTTAGTGCATCAACTGTTGTGCCTGCAGTTTTGAAGGGAATAAGTTGTACTGGTAATGAAATTCTTTTGCCAATCTCATTGGCAATATCAATTGACACACCAGATAAACGTTTAGTTGCTTGATCTTCATTAGCAAGAATGGGGTTACCTAAATTAATGCCAACACGTAGGGTGCCAGTTGGCGCAAAGGAGGAGAGTGTTTTGGCATCCATTTTTTTCATGGCCAGAGATGATTGGCCGATAGCAAATTGGGGTGCACATAGAAGTACACAAGAGATGGCTAAGGAAAATATTGTTTTCATTAAGGTATGGGGATAAAAAAACCGCGGCGGACCGCGGTTTTATATAGAGGAGAAGTGATTACTTCTTAGCGTCAGCTGCAGGAGCTGCTGCTGCTGGTGCTGCTGGTGCTGCTGGAGCAGCAGGAGCATCTTTCTTAGCATCTTCCATGTGCGCAGCCTCAGCACCATGCTTTTCGCCGCCCATATCAATGTCGCCGTCGCCTTTGATTAATAAATAGGCGGTGGCACCAATTAAGACTAGTACCATAATGATAATTGCACGGTTGCTCATTGCTTTTCCTTCGATTGGATTGAAATTGCATCAATATTAACTCGGGATGAGCTCTAGGTAAATCCGAATAATCCCTAGAGGCCCGTATCCTTGGATGAACTAGGTATTAACACTTATTTTGGGCGCAAGTTAAGATGGTCCAAATTACCCTAAAAGATTGCCATATGAGTCCAAAGCTACCCATTCATAACTCGCAAACGATCACCGAGTTTTTAAATCTACACCATAGTCAAATCTCAGAGGGGGACTCTGATGACTCCTATAAGTTTGCCTTTGATGACGAGGCCTTTTTGTCTCGTAGAGAAACCATGGGCATTCGTTTTGAATTGGAATTACTCAAGCCCGAAGTGCTACTCAAAGAACATGGCATTGAGCATACGATTACCGTTTTTGGATCAACCCGTTTTGTTAGCCAAGCTGCTGCAATAGCGCTAAAAGAAAAGGCGAAAACACCGGATGAGATAGCTGCTGCCAATAAAGCCTTGTTACACAGTCAATATTATGAGTCTGCTCGTCTGTTTGGCGCTCTAGTCGCTTCATATAATTCAACACAGAAAAAAGACTCCAATAAGCTTCATATTTGTACGGGCGGTGGTCCTGGAATTATGGAGGCCGCCAATCGTGGTGCGTTTGAAAAAGGCGATAAAACTATTGGCTTTAATATCAGCCTTCCAAGAGAGCAGCACCCCAATCCATACATCAGTCCAGGATTAAGTTTTCGTTTTCATTACTTCGCTCTGCGTAAGATGCACTTTATGTTGAGAGCAAGAGCAATCGTGGCCTATCCAGGGGGCTTTGGTTCGTTTGATGAGTTATTCGAGGTCTTAACGCTCATACAGACCAAAAAGGTTGTGCCGATACCGGTGATATTGGTAGGGAAAAGCTATTGGAATGAGATGTTGAACTTTAAGAGCATGGTGGAATTTGGTGTGATTGATCAAGAGGATATGCAGAGCATCCATTTTTCCGAGACCGCCGAGGAGGCTTGGCAGGTGATTCGGGACTGGTATCAGCTAGGCTAAAGGGTGCCTGTAAAATCATTACTATGAATTCAGTACAAGCAAGTCTCACTACCGCCCTTGATCTGCCAGGCTACCTGTTGGGTGGCGTTATGTTGTTGCTGGTGATGGTTTTTCATGGTGTTCTGCTATTGCAGATCGCCAAGCGCTATGAAGTCAAAACCTTTCTATATTTAGCCGAAAAGAAATACTCGGCAGTAGCAATCTGTTTTTACATTAGCGTCTTTGGTTTGTTCTTGACGCACATTGCTGAAATACTCATCTGGGGCATTGCGTTATATGTATTCAAATTGCTCCCAGCATTAGGTCAAAGTATTTTATTTAGCGGTAGTACTTATACAGCGATGGGGTTTATGGAGGATATTCTTCCGGACGGCTGGAAGATGTTGGCAGTCATCATCGCTTTTTCTGGCATGTTTTCTTTTGCATGGACTGCATCGGTCATGATCTCGATGACTAAGAACTTCCGTCAAGCCTATACCAAGCTTCATATGAGAAAACTGAAGATCTCATCTGAAATCATCGATCGTTTTGAGTAAGGCATGAGTAAAGCCTGGGATACCATTGTTGTTGGTGGCGGTGCTGCGGGCTTATTTTGCGCAGGCGTTGCTGGTCAGTTAGGCAAGAGAGTTTTGGTGCTAGATCACGCAGAAGTGTTGGGTGAAAAAATACGTATTAGTGGAGGCGGCCGTTGCAACTTCACTAATTTACATAGCAACCCAGCTAATTTTCTTTCTCTCAATCAACATTTTGTAAAAAGTGCGCTAGCTAGATATCCTTCGGCAGAATTCATCAAACTGGTTACTGCTTATAAAATTGGTTTTCACGAGAAGCATCAAGGTCAATTGTTCTGTGATGACTCTGCCAAGCAAATTATTGAGATGCTGTTTGCTGAATGTGCCAAGGGCAAAGTAACTATTCGCAATCCTGTGACAGTTGAATCTATTGCACAGGATGGCGATCAGTGGACCGTGCGCACTAATATGGGTGTTGAAAAGACAAAGTCAGTGGTAATGGCTACGGGTGGTTTGCCTGTTCCCGCCATTGGAGCTACTGCCTATTCTTTAGATATTGCAAAGCAGTTTGGATTAAAGGTGATTGACCCAAGACCCGCTCTAGTGCCGCTTTCATTTACTGCGGATAACTTTGGGAATCTTAATGAATTGGCTGGTCTAAGCGTCCCCGTCAGAATTGCCTCTGGTTCTAAAGGTCATCGCTACGGCGCTTGCCGGTTTAATGAAGATTTGCTACTAACTCACAAGGGCTTATCAGGCCCCGCAGTTCTTCAGGCAAGCAGTTATTGGGAAGAGGGTGAGCCCATTCATATCGATTGGCTTGGTGCAATTGAGCGTCCCGGAGGATTCAATTGTGATGAGCTTTTTAATAATGAGGAAAATCGCTTAAAACTGACCGAGACGATACTAGCTTCTGTTTTACCTCAGCGCCTAGCAAAAGCATTTGCAGACCAAAAAGGATTAACGGGTCGCAAGTGGGCTGAAGTTTCTAAAAAAGATCGTCAGTCTCTAAAAGAATTCATTACTAACTGGTCAGTCAAGCCAGCGGGCACTTTGGGTTGGAAAAAAGCTGAGGTAATGTTGGGTGGTGTAGATACTAAAGAGCTGGATGGGCAGACTATGATGTCTCGTAAACACCCGGGGCTATTCTTTATTGGTGAGTGTGTTGACGTCACCGGTCATTTAGGCGGACATAACTTCCAATGGGCTTGGGCAAGCGGGTTTGCTTGCGCACAAGCCGCATAAGCGGCATAAGCGGCAAATTAATCGAGAATTACTTCAACCTTTTCTTTTTTTCACGTGAGCGAATGTTTAAAAGCTCCACAGATAGTGAAAATGCCATAGCAACATAAACATATCCTTTGGGAATATGAACTCCCATGCCTTCTGCGATTAGGACTACGCCAACCACTGTTAGGAAAGATAAAGCTAAAACCTTTATGGATGGGTGGCGATGTACGAAGTCCCCTATAGGCTTTGCTGCAACCAGCATAATCACTACAGAGGTCAGTACAGCTGCGATCATGACGCTAATTTGATCAACCATGCCTACCGCAGTAATGACACTATCGAGAGAAAAGATAATATCTAGCAACCCAATTTGCAATACTGATCCGATAAACAAGGAGAGTAGCGTTTTGACTTTCTTTTTTTCGCCAGATTCACTATGTTCATCGCCATGATCACCAACCTCAACCTCAACATAAATTTCTTTTGACGCTTTCCAGATAAGAAAGAAGCCACCAAGCAAGAGGATGAGATCTCTGCCGCTGATTGATTTGCCTGCAATGTCAAAAAGTGGTTCGGTTAAACCCATAACCCAAGAAAGGCTCAATAACAATAAGATGCGGGTGACGAGAGCAAAGATCAGGCCAAATTGACGAACCTTTTCTCGAATCTCAATTGGGAGCCTGTTGGCGATAACACTAATAAAAATAATGTTATCAATGCCAAGAATGATCTCAAGGGCAGAGAGTGTTAAAAAGGCGATCCATGCGTTAGGATCGCTGATAAGTTGCATAAAGCTTTCAATCATTTTTTTCTTTTCTTTAATGGCCTTGAGGTAAAGTGTATCTAAATCTTCTTAACAAAATCTTATATGCTAAACCCCACACGGATCTGTAGGATATTCTTACTAAGCTTGGCTCTATTTTTAGTGATTGATCCAGCTAAGGCTGCCTATCCCGATAAACCCATCAAGATCATTATTGGCTTTCCAGCAGGCGGCCCATTAGATGCTCACATTCGTCTTTTGGTTGATAGATTGCAGACATCCTTAGGTCAAACGGTAATTGTTGACTACAAGGCTGGAGCGGGCGGGACAGTGGGTGCGCAGTTTGTTATGCAATCGCCTGCTGATGGATATACCGTTCTATTGGCTAATACAGGAACCATGGTGATTAACCCTGCGATTTATACCAAGTCGCCTTATGACACCTTAAAAGATTTTCAGCCTATTGCAAGAACTGCCCAACAGCCCCTTGCCTTAATTGTGAACAAGGATGTTCAGGCAAATACTCTTAAAGAGTTGATTGCATATGCAAAAGCAAATCCCGGTAAGTTGAATTATGGATCGGCCGGTAACGGTGGCATTTCTCACTTGGTGCCAGAGATGCTCAAAAATGAAACTGGAATATTCATGGTGCACATTCCATTTAAAGGAAGTGCACCTGCGTTTACTGATTTGATTGCAGGGCATGTGCAATTCATGGCGGAGTCGGTACCGCAAGCAGCTAATTACGCCAAGCAGGGAAAGGTTAAAGCTTTAGCTGTTACTAGCGCTAAACGCAATCCTGCTTTGCCAAATACTCCAACCGTTATTGAGACGGGCGTGGCCAATTTGGAAGTGGTGGGGTTTTATGGAGTTTTGGCGCCAAAAGGTACGCCACCAGAAGCCGTTAATAAATTGAGCCAAGCATTCAAGGAAACTTTGGAAGCGCCTGATATTCAGAAAAAAATGATCGACCAAGGGGCTGATCCCGCCTACTTAAATGCCGATCAGTTCACAAAGTTTCTGGCAAGCGAAATGCCGCGTTGGGCAAAAGCAGTTAAGCAAGCTGGTGCCAAAATAGATTAATCAGTTTGGTTGATTTCTCATCCAGTCTGCGGTGTTGAAAAAAGATTCTTCTAGTTGTTTAGCGACATCGCCTCCGATGCCACATTCTTCCATGGCTTTATACATACATGCTAACCACTGGTTGCGTTCTTTTAGCCCAATCTTGAATGGAAGATGGCGGGCTCTGAGCATGGGGTGTCCGTATTTGGGGGAGTAAATATCAGGACCACCCATCCAGCCGGTTAGGAAAAATTTGAGTTTTTCGCGAGAGGTTGAAAGATCCTCGGGGTGCATCGCACGCAAATCACCAAAAATCGGCTCTAAAGCCATTAAATCGTAAAAACGATCTACTAATTCATCGATCTTGTCGATCCCACCAATGCTGTCGTAAGCGGATTGTCTTTCATTCATCCCCTTATTTTAATGCCTGAAAGTAGGGGCATTGGCAGCTCATCTAATTCGGTATAGAGTTAAGTATCAAAGTCTTATTAACCCTTGTTCATAGGAGCGAAAAATGGATGCAAAAGATCTGCAAAAGTGGCAACAAGAGAAGGCCAAGGAATTGTTTGATTATTCACATAAGTTACTGGATGCCGCTAAGCAATTGAGCGAACACCATATTGCTGAAATGGAGTGGGGCATGAAAAATGCCCTCGATAGCGCAAAGTCAGCGGCAAAAAATGATTTGGCTAAATTAAAAGATCTGCAAGAAGAGGCTGCAAAAGAGGCTTCAAAGCGTGCCGCTGTTTATCAGAAGAAAGTGAAATCAGTTCTTAAAGATATTGGTGAGAGTGCTGCCGATGAAACGGAGAAGCATCTTGAGAAGGTTCGCAGCTCATTGGTCAATTGGTTAGAGGATGCTGAAAATAAGATACCAAGTCATGCCGATAAGTTATCTAAAGTTGTGAATGAAATGTCTACAACAGGGCAAAAGATGTTTAAAGAGGGTCGTCGTATTGTGAATCAGGTGGCCGATGCTGCTGAAAAGAATATTGATGACTTAGTTAAAAAATCTGGGGGCAAAAAGTAGACTGATTAATCATTACCTCTAACAGTTTGAAGAGCCGCCTCACTACTGGGGCGGTTTTTTATTGCCAGCCCTGTAACCATAGCTCGCTATTGGTGAGATCGCGCCAAGCAATCAGTGTTGTTTTTTTGGAATAGACTGCCTCAATTTCAACAAATTCAATTTTGTCGTTTGGTGGCTCAGGAAGAATGACTTTACTGACTAAGAAGTGCTTTTGTTTGACAATTGGCTTAACGGCCGTCCACTTTGTAAGCAGTAATTTCTTAGGACTGAGACGATTCATGTGTTAATTGAGTATGGTTACGATCACAATGCTGAACATTGCAACTCTTGACCTCTATTTACCAGTAACCCGGTAGACGGCATAAAGGTTATGTTGGATTGATTGGTTTGGGCTGGGCATTTTTGATCAAAGTAACTTTGATTTCCAAGGCTGCCGCAATAGTCAAATATATTCCCCTGTAGTTCCATTTGGGCTTTTCGAAGCACCATAGGAATCTTGGTTTCTGTTTGAGAGTTACAACTCCAGCTTGTATACGTTTCTCGTTCGCAGGCGCAAAGCCCTAGCAAAATAGAGATGCAGACTAGCAGTCTAAAACAGGAAAATGTCTGTGTGAATATCAAGATCTATAGAACCCAAAAGTGATGCGTTCCATCCTTCCTAAGTTGCTCCACTAAACCAAACTCCCAGTCTAGATAGGCTTGCATGGCCGCCATGTCTACATTGGTACCTTCATAAGGGCGCTTATAACGATCAAGAGGTGGGGAGGCCAAATGACTTGCACCCTTTTCAAGCTCTAAGCCTGCCTTTACCCATGCTACATTTCCTCCTGCTAAAACAAGTACCTCCGCATCGGTGAGAGCTTGTAATTCTTGAGCAGCAAAAAGACTTAACTCACTTGGCGAGCTTGTGATGACATAGCGATCTGCCTCAGGAATCTTTTTCATTGCCGCGGCAAGTTCAGAGCGCAGAGCATACCAACTTCCTGGAATATGCCCTTTAACGTAATTAGCATGCGTGCTGAAATCAATTGCAATAGTGTTGCTGTCATTCTTGAGCCAATTGGAAACTGTAACTGCATCGACAACTTCTATTTTTGGAAGACCAGGTAAAGGCGCCTGCCATGATCCTTTTTCGATGAGGTTTGAGGCGTGAACGCCATCGAGCACATGCACATCCCATGCCATTTGCGCTAACCAAGAGGCTGGCATATAGGCACGCACTCCACCGCCGCTAGGGTCTACCAGCACAACGCGGGCACCGCGAACGGGCGCAACCATCTCAGTCTCTTGTACAAGCTGTCCACCTGGTACGGAGCGAAATCCTGGAAGGTGGCCTGCTTCATATTCTTCTGGTGTGCGCGTATCGAAGAAATAAGTGGTGCGATCAGATTGCGTTTTCCAAGTTTGGACATCATCTATGCTGGCGCGTTTGACGCCAGCTCTGTCAGCTACGCTACGAGCACGAATCGCTGCTTCATTTTTTGTATCGTCGCTCACCTCATGAAACTTTCTACTTTGACCTTTATCGAGTTCTTGTCCCGCTAATGTCCAGCCAATCGTGCCATTACGCAGGGCGTTTACTTCATTGGGGATGCCGGCGTTAATGAGCGATTGGGTACCAATGATGCTGCGGGTTCTGCCTGCGCAGTTCACAATTACCTTGGTTTTGGGGTTGGGGGCTAATTCAGGCAGGCGGAGAACAAGTTCAGCACCAGGCACACTAATCCCGGTTGGAATACTCATGGTGTTGTACTCATCAAAGCGACGAACGTCTACAACCACAACATCGGCTTTGCTATCAATTAACTGCTTTACCTCTTGAGCTGATAAAGAGGGTGTGTGACGCTTTGATTCCACAAACTCCCCAAAAGACTTACTGGGAACATTTACATCCTTAAATACTTCACCGCCCGCTTCCTTCCAAGCCTTGACGCCACCTTCAAATACTGAGACATCCGTAAATCCCAAATTCACCAGGCGCTGAGCTGCAAGCTGAGCAAATCCCTCACCATCGTCTAGAGTGACGATGGGCACATTTTTCTTTGGTAGCTTGGCGTATGCATCAATCTCAATTCTTGAAAGTGGTAGGTTTGCAGCAAAGAGAGGGTGCTCTTGTGCGTGAGGATTTTCTTCGCGGACATCCAAGAATGCAATCTCTTCTTTATTGAGGAGTTTGTTGCGAATAAAGGAATAGTTTTTAGTCTGAAAGGCCATGCTGTCTCTTAATTGTTTTTAATATGCTTTTGTTTAGTCTAACTTGGCGCCAGACTTTTTAACTACTTCACCCCAACGGGTAATTTCTTGGTTGATGTAGCTAGTAAGCTCAGGCCGAGTCATTTTGGGAACGCTTGCGCCCATTGCCGCCCAGCGCTCTTTAATTTCAGGAGAGGCAAGTGCTGCCTGCACTTCAACACTCATCTTTTCAACGATATCTTTAGGAGTGCCTTTGATTGCCCACATGGCATACCAACTAGAAACGATAAAATTTGATATTCCTAACTCTTGGGCAGTTGGCACATTTGGAAATGCATCGACTCGTTTAGGTGTTGCAACAGCAACCGCAATGAGTTGTCCGTTCTTAATGAATGGCGCTGCACCTGCTAGTGTGTCAAACATCATATCGACTTGACCAGCTACAAGGTCTTGAAGTGCTGGACCGGTACCACGGTAAGGAATATGAGTAATAAATAGCTTGTTCTGCATCTTGAAGAGCTCGCCCGTTAAATGCTGTGAGGTGCCATTGCCTGTCGAAGCATAGTTGTACTTGCCCGGATGCTTGCGAATCTCTTCCATGATGGATTTCAGATCGTTCTTTGGGAACTTAGTAGGGTTCACAACAATGACATGGGGAACGCTGCCAATAATGGCGATTGGCTCAAAATCTTTGGTGATGTCATAAGAGAGGTTGGTGTACATACTTGGCGCAATAGAATGATGCACCGCACCAAGAAGCCAGGTATAGCCATCTGGTGCCATTTTTGCTGCAGCTGCAGCACCCACGGTGCCACCTGCGCCACCGCGGTTATCTACGACGATGGAATCATTCAGTTGAGTGGATAGCTGCTTAGCAAGCGGGCGTCCAAAGGCATCTACAGCCCCACCTGGCGGGAAGGGGTTGATAAAGGTAATTGGCTTGCTGGGATTGGGCCAGGAAGTGGTTTGCGCATTGGCTGAGAATCCAATGAGGGCACCAAAAAGCAATAGAAAGATATTTTTGATCATTTTGCTAGCCTCCAGATGGTTTTTTATTGAATGGGTTTATTTTGGCTGAACCTAGCAATATAAGAGTTATCCCTGATTTGGGGGGCAATTTCTAGTGGTTTTTATGGGGATATACTGATTCGGTTGTCAGTAAGAATATTCATTTGTTAATAGGAGACAAGATGTCACAACACGATACATTGTTGGCTGCTTTTGAAGCATATAAAGCTGAAAACGAAAAATTCATTGAAAAGGGCATCAAGGCATCTGCCGCGCGTGCTCGTAAGGCCTTGCAGGAAATCGCCGGCGCTTGTAAAGAGCGTCGCAAAGAAATCACTGCTGCTAAAGAGGCAATGGAAGCGAAGAAGTAACACTCACTTCACACTGATTGATCAGCCTAGCTTACGAGCTAGGCTTTTTTATTTCTAGCGCCTGAATTTAAAAAGAGGATTTGTCAGGTTTCAATTGAAATGCTCAATAAGGTCAACTTCATTGCTTTGTTGCGAATGGGTACAAGCGCTTGGTACTCAGGACTATTGGCCCATGTCTTAGCTTGTGTTGCGCTGGGAAATTCAAGCTCCACGAATGTGCTGAAAGGTGCGCAATCAAGTTCATTCCAAAATATATCGACTACCGAACCCCGATTTTTGATAGAACCCTTATACAGCTCAACGGTCTGACCCACTTGGGAGCGGTACTGATCAAAAGCTTCTTCATCTCTTAATTCAATCAACCCAATTACCTTGACCATCTTGACTCCCTATAAAAATTGATCGATGCTAAATGAGTATATCCACGCTATAGTTAAGATATGAATTCAGAGCAATTTTTGCAGTTACTGCGTCGGGATAGTTTTCCTGAGCCGGTGGAGGTTCAGCAAGCGCCCAAGGGGTGGCTTGGCATTCATGAGCATCCATTTGAGGTGAAGGCTCTTATTGTCGAAGGCGATATCACCATCGTGATTGATGGTCTAAGTAAGAATTACAAGGCTGGAGAAATTTTCCACCTAGAATTTAAGCAGCCTCATGCAGAATCATATGGACCTGAGGGTGTGAAATACTTAGCCTCAAGAAAACAATAAAACTAGGAGCATTATGAAAATCGGATTTATTGGGCTTGGCAATATGGGTTTACCAATGGCCCTGAACTTATTAAAAGCAGGGCATCAGGTATCGGGATTCGATTTAGTAAAGAGTCAGTTAGATGCCTTCGCTAATGCGGGTGGCGCTGTTGCAGCTAATGCAAATGACACAGCTAAGGATGCCGATGTATTGATTAGTATGCTGCCTGCCTCACGTCACGTAGAAGGTTTATATCTTGGTGATGCAGGTATATTGGCAAATGCCAATCCTAAAACCTTGTTGATTGATTGTTCAACCATTTCACCTAAGGTAGCGCAATCAGTTGCTGCGGCGGCTAAGGCAAAGGGTTTTGCCATGATTGATGCGCCCGTCTCTGGTGGTACTGCTGGTGCGCAAGCTGGCACCTTAACGTTTATGGTTGGCGGTGATGTTGGGGCAGTAGATTGTGCGCGTCCGGTATTAGAGAGGATGGGGAAAAACATTTTTCATGCTGGCGCGAATGGAGCAGGACAGACTGTTAAGGTTTGCAACAACATGCTTTTAGGTATTCAGATGCTGGGCACGAGTGAGGCTCTGCGCTTGGGCATTGCTAATGGCCTTGACCCCAAGGTGCTATCAGACATCATGACAAAGAGTTCGGGACGCAATTGGGCGTTGGAACTTTATAACCCTTGTCCAGGCGTTATGGAGAACGTGCCATCCTCAAAGGGGTACGCTGGTGGTTTTGGCGTTGATCTTATGCTCAAAGATTTGGGTTTGGCGGTTGAAAATGCTGAGGGTCTAGAAGCAAGCGTTCCACTCGGAAGGCTGGCACAGCAACTCTATGAAACTCAAAGCAAGGCAGGCAATGGTCAGCTTGATTTCTCAAGCGTGTTTAATCTCAAGAAATAACCAGCGGCTTCTCTTGACGCTTGCTCATTTGACCAATGACGCGGGCGCCCAAAAAATGGTGTTGATTGAAAATATCCAATACCTCTTTGACGCTATCTGGACTACAAGACACAAGTAATCCGCCGCTCGTTTGAGGATCGGTTAACAAGGCCCGTTGAGCTGGAGTGAAGTCTGCTGGGATGCCAACTTCATTGCCGTAGCTAAGCCAGTTTCTATCTGAGGCGCCAGTAAACACGCCATCATCAGCTAGTGTTTGTACGTTAGAGAGTAGGGGTACTTGGCTCCAGTCAATATGTGCAGTGCAGTTTGAGCCGCGCGCTAACTCGAGAGTGTGACCAGCTAAACCGAATCCAGTCACATCAGTTAAGGCATGAACACCGGATAGCTTAGCTAGATCAGGTCCTGCAGCATTGAGCTTGGTAGTGTTGGAGATCATCTCTCGATATCCGTCTGGACCTAATAGATCTTTTTTCAGGGCGGCCGATAAGATTCCTACACCTAGTGGTTTGCCTAGGATGAGAACGTCACCCGGTTTTGCGCTGGCGTTACTCTTGATACGCTTGGGATCAACAATGCCAATGGCTACTAATCCGTAAATAGGCTCAACAGAATCAATTGTGTGTCCACCGGCAATAGGAATGCCGGCACTACGACAAGCTTCAGCGCCACCTTCCAAGATGCGAGCAATGGTTTTGTTTGATAAAACCTTAATTGGCATGCCAACCAAAGCAAGAGCAAATAAAGGAGTGCCACCCATTGCATAGATATCGCTAATCGCATTAGTGGCAGCAATTTTTCCGAAATCAAATGGGTCGTCCACGATCGGCATGAAAAAATCGGTAGTCGCAACGATAGCTTGCGACTCATTGATTTGATAAACCGCTGCATCGTCAGATGTTTCAATGCCAATCAGTAATTCTTTTGGAAAAGGCAATTGTGGGACATTCTTCAGAATCTCAGAAAGAACTCCTGGGGCAATCTTGCAGCCGCAGCCACCGCCATGCGAGAGGGAGGTAAGGCGTGGTTCGTTCGGTAAGGTTTCTACGTTTTGGTTCATGCTAAATATTCTAAACGTAGGTGAAATTAACGGTTAAAGCTTCTTTTGGGTGGACTGCTACGTTTTGTCGGTGTCTTTTTAGCCCCACCACCAGCGCCGGTAGGTCTTGGCTTTCGGGATTGTTGGTGTTGTTGACTACGCAATTGAATCGGTTGAGCTACAGCATTTGGATCTGGTTCAAAACCGGCAATCACTTCTTGCGGTAGTTTTTGCTTAATTAGTTTTTCAATATCTCTCAGCATCTGGTGTTCATCAACGCAGACTAAAGATACGGCCACGCCGTTTGATCCTGCACGGCCTGTACGTCCAATACGGTGCACATAATCTTCAGACACGTTCGGTAGGTCGTAGTTAACAACATGGGGTAGTTGGTCAATATCAATTCCGCGCGCTGCAATATCGGTAGCGACTAAGGCGGTTAACTTGCCTGCCTTGAAGTCGGCTAATGCTTTAGTGCGGGCGGATTGGCTCTTATTGCCATGAATAGCCATGCTAGTGATGCCATCTTTTTCTAACTGCGTCACTAATTTGTTAGCGCCATGCTTGGTACGAGTAAAGACCAACACTTGCTGCCAGTCGTTACTCTTAATGAGATGGGCTAATAGTGGATGTTTTTTATTTCTATCCACTGGATGTATGAGTTGGGCGATTGCCTCATTGGTGCTATTGCTGCGAGCCACCTCAATTAACTCCGGTGCATTTAGCAATCCATCGGCCAGCGCTTTAATTTCGGTAGAGAAAGTTGCTGAGAAGAGGAGATTCTGACGCTGCTTTGGTAGTGCGGCCAAAATTTTCTTAATGTCGCGTAAGAAACCCATGTCGAGCATGCGATCCGCTTCATCGAGCACTAAAATTTCAATATCTTTAAGAGATACGCAATTTTGTGACATTAAATCTAATAAGCGTCCTGGTGTCGCAACCAAAATATCGAGGCCGCCAGCAATTGCTTTAATTTGAGGATTGGCGCCAACTCCGCCAAAAATAACTGTCGACTTTAAGCCAGTGTATTTGCCATAGGTCAGGACAGACTCTTGGACTTGAGCGGCTAATTCGCGAGTAGGTGTCAGAATTAAAACGCGCAACAAGCGCTTACCTGAACTTGCCTTACTTGAAGTTAAACGTTGCAGAATTGGAAGGGTAAAGCCGGCGGTTTTGCCTGTACCAGTTTGTGCTGCGGCTAATAGGTCGCCACCTTTTAAGACGGCAGGAATCGATTTAGCTTGAATCGGTGTGGGGCTGGTATAGCCTTCTTCGGCAATAGCGCGAAGAATGGGTTCTGATAAACCAAGATCTGTAAATAACATAGGGACCAATAAAGTATTGACCCGTATTCAACGTACTTAAAAATCGACTATCCCGGCCAATGGGGTGAGCTGCCACGCTAGTGCGTTTGCAGTAAGAGGTTCTATTTTAAGTCATCGACCCCAAAGCTGGAGAATTACCTGATTAAGCTGGATTCCAGAGGTTTGGTACGACGGAATTGGCGTAGCCAGAGACAAAAGATTTTTCTGCTCCAGTCGCTGGATCAAATACAGAGCGATGAATGCGTCCAATATTGCCGCCATAGACATGGATGCTGATTGAAGTCTGGTCGCTCATATTGTTTTCCACTACATGAATATCATGGGTAGTGGGCGAGACTGTATCTACATGTCCTGGTGGGCTCACGCAGGATTCACCAGGTTTAAATTCATCATTTGCTTGTCGATAGTAAGGCGTGCCTTTTTCTTGGCCGCGCAATTGACCAACCATTCCCCAGACAGTGTGATTATGAACAGGTGTTTTTTGGCCCGGACCCCACACAAAGCTCACTACTGAAAAGCGGTCCAAGGGATCCGCATATAAAAGATATTGCTGGTAATACTGAGGGTGGGGTTTAGTAAATTCTTCGGGGAGCCAATCATCTACGGCAATGAGCTTCTCTAGTAATTTTTTCCCTTCAGTAAAAATCACAGCCTCACTTGGCTTTTGCTCAAGCAGAAGGCTAAGTTCTTTTACGAAGGTCAGTAGTTTTCCATCAGACATTATTCACTCCGTAACATGCATTACTCATCTTGGAATACGCAATCAGGCCATGCCTTAGGTTTGAGTGTATTGGTATCAACGCAGACGATATGCAATACAGCGCTCGCAATAATTTGAAATTCCTCACTATCAGGAAGCTTTCTTTGTGCCGTCTGCTTAACGGTCACTTGTGTACGGCCACGGTGTTCAATCACTTGATCTATGTAAAGCAAATCATCTAGGCGTCCTGGCTTATAGAAGTTCATGGTGAGCTCTCGTAGGGGCATCACCATGGCGTATTCATTTGCAAGCTTAGTTGGGCTCAATCCGCGTTGAGATAGCCACTCTGCACGACTGCGTTCAAAAATCTCCAAATAGCGACCGTGATACACAAAACCAGCAGCATCAGTATCGGAATAGCAAACTCGATGAACGTAAGTGAAATTTGAAGGGGTTGAAGTGGCTGAAGTAGTGTTAGTAGTCATTGCTTATTAATCTGAATTTGCTAATGTGAGCATCATATTACGATGTGGAATGCCGGCCTCATCATAGACGTCCCCATGAGCTTGGAAGCCCAGCTTTTCATAGAAGGGCAGAGCGCTCACTTGGGAGTGCAGAATGATCTCTTGCGCTCCCTGAGAGGCGGCTAGATCCACTAGCTTTCGCAGCATTTGCTTCCCTACGCCTTTTCTTCTGAATTTGGCTAGGACGGCCATACGCCCAATTTGAGACTGCTGATTACTTAAATTCAACAGCCTTCCAGTGCCAATGCAGTGTTTATCTTGATAGGCTAAAACATGTACTGCTGACGAATCAAATTCATCCAATTCAAGCTCAGCTGGAACCCTTTGCTCTTGAATAAATACTTTCTGACGTACCAAAAAGGCGTCTGCTTCAGCCTCTTTCCACGATTTAATAAGTATTTCCAAGATTCCTAGCGCCTTTATTTTTAATTACTTGACCAATTTACCAAAGAATGGGGGTAGGAGATAGTTCGCTGCTGCACTAAAAACAGCTCAATCCATGGTTACAATCAATTGTGTCTCTATGTTGAGCCTCTCTAACCTTCACTCATTAGGAGTTATCTTGAAAAAATCTTTATTGGCTGTTTTGTTTGCTGCGGCAGGCGTTACTTTGGCAAGTTCTGTGTTTGCACAACTTCCTGCAAAAATGTTGCCTTTAGCAGCAGACGTTGTGGTGCTGAGCGCAACAGTTGATTCAGTAGATGCAAAGAAGCGTATCGTTGTATTGAAGGATGCCAACGGTAACTTGGCGCAAATGAACGTTTCTAAATCCATCAACGATTTGGATAAAGTTAAAAAAGGCGACTTATTCTTGGTTGAGCATGCTCAAGCCGTTGCTGTTGGATTAACGGCCGCTGGTAAAGATCAAAAGCCAGGTGTTTCTGGTGTGCGCTCAGTAGTGGTAGCAGGCAAAGGCTCTGCTAAGCCATTTGAAGAAACCGTAGATACTATTTACGCAACTGTAAAGATTTCAACAATCGATCAAAAGACACGTATCGTCACTTTTACAATGCCTAACGGTGAAAAGCAAAAGGTAAAAGTAGATCCAGCAGTTCTTGGTCTTGAGAAATTCAAGGCTGGTGACGACGTTATTGTTGAGTTCGTTGACGACACAGCAATTGGTTTCGTAACACCGAAGAAATAAAAACTTCACAATATCGAATGAACTGGGTAGTGCACCAGTAAGAAAAAGCCCGCTAACGCGGGCTTTTTTGTTGCCTAATGCAGGTCTTGATTTACGCGCTTTTGGCGATCATGACATCAGAGGCTTTAATAACAGCCCAAGCTTGATCTCCAACCTTGAGATTCAGTTCGTCAACCGCTTCATTGGTAATGGAGGCAGTCACAATATGGCCGCCGCCAATATCCAGCTTTACGTGAGAAGTAGTTTGACCCATCTTTAGTTCAACTACTTTTCCATTTAGGGTGTTGCGAGCGCTAAGTTTGACTTTCAGTTCCATGATTTCTCCTAATGATTTTTGAGTGAGGGCTTATTTTCTAGCGTTTGGGAAGAACAACTGTTCGCCATCAATCTTGTAGCTAGCAATCACGTCTTGACCGTTCTTGGAAATAAGCCAATCAATAAACTCCTGACCTTGTGCTTTTTTCACATGAGAAAACTTAGCTGGGTTTACTAGCATCACACCATATTGGTTAAAGAGTTTTGGATCTCCTTGAACCAAGATCGCGAGATCGCCGCGATTCTTGAAGCTGAGCCAAGTGCCACGGTCAGCCAAGATGTAGCCATTCATTGCAGACGCAGTGTTCAGTGCAGGTCCCATGCCTGAGCCAGTTTCTTTGTACCAAGATGGACCAGGGGAGACTGAAACGCCAGCACCTTTCCAGTAACGTAATTCTGCTGCATGAGTGCCGCTCTTATCTGCGCGCGATACAAATGGTGCTTGTGCAGCAGCAATTTTTTGCAGTGCGACTTGAATGTCTTTGCCGCCAGCAATTTTCGCTGGATCTGACTTGGGTCCAATCAGAACAAAATCGTTGTACATCACTTCATAACGTTTGGTAGAGAAGCCTTCATCAATAAATTTTTCTTCGGCAGGTTTGTCGTGAACAAATACAACATCTGCATCACCACGTCGACCAATATCTAGTGCCTGTCCAGTGCCTACAGCCACTACTTTGACTTCGATTCCAGTTTTCATCTTAAAGATGGGCAGCAGGTAATTGAATAGGCCTGATTGCTCAGTAGAAGTGGTGGATGAAACCACAATGCTTTTCTCCTGCGCATAAACCTGTGCTGCAGGAATGGATAGGGCTACGAGGGTAACAAGGAGCAGTCTCCGAAACATTTTTTTCATATTTGCACTCGAAAGGGTTGATTAAAAAGATATGATCGCATACATTAATACTTATTGAATATGCAAAAAATTACATATGCAAATTGAAGTCAGGCCCACGTTAATTGTGAATACCAAGGTCGATGGAAGGGCTTCTGTCGATCTGATTTGGCTCGCTCAGCTGCTGAAAGACATCGGTCAGGGAAGCTCCCTAGTAGTTGCCAGTAAAAAATCAGGCACTTCCTATAGAGGAGCGTGGGGCAAGCTCAATCAAGTCGAAGCTGAATTAGGTATGCCGCTGATTATTCGGACCAAGGGCCATGGTTCCGAGTTGACTGAATTCGGAACTTTTTTAATTCAGTTTATTGAAGATATGCAGGCTGAGCACTTAAAGCATGATGCCCAGTATCACGATAGATTATTAAAGGAAATTAAGAAAATACAAAAGTCAGAAAGCGTGCGCTGGAAATTTTTCTCCAGTAGTGATTCAGTCATTCAAAAAGCAGCTGGAGAAATTCAGGGGCTCGAACTCAAAATTGCAGGTTCAGGTGAATCTCTAGAGAGGCTTCTTAGTAACGAAGCGCATATTGCTGGCTATCACGTCTCTGATCAAGACAACTCAAAAGCAATTTATCAGCGCTTATCAAAAAATAATATTGAAATCTATCCTGTGATGAAGCGTATTCAAGGGTTGATAGTGAAAAAAGGAAATCCACTTCATATTCGTTCTGTTGAGGATTTAATTGGCAAAAAAGTACGCTTTATCAATCGCCAAATCGGCTCCGGGACTCGTTTGCTGTTGGATAACTTATTGATGGAGGAGGGCATCGACCCCTTAGACATTAACGGCTATATGCATGAGGAATTTACCCATTCAGCTGTGGCCAACGCGATTCTTGCAGGTAAGGCTGATGTTGGTTTGGGGGTCAAGAATATTGCCTTAGAAAACGGTCTTGGATTTGTGCCTCTAAAAGATGAGATTTTCTTTGTGGCTATGCATAAGGAGATGGCAGCTCAGTCAGCATCTTCTAAGTTGATACGCAAGATTCGAAGTGCTTCTGGTGAAACGCCGGGATACAAAGCTGTCAGCCTCAATAGACAAATTCAGGATTGGCTATAGTTTTCTAAAGGGCAATGAATCCACTAGAATGGATTCGATATGACCAAGCGGATCTTTATCTTCCTCGCAGCATTTTTTATCTTCACCGGTAGTGCATTCGCACAGGCTTCGACTATTGCTGTTGCTGCCAATATGAAGGATGCATTTAGTGAGATCGCTACAGCGTTTAGATCTACAGGAAAACCAGAAATGAGAGTGGTTTATGGTTCATCAGGTAACTTTGCTGCGCAAATTCTGAATGGGGCACCCTTCAACTTATTTATCGCGGCTGATGAGCAGTTTCCACTCGAGCTCTTTAAAAATGGCAAGACAGTGGATGATGGTTTGGTGTACGCCATTGGTAAGTTAGTCATCATTACCAAAACATCGTCTGGGATTCATTTGATAAATAGCAAGGCAGATATTGCTAAGGCAATTAGTAAAGCTAATAAGATAGCAATTGCTAAACCTGAACTTGCACCCTACGGCAGGGCAGCTGTTCAGTATTTAAGGGCTGAAGGCTTATGGGATCTTGCAAAAGATAAGCTTGTTTATGCCGACAATATTGGGGCGGCTACTACATATGTAGCTAGCGGTGCTGCCGATATTGGCTTCACCGCTTTTTCCTTGGCTAAGTCGCCGGAGCTTTTGAAGCAAACGAATTATTTGGTGGTCGATACAAAAATGTATGACCCCATTAAGCAGCGCATGGTATTGATAAAGGGTGCGCCACAAGAGGCGGTTGATTTGTACCGCTTTATGCAGGGTCCCCAAGCCAAAGTTATTTTGCAAAGATACGGTTACAGCACGCCTTAGCCACTAAAGAGTGCATTAGTCCCCCACCATTTGTTTTGGATCAACCCAAGAAGGCCTCAAAAAGGGCATTATTGCCAATGAGTTGGTCCTTTAGGCGAATGATATTCATTCTCATTTATCGCTATAATGGGCCTTATACAAGCTAAAAAGCATATTTGATGAATTTAGACCAGGTCGACTTAGGCAGTCTTTATCGCGTTACCGAGGTAGACGTGCCTAAGGGTGCACCCCAAATTAAGGGGCAACTAGAAGACATAGGCTTTTTGCCTGGCGAGCAAGTAACTGTTTTGCGTAAAGGCTTGCTTGGTAAGGGGCCGTATATGGTTCGTGTAGGCGCTTCGACTTTTGCTTTGCGCCAGTCTGAAGCGCGCATGATTTTGGTTGAATCTTTGCAGCATGTCTGAATCCAAAGTTCATTTTTTTCCTAGTGAGCCACTCGTAGCGCTTTTGGGTAATCCCAATTGCGGCAAAACAGCGCTATTTAATTTATTGACTGGTAGTCGCCAAAAAGTGGCCAACTATTCTGGTGTCACTGTTGAGCGCAAAGAGGGGCGTCTGACGCTGGATTCAGAAAAAAATATTCGCATTCTGGATTTGCCAGGCGCATATAGCCTGTATCCCAGATCGCTTGATGAGCGCGTGACTTGCAATGTATTGCTTGGTAGGGCGGAAGGTGAGAAGCGCCCTGATTTAGTGATCTGCGTATTAAGCGCAATTAATTTACGTCGTAACTTACGCCTGGTGTTGGCTGCAAAGCGCCTTGGCTTGCCTTGCGTCGTAGTGCTCAATATGCTCGATATCGCCAAGCGTCAAGGCTTACAAATAGATACGGCTGCGCTATCAAATGAGCTGGGTTTGCCTGTGCTTACCAGTATTGGCATTCAATCCAATGGTGCTGATGAGATTAAACAGTTTCTTTCCAATCTGGATTGGCGAAACTTAAATAGTCTTCGCACTGGGACAAGTGACGCCACCTTAGAAAATGTTGCTTCCCACATTGCCCATACCGAATCAGACAATGTTCAGGTACAAAAAATTCTGCAAAACCTGAAGCTAGATCGCATCATCCCCGATCAGTTAAGTGATCGTCTAGATGCAGTGTTGCTTCACCCAGTTCTTGGCCCTATTATTTTGGTGGTCTTACTCTTTTGCATTTTCCAGGCGGTCTTTAGTTGGGCGACTGTACCGATGGATCTTATTAAGGATGCAGTTGAATACTTAGGTGGTCAAGTTGCTGAGTTGCTGCCCAATGGTTGGGTGCGCAGCTTATTAATCAACGGAATTTTGGCTGGCCTAGGTGGCGTGGTGATCTTCTTGCCACAGATTCTGATTTTGTTCTTCTTCATTCTGTTGCTTGAAGAATCTGGTTATCTTCCAAGAGCTGCGTACCTCTTGGATAGGGTGATGGGATCGGTTGGACTCTCTGGTAGGTCATTCATTCCATTACTGTCTAGCTTCGCTTGCGCTATCCCCGGAATCATGGCAACCAGAAGCATTTCTAACTCGCGTGATCGTATGGTCACCATCCTGATAGCGCCGATGATGACGTGTTCTGCACGTTTACCGGTTTATGCCTTATTAATCTCCGCATTTATTCCTGAGCAAAAGCTCTGGGCTGGCATTGATCTGCAGGGCTTAGTTTTGTTCTTGCTCTATCTTGCTGGAATTTTAGGGGCGATGGCAGTTGCCTGGATTTTGAAGCGCTTTACGAGTGAGCAATTCAAGATGAATGCTCTGATGATGGAGCTGCCAAGCTATCACATGCCGCGTCTGAGCAATTTGGCAATTAGCTTATGGCAACGTGCAGAAATATTTTTACGCCGAGTTGGTGGAATTATCCTGTTAATGACAATTGGCCTTTGGGTCTTATCTAGCTTCCCATTCCCTCCTGAGGGTGCAACGGGTTCGCCTATTCAATATAGCTTTGCCGGAATGTTAGGCCAAGCCTTGGCCCATGTTTTCTCACCGATTGGCTTTAACTGGCAAATTAGTATTGCCTTAGTTCCGGGTATGGCGGCTCGTGAGGTTGTTGTGAGTTCTCTGGCGACCGTATATGCATTATCTAGCTCTAGCGCAGATGCGGCTGATGCCCTAATTCCCTTGATTTCTAGTGGCTGGTCTTTGGCTACGGCACTTTCTTTATTGGCTTGGTTTGTATTTGCGCCGCAGTGTTTGTCGACCATTGCGGCAGTCAAGCGAGAGACTGGGGGCTGGAAAATACCCGTCATTATGTTGAGCTATCTTTTTGGATTGGCCTATATCGCCGCCTTTATTACCTATCAAATTGCTAGCGCTCTTGGTCTAGCTTGATTGCGATCAAAGCAAGGTTTCTGAAATTCAGATAATCTCTTAAGCATTCACCACTAAAGAGAGTGCTCAAATGCGTTCTAAACCAATTTTCTTCTTACTGTCCTGCCTGTTGGGTGTTTTTGTCTCAAGTTTGGCTTTGGCTCAATCTGGCGAGAATACCTATAAACAAGTTTGCGCCGCCTGTCATGGAGCAGGAGTCCTCAATGCCCCTAAGTTTGGTGACAAGGCTAAATGGGCGCCCCTCATTGCAGAAGGTCAGGCAACCCTGACTGCTCACGCTTACTTTGGTGTGAGGGCAATGCCCCCAAAGGGCGGTAACCCCAATCTTAGTATTGAAGGTTTCTCTGACGCCTTGGTTTATATGGTCAATAATTCAGGCGGCAATTGGAAAACACCAGATACCAAGATGATCGCTGCCATCAATAAAGAATTAGAAGCCCGCAAGGCAGGCCAAAAAAAGAATTAATTGAAATCCAACGCTTGCATCATCAAGCGTTGGAATATTCAAAGGCTTTAATCAGCCTTAACGTTGGCGTCCTTGATTACTTTGGCCCACATTGCCAATTCTCTCTGAATGCGTTTTGCAGAGTCGGCAGGTGATAAGTAGTTCACATATACACCAGCTGCCAACATGCGCTCTTGAACCTCAGGACGCTGCAAGATTGCTTTAATGTCTTCACTAAGTTTATCGATGATTGGTTTAGGTGTTCCTGCTGGCGCCAAAATTCCAAACATACTCACGACATCGAAGTTAGGCAGGCCAGTTGCCTCTGTAACTGTAGGTACATCTGGCAATTGGCTAATCCGTTTGGAGGTTGTTACTGCTAAAGCTCTTAGCTGACCTGCCTGAATAAATTGCAATGCCGCTGGCACGGTCTCAGACATCGTTAGCACCTGTCCGCCAACTAAGTCGGTCATAGCGGGGCCGCTACCTTTGTAAGGTACATGCAATAAATCTAAGCCAAGCTGATTGCGAAACATTTCCATTGCAAGGCGTTGTGGAGCGCCAGAACCAGATGAGGCAAAAGTGAGTTTGCCTGGGTTGGCTTTTGCGTAGGCAATGAACTCCTTCATATTCTTTACGGGAACTGAAGGGTTCACTACAAACACAAGCGGAACAACTCCCACCACGTCAACCGGGGTGAAATCCTTTTCCAAGTTGTATTTGATTTTGTCTTTATCTAAATTCGCATTGATGGCGTGCGATGTGAGGGCGCCCATAAGCAGGGTGTAGCCATCCGGTGCAGACTTGGCCACCATGTCAGCTCCAATATTGCCGCTGTCTCCCCCACGATTATCGGGAATCACTTGTTGGTTAAGTGACTTGGATAGCTCCTGCGCCAGGATGCGACCAATGACGTCTGTTGCCCCACCTGGGGGATAAGGGATAACTAGCTTAATAGACTTTTCAGGATAGTTCTTGATTGCAGCGCTATTGCTTTGAGCAAGTAGCGAGCTGCTGATGAGGCTGCTGCACAGGAGTAGGCCTAGACTCTTAATAAGTTTTTGTCTCATTTTGTATTTTTAATGTTAGGTTGAATTACGAATTTCTATTATGAACATAAATTAAATTTATGCACTGCATCAATGATTTGGAAATTTATCTAATTACAATGCCAAAATGACCCTAGAGCCCCATCAAATAGAGATTATTGGTTATTGCGCTGCGTTCTTAACCACCATTGCCTTTTTACCTCAGGCGATCCGCTCATGGCGAACCAAGGATTTGTCGGGCATTTCACTAGGTATGTATTCCTTATTTACCGTTGGGGTGGGCTTGTGGCTCATTTACGGTCTGATTATTGAGAAGTGGCCCCTCATCATGGCAAATGCATTGACCTTTGCTTTAGCTCTCAGTATCTTGTTGTTGAAATTGCGCCATACTTCTACGCATCAGAAATAAAACACTTATTCATTTAAATTTTTAGAAAGGTTTTTATGTGCTCAGCATTTGTGATCGATCCCCCAGCGGTAGTTTCCTTGCCAGTAACGGGTGATGCTCGTCGTTTTGCAGTCAATCGTATTTATTGTGTTGGCCGCAACTATGCTGATCACGCTCGTGAAATGGGGCATGATCCTGATCGCGAGCCACCTTTCTTTTTTATGAAGCCAGCTAATTCAATTGTGACTGATGGCAAAGATATGGCTTATCCCAAGCTATCAAATGACGTGCATCACGAAATTGAAATGGTTGTAGCGATTGGCAAGGGTGGTGCGAATATTTCTGCAGATAAAGCGCTTGAACATGTTTATGGTTATGGAGTTGGCCTGGATATGACTAGACGTGATTTGCAAGGCGAAGCCAAGAAAATGGGCCGCCCATGGGATACCGGCAAGGCATTTGATCAATCGGCACCTTGCGGAGAAATCACTCCGGCCAGTCAGTGCGGTCATCCATCCAAGGGTTCGGTCAAACTTTTAGTGAATGGCGAAGTGCGTCAAGAGGGTGATCTGAATCAGCTGATTTGGAATGTGCCAGATACTATTGCCTATCTTTCTACTCTATTTACTTTGGAGCCTGGTGACCTTATTTTTTCTGGCACTCCAGCAGGTGTGGGACCGGTTAAAAAAGGGGATGTGCTCGAGGGCAGCGTTGCAGGCTTACCTAATTTGAAGACAAAAGTTATCTAATTACAGAAGAGGTTTGCTTGATGAAAAGATTGTTGAGGAGAGTAGGGGTCGTATTGTCTTTAGGAGCGCTGCCCTTGCTCCTCATGTCTTGCGCTAATACTGAGCAAGCAAGTAAGCCTATTCCACCAGCCAGCCTCTATGCAGATGCGGCTCCATTAGATTTGCGCTTAAGTAAGTGGCCATATCCATATCCCCTAAAAGAATTTAAGACTTCGTTGCAAGGGCAGCCAGCCAGCATGATGTATATGGACGTTGCTGGTTTGGGTAAGCAAAAGGGCGTAGTTGTTTTATTTCATGGCAAGAACTTTTCTAGCGACTATTGGGCGCCAACAATTGCGGGCCTCTCTGAAGCGGGTTATCGGGTGATTGCGCCAGATCAGATTGGCTTTGGTAAGTCTTCCAAGCCAGATGTGGCTTACCATTTCGATGATTTAGCTGCCAATACCCAAGCTTTATTAAAGTCTCTCAATATTCAACGAGTTTCAGTAATTGCGAACTCAATGGGCGGAATGGTTGGCGTTCGTTTTGCGCGCCTATATCCTCAAACAGTGCAAAAGTTGGTCCTTGAGAATCCTTTGGGCCTTGAGGATTACAGTAAAGATATTCCCCCACAGAAGAACGAAGATCTTCTTAAGCTAGAAATGGCGCAAACAGAAGTCAGTTATCGTCGTTTTCTGCAAACCTATTTCCCTAGCTGGCAGCCTAGTTACGAAAAATTTGTGGAAGTGTATGTACGAGTACAAAAAGGTCCGGACTATCCAGCTTATGCGAAGACTTCTGTATTGACCTATCAAATGATTGCGGAAAAACCGGTAGTGCATGACTTGCCGCAATTGAAGATGCCAGTCTTATTGGTTATTGGACAAAAGGATCGTACTGTATTTGGTCGTCGCTTTGCGCCACCTGAGGCCGTTAAGTCATTGGGTAACTTTCCAGAGTTAGGTAAAAAAGCACAGGCAGCTATTCCAAATGCAAAATTGGTGCCGATTGAGAACGTCGGCCATGTACCCCATGTTGAGGTGCCAGATCAGTTTATAAAAACAGTGGTGGAGTTTTTGAATTCCAAGGGTTAGAACAATGACCCTGTAGTGCTATTTGCCAATCCACTGGGGTGGGCGACCCTCTAAGAAGGCGTTCACTCCCTCCCTGAAGTCTTTGCTGTTATAGGTCTCACGCATAAGGTCTGTGCAATCGGGCAGATTGCTCTGAAGCAGGCGCGCCAATGCAAGCTTGCTCGCCTTCTGAGTAATTGGCGCCAGTGAAATCAGTTTTTGTACCAGCTCATTTGTTGCCACATTGATTTCTGATGCATCTGCCGTTTGATACAGGAAGCCTGAATCCAATAATTCTGGTGCTTTAATAAGTTCTGCAGTGAGTAACATTTTTTTTACGGTTGGTACGCCTAGATGAGCAGCAAGCCAGGATAGATTGCTTGGCGATAAGCAGTTTCCAAGTGTTTTAGCTACTGGTATCCCAAAACGCGCTTCGGGCGTAGAGATTCGAAAGTCGCATGCAGTTGCCATCAAAAGACCGCTACCCACTGCTAAGCCTTCAATCACTGCAATCGTTGGTATAGGCAGTTGTTGTAAAGAAGCGAAGATATGATCAACAGCAACTTCATAAGCCTCATTTTCTTTGAGATCAACAAACTGTTGAATATCGCTTCCTGAAACAAATGCTTTATCTCCCGCGCCCTGAAAAATGACTGCACGAATATTCACATTTTTCGCCAGCGAGTCGCAAATATGTTTTAGCTCTTCATACATTGGCCAAGTGAGGGCATTGCGGGCCGCGGGATTATTAAAGGTAACTCGCGCAATTTTTCCGTCGACATGTAAGTCTAAGCAGGGCGGGGCAGAATTGACAGTCATGCTTTTATTCTAAACAATAGCTCGTACCTGAAATCAGGAAAAGACCATCTCACAAACACTGTAATGGAGTTTTTTATCCATACATCGACCCTCCTGCGCTAGAATTCCTCTATGTATATGTTTCTGCCTTTTCTGACAGCTTTTATCGGACTTGTATTGGTCTGGTTTGAGAAGCGCCGTGCAGGCTTAATACTTTTGGCGATTACTATTGGCATCCTGGTGGTTTGGTTCCGTTTTCATGCAACCAGCCATCTCAATCTTAGTCTGTAAACCATTATGAGCAGACATTCTTTTTCTTCATTAGCGGCATTAGGCAATCAGCTTGCGCTGCTTGCTGTTGTTGGTATGCTGGCCTATGCATTCGTAGATCAACTCTATTTTGGCGAGTTGCCTTGCCCGCTATGCTTAATGCAACGTATTGGATTTGTAATTATTGGTTTTGCTTTGGTCCTAAATATTCGCTGCGGTGCGTATTCTGCGCATTATGGTTTGGGCATTATTGGTGGGCTAGTGGGCATGATGGTTTCATTGCGTCAGGTGTTCTTGCATATTCTTCCAGGCGATAAAGGCTTTGGTAAAACCTTTTTAGAGTTGCATTTTTATACTTGGGCTTATGTCGGCTATACCGGTTTATTACTGGGTTTGGCAGTGTTGTTGATGCTGCCCAATCGCGATGTACGTTCGCGCTCCTGGTTTGCAAATACTTTAATCATTCTTTTTATTCTGTTGGTGTTCGGAAATCTTGTTTCCACCTTGCTTGAATGCGGCATCGGCCCTTGCGCAGATGACCCAGTGAAATATGACGGCTGGCTGTGGCTTCGCTCTCGCTTTGGTTTTTAAGACCCCTCGGTCAAATTCTGCATTTATCGAATATGCAACTCCCCAAGGCTTTTAAGCATCTCTTGCTTTTCTGCCTAGCATTGCTGATGACTATTTCTGTTCATGCGCAGTCTAAATCAGCGGCAAAGGCTGTCTGGCCAAAACAACCAATTCGAATTATTGTCCCGTTCACTCCGGGAGGAGCGCCAGATATCTTGGCACGCGTACTAGCTGAAAATTGGCAGCAAAGTTTAGGGGTGCCAGTACTCGTAGAAAACAAGCCGGGCTACGGCGGCAATATTGGTGCTGACTTAGTTGCGAAGAGCGAGCCTGATGGATATACGTTACTCATCGGCACTGTCGGTATACATGCAATAAATAGTGCTCTATATGAAAAACTTTCTTACGACCCCGTAAAGGACTTCACGCCGATTAGTTTTTTAGCTAGTACGCCCAATGTTCTCATAGTGAATAAAAAACTAGGCGTCAGTAATCTTCATGAATTAATTGAGCTGGCAAAGGTAAAACCCGATCAACTGACTTTTGGATCTTCAGGGGTGGGGACATCGCTACACATGTCGGGTGAATTATTTAAAGAGATGGCGGGTGTGCAGATACGTCATATTCCCTACAAAGGACGGGCACAATCTTTGCCGGATTTACTGAGTGGACGCATTTCCATGCTGTTTGACAATCTTTCTTCCTCCTTGACTTTAATTAAGGCCGGGGAAGTACAAGCTCTTGGGGTAACCACTCTTAAGCGTTCTCATGCCGCACCGGAAATACCTACTTTGGCAGAGCAGGGTTTGACTGGGTTTGAGGCGGTCTCTTGGTTCTCTTTGATGGCGCCAGCCAATTTACCGCCGCATATTCAAAAGCAACTGAATCGCATGGCCAATCACACTCTTACCAACCCCGAGGTGAAGTCTCGTCTTTTAGCTGGCGGCCTAGATCCTGCGCCAGGTAGCCCTAAAGACCTTTCAAGGTTGATTTCCTCTGAAGTTGCCAAATGGGATAGGGTGGTGCGGCAATCTGGCGCAAAATTGGAGCCGTAAGAACTACGATAAATAAATGATCTTATTGTCAGCCTTGATGTATTTCAGGCGTTATTGATAGTAAGACGAGTAAAAACTAAAATAGCAATATATGAAGCGTGACCAATTTTAAAAGGGGTTGATTGTGAATCGAATCAAGCAATTCAGCATCTTGGTAGCGGCTCTAGCCTCTTTTTTGATCCTTTTGCCAGCTTTTGCGCAAGCAGGTAATGTAGGTTGGAATGTATCTGTGGGCGGAGGCTGGAATCCTGCTGCCTACGGACCGGTCTGGGGATCAGGGTGGGGCCCAGGATGGGGTCCAGGGTGGCGAGGTAATTGGGCTTATGGGGGTGGTTATTACCGCCCATACACTGGTTACTACGCGCCACCGGTAGTTACATATGTGCAGCCAGTTCAACCAATGGTTTTAGCATCCCAACCACAGCCTGCCGTCTGGTATTACTGCGAAGCTAGTGGAAAGTACTTTCCGTATGTTCAAGAGTGTCCAACAGGCTGGCAAACGCAGCCAGCAATGCCACCAGCAAGTAATACAAAACCCAAGCAGCAGCATTAAAAATTTTCAGAATATTAAAGGTTTGATATGAAACGATTTACCCGCATTGTATTTTTAGCTGTACCTGTACTTGCATCTCTAGCTGCATGTGTATCCGCACCCACTGGTCCGACAGTGGCAATCATGCCTCGTGTTGGAAAACCATTTGAGGTATTCCAACAGGAAGATCAAGTATGTCGACAGTTTGCTGCAAATGCCGTGAAAGACACTAGTGATGCAGCTTTAAAGGAGGGCGCAACTAGTGCCGCTATTGGTGCTGCATTGGGCGCAGCCGCCGGCGCAGTAATTCAGGGTGGTAATCATGCCAATATTGGTACTGGAGCCGGTGTCGGTTTATTAGGCGGAGCTGCTATGGGTGCAATGAACTCTGCTGGCAAGCAAAACCAAGCGCAGACGCAATACAACATTGCCTACCAACAGTGCATGTACTCCAAAGGGAATCAAGTACCAAGTTATGCTGCTCCAGCATCCGGTCCAAGCAATCGATAATTTCTTTAGAAATTTAATCTAGGTTTCAATGGGCGGGTGCGTTCTTTCGTAGCGCTCTGCCGTTCTTCTAAAGAGGTAGAGCAAAAAGCACGCAGCCAATGCCAGACTGAGGCTGTTGCCAGCCCAGAAACCATTGGCGCCTTGCAAGAGGGCAGGTGTATTACCCAATACATTAAAGCCCATGAGATAACCTCCTCCAAGACCGACACCCCAGAGCGAGCCAGCGTAGATCACCATTGGCAAAAACGCAATTCGGTAAGCTCGCAGAATAAAAGCCGCTGTAATTTGTAATGCATCAAACACTTGATAAAACGCAATGAATAAGAAGAGGGGGATTGAGAATGCCTTCACTTCCGCCGGCGGATCATATAAATCGAGTAGTTGAACCCTCAGGATCCACACAGCAATACCAATGGTGATGCAAAGTGAGGTGGTGAAAAAGACTGAAGACCAACCTATCTCTTCAGCGCGCTCAGGTTTATTTGCACCAATGGACTGAGATACTAGTGTCATCGTTGCAATCGAGAGGGAGAGTGGCACCATATAAATGACGGTTCCCATATTTGCCACAATTTGATGGCCTGCCAATGCAGTAGTTCCAAGGCGGGCGATAAATAGAGACATGAAGGTGAATGAAGTCACTTCAATTAAGTAGCTAAAGCCAATTGGTGCGCCGAGCTTTAGTAAAGTCCAAATCCTGTGCCAGTTAGGCATACTAAAGCGCACAAAGATCTTAAAGGGTCTATAAAAGCGATCAAACAGAACAAATCCTAAAGTCATTATTAGCCATGACCAGTTGATGATTACTGTGGCAACTGCGCAACCAGGGCCACCCATACCCTCAATGCCAAAGCCGCCATAAATAAAGAGCAGATTGAGGGGTAACTTAAGTGCTAAACCGATGATTTGAGCTACTGTAATTACGGTAGGGCGCGACACTGCATTGTGAAGCGCCATCAGGACGCGCATTCCCATGCTGGCAGGTAGGCCGATTGCCAAAATATTGAGATATAGCTTTGCCTTGCCCTCAATCGCAGCATTCATTTGTGAGATCGCAAGCAAATGATCTGCGTTCAGCAAAATGAAACAACCTAAAACACTTAATCCTAAAGCTAGCCATGTTGCTTGACGAACTTCTTCACCGATTTCTGAAAATCGCTTGGCGCCAAATAATTGACCAGCGATTGGTGCAAGCGCAGAGATGACCCCGGTGAGACCAACGTAAATGCTAATGAAGATGGCTGAAGCCATGGCGAGCGCTGCTAAGTCGTCTGCAGAGTAGCGTGCTGTCATTGCTGTGTCTAGTACGCCAAATGCAATAACAGCTAGTTGCCCTATGAGCAAAGGCCCGGCCAGTTTTAGTAAGGAGGGGATATCCTCGCGCAGGCGCGATAACTTAAAGTGCAGCACGATTTACTCTGAGATGACTTCGTAAAGACGCAGTCGCTCGTCGCGGTCAGCAGCACGACGATCTTCCCAAACTAGGATGAGTTTTTTATTGTTTAGTTGCGCGTAAGCTTTTGCCTCAGATGGGCTATGGGTCAGCATCCAAGGGCAGTTTGGATCATCACGCAATTTGAGTTTGGAGAAGTATTCAAAAGAAGCAAGCTGTGCAAAACCGAGGTTACTCGTATCAATGCAGCCACTCCCTGATGGGACCATTTGCGCTAAACGCGCAGAAACATGACGATAGGTTTTGGCGTAGTTAATAGTTGGTAACCAGAGGGTCATTAACAAGACCCACATGAGTGTTGTGCCTGATGCCGAGATAATCAGGCAGCGCCAAATCTCTTTTGGGGCGCGTGAAGTTCTCCAGCGAACAACGGCAAGCCATACGCCGGTAATTGCAAGCGCCACAATGAATCCCAAAATATTAAATTGGCTTTCGAAACCAGGGAGTAGGCGTGCAACATTAGCTGCAGTGGATTCTGGAAAGCCAGTGACTTTTGCTAGCCAAATAATCCAAATAGCTAGAGCAATGAGCGTAAAGCTAAACATTGCAAACCAATCAATAAAACTAATAACGCTTCGCTTTAGAACGGGCAGACTAAAAGCAGCAATGATGGAAAGACTTGGAATCAAAATCATTAAATCATGCTCGTTTGCTTCAAGGCGGAACAAAACATAAAATAAGCTACCAATAAATAAGCTCAGTGGAATGCAAAGGTGCGGTGCGCGCCATGCACCCGCTTCTTTAACTCGGCCCCAGTGGGCCAGCGAAACAATTGCTAGGGGCCACACAGGCCAGGCATAAGCCCAGAAGTTCACACTCAAGAATCCCAAAGACTCAATTGAGGGTGTGGTGCCCATTTCAGGCATATTGCGCCAACCATCCTCGGCAATGTGACGCCAATTTGGAGGTAGGTCAGTTAAATACCAAACTAACGGCCAAATCGCAAAACCAATTAAACCCAAGACGGTGCTGGTCAGTGTCCAGCGAAAGCGCAACCTTGCGTTGCTGGCAATGACTGCAATAATGGTCGAGCTAACAATGATTAGACTGAGGGTGAGGTTGCTTGATAGGACAACAATAGCAATACCAAGACCAGTCCATAAGCCGCCTTGCCATGGTTTGTCTAAGCCGCGCACAGTGCCATAAAGCACAATGCTAATGCCCATCAATTGCGCCATCATCGGCGTGGTTTCATGGGCGCGTTGAGCAAGACCTACGCAAGCTAAGAAGATGAGTAAAGCGCCGTCGGCCATGGTCATGCCGTAACTCTTCAAATCAGGTTGACCACCAACAGCTAGGGCCATTGGTTGGACTTCGCGGCGACGACCTAATAAATAGGTTGCATACCAAATGGCTAGTGCCGCAGCAAAGAAGCAAATTGCCGAATACAAACGGGCAGCATTGGCAGCACCAATGAGTGGGCCAAACCATTTGATGAGGGTCGCGCCCATCCAGTAGGGTAGTGGTGTGCCAAGCGAGATATCGCGACCAGCTAGATGCGGAACGATCCAGTCGATAGAGTCGCCGCGAAAGAGCGTCCACATTCCACCAAAGCCAATGGCGTCTTCGTTTTTCCAGGGATCCCGAAAGAAGAGTCCAGCAAAACCATAAACCAATGTCAGCGCAAAAATAATAATGCGCGGAATGGATTTAGTGGCAGCGGCGGTAAGTTTGACCATGTGTGCAGTTCAAAATAAAAAAGGCAGCAAACGCTGCCTTAATTATCTCGCAGAGCAGGTATTTAACATACCCTGCGAATAGAAGTGTATTAAGCCTTCTTCTTAGCTGGCTTTTCAGCAGCTTTAGCTTCTGCAGCAGCAGCTTTTTTCTCAGCTGTTTTAGCAGCGCCATCACCAGATGCCTTAGCAACAGCCTTGGTACCAAATTTCTGACGGAATTTCTCAACACGACCAGCGGTATCCATGATTTTCTGGGTGCCAGTGTAGAAAGGGTGTGATTCAGATGAAGTCTCAATCTTGGCCAATGGATATTCATTGCCATCTTCCCACTTAATGGTTTCTTTAGTAGCCATTGTGGAGCGAGTCTTGAAGCTGAAGTTATTAGAAACGTCTACAAAGACGATTTCACGATATTCGGGGTGAATGCCAGGTTTCATTATGAGTCCTATGAGCGGGTAGCCGTTTTAGTCAAATTGACTGAAATACTTTCCCAGGTTTTAAAAGCAGTAAAGGCGAAATTATGCCATGAAATCAACAACAAAGCGCATTTTGAAGGTCCAAAAAGGGCTAAAACAGCCCTCTGGACCCCTAAATTAGCCTCCGCGACGCATTAGGTCGAAGAATTCGCCATTATTTTTGGTGGATTTGAGTTTATCCACGATAAAGTTCATCGCCTCAATATCATCCATATCAGCCAGCAATTTACGTAATACCCAGATCTTCTGGAGGTTCTCAGCTTTAACCAAGAGCTCCTCACGGCGGGTACCGGACTTATTGAGATTGATGGATGGGTAAACACGACGTTCAGCCAGGCGACGCTCAAGGTGAACTTCCATATTGCCAGTACCTTTGAACTCTTCATAGATGAGGTCATCCATACGGCTGCCCGTTTCAATCAGGGCGGTAGCGATGATGGTCAATGAGCCACCTTCTTCAATATTGCGTGCCGCACCGAAGAAGCGCTTAGGACGTTGCAATGCGTTTGCATCCACACCACCAGAGAGTACTTTTCCTGATGAAGGAACAACCGTGTTGTATGCACGAGCAAGACGAGTAATCGAGTCAAGCAAGATGATTACATCTTTACCCATCTCTACTAAACGTTTTGCTTTTTCAATCACCATCTCGGCAACTTGAACGTGACGCACTGCTGGCTCATCAAAAGTTGATGCAACGACTTCGCCGCGAACGGAGCGTTGCATTTCAGTAACTTCTTCAGGGCGCTCGTCAACAAGTAATACGATGAGGATGGCATCAGGATTGTTTGCAGAGATTGCGTGCGCAATGTGCTGCATCATCACAGTCTTACCGGATTTTGGAGAAGCTACGATCAAGCCACGTTGACCGTAACCAATAGGGGAGATCATGTCGATGATGCGGCCAGTGAGGTTCTCTTCAGCCTTGATATCACGCTCTAGACTGATAACGCGGTTCGGATGCAAAGGCGTTAAGTTCTCGAACATGATGCGGTTCTTGAGGGCTTCTGGAGCTAAACCATTGATCTTGTCTACCTTTACCAGTGCAAAGTAACGCTCACCATCTTTAGGTGTTCGTACTTCACCCTCAACGCTGTCACCAGTGTGTAAGTTAAAGCGACGGATCTGCGCAGGAGAGATGTAGATGTCATCCGGAGAAGCCATGTAAGAGGCTTCAGGTGAGCGCAAGAAACCAAAGCCGTCAGGCAAAACTTCCAAAGTGCCGTCGCCGAACACTGTTTCACCAGCCTTCGCACGTTTTTTCAGAATGGCAAACATCAATTCTTGTTTGCGCATGCGTTGTGTATTTTCAATCTCCAAGCTGGCTGCCATTTCGAGCAGAGCGGATACGTGGAGGCCTTTGAGTTCAGTTAATTGCATGTGGTTCTCGGGTATAGATAAAAGGAAAAATCAGAATAGAAGGAATTTGTTTTGAGGTATCGCTGCGCTGATTAAGATCATGCAGATGTAGAAAAACAGAATTTTTGGATATTTGCTAAAAGAAGAGGGGGAGGTAAATTACTGGGGATTGGCGCAGTCTTTGATGAAATCTTAAGAGCGCTGAACTGCTGTTAAATGCAATACTACACTAAAAAATGGGCCTGGCAAGATCGCTAAAGCGATAAAAACCACAGGCTCAGCGGGTGAACCTGTGGTCTGGGACTATTTACAGATGACTATCAATAAATGCAGTCAACTGGGATTTGGCCAAAGCGCCTACTTTTTGAGCAGCTACAGTGCCATTTTTGAATAGGATCAAGGTCGGGATGCCGCGAATATTGAACTGGGCAGGAACGCCTTGGTTCTCATCCACGTTCATTTTTGCGATCTGTAGCTTATCGCCGTATTCACCAGCGAGCTCTTCCAGGATCGGACCAATCATTTTGCAAGGACCACACCACTCAGCCCAGAAGTCGAGCAGAACAGGTTTATCGGACTTGAGGACGTCTTGTTCGAAAGAGGCGTCAGTTACATATTTAATGCCGGCACTCATGAAAATTCCTTATTTAGACTTATTTAGCGAGTTATTTAATTATGGCGTTACAACGCTTATATTAGCAATAAGCGACACATTCCGCTCAAAATAGATAAATACACACTTAATGCCTCAGCCTTTCCCAACCATTTCTGACCAAAAGCAGCCACTAGCTTGGGCAATTACGCCCGACGGCCAGGCCCTTGACCAATTGGCGGCAGGTATATGGGATTGTGCAATCCAAACGAATCAGCGCCCCTTGGTAGTCCTCAGTACTGCTGGCCCGCTTATTGGGGTGAGAGCAGCCTTGGAGAAAAATCGACCCAAAGACTTACCAAGCAGTATTGCCTTCTTGCCTCAGGTCATTAGTTTTACGGATTGGCTAGAAGCAGCACCCGGCGCATGGAAATTTCCAAAGAAGCAAGCAGATTTGGAAAGATGGTTATCGGTTTACATCAATCTTCGCAAACATCCCAAACTCAAAGCATGGTTTAAAGCTGAAAGCGAAGCGGGAGCATGGGGATTGGCTCAAGCAGTTGTTGATGCATGTGATGCCTTGTCTGAATTAGTGGTCCCCCAGTTGCAAGGCGAGCTCAATACCTTGCTAGAGACGCACTCGATAGATACTGAAGCTTGGCTTAAAAAAGTGGAGCTTGTACTAGATCAGGCGGTTGCAAAAGCTTACGTAGGTCTATCACGTAATGTCGTAGATGAAGAGTCTGCTGTCCTCTTAACATTCTGGCGCTACCTCACCAGCATTGGCGATCCTATTATTCGTAAGCATTTGGCCATGGCTGCTCATCTGCAAGTAGCAAAAGAAACTGCAAAAAATAATCCTGGCGCAGTACGCTCATTTATTTGGGTGCAAACTGCTGACCCAAAACCTGTAGAGCAAGAGTTAATCGATCGTTACCTTGGTGAGTACGCTCAATATGCGCCAGTATTCCGCGTCAATCTTGATTGGCAAGCCGTTGCTCTATGGCCTGAGGCACTGTGCGGACAAGATGCTGAGGGCAATATCGTTATTGCAGATGCAGCACAAGAGCAGCAAATTGAACGCAATATCAACTCTAGTCGTCATGAAGGCTGGCGCTTACTAGCCGCAAGACGTTTTGAAGAGTTGGCATGGGTTGCGGCAAAAACTATCGAGTCGCATTTAGTTGCGAAGAAGAAAAATATTGCGCTAGTAGCGCAAGATCGTTTGGCGGCACGCCGTGCACGTGCGTTGTTAAGTCGTCTTGGAAACTCTCTTCGTATTCGTGATGAAACAGGTTGGAAGTTATCCACTACTCGAGCTGCAGCAGCATTTGATAGTATGCTAGAGTTGATTCGCGCTCCTAAGGAAGGGCCTAGCGCAAGTGTCTTGCTCGAGTTTTTGCAAAATCCGTATTTTGATTTAGCGCATAGCTTGCAATTGAGTCCCGAGGTTTGCGATGGTCTCATTGCGCAACTCGAAGATATTTTGCTTGCCAGTCAAGTAAAATCTGGTTGGGAAACCTTTCTTGCTGCTATTGATAAGGCGAATGGATATGCCAGTACTCATGGGGGCTCGCCCAATGAGCAGCTCATCGAATTAATCCGCTTTGCTAAAAAACTGCATGCGGCTTGGCAGTCACCGCTTTTGGAGTGCTCAGGCGCCTATGCCCAACTACAAAAGAGCCTTGAAGATGCTGGCATGGCAAAGCGACTTGAAAAAGATGCTGCCGGTAAGCAACTGTTAGAGGTTCTCAAACGCTTTGACCTGAGTGGTGGACCATACCAAGATCTGAAGATGAGATTACCAGAGTGGTTGAGTCTTCTTAAAACGGTGATCGAAGAAGCTTCTTATGAGGAGGCTGGCAAAGAAGCGGAGGCTACCTTGAGTATTTTGCCTCTCAGTTCAACACGCCTGCGTGAGTTTGATGCCGTGGTGGTTGTGGGTTGCGACGAACAACAACTACCTGCTTTTTCTGAGCCGCCATTGTTTTTTTCAGATGCACTCAATCGCTATCTCAAGTCATCCACTATTACAGCGCAATACATTCAGCAAGCTCGAGATCTTTCTCAGCTGCTGGTTTCTTGTAAGAACGTAGATTTAATTTGGCAAAGCAAGAGTAAAAGTGGCGAACCCTTAAGGCCATCAGCTTGGATTCAACGCCTACAAGCTGCGCTCAAAAAGAAAATGCCATGGGAAGTAGTGGAGGCAAAACTCAAGCCATTTGAAGGGCAATCACAGCCTATTCAAAAATCGGTAACTACTGCCGATCAGGATTTGAAAATCCCAACTACGGTTTCACCCAGTGCCTATAAGGCTTTAAGAGAGTGTCCTTATCGCTACTATGTAAGCAATTTATTGGGTTTGCGTAAAGCAAAAGAATTCGAAGAAGGGTTTGACGCCTCATTGGCCGGTCAGACTTTGCATGCTCTATTGAAAAACTTCTTTCAGGCACTCAAAACGGAAGAAAATAAATCCCATTCAACGATTCATGGTGGTGCAGATGCAAGACGTCAATGGATGATTGATCATCTGATGAAGTTTTCTGAAAAAGAATTCGAGAAGCTTATCGCTGGCGACGCCAGAATATTAGGAACTTTAAGGGATTGGCAAAAACAGATACCAAGCTTTGTCGATTGGCAGCTCAAGCGTGAGAGTGAAGGCTGGCGCTACCATGATGCTGAGTTGTCTATTGGCTTTAATTTGTCGATTACCGACCCGAACGGAATCAAGCGAGATATTCGCATTGCCGGGCGCGCTGATCGATTTGATATTCATGAGTCTGACGCCAGTGCGGCAGCGGTAATTGACTATAAAAATCAAAAGATCAAGAAAATTACTCAACGTGCTGAGAGTATTCTGGATGATCCACAGCTATTGATATATGCCAGGGGCGCAAGCGAGAACCCAGTTGAGGCACGTATACCGGGACGAGGGGTAGAGCAGGCCGAATGGGTCACGCTGCGGGCGGATCTCAAGGATGCAGAAAAGATTGTTCGTGTTCACCCAGTTGAGGATATGCCTGCAGTGATGGCAGAGTTTTCCGAACAGGTGGTGAAAGACTTAAATGATTTATGGGCACGCAAACCCATGACAGCATTCGCACCCGATAGCGTATGTCAATACTGTGAAGCCAGAGGTATATGCAGGAAGGGGATGTGGTGAGCGATAAGTTAGAAACCGACATAGCCTGTAATCCTGCTGAGTCGGTGATCGTTTCTGCTTGCGCAGGTAGTGGCAAAACATGGCTATTGGTGTCACGCATGATTCGTTTGCTACTAGCCGGAGCAAAACCACAGCAGATTCTAGCCCTGACATTTACTCGCAAAGCTGCGCAGGAGATGCGCGATCGCCTTTATAAATTGCTGGAAGAGTTTTCTACCTGCGATGACGCTACCTTAATCAGAGAGTTAGGAGAGCGTGGTTTAGAAGAAAAAGATGCCATTGCATTACTGCCTCAGGCTAGGGCACTCTATTTAAAAGTCTTATCAAGTCCACAGGCTGTTGTTATTGACACCTTCCACGGCTGGTTTGGGCGTTTATTGGGAGCGGCGCCTGTATCAGCCGAGGTTCAGCCAGGCTTTAGCTTGCGTGAAGATGCCAAGCGCTTGCAAGAAGAGTGTATGGCGGATTGGTGGGGTGACTTACCTGAGGATCTACAAAAGCACTATGACATTTTGTTAGAAGAGTTTGGCGCAGTAGAGACTCAAAAATTCTTGATGGGTAACTACAGCCTCTTCAAGCAAAGAGGTGCCTGGACTTTCTTCCAAGAGTCTTGCAAGAAGCAGCGCATCAAACCGATTGAGTGCTTGGATAGAATTCTGCCGCACTTAGGAACAGTAAATCCTCTTGAGGAACTATGGAAGCAGTCTCAGACAAAAACCAATTTAGAGTTTCTTTATAAATGTTTTAGTAATGGCACTCCAACTCAAAAAGCAAGCGCTCCTTATATCGAGGAGGTTATCGAGCATCATGCTGCTGGTGGATTGGTCATGGATATCGCTGATCAATGGGAGGCCTACTTCTTTACCCAAAAACGCACCCCATTAGCTACTATTGCAACCCCATCCGTGCCTATGACTAAGTATCTCAACGGTATTGGTAAGGATCCTGATGAATTTACTGCGATTTGTCAGGGGTGGTTAGATGCCTATGAAGCCCTATTTGCATGGCAGGGCGAGCATTTGATGCATGCGTTAAATGATGCATGGTTTGCTATGAGCGAAGCAATGTTGGCACATATGGAAAAAACTAAAGAGGCCATGCGCGTTCGGGACTTTGATGATTTAGAAATTGGCGTAAGCCAATTAATGGCGAGCACAGACAATGCTGCCTATCTGCAGGCTCGATTGGATGCAAGATACAAGCATATTCTGATTGATGAGTTTCAAGACACCAATCCATTGCAGTGGCAGATTTTGCGTGCTTGGTTGGCGGGATATGGTGATGATGGCTCAATGCCAAGCATCTTTATTGTGGGTGACCCTAAGCAATCAATTTATCGTTTCCGCCGTGCTGACCCAAGATTATTTGAGAGCGCTCGCATATTCTTGAAGGCTAAGCTTAAGGCTAAAGCTCAAGATAAAAATAAGACCCGCCGTAATGCGTTTGCCATCAATGATGCGGTTAACAAGGTCTTCTTGGCGGGACCTTTGCCTGATACCTACCGGTATACAAAGCAGGAAACCGCCTGGAAACCCCTGTTAGATGGCATATCCGAGCACGATTACGCCGCAACAGGTGAGGCTTATTTATTGCCTTTGATTGAGCGCAAAGATCCGCAGATAGCGGAGCGAAATGGTACGGCGTTTGACGGCCCCATTGAGGATGCTGCTAACACCACCAGTGTTCAGCAACGCTATGAAGAAGGTGAAGTGGTTGCTCGTTTGATTCATCACATCATCGCTACTCGTAAGGTGATGGATAAAAAAGATGGCAAAGACTGCTGGCGTGATGCAAGAGGAAGCGATTTCATATTGCTGGTCAAACGCCGCCAATTTTTACCTCAATATGAAAAAGCCTTGCGTGATGCGGGGCTCGCTTATGACAGTTCGCGCTTGGGTGGTTTACTAAATACTCTTGAGATCGATGATCTGATTGCGCTATTAACGGTATTGGTTTCGCCAAGACATGATTTGCCTTTAGCTCAAGCATTACGTAGTCCAATTTTCAGTTTTACTGAAGAGCAAATGCAGGAGCTCCGCAAAAGTATGGCCAATGGCTTTCCATCATGGTGGGATGCATTACAAGCGAACCAGACCCCATCAATACAAAAGGCTGCGCGGTATTTGGAGCATTGGCGTGGCCTAGGCGAGGTATTGCCTGTACATGATTTACTGGATTTGATTTATCACGAGAGTAATTTGCGAGTCAGTTACGCCATTTCTGCTCAGAATCTGGCTCGTGCGCAGGTGTTAGCGAATTTAGACGCATTCTTAGAGCTCGCTTTAAATCAGGATGGTGGACGCTATCCGAGTTTGAGTCGCTTTATTGATGAAATGAATGCGATGCGGCGCGGTGATGATGACGAAACGCCGGATGAGGGAGATGTAGAAGCGGAAACCGAAGCCGATACTGATGATATTGGCGAAGTAGATCTAGATAGTGAGATGTCAGAAGAGGAGCGGCATCGACGTGTGCGCTTAATGACAATTCATGGAGCAAAGGGATTGGAGGCGCCATTTGTTTTCATTCTGGATGCCAATAACACAGAGTGGAAAGCGCCGCACCGAGGAGTTTTGTTAGATTGGCCTCCAGAGGAGAGTAGCCCAACCCATCTTTCTATGTATACCGCTAAAACCTTAACAGGCGAACGTAGTGCCGTATTTAAAAAAGAGGGTGAAGTCAGCCAGAATGAAAACTGGAACTTGCTCTATGTCGCAATGACCAGGGCAAAGCAAGGCTTATGGATGAGTGGTGTAGCGGCGAAGTCAAAGTCTGGAATTAAAGAACACTCTTGGTATGGCAGAGCATTAGCAGCCGGTACACCAACCTTAGATATTGATGCCCTCAACCTTCCTAGTGTTGTAACAGATACAAAAGAGATGGAAGTTGAGCGCGGCAGCATGCCATTTAAGATTGATCACTTTCAAGTTGAGTGGGATAGTGCAATCGCCACCCATCAAGAGCATCTTGCCAAGATTGAGAGTGGTGCACTAGCTCAAGAGTTGACAGCAAAGGCTTTAGAACAAGCAAAAGAAGAGCCCGATCCAGAAATCTTAGAAGAGGGCACGAACTTCCATAAGCTATTGGAGTTCATCACCCCAGACTCCGCCAATCAAAACAGGCCACCTATGCCAAGCGAGCAGGAGCTCATGAACTGGCTTGGTGTTGATCAGGAGGGCGCAAGCAAACTTATTGCACACGTCCAAAAAGTACTCGCAACCCCAGAGTTAAAACACTATCTGACCTCATGCGAGTGGGTGCAGGCTTGGAATGAGTTGGACATCGCTAGCGAACAAGGCAAGAGCTACCGTATGGATAGATTGGTTGAGTTTGACGACCATCTGGCAATTTTGGATTACAAGCTCACTATTCCGGAAGTAGGTAGTGAGAAGTATGAAAAGTACCGCAAGCAGTTACAAGGCTATCAGGCTGAGCTAACTCGAATCAGAAAAGATAAGCGGAACAAGGCATATTTAATTTCATCTAAGGGCGAGATCAAAGAGATCCATTAAACTGAAAAATCAGTTTAGTAACTTCGCCACACTTTATTCTTTAGGAAACTCCATGGCAATTTCAATGTATCAGACATCTATTCCGCAGTTCACTAAGATGCTTACAAACCTCTCCAATATCCTCAAAAAGGGAGAAGAGTTTGCAAAAGCCAAGGGTGTAGATGATGCGGTTTTAGTATCAGAATGTCGCCTTGCTCCAGACATGTTTCCGCTATCTAAGCAAATTCAAATTGCTTGCGATCAAGTCAAAAATGGCATGGCGCGTTTGGCTGGTGTTGAGCCGCCTAAATTTGAAGATAACGAAACTACCTTTGCCCAGTTGCAAGAGCGCATTGCTCAAACCATTGCATTTGCTAATAGCCTCAAGCCAGAGCAAATTGACGGCACCGAGACAAAAGAAATTAAGTTCTCGATTAGAGAGTGGAACTTTGAGTTTGTTGGGGAACAATATCTACTAACTTGGATCATTCCTAATTTTTATTTCCACGTGACTACGGCTTATGCCATTCTGCGTCATAACGGGGTGGAAATCGGCAAGACAGATTATTTGGGATGATGAAACGGTTCCCCGTCATTCTTGAGCTCATAGAAACGGCGCAGCCCTGGCTCTACCGATTAGGGGCCTATGTGTCTAATAGCGTTGCTGATGATCCTGCAATTCTGGCCTTCATGTTCTGTTAGCAAGTTCTCCATAGATTAATCCTTACAAAAAGTAAGGTTAAATTGCCCAAAAAGTATGCATTTTTTTCATACGGCCGTCCTCTTTATTTGGTAATCTCTGAGCATTAAAAATCTTATATAAGTTCGTTGGCTTGGCGACGCAACGATCTACTGATTAAAAAGAACAAGGGTGCGAGGAGATGACGGAGGGAATATTAATAGGGGGCTTGGTAGTGCTCGGCGGTTTAGTTGCTAGCTACATGAAGAAGCACCCTTTTTATAGCCATAAAACCCAAAAGTATAAAGAGCGTTATCAAGACAAATTGAGTGATGCGCTTTCTCAAAGCTATAGTGCGGTAGATGCCTATTGGTTATCACGCGCGATTGCTGACAATATTTTTGATTTTGGAACGAGAACCTACCAAGACTATCATGTGGAGCGTTACGAGAAAAAGGCGCTATCAGAGCGCCCTCATATCTACGAGCTCCACATTGAAAACCCTAGCACCCTGTGTACGCAACTGACAGAGCGCGCTATTGAGCTAAAGCTCCCCATTAGCGCTTACAGCATCCATATGCGCTATTTATGGCAAGAGTATTTGGTGCCTGTTGGGCGCCTAGCTCCGGTGTCGGTCGAGCGTTTGCCTGGCGCCAGTCTTTATGCTGATGAACTGAAAAATTTGCCAACCTCTCAAGAGGATATGCAAACTTTTATGCGTAAAACTGGCCAGGCATAAGCGCTCAAGGTTATTTAATCATTCCCGCACTCTTGGCATCATCCATGGCTTGAGCCGTTTTCTCTTTCATGAATGCTGGCATCTTTGCCAAAGGAACATCCACAATCACAAAGCCAGAGTCCTCCAACTTTTTCTTGGTTTCAGGATCGGCATTTAACTGGGCAAAGTAATCGGACATCTTTTGTTGCAATACTAGTGGGGTAGCTTTTGGTACAGCAACGCCACGATAGGCGCCGTCCACCCAGTTCAGACCAAGCTCTTTGAAGGTTGGTACGTCTGGTAGTGCGGGGTTACGCTTCTCAGTAGCAATGGCTAGTGTGCGCACCTTACCTTTTTGCTGAATGGCTAAAGGTAAGTAGCCCATAGCGCCATCAACGTGCATACCAATCAAGGCGGTAATCAAATCACCGGTACCTTTAAAGGGTACGTAATTGATTTTGACGCCTGCTAATTTATTGAGGCGCTCAACGGCCATATGGTTGGCAGAGAACTGTGCGGAGCCAGCTAAGGACATCTTGCCAGGCTCTTTTTTGGCTGCTGCAATAAATTCTTGATAGGTCTTGTAAGGGCTGTCTGCAGAGACCATCAAGGCATCAGGAGTGAAGTGGTAGTAGTAGATCGCATTAATGTCTTCGGTCTTGTACTGAATGCCTTCTTGTAGCGGCTGCAAGATGGTGTGTGGAATATTTACACCCACTACCGTAGTGCCATCAGCTGGATAGGTATTGAGTGCACTCCATACCAAAGCACCGCCTGCACCAGCGCGATTCATAACCACCATGGGCTGCTTAAATTTCTTGGCAGAGATGTCGGCCTGGTAACGCGCTACTAAGTCAGACTCACCAGCAGGCGGGAAGGGAATGATGTATTGAATAGTTTTATCTGGGAAAGGTTGGGCGCTCGCGCTAGATAACAAGCCGAACGAAAGCAAACAAGCACTCAGTAATCCACTGAGTAATTTAAATAGCTTCATTTGGAGATCTCCTCAATAACTGCATTAGTAACGTCACCCATCATGGCTGTACCACCTAAATCGCGAGTGTGTAGTTTTGGATTGGCGGTTACCTTTTCAATGGCCGCCATTAACTTTGCTCCTAAGGCTTTTTCACCCAAGAAGTCGAGCATCATCACTGCTGACCAGAAGGTGCCAATCGGGTTGGCAAGACCTTTGCCCATAATGTCAAACGCAGAACCGTGAATCGGTTCAAACATCGATGGATAGCGACACTCTGGATCTAGGTTTGCGGTTGGCGCGATACCCAAACTGCCAGCGAGTGCAGCCGCTAAATCACTTAGGACATCTGCATGTAAGTTGGTTGCAACGATGGTGTCTAAGGACTCAGGGCGATTGACCATGCGCGCAGTAGCGGCATCGACCAACTCTTTATCCCAAGTCACATCCGGGAAATCTTTAGCAACAATGTTGGCGATCTCGTCCCACATCACCATGCCATGGCGCTGCGCATTGGATTTGGTAATCACAGTGAGATGTTTGCGAGGGCGTGATTGCGCTAGCTTAAATGCAAAGCGCTGCACGCGCTCCACTCCAACGCGAGTCATGATGCTCATATCAGAGGCTACTTCAATCGGGTGACCTTGGTGGGCTCTGCCGCCTACACCGGAATACTCACCTTCAGAGTTCTCGCGCACGATCACCCAATCGAGTTGACCGGGTTTGCAGTTACGTAGCGGTGTTTCGATACCGGGAAGAATACGGGTAGGACGCACGTTTGCGTATTGATCAAACCCTTGGCATATTTTGAGGCGCAAACCCCACAAAGTAATGTGGTCTGGAATTTTTGGATCGCCAGCCGAGCCAAACAAGATGGCATCTTTTGAGCGCAAAGGTTCAAGGCCATCATCCGGCATCATGATGCCGTGTTTGCGGTAGTAGTCACCACCCCAATCAAAGTGCTCGAATTGGAAAGCGACTTCAGGATGTTTTTTGCTTAAGGCATTTAATACCTTCTCGCATTCTGGAATGACTTCCTTGCCAATACCATCGCCCGGAACGGACGCGATCTTATACGTCTTCATATGTCTCCTACTATTGTTTTTATATGAGTTACTTAACGCGTAACTTCTAGAGCCATTATGCAATTCCTTGGGTCCAATGCAAGCGTGGGGCACTTGGGGTTTATGGCTAGAAAAACATGGGGTGGCAGGGGGCAAATAGCCCCAAAACAACAAAAATAGCCCTGTTTTTGCGGTTTTTACATATACTGTATAAACATACAGTATATTAATGACTATGACGCAAGTAATGAACCCCGCAAAATCTACTCTTAGCCAGGCACCACAAGCCTTGGCAGGGCATTTTGCTACCTGTGAGCTCAAGCTTCTTAGTCACCGGATTTCAGCTGGATTCCCTAGTCCCGCGGCAGATTACGCTGAAGACGGCCTGGATTTGAATCATTATCTCGTGCAGAACAAGCCAGCCACTTTCATGTTCACTGTGAAGGGGGATTCCATGCTGGGCGCAGGCATTTGTGACGGCGACAAGGTCGTTGTTGATAAGGCGCTCAAACCAAAACATAAAGATATCGTTGTGGCTGTTGTGGATGGCGAGTACACCATCAAGCGCCTCTATCAATTACGCGGTCGTATCGAGCTCCAACCGGAAAATCCTAGCTATCAACCCATCACCTTTAACGAAGGTAGTGAGCTGCAAATTTGGGGTGTAGTTGTTGGGGTGGTGCGCAAGTACAGCAATGCCAGTGGCAGAAATGGCAAGTGAAATGAATTCCAATTCTGTAAGCCCACTCTTTGCCTTGGTTGATGTAAACAACTTTTATGTTTCTTGTGAGCGTGTATTCCAGCCGAAATTAGAGGATGTGCCGATGGTGGTGCTCTCGAATAACGATGGTTGCGCTGTAGCGCGTAGTGCTGAAGTTAAGGCACTTGGCGTGAAGATGGGAACCCCCTGGTTTCAGATGCAAGAGCTAGCTAAGAAGCATGGCATCCAAGCTCAGTCATCTAACTACACGCTGTATGGCGATATGAGTAGCCGGGTAGTGCAAGTGCTGAGAGGTTTTACACCAAACCTAGAGGTCTACAGTATTGATGAGAGCTTTTTACAGGTCGAGACTGTCCTCAAGCAATATCACGACACCATTGAATTAGGTCAGAAGATCAAAGAACAAGTTAAAGACACTACTGGCTTACCAGTTTGTGTGGGTATTGGCGCTAGCAAGACCTTGGCAAAGCTCGCTAATCACTTGGCCAAAAAGCACAAGCAGTTTGCTGGCGTGTGCGATGTCAATGCCATGACAAAAGAAGAGCTTTACCAGTGGATGAGTGAAACCGAGGTGGGGGAGGTATGGGGTGTTGGTAAGCAAATTGCCAAAAAACTCAAAGCCCAGAACATTCACAGCGTCTTCGATCTCCTGCAAGCTTCACCGCAAGCTATGCGCCAGCAGTTTGGCGTAGTCATGGAGCGCCTCTGCTATGAGCTGCATGGCACATCTTGTTTAGCGCTGGAGGAAGTAGCGCCAGCCAAACAACAAATCATTGCCTCACGTAGTTTTGGTAAGCCTGTGACTAGTCAGGTTGAGCTTGCGCAATCGGTTGCCACCCATGTGGCTCGTGCGGCTGAAAAACTCAGGGCGCAGAATAGTACTACGGGCGCACTCACAGTGTTTATTCAGACTAATCCATTTAAGCAAAATGAGCCACAGCATCATCAAAGCGTCACGATTCCATTGGCGGACCCAACGGATAACACGCTGACATTAACAAACGCTGCGCTAGCGGGCCTCAAGCAGATTTATCAGACAAACTTTCGCTACAAAAAAGCGGGTGTCATCTTGAATCTCATTAGCGACAAGCCCACAGCCCAGCAATCCTTGTTTGACGATATTGAAACTAAAGGCAAGTCTGCCCATCTTATGAAGGCAGTAGATGAGATCAACACACGATTTGGTAATGCAGTCATTAGATCTGCGGCTTCAGGAACCAATAACACAAAACAAGAGTGGCAAATGAGATCAAACAATCGATCACCGAACTACACCACGCGCTGGGATGAGCTACCTATAGCACGATAGAAACATGAAATATTTGAATAAAAAACCACAATGTTTAACAAGCTCATTTTGTGAGCTTCATAACCAATATTCTGAATTCATAGCAGTAAATCAATAGCAAAAGAGGGGAAACAAATGAACACATTAAGTAACTTGATGAATAACTTTAACGGCATCTCATTGGCAGTGATCATGATCTTGTCTTACTGCGCAGTATTGAAAAACACCAAGCGCAGTGAAGCTTCTAGCAAACAAATGTTTGCACGCAAGTACCAGTAAAAAGCAGTGGGCAGAAGGGGAATAAGGAAATCACGGATTCCTTATTCCCTGCTACGGCCATTTACTTTTGCGTTTGCTTCTATCTTGAGGTGAACTGACCGCCGAGAAGTTCAGTCAACTTTTTTGCACTGGCCTTAACGGCTAGCGCTTTGCTAGGATCAAAGCGGTAGGTTGGCATCGTTAGTGTGATGACGCCAATCAGCCCATCAGCAGTAAATACTGGGGCAGAGATTCCAGAGATTTCTTTAGTTCTGTCGCCTGAAATTGCAAGCACCATATCCGATCTAATTTGGTTAAATACCTTTCCAGTGGCGCCTTCGAAAGCTTGCAATACTTTTCCGCCGGCTCCCTTATCAATAGGTAATAAATCTCCAACTTTGATGTGGTCTCTTAAAGCTTGTTGAGAATCTACGCGGAATAGGCAGAGCCGCTTATTTGCTTCGCGTACATGAAATGCAGCACTTTCCTGGGTAGATTTCACAAGATTCTCCAAGGCCGGAATAATCACCATACCTAAAGATTCTTGTTCTTGATAAGCGGTATTTAGCGATGCAATGGCAGGCCCAAGCACATACATTCCATCTGCACGTTTCATCACCAATAGGGCATTACCAAGGGACGCTAGCATGCGCAATGCCGTACTTTTATACAGGCCAGTGCTTGTAGAAATTTGATGTAGAGACAGTTCGCGCTGTGTAGAGGAAAACAGCCGCAGTATGGCTAAAGCCTTATCAACCGCTGCCACCCCGGATGTGGAAATGGGAATGCTCTCGGTTGCGGGCTTGGGGGATTTTTTTAGCATCGACAGTGGCTGGTAATTATGCTTTAATAATAGAACAAGATTCCATAGGATAGAACTTAATGAACTCCGCGTCAACAGATGTATTAATCAGCGAAGTGGGACCAAGAGATGGGCTTCAGTCGATTAAGTCCATCATGCCAACTACAGCAAAGCATGCATGGATAAAGGCGCTATATCAGGCTGGCGTTAAAGAGATTGAAGTGGCCTCATTTGTTCCAGCTAAGTTATTGCCACAAATGGCAGATGCAGCAGAAGTGGTGCGCTATGCAAAAACATTACCTGGTTTAACGGTGATGGCGTTAGTTCCAAACTTAAGAGGTGCACAAGCTGCTATTGAGGCGGGGGTCGATAAGATCACCATTCCGGTATCAGCAAGTGCTGCGCACTCATTAGCAAATGTTCGCAAAACACGTGAAGAGATGATTGAGGAAGTAAAGAAAATTTCAGCTTATCGCAAAGAGGTTGCTCCGCAAGTGAAGGTGGAGGCTGGTATAGCAACTGCATTTGGATGCACCTTGCAGGGCTTGGTATCTGAAGATGATGTGATACGGATGGCAGAGCAGGTGATTGAGGCTGGTGCAGATGAGTCTGGTTTGTCAGATACAACGGGCTATGCAAACCCTGCACAAATCCAAAGATTATTTAAACGCTTAAAGATGGCGATCGGTCAGCATGCTGGTGCGGCGCATCTACACAATACCCGCGGTCTAGGCCTGGCAAATTGCTTGGCAGCGTATGAGGTTGGTGTGACTTCGTTTGATTCTTCCATGGGTGGGATAGGTGGGTGCCCTTATGCTCCTGGGGCTTCTGGAAATGTAGTCACCGAGGATTTAGTGTTTATGTTTGAAGCAATGGGCATTAAAACGGGCATTAATTTGGATTTGTTATTAGAAGCGCGCAAACCTCTGCAGGATGGTGTTCCTCACGAGCAAATCTATGGAATGATTTCTGAGGCGGGCTTGCCAAAGGGTTTTGCGGCGGCAACTCAGTGGAGTGCGAAATGAGTCAACAGAAAACACTTCCATACGAAGGCATCCGCATTGTTGAATTTACTCACATGGTGATGGGGCCTACCTGTGGCATGGTGTTGGGCGACCTAGGTGCAGAAGTGATTAAGGTTGAGCCAATCGATGGAGATAAGACGCGAGATTTAGTGGGTTCGGGCGCAGGATTTTTCCCGATGTTTAATCGCAATAAGAAAAGCATTGCTGTAGACATGAAGTCGGCAGAGGGCATCGAGTTGGTAAGAAAGTTAGTTGCTACGGCTGATGTTGTCAGTGAAAACTTCAAGCCACAGACAATGGCAAAGTTAGGTTTGGATTATGAAACTTTAAAAAAGACAAACCCTAAACTGATTTACGTATCTCACAAAGGCTTTTTGCCTGGACCTTATGATCACCGTACGGCTCTAGATGAAGTGGTGCAAATGATGGGTGGGTTAGCCTATATGACTGGCCCAGAAGATAGGCCTTTACGTGCCGGATCTTCAGTGAATGACATTATGGGCGGCGTATTTGGCGCCATCGGTGTAATGGCGGCACTAAGGCAGAGAGAAATCACGGGCGAGGGACAAGAAATTCAGAGTTCTTTATTTGAGAACAATGTATTTTTAGTTGGTCAGCACATGATGCAGTATGCAGTGACTGGTAAAGCTGCAAAGCCAATGCCAAGCCGTATCTCTGCATGGGCAATTTATGATGTTTTCGAATTGGGTAACGGCGATAAAGTATTTTTAGCAGTCGTTACTGATACGCAGTGGAAAATATTCTGTGATGTATTTGGTTTTTCAGATCTTTACGAAAACCCCTTGCTAAAACTGAATAAGCAGAGAGTAGAAGCAAGACCAACCTTGATTCCTGAAATCAAAAAAAGAATCTCTGGATATACCGCTTCGCAGATATCAGCAATTTTTGAAGAGCATGGCCTACCTTTTGCCCCCATCACCAAGCCAGAAGAATTATTTGACGATCCACACTTGATCGCCACCGGAGGATTAGCGCCTATTACCCTAACGGATGGCCCTAGAGCTGGAGATCAAACCACCGCTCCTTTATTGCCGATCATGATGGATGGACGGCGCTTGGGTGTCCGCTTAAACCCCCCTAAATCCGGTGAGCAAACTCAAGAAATCTTAGCTGAGCTGGGCTATTCCGTATCCGAGATTGATGGTCTAGTATCTAATGGTTTGGTGAACTGTTGAAATGTAGTAAGCATTTATTCATAAAGACAATTACGTCATGAAAAAATTGCTTTTAGGATTTGCGTCAACCTGCCTTTTTTTGCGTCCCCATGTTTTTCTCAAAAGAACAACGGGAATGGAGTGAAGCAGTAAAGACGTCTGGCATCAAACTTGATTAATCAAATGTATAAAATTGGGGTGAATATGAGTAAAAAACTTATGATTAATTTATTAGGCTCAGCATGCCTGATAATTTCCGGACTTAGTGTTGCGCAAACATATCCTGATAGACCAGTAAAAATCATCGTCCCATATAGCGCAGGAGGAACGGCGGACTTTTCGGCTAGGCAAATTGCTCAGAAACTTACAGAGCAAACTAAACAATCATTCTTTGTTGAAAATAAGGTGGGTGCATCAGGAACAATTGCTACAAACTATGTGGCCAAAGCGGCACCAGATGGCTATACATTGCTTACAAATGACACCACTTATGCCATGTTGCCGTCACTATTCAAATCTTTGCCCTGGGATCATGCAAATGATTTGGAGCCAATCGCGATTATTACCCAGACTCCTGTAGTTTTAGTGGTGCCTGAGAACTCACCCCTTAAATCACTAACATCTTTGATTGCGTACGCTAAAGTGAACCCAGGGAAATTAAATTATGGCTCTGGTGGTGCAGGAAGTTCTACTCATTTAGCCGCAGAAATCTTTAAGCAGGTAGCTCAAATTGATGCCTCACATGTTCCTTATAAAGGTGCGGGTGAAGCTATGTTAGCGGTGTTATCTGGTCAAGTAGATTTTCTAATTACTGCTGCACCAACCGCTATTCCGCAATTACAAGGTGGAAAAATCCGCGCCTTGGCAATTACAGGTGAAAAAAGGCTAAGTACAATTTCAACGGTGCCAACTTTTAAGGAAGCGGGGTTGCCTGCTTATGTAGTATCAAACTGGTTTGGTTTAGCTGCACCAAAAGGAACGCCTACACCCATTATTAGTAAGCTTGCTGCCGAAGTAAAAAAAGGCTTGGCTGATCCTGAGTTAAGAGAAAGGCTGGCAAAACTAGGGGCAGAACCTGGCGGTGTAACTCCTGCTGAGTTCAAGAAATTTATTCAGAAAGAAACTGTTGCATGGGGAGCCGCTGCAAAACAGGCCGGCTTGAATGCAGAATAGTTGGTAAATAAATATGTGGAATCTTAACTTTCAACCTCCCACAGTCATAGACGCATCCATTTGGTCCTCACTCCCTCAGCAATTTAGGATTGCCAAAGAAAATGAATGGGCATTGGTGAATAAGCCTGGTCAATTAATTGATAGTTTCTTGGAGGGGCCTGTTTTTGATGCCATTGGAAATCTTTATGTTGCCGATATTCCGTATGGTCGAATTTTTAAGATCTCCCCAAACAAGGATTGGGAATTAATCATTCAATATGACGGCATGCCTAATGGGCTAGCAATTGATGTGTCGGGAGTGATTTGGATAGCAGATTACAAACAGGGTTTATTAAGATTTGACCCCAGATCAAAAAGTCTCGAGGTGATATTAAGAGGTCCCAACAAAAATCAAGATTCATTCTTGGGATTGAATGATTTAATTTTTGATAAAAAGGGCAACCTATTTTTTACAGATCAAGGCCAAACAGGACTTCATGATCCCACCGGGAAAGTTTTTTGCCTTGAGCCGAGTGGTCAATTACATCAAATATTAAATAATGTCCCAAGCCCTAATGGTTTGGTATTTGATCAGTCGGGAAGATTCTTATTTGTTTCTGCAACTCGATCAAATAATGTTTGGCGAATGCCCATTTTTGCAGATTTTTCGACTGGAAAGGTTGGGGCATTTCAAACCTTCTTTGGGGCTAGTGGTCCTGACGGTTTAGCGCTAGATGGTAAGGACAATCTTTATGTAGCTCATGCAAGTTTAGGAGGGGTATTTAAATTAAATATGCGTGGAGAACTTCTTGCCTACATCAAGACGCCCATTGGGCATACGGTAACCAATCTTTGTTTCACGCCAGACCTAAAATCACTCATGATTACTGAATCTTCCTCCGGAACCCTTCTGAAGGTTTCGATTCCTGAGTAATTGCCCTAGATTAAAGTGGCGTTAGGGCACCTCTTATTTCAAAAAAGAATCTCTCAGTCAACGATTGCTGCAGAAACACGCCTAGTAATTTTAGGTGGGTGCTCATCAATGTGATATCGGTGACGTTCTTCTTGCATTTTGAGATCCTCGGCCGTAAAGCGATCAAACCTTCTTAAGTAATCTGCCCAGGCATTAAATACAAAGTACTCAACAAACCTGCCAAGATGTTCGGCATCATTGAATAGACTCCAAGAAAGGGCGCCTTGTCTGAGGCGAGACTTTCGAGATTTGGCCATTAGCTTTTTAAATTCTTCAGACTTTTCTGGATGAATTTGATATTCAATCGAAATCATGACGGGGCCGGCATCCATATCAATATCGGCACTGGGATGGGGGCGTTCTAGCGGGCAGACGGGTGTGAGGTCTTCTAGTGGATGGTTATCAATTCGATGCTTGCGTATGAAAAATAACACCAAGCATCCAAAGGCAGAGCTAATCAGAATGCTATTGTCCACACCAAATTCAGTAGCTAGTTTCCCCCAAACTGCAGCACCTGCCGCGCTTCCGCCCATCAAACCCATTTGATAAATGGACATACCACGAGCGCGAACCCAACCTGGAAGGGTCATTTGTGCAGAAGTGGTTAATGAGTTCGCCACAGCAATCCATGCTGCACCACAAGCCATCATTAATATGGACGCAAGCCAAAGATCTGGAACTAGAACGACTCCACTAGAGGTGATGGTTAAAAGGATTAATCCGTAGGTAATTAAATTACTACTCTTGAATCGTTTTCTCAGACGCGGTAATTGTGAGCCCGCAATGATTGCGCCTAAACCTAGCGACGAAAGCAATAAGGTAAAGGTATGAGCATCACCCTGGAAGTGATCCTTGGCAATCACGGGCAACAGAGCAATCAGGCCGGTGGATTGGAAGAAAAATAAAAATCCTCGGCCAATAATGGTTCGCATCCGGTTGGATTGCCAGGCGTATTGCATGCCGACTCTCATTGCGCCGACAAAGCGCTCGCCCGGTAGGGCGGAAACATAATTTTGATATTTCCAGCGCATCACAACAATGACGGTGATGAGTGACAAAACCATATTTAAAGCAAAAACGTATTTGCTACCAGCTGCTGCAATAATCGCTCCAGCAGTAAGAGGGCCAATAATCCTGGAAGTATTCATGGCAATCGCATTAAGAGCGAGCGCCGAGGGAAGAATGTCGCGAGGTACGAGATCTGGAACAATCGCGGCAAAAATAGGCCAGCGCATGGCAAGGCCAATCCCGTTTGTAAAGGTGAGCAAAAGCAGTAAGTAGGGGTTGAGCGCATCAAAAGCGATGAACAACATTAATGCAGTAGCATTCGTTGCAAGCCAAATTTGCGCAAAGAGAAAATAATGTTTGCGATTAATGATGTCGGCAAGTGCTCCACTAGGGATGCCTAAAAGCAAAACTGGCAAGCTTGAAGCAGTTTGCACCAGGGCAATTAAAGTGGCAGAGGTGGTCAATGATGTCATTGTCCAAGCTGCAGCAACATCATTCATCCACATGCAGATATTGGCTACTAGCCATACCGACCACAACGATCTAAACACGCTATGCCTCATGGGCGATAACCAGCCCTCAGTGCGCGGTGTTTGGATCGGAGTTTGATTCACAAGAACTTGGTATTAAACGCGTTCAATTACCATTGCGATACCTTGGCCAACACCAATACACATGGTGCAAAGTGCATAACGCTTTTGCTTTTCTTCAAGCTCAACTAGCGCAGTAGTGACCAAGCGCGCACCGCTCATACCCAGTGGATGACCTAAGGCGATTGCACCTCCGTTTGGATTTACTCGCGCATCATCGTCGGCAACTCCCAGATCTCTCAGGGTAGCAAGGCCTTGAGATGCAAATGCTTCATTTAGTTCTATGACATCCATTTGATCAACTGTCATACCAAGACGCTTCAAAATCTTTTTGGATGCTGGAGCGGGGCCAATACCCATAATTCTCGGGGGAACACCAGCAGTGGCCATGCCCAAAATTTTGGCTCTAGGTTTGAGCTGATATTTTTTAACAGCCTCTTCGCTGGCGAGCAGCAGTGCACAGGCACCATCATTAACCCCGGAAGCATTTCCTGCTGTCACAGTGCCGTCTGGGCGAACGATAGGCTTTAACTTTGCAAGCGCCTCAATGGTGGTTGCGCGAGGATGTTCATCTTGATCGATAACGATGGGATCCCCCTTTTTCTGGGGAATGGTAACCGGTGTAATTTCTTTGGCAAGGCGACCGTTTGCTTGTGAGGCGGCAGCCTTAGCTTGGCTTCGCAGCGCCATCTGATCTTGATCTGCACGGTTGATCTCAAAGTCATCGGCAACATTTTCTGCTGTCTCTGGCATTGAATCTACGCCATATGCTTTTTTCATTAAGGGATTTATAAAGCGCCAACCAATCGTGGTGTCCTGCAAAGAGTGTCCCCGTGAAAATGCAGAGTCTGCTTTGGGCATGACGTAGGGTGCGCGACTCATGCTTTCTGCGCCACCAGCAATTGCTAGATGAATTTCACCAGAAGCAATAGCGCGTGCAGCAGTTCCAATGGCATCCATGCCTGAGCCACATAAACGATTGATTGTGGATCCTGGAACATCGGGTGATAGCCCTGCTAACAAGGAGCTCATGCGTGCAAGATTGCGGTTATCTTCGCCTGCTTGATTTGCGCAGCCATAGATGACCTCATCCACTTCATCCCACTTCACTTGAGGGTTGCGCTCCATTAAAGCTTTAATCGGCACAGCACCCAGATCATCTGCTCGAACCCCTGACAAAGCCCCGCCATATCGGCCTATAGGAGTTCTGATGGCATCGCAAATATAGACAGGTTTCATTTTTAATCTTTAATTAAGTGTGTTTAATTTTGTAAAGTTCTGCATCAATCTTATCTTTTAATTCAAATAGTGCCGGTACATAATTTTCAAGAAGACCATGTAGCTGGCTTTCAGCCGGGGTACTGAAATTGAGTGCGGCGTGCTTTCCATTTAAAAGTTGTATTGAAGTAGAGATCGCGGAAATTTCGGGTAACCAAGTAGCAAGACAATAACCTTTGTTTTGCATAGATTCAATTGCCACTAGTATTTCCCGCTCTATTTGCCCCCAGTTTTTTATTTCACTATTTTTTAATTCCAAAAGCAGGGAAGCGCGACGCTTAGGGTCTAAGCTGGCAATCCAGGCCCTGCCAAGGGAAGTTCTTTCAATCGGAACTCTTTGGCCAGCAGCAACGGTTCTGAGGGCGATATTTTTGGTGTACCGAATCGATTCTAGGTAAACCATTTCATGACGATCGGCAACAGCAAGGCCAACATTGAGCTTCAATTTTTCAGAAGCTTTGCGCATCAAAGGTTCAATCAATCTGAGCTCAACCGAGCTGGTTTTATAAGCGTGTCCGAGACTTAGCACCGTGGGAGCCAAGCGGTAGGCGGACTTCTCTTTGTCATGCTCCAGAAAGCCTGATAGGACCAGGGTTTGCGTTAGACGGCTAATGGTAGATGGTGGCAGTCCGGTCCGTTCGGCAATCTCGCTATTGCCCAGCAAATTCATACCGGGCTTAAAGCAGCGCAATATCTCAATCCCACGTTCCAGGGACCGGTTGAGCTTGGGGGAGGATTTTCTTAATTCCATCTAGTGGAATTAAACCATAAATTTCGGGTTTGGATGGGGGGATACTGCTTCATAAATAACCTAACAACCTAACAACCTAATAAGCACTATGCGGAGACAAATGTGAGTCATTACACGAAAAGCGGAAAATGCGTGATTTTTATAAGTCGACTGTTAGCTGGATTGACTGCCTGTTTAGCTAGCGCTTCAATTCTTGCAGCCTATCCCGATAAACCCATCAAGGTCATCGTACCGTTTGCTCCTGGTGGAGGAACCGATCTCGTAGCAAGAACACTAGCCGTACCAATGTCTGACTCTTTGCGTCAGCCCATCGTGATTGATAACAAGCCGGGTGGAAGCACCATTATTGGAACGGATGCCTTAGCAAAGAGCGCTCCTGATGGTTATACCTTGGTGGTGGCAACATTGGCTCATGCGGTAAACCCAAGCCTAAAAGCAAAGTTACCTTACTCACAAGATAAAGATTTTGCTCCAGTGATATTGGTTGGCGTATCTCCGAATATTGTGGTGGTCTCGTCAGATAGCCCGTATAAAACGTTTGCAGAATTTCTTGCAGCGGCAAAAGCAAATCCAGGAAAACTATCGTATGCATCACAGGGCGGTGGAACTTCAGCCCATCTTGCGGGTGAGCTTTTTAACTCGATGGCCGGTACAAAATTAACTCACGTACCTTATAAGGGCGCAGGCCCAGCTTTGACTGATGTTATTGGTGGACAAGTAGATGTGATGTTTGCCACGGCCTCTGCAGTTGGAAGCCTAGTGGACGCTGGCAAATTACGTGCTCTTGCTGTGACTACGCCAACACGTTCCACCACACCATCGCTGGCCAAGCTTCCTACAGTTGCGGAGAGTGGCGTGCCTGGTTATAACGCAGGCAGTTGGTATGGCTACTTCGCACCAGCTGGCACGCCACCAGATGTCATTAATAAATTAAATGCATCTATCAAAAAAGGTGTGCAAACTCCTGCATTCAAAAGCAGGGTAGAGAGCGAGGGCCTTATGATTAAAACAGGCACTCCAGAGGATTTTGGTAATTTCGTCAAAGCCGAAGAAATTCGCTGGCGCAAGGTTATTAAAGACGCCAACATTAGCCCAGATTAAAAATTGACAACAAGGAAGTGTGATGACTTTTCAACTAATTGAGTTGACCGTTGATGACGGTATAGCAACCTTACGATTAAATCGTCCAGAAAAACGTAATGCCATGAACGACGATATGCGTTCAGAATTTATCGAAGCTCTGGAAATGATTACAGCAGATAAATCTATTCGTGCTCTGGTCTTGACTGGCAACGGTAAAGGTTTTTGTGCGGGCGGAGATATTGCCGGTATGGAAAAACGTATGAAAGCACCGGCAGGAGAGGTGGCTTATAACGGCTGGCATCGTCAACAGCGAGTGCACCATGCTGTTTCGCTATTGCACACTATGCCAAAGCCAGTGATTGCTGCCGTTAATGGCCCGGCATCTGGTTTAGGGGCTGACACCGCCTTAGCATGCGATTTCATCATCGCTTCTGATGCCGCTAATTTTACCTGGTCTTATATTAATCGCGGGATTATTCCGGATGGCGGTGGCATGTATTTCTTGCCAAGGCGCGTGGGCTTGGTAAAGGCAAAAGAATTGATCTTTTCAGGTAGAAAGGTCGATATCGATGAAGCGGCGCGCATTGGCATTGTGGATAAAGTCACCAATTCCGAATCTTTAGTTCAAGAAGCGCAGGCTTGGGCCAAGCAAATGAGTCATGGCTCTGCCACAGCCCTAGCCTTAGGTAAAACTATCTTGAATCAAACATTTGAAACGACTGCTGCGCAAGTGTTTGCCCAAGGCAGTCAAGCTCAAGGAATTTGTTACACCAGCACGGAGCATCGTGAATCAGTATTGGCTTTTTTAGAAAAAGCTGCAGCTGCAAAAAATAAATAAGGCAAAGATATGAGTGGCGCAATTCAGAAATTAATGGAGCCCCGCAGCATTGCGGTTATTGGAGCATCAACAGACCCCAAGAAAACTGCCGGCAGACCAATCGCCTATTTACAAAAGCATCATTTCAAGGGGAAGATCTATCCCATTAATCCTCGAGTAGAAGAAATTGCTGGATTGAAGTGTTACCCAGATATTGCGAGTCTTCCAGAAACACCGGATGTTGCCATCGTGATGGTTGGAACGGACAAAGCATTGACTGCAGTTAAAGAGTTAGCTGCACTGGGAACACCTGCTGCGATTGTTTTAACCAGTGGATTTGCTGAACATGGACCAGAAGGCTTAAAAAAACAAGAAGAGCTCATTAAAGCCGCCGGCAATATGCGGATTCTGGGGCCAAACACCATTGGTATGGTGAACATTACTGACGACATTCCCTTATCGCCAAGTAGTGCTTTGGAGATGGACGAGTTTCCCAAGGGTTCAGTCAGTGTGATTTCTCAAAGCGGTGGAATTTTGGGTTCACTCTTATCTCGTGCCACTGCTTGTGGCCTTGGTTTATCAAAACTGGTCTCCACAAGTAATGAAGCAGATCTTGGCTTGGCAGATTTTGTGGATTATCTGGTTGATGATCCAAGCACCAAGGTAATCGTGCTCTATATAGAAAGCATTCGTCATCCGGATAAATTTCGCGCGTCAGCGCTCAGAGCTAAAAAAGCTGGCAAGCCAATTGTCGTATACAAGGTAGGTAAATCTGAAGCGGGTATTCAGGCCGCTGTCTCGCATACAGGCGCTTTAGCAGGTGCCGACAAAATGTATGACGCGTTATTTAAGCAAACAGGAATTATTCGCGCCAATAAATTTTCAGACTTTTTGGATATCCCTGCTGCACTGTCATCCGGAAGAGTCTTAAAAGGTAAGCGCGTTGCCATCTTGACTTCCACTGGTGGCGCCGGAACCTTGGTAGCCGATAGTTTGGGTGAGTGGGGCTTTGAAACCCCGGTGCCCGATGAGAAAACTGCAGAGCGTTTGCGAGCTCTTCAGCCTGGAGATCAGGCGGTGCTCGATCGCAACCCGATTGATGTGACTTTGGCTGGTCTTCAGCCTGACTTATTGCGTGGCGCCATTAGTGCGTTATTAGATAGCCCAACATACGATGCGTTGATCCTCATTTTGGGATCATCAAGTCTTTCTATGCCAGACCTTATGGCTGGAGCAGTACGTGATTGCATGCAAACTAGCGATAAGCCAGTGATTGCTTATGTCAGTCCACATGCACCTATCGCAGGCGCTCTCATGACAAAGCTTGGCGTCCCGTCGTTTTCACAGCCAGAGAGCTGTAGCGTTGCACTAGGCAGTATGTTGCATGCCAGCCAATTAAAAGAGTCCAGGGTGGATGAGGGTGCGAACATCAACATTCCTGCTGGGTTAGATATCACTAGCTTGCATGGCTCGCTTAATGAGAGCGATGCAAAAAATCTATTCTCTGCTTTTGGAATTCCAGGGGTGCGCGAAGTGATTGTTGATGCGATTAATCCCAATCTTGAAGCGGCAAAGGATTTGGGTGATAGGCTGGTTGTAAAAATTCTATCGAATGAGATTCTTCATAAAACAGAGGTTGGAGGAGTTGCGCTCAATGTTTCATCTTCTGATCTGGCAAGCAAAATCAATGCGATGTCTGCAGACGTTAAATCAAAAGCTGGTGCGACGATTAAACAGTTCTTGGTTCAAGAAATGGCGCAGGGTGGACTTGAGTTTATGGTGGGAATGCATCGCGATCCGCTAGGCACTGCTATTTTGGTGGGTATGGGCGGTGTCACCGCTGAGTTATTTAAAGACACTCATATGCGACTCATTCATCCTGGACGAGCATTTTCGGAGCAAGAGGCGCTGGAGATGCTGAAGGAGCTGAAAACCTGGCCGTTGCTTGATGGTTATCGGGGTAGAGCAAAGTGTGATGTCGCAAGCTTAGTCAAAGCGATTGTTCAGTTTTCAGGAATGGTTGCTGCTCTTGAAGACCGCTTGCTAGAGTGCGAGATTAATCCTATCTTTGTTTTTGGCGAAGGCCGCGGAGTAAAAGCTGCTGATGGTATTGCAGTATTGAACTAAACAGAATGCAGCTCGAGCAAATCAAGACCGTTCATCAAGTGCCCTATAGGGACGGGCACGTGTCCTGGCACGAGTTTGGTTCTGCCAATTTAGACAGCATCCCTTTAGTCTTGCTTCATGGAGGCCACGGTAGCTGGGAGCACTGGCGCAAAAATATCGAGGGATTGGCTGAGCACTTTCATATATATGTGCCAGATATGCCAGGGTTTGGAGACTCCTCATTTTTTGATAGCCAATTTCAGGTTGGAATGATTGATCCCATGATAGCGACGATCAATACCCTGATAGGTGCTAACGAGAAAATTGATATCGCTGGATTTTCTTTTGGTGGTTTTGTAGCGGCTCATATCGCCAACCAAAGGGCTGGTGTACGGAAGCTAGCGTTATTGGGGAGCGCGGGTCATGGCGGCCCTCGCCGCCCAAGGGGTGATTTACTTGCCTGGCAGGAGATTCATGCTAGCGGCAATAATGAAGAGTTAAATCGCGTGATGCGCGAAAACTTGTTTCAGCAAATGTTAAGTTCCTACGACAGAATTGACCCTTTAGCCGTTCGCATTCACCGAGATGCATGCGTAGCTACGCGCTTTAGAAGCAAACCCATTGCTAGACCAGGTGGTTTGGCGGAGCAGCTGGAGATATATGTTGGCCCAACTTTATTAATTTGGGGTGAGCATGACATTACCTGCACCCCGGAATATTTACTTGAAAAATTGGTACATGGCAAACCTAATCGAACTGCAGAAATCATTCTTGATGCAGGTCATTGGGTGCAGTATGAAAAAGCTGATCAAATCAATCAATCATTAATTGCGTGGTTCAAATAAGTAAGGACATGAATACTAAAGTCACTTCTCATCTCGAGTCAGGTGTCATGGTCATCACCGTGAACAATCCGCCAATCAACGCGGGATCTATAGAAGTACGCCAAGGTCTATTGGATGCCATTACTCAGCTCGAAGAAAATTCTGAAGCGCAGGCTGCAGTCATTATTGGTTCAGGTACTACATTTATTGCGGGATCTGATATCAAAGAATTTTCATTGCCTCTAGCGGAGCCACATCTGCCACAGGTAATTGCCGCTATTGAAAATTGCTCTAAGCCGGTTGTTTGTGCCATTCATGGGACTGCTTTGGGTGGTGGCTTTGAGCTTGCTTTGGGTTGTGATGCACGTATCGCCCAAGAAGGAGCGGTAGTTGGTTTGCCAGAAGTTACCTTGGGGATTATTCCTGGCGCTGGCGGTACTCAACGTTTACCAAGGCTGATTGGTATTGAGAAATCTATAGAGCTTATCTGTGGCGCTACTCGTATTAAGGCTGATGAAGCTTTAAAGCTGGGCATTGTTAGTAAAGTTGTCCGCGAGGATTTATTAGGTCACGCTATCATCTTGGCAAAAGAGCTTGGTGGCAAAAAATCACGAGTCCGTGATCTGGTGACGCCAGGTACAGAGGGTGAACATATTGAAGTCGCTGCTCAAAAAGCTTTAAAGGCAGGTAAAAGTCGCCCACAAATCAAAATGGCAATTGAGATGATCCTCAATGCAATGACAATGCCAATTGATCATGGCCTCTCAAAAGAGCGTGAAGTTTTTCAAGGACTTCGAACCTCTACTGAGGCAAAGGCTTTGCGCCATCAATTTTTTGCTGAGCGTAAATTATTTAAGGCCTTGAGTCTAAATAGCGCTCAAGCAAAAACCTTAGAGCGTGTTGCGGTGATTGGCGCTGGCACGATGGGGTCTGGCATAGCAATCGCCTGTCTATCTGCCGGCTACTCAGTGCATTTGCTGGATCAAAGCGCAACTTCATTGGCAAATGGTGTGAAGAAGATTGAAGACTTTTATAGCTCTCGCCTGATAAATGGCAAGATGAGCGCCGAGAAGGTAGCTGCAGCTTTGGGACGCTTTACACATTCTTCACAATGGACTGATATTGCCTCTGCTGACTTAATTATTGAAGCAGTCTTTGAGGATATGGAAGTAAAGCATGCGGTCTTCAAGCAAATTGATGAGCATGCAAAAGCAGATGCATTACTAGCAACCAACACTTCTTACTTAGATATCGAGGCTATTGCCGCTAAAACCCGTAATCCTGCGCGCTTATTTGGCCTGCATTTCTTTAGTCCGGCCAACATCATGAAGTTGATGGAAATTATTCGCCTAAGAGACACATCAGATGCTGTGATCGCTACAGGTTTATTGTTTGCAAAGCGTTTAGGTAAAACCCCGGTAATTAGCGCTAATGCATTTGGCTTTATTGGCAACCGAATTTATGCAGCTTACCGTCGCCAATGCGAGTTCATGATGGAGGAGGGTGCTTATCCAGAGCAGATAGATAAAGCGCTCGAGGAATTTGGATTTGCTATGGGTCCTTTTGCGGTTGCAGACATGTCTGGCCTAGATATTGCTTGGGCGATGCGTAAGAGCCAGGCGGCAAACAGAGACCCAGCAGATCGGTATGTAAGTATTCCAGACTCCTTGTGTTTGGCAGGGCGCTTTGGCCGAAAGACTGGGTCTGGTTACTATGCTTATGATGTTGCTGGAAAACGCACAATAGATCCCTGGGTGCACCAAGTGATCGATGAAGCAAGCGTAGCCAAGAATATTGTGAGAAGAGACTTTTCCTCCCAAGAAATAGTAGACCGCGTACTACTCACCATGGTGAATGAAGTGGCTCACTTAGTATCCGAGAGGGTGGTTGGCGATGCCACTGATTGTGATATTGCTCTAGTCAATGGATATGGGTTCCCACGCTGGCAGGGCGGCCCTGTATTTATGGCTCGTGAGATGGGTCTGGAAAAGTTAAATGCTGCAATCGATACTATTGAGAAGCAAAGTGGCTCAGGCTTTAAACGCGCCAATCTGAATGTCTTGTTTGAATAGAAGAAAGACTGGGAAACTAAATGCATATTGTTATTTCTGACGACTATCAAGATAGCATCCGCCAGCTTAGTTGCTTTGAGAAGACAAAAAACCACACCGTAAAGATCTATAACGATACGGTTACTGGTGTAGACGCTCTGGCAGAGCGCTTCAAAGATGCTGAAGCCATTGTGCTTATCCGCGAAAGAACGGTCATTGACAAAGCGTTGTTGGATCGCTTGCCAAAACTCAAGGTGATCTCGCAAACAGGAAAGATGGCTTCGCATGTTGATTTGGAAGCCTGTAAAGCAAAAGGCATCGTGGTGATGGATGGCCGCGGCTCTGGCGCCGCAACCGCTGAACTCAATATGCTCCTAATTTTGGCTGCATTACGAAAATTCGTTGATGAGGTGAATAGATTAAAAGGTGGTCAGTGGCAGGGCTTTGTAGGTAGCCAGCTGTCAGGTAAGGTGTTAGGTGTTTATGGATTTGGCCGGATCGGCAAGCAAGTCTGTGAGCTCGGCAAAGCCTTTGGTGCAAAGCCTTTGGTATGGGGTCGTGATTCAAGTGTAGAAAAAGCAAAGCAGGCTGGTTATGACGTTGCATCTACTAAGGAAGAATTTTTCCGCAATAGCGACATCGTTTGCCTTCAACTTAGGTTGAACGATCAGACTCGCGGAATTGTGAAAGCATCCGATTTGGCGATGATGAAACCAACATCCTTATTAGTAAATGCTAGTCGTGCTGAATTGATCGAAGAAGGCGCCTTAGAAAAAGCCCTGCAACTAGGTAAGCCTGGGTATGGTGCAGTTGATACCTATGAGTCTGAGCCGATCTTAGGTGCAGATCATCCGCTATTGCATCTCTCAAATTGTTTATGCACACCCCATATTGGATTTGTAGAGCAAGATAACTACGAAGCGTATTTTGGAATCGCCTTTGACAACATTAATGCTTATGCTGCTGGCTCACCACAAAATGTAGTGGTCTAGATCAACAAAGAAAAACAGAAATAGAAAAATAGGAACGAGATATGGACTTTCATTTAAATAGCGAGCAAAAAGCCTTTGCGGAGGCTGTGTCAAAGTTTGCTGAGAAAGAATTAGCTCCGGGCGCATTGGAGCGGGCACATAGTCCAGAGTATCCCTGGGCGATTGCACAGAAGATTAGCGAGCAAGGTTTACTAGGTATCGCTTTTCCTGAAAAGGATGGCGGTATGGGCGGTACATTAATGGATGCTGTAATCGCTATTCAGGAAGTGGCTTTGCATTGCCCTAAATCAGCAGATGTTGTGCAGGCGGGTAATTTTGGCGCCATTAGAACTTTCGTTGAATACGCTAGCGAAGAACAAAAGGAAAAATATTTACCCGACTTGCTTGCGGGCAAAAAAATCCTAGGTTTGGGGATGAGCGAGCCAGGAGCCGGTTCTGCAGTAACGGAATTGGCCACCTCTGCAAAGAAAGTAGACGGTGGCTACCTTATTAATGGTTCTAAAGTTTTCTCTACCCACAGCCCTGAAGCGGGATTATTTTTGGTTTATGTCCGTTTTGGTCCTGGCTTAGATGGCATTGGCTCAGTATTGGTAGAGCGAGGCGCACCGGGCTTGACGATTGGACAGCCTAATAGCTTTATGAGTGGGGAAGAGTGGTCGCAGCTGTATTTCGAGGATTGTTTTGTATCGGATGCTGGGTTGCTCTTGGGACCAGGTGGATTTAAAAAACAAATTAGTGGATTTAACGTCGAGCGCATTGGAAATTCTTCACGCGCGCTTGCCTTAGGTCGATATGCATTTAATAAAGCCAAGGAATATGCTTCTGTGCGCGAACAGTTTGGTAAACAGATTTGCGAATTTCAGGGTATCCAGTGGAAGTTTGCGGAGATGGCCGTCAAACTGGATGCAGCGCAGCTGATGCTTTACAGGGCTGCGGTAAATGCAGAAGGCGGCTTACCATCGGCGTATGAAACAACAGCCGCTAAGCTCATTTGCAACAACACTGGGTTTGAGGTAGCTAACGAGGCTCTACAAATTATGGGTGCTACCGGCTATAGTCAAGAAACCCTAGTGGAGTACTGTGTCAGGCGAACCCGTGGCTGGATGATTGCTGGCGGATCGATCGAAATACTAAAAAATCGCATTGCGGAAGAGGTATTTGACAGGCGCTTTAATCAAAGGGCATAGTAGGGTATTAGCACTTGCATTAACTAAACTAAAAATAAACCAAGAGACAAACAACATGAAACTGATTCAATCGCTAGCAGTATCTTTGGGTTGCGTATTTACATTAGCCTCCGGTGCCTTTGCACAATCCGCAGCAAATTATCCCGACAAGCCTATCAAGATTATTGTGTCGTTTACAGCAGGTGGCACTACCGATATCTTGGCGCGTGAAGTAGGCAATCAAATGAGCATTCGCTGGAAGGTCCCAGTTGTTGTTGAGAACAAGCCTGGTGCTGCTGGTAACTTAGGTACTGAGGTTGTGGGACGAGCAGCTCCTGATGGATATACCTTATTAGCTAGCTCAATTGGTCCGATTTCGATTAACCCAACCTTGTTTGGTAACTTACCTGTCAACCCACAAAAGGCATTGCAGCCTGTAGCGTTGCTTGGTGATGTGCCGAATATCTTGGCGGTGCCTTCAAGCAGTGGCATTAAAAACTGGAAAGAATTCGTCGCATACCTCAAGGCCAACCCTGGTGCCATCAACTATGGCTCCACTGGTATTGGAACCACTGCGCACTTAATCAGTTACTTGTTTGCACAAAAGCTGAATATCGACGCAACTCATATACCTTACAAGGGGGCTGAGGCAACTCGTGATTTGGTGGCAGGTCGTTTGCAATTTATGTTTGCAACAGCACCTTCAGTCGTGCCATTAATCAAAGCAGGGCAGTTAAATGCGATTGCCGTTTCTTCTAAAAAGAGAATCAGTGCAATGCCTGATTTGCCAACTTTGAATGAATTGGGTGTGGACATTGCAACAGGCGCTTGGTTCGGGTTCTTTGCTCCTGCAGGAACAGATCCAGCAATCGTTAAGAAATTAAATGAAACCACTCTTAGTATTTTGGAAGAGCCTGCCATCAAGCAGAAGCTTCTGGGGTTGGGTGCGGATCCCATTCCGATGAATGTTCAAGAATTTACTAAATTTGTTCGCAATGATTTCGCACTCTGGGCACCTATTGTGAAAGCCTCTGGTGCAAAGCCCGAGTAAACGATGACTTTATTAGAGCAATTCGGTAGCTTTATTGAGGGCAGCTATCAGACCACTTTTTCCCCTGAGACTCTCCACAGTGCGCGACGCGCACTGTTGGATTGGCATGGCGCCCTTATTGCAGGGAGTGATACTGATGCTGCACAAAGATTGCGTAAAGGCTATCAAGAAGAGTTTGGGGTAGGGAGCTGTAGCATTGCTGGAAGTTCACAAAAAACATTTTCAAGAGCGGCTGCATTTCTGAATGGAACGATTAGTCACATCGCAGAATTCGATGATATTTTCCGCGATGGTGCCTATCACCCAGCTTGCCCAACCATATCCGCTGCGTTTGCCTTGGCTGAATCGCAAGATAAATCTTTGCAAGATTTGCTAGCAGCCATCATTGTTGGTTACGAGGTATCTACTCGTATCAGCAAGGTTATTCAGCCAAGCCACTATCAGTTTTTTCATACGACTGGTACTGTTGGCGTTTTTGGAGCGGCAGCAGCTTGTGCTCACTTATTGCGACTAAATGCCGCTCAAGCTTGTGATGCCATGGCTACCGCAGGCACATTTGCTAGTGGTCTACAGCAAGCCTTTCGTTCAGATTCGATGACCAAGCCAATGCACCCTGGCCATGCAGCTGAGGTGGGCTTAAATGCGGCGTTATTGGCCCAAGCAGGTATGACAGGTACACCTGATTTACTAGAGGGCGATGCCGGCTTTGGTGCTGCCTTATGTGATAACCCGCGCTGGGATCTTTTATTTAAGGATCTGAGTAAAGGTTGGAATATAGATCAAATGACATTTAAGAATCATGGCTGCTGTGGACATAACTTCCCGGCAATTGATGCGGTATCTCATCTTTTAAATACGCACAATATTGACTCAAAAGAAATTAAGCAGATACGGGTGGGGGGATATAAGCCAACGGTAGAGGTATGCCATTATGTACATCCTAAATCACCATTCGAGGCTAAATTTAGTCTTACCTATACTGTGTCGGCTAGGATCATTCTTGGCCGTGTACGAGAAAAAGCTTTCTTACCAAGCGCATTAAGTAATCCGCAAATCTATGCCATGGAAGAAAAAGTAAAACTTTCGCTAGATCCGGAATGCGCCTCGCATTTCCCAGTCCATCGCTCTGCCAAGGTAGAAATTGAAATGGCAGATGGCACTGTGTATGCACATCATCAGCTCACGCGACATGGCGATCCTGATGAGCCACTAACGGATCAAGAATTGGTGGATAAGTTCCATGAGTTGGCGGAGCCTAGGATAGGTCTGGACCAAGCTCAGATATTAGCTAGTAAGGTGCTGGAAAGTCCTGATATCAAGGTCAGAAAATTAGCTGAGTTATGGTCGAAAATATCTGCTTAGCTATCAAGAGGTGAAAAAAATGAATTTCGGTCGTTTGCAACTAGCTTCTCTTAAAAATCAAGTTACCCCAGAAGAATGGAAGGCTCGGGTTGATTTAGCCGCCTGCTATCGACTGATCGCGCATTATGGAATGTCCGATATGGCGGCAAATCACATCACTATTCGTGTGCCCGGGGAAGAGGGCGCATTTTTAACCAATCCTTACGGCATGATGTACGAGGAGATGACCGCCTCATGTTTCTTAAAGATCAACCATGATGGTGAGGTGTTATTCAAGCCAGACTTTGGTGATCTGAACTACGGTTTTAATAAACCTGGATATATCTTGCATAGCGCAGTTCACAAAGCTCGTCCTGAGGTGGATTGTGTGATTCATACGCACACACCAGCAGGTATGGCGATTTCATCCCTGAAGTGCGGTTTATTGCCAATTAACCAAACTTCCATGCGCTTTCTCAAGATCAGTTATCACGACTATATGGGAGTGGTGCTAGATCTGGCGGAGCAGGAGGTATTGGTCAAAGACTTGGGTACTGCTGAAGCCATGATTTTGCGTAATCATGGCTTGTTGACTGTAGGTAGATCAGTGGGCGAGGCCTTTAACTGGATGCATCGTTTGGAGACTTCCTGCAGGGCTCAATTGGCGGCCATGGCATGCAATACTCCTTTGCAGGAAGTGTCGCCAGAAATCTTGCAAGAAACTTATATGAACTACCAACCCCAAACGCGGCGCCCTTATGGTTTGATGGAGTGGCCTGCCTTATTACGCATGGTTGAGCGCATGGATCCGACATTTAAGGAGTAACTCAAAAATACCCAATTTGAGGTAGGATTGAGCGTAGTGGGGTTACAGAAACGTCCCCAACTAAAAAAGCAGCACCATAAAAATACAAGCGGCAACGCTGGAGACAAACATGCGACAACTTTATTTCCAAAGACTGGCTTTGGGCATCTTGGCATTCTGCTGCTCTTTCGGGGTATCTGCACAAGCTTACCCAAGTAAGACGATTACTTTGGTCGTGCCATTTGCACCGGGCGGCAATATCGATGTCATTGCTAGATCAATAGCACCTTCTCTCGCTAAGGTGACCGGTCAATCAGTCGTCGTGGAGAATAAAGCTGGAGCTGGTGGTGCAATTGGTTCTAGCTATGTTGCACGTGCAGAGCCAGATGGTCATACGTTATTGGTTGCTACGACCAATACCATTTCAGTGCTGCCTTACATGCTAAAGTTGCCGCCTTATAAACCCGATAGCTTTGAGCCAGTTAGTCTGGCGGCAATTTCACCTTTGGTATTGGTGGTTCGTAAAGACGATAAACGCTTTCCAAATGCAAAAGCGTTACTACAGGCTGCTAAAAGTACGCCTGGTTCAATTTCGGTTGGTCATGCAGGACAAGGAACGTCAAACCATATCGCGATCTTACGTTTGGAAGATGCTAGTAAAGCTACTTTTAACGTTATTCCCTACAAAGGATCTGCTCCAGCGCTCACAGACCTCATGGGTGGGCAGATTGATTTTGTTGTTGATCAAATAACCAGTTCTAAGCCATTTATCGATTCAGGAAATTTAAGAGTTTTGGCAGTTTTATCTAAAGAAAGAGATCCTGGTTTGCCGGATTCCCCCACATTGCGCCAAGCAATGGGTGTTGATCTAGATGCCAGTACAACTGCAGGCATCTTGGCGCCTTTAGGAACGCCGCCTAATGTTGTGAAGTCACTGAATGCCTCGTTGAAAAAAGCCATTGATGATAGTGGGGTGCGGGGGCGTTTAAGGGTGCTCGGTAGTACCGCTCAGTCATCCACGCCACAAGAATGGGCTGCAATGTTAAATCAAGAGGCAAGCAACTCACAGGCTTTATTGCAATCTGGAAAAATAAAGGCCGAATAAACCAGATGACCCGCGCATGCCTCCCACCAAAATCAGATCACAGTCCAATTAACTTTGCAGTGCCTCCTGGAGCATGCGATAGCCATGTTCATATATTTGGACCTTTTGCAAAGTATCCGTTGGCCGATGACCGTAGTTACACCCCCCAAGAATATTCACCAGCTCAATTTGCTGCGCATCTAGATGGGATTGGTTTTGCGCGAGGTGTCCTGGTCACTGCGAGTGTTTGCGGAACCAATAACGGTTCTTTATTAGAGGGTCTTGAGCAATATCCCGATCGCTTTAGAGGTATTGTTGTTCCCGATATCAATGTCACCGACAAAGAGCTGGACCGTTGGCATGATTTAGGCGTGCGTGGCGCTCGTTTTAATTTATTGCAAATTGATGGCAAGCCCATGTATCGGAATGGTGTTGGACTCGAGGTATTGCATAAGTTGGCCCCGAAGTTTTCCGAGCGAGGATGGCATGCCCAAATATGGGCGCATGCACCAGACCTGCCTGAGCTCGCACCAAAGCTTTTGCCCTTAGGTTTGCCTTTGGTCATTGATCATATGGGTCGGATGAATACCAGTCATGGCCTGAATAATCCAGGATTTCAATTTTTGTGCAAATTACTTGCAGAGGGTAAAGGCTGGGTCAAAATTTCTGGAGCGGATCGTATTGGTGATGTCAGCAAGGAATATGTGGATGTTGATCCTTTTGCAAAGACATTGCTAGAAGCTAATCCAGATAATGTAGTTTGGGGTACGGATTGGCCTCATATTAATTATTTTGATGCCGCTTTGATTCCTGATGATGGAAGATTGGTGAACTTGTTGTCTCGCTGGATTGATAAGGTCGCCGACCTAGAGCGTGTTTTAGTGACTAATCCCGCTCGCCTCTATGATTTCCCTAGGGTCTAATATGTCACTGCGAGTATTGGTAAGCCCGAATGCTTTGACCGAATTGAAAGGTCTCCTTGTTGGGGAGAAGGGCTTATCGATTGAGCTCATCAATAGCGCGGAGCAAAAGATTGGGGTGGAATTTGATGCTGCCCTTATTTCAAGAGATGTGACCGCCACCTCAACCAAGCAAAAAATTATTCCTTCAACCCAAGCCTTTTACGATCTGTTGCTGAATTCTCGTGATTTGCGTTGGGTACAAATTCATTCAGCTGGGGCGGATCGTCAAATCTACCTGGATTTGATGGCTCGCGGAGTGACAATTTCAGGATCATCTGGCGTCAATGCGCCGATCGTGATGCAAAACGCCATTGCAGGAATATTGATGCTGGCTAGAAAGTTTCCTTTAATGCTCAAGGCCCAGGCTGAGCGTAGGTGGGATCCTTTAATCAAGTATCCGCTTCCTCCTGATCTAGCTGGGCAGACTGCTGTCATTATTGGAAGAGGACCTATTGGCGGGGGCATTGCAAAAGTCTTAGAAGCTATAGGAGTTAAGACGATTTCGGTTGGGTTTAATGCCGCATTGAAAGACGGTAAATCAGCGCAAGATGGCGTGAACCACATCTCAGAATTAAATCAGTTACTACCCCAAGCGCAGTGGCTGGTAATTGCTTGCCCATTGAGCAATGAAACACGCGGCATCATTAATAAAGACTCTATCAAGTTGCTACCTGATGGCGCACATGTCATCAATATTGCTCGCGGTGAAATTATTGTTGAGCCAGATTTAATTGATGCACTCAAGAATCAAAAACTGGCTGGCGCCTATTTAGATGTCTTTGCATCTGAACCGCTAGATGCAGGCTCTCCTCTATGGGGCATGGAAAACGTGATTGTGACCCCGCATTCTGCTGGCCACTCTGCTGGAAATGAAATGCGAGTGCTGGAATTGTTTGTTGAGAATTTACGTTTATTCGCTGACGGTAAAAAACTCAAAAACCAGATTGCTAGCTAGGAAGATTTACTGAGAAGGCCCAAGAAGAAGTGCTGAAAAACACATTTTATTAATATTGAATCGAGTTGAACGTATGCCACATTTACCTGCTTCTGCCGCGCTAGCGCGTTTTCGCGTCATTGATCTGACCCAGGTTAGGGCGGGACCCACAGCCTGTCGCCAGCTAGCAGATTGGGGTGCGGATGTTATTCAAGTGCAAATGCCAGATCACATGCGTGGCGATGACACCTTAGGCGGGCAAGATGGATCCGACTATCAATATACCCATCGCAATAAGCGATCCATCACGTTAAATCTAAAAGAGCCTGAAGGTATTGCAATCCTGAAGAAGTTGATTACAAGTGCTGATGTTGTAGTAGAGAACTTTCGACCTGATGTGAAGTTCCGTTTGGGCATTGATTACGAGACATTAAGCAAGGATCATCCTGGATTGGTATATGCCAGCATTTCTGGGTTTGGCCAAAGCGGTCCATTAGCTCAAAGACCAGGCTTTGATCAAATTGCCCAAGGTATGAGTGGCTTAATGTCTGTTACAGGCATGCCTGGAGAAGGGCCGATGCGCGTAGGCATTCCGATTGCGGATTTATGTGCCGGCATCTTCGCTGCTCAGGGAATATTGGTTGCCTTGCTTGAGCGTGATGCCTCAGGTAAAGGGCAATGGTTGCATACCTCCTTGTTGGAATCCATGGTTTATATGATGGACTTCCAAACTTCACGCTGGTTGATTGAAGGGGATATTCCTACGCAGGCAGGCAACTACCACCCAACCAGTATTCCTACTGGTGTCTATAAGGCTAAAGATGGTTATATGAATATTGCCGTCTTTGGTTCCAAGATATGGGAACGTTTTTGTGACATCTTGGGCGCCCCTGAGTGGGTGACTGATGAGCGCTATAAAGATAAGCAGGGCCGATCAGTTAATAGAGATTCGATTAACGCCGAAATTAATCGCCGGCTAGCCGCACAAGATTGCGCTTATTGGGTAGAGCGCTTTAATTCTGGTGGCGTAGCTTGCGGGCTGATCAATGATGTCAAGGCAGTATTTGAAGAGCCTCAAGTGCAACATTTAGGTATTGTGAAAGAAGTGGTGTCTAAGCATCATGGGCCACAACGTCTTGTTGGGCAGCCTATGCAGTTAGAGAGAACACCTAGCACGATAGCCCGTGCCGCCCCTAAGCGAGGCGAACATAGTGAAGAAATTTTGAAAGAGATTGGCCTAGAGGCGGCCGAACTCACTTTACTGAAATCCAAAGGAGTGTATTAATGAGCGCAGTTACTTATCAATCTAACACTGAGCGCGTAAAGGTATGGCTCGATGAAGATGGCAGCACTTTACAGATCCAATTTAATAATCCCGAGCGTCATAACGCCCTTTCTGTAGATATGTGGGAGGCGGTTACGCCATTGCTCAACGCCGCTGAAAGTGATGAGCGTATTCGGTTGGTCATTTTCTCTGGCGCCGGTGAAAAAGCATTTGTATCGGGTGCTGATATCACTCAGTTTGAAGATATGCGCGCTGCAAAAGAAGCGGTGGCACGTTATGAGTTAATGGCCGAGCAGGCGCTGATGGGTATATACAATTTTGGTAAACCAACATTGGCCCGCATCAAAGGTTATTGCATTGGTGGCGGGGTTAACGTAGCAATGTGTTGCGATATTCGTATTGCCGCTGATGATTCTGTTTTCTCTATTCCAGCTGCACGCTTAGGTTTGGGCTATCGCTATTCCGCACTCAAGAACTTAGTCGATCTGGTTGGCCCCGCGGTGGCTAAAGATCTGTTCTTTACTGCAAGACGTATTAATGCGACGGAGGCACGTGATGTGGGCTTGATTACCCGTATCTGCGAGGTGGGCAAGCTAGATGCTTTAGAGGCTGAATACAAAAAAGCATTAGCAGAAAACGCACCCATCACTGTGTGCGCTGGTAAGGCAATCATTGCCCAGATATTGAAGCCTTCTCCTGAGGTTGACCATGATCATTGCCGTCAGTTGATCAAGGACTGCTTTGAGAGTGAGGATTATGCAGAGGGCAGACGCGCTTTCATGGAGAAGCGTAAGCCTGTATTCCGCGGTAAATAAGCAAACACATTAAAGAAGTTAATTACTTCAGAAAGTAAGTGATGAAGTCATATTGGATGCAAAGCGATGGTGTAAATGCGCAGATAGAAATGCGCGAGGTTGATCAGCCTAAGCCTGGAGCGGATCAGTTGCTGATTCGCGTAAAAGCTGCCGGCTTAAATCGTGGTGAATTCATTCTCGGGCATGGACTTCATAAAGCAGGTGCTGCTAAGCAAATTGGCATGGAAGCGTCAGGCGAGGTTGTTGCCTGCGGTTCAGCAGTTACTGGCTTTAAAGTGGGCGATCGAGTCATGGGCCGTTGCCCCGGTGCTTTTGCAGAATATGCTTTGATGACGGAACGCGAAATCATGCACGCACCAAAATCATTGACCTGGGAACAAGCTGCAGCATTACCGTTAACTTCATTGGTAGTGTTTGATATGTTGGTTTTGCAGGGCCATGTCAAAGCGGGTGAGTGGGTTTTGGTAACTGGTGTCACCTCGGGTGTTGGAGTCACTGCACTGGCAATGGCAAAAGCATTGGGTGCAAAAGTAATTGGTACTTCTGGCTCGCAGGAGAAGTTGGATCAATTGCGCGATCAAGGTCTTGATTTAGGAATCTGTACGCGTGCACCGAATTTCTATGACGCAGTAATGAAGGAAACCGATGGTAAAGGAGTTGATTTAGTCATCAACACCGTTGGCGGTTCAGTCTTTGCTGAATGCGTGCGATCCATGGCCTTCCAAGGCCGCCTGGCAACTGTAGGTTATGTAGATGGTGTATTGAAAGCCGAGATTGACATTGAAGCTTTGCATGCTAAACGTCTGAGCTTATTTGGTGTATCAAATAAATTACGCACACCGGAGCAGCGTGCAGAATCATTGCCTGCTTTTAAGGAGCAAATTTTGCCGTTGATAGAAGCAGGGCGCGTAACACCGATGATTTACAAAACCATTCCCTTTGAAAATCTACTAGAAGCAAAGGCCATGATGGATGGCAATCAGCATTTAGGAAAAATTGTATTAGCAGGAACACCTTAAGTAGTGCCAGTAAAAATAAATAGAAATACAAATCAGAAATGCAAAATAAACAGCAGTTAAAAAAATAAGTAGCAAGGAGACAACGATGAAATTCAAATTATTTGTTCCGCTGGTATTGGCTGTAATGATGGGTAGTCTACAAGCTCAGTCATATCCCAATAAGCCTATTAAATTAGTTGTTGGCTTTACCCCAGGCGGGGCTGCAGATTATGTAGCTCGAAACCTAAGTGTGCCTTTGGGGCAGGCGTTAGGGCAGTCGATCGTAGTAGAAAACAAGCCAGGAGCAGGCTCCAGTATTGCTGCTGATCAGGTGGCCAAATCAGCGCCAGACGGCTACACAGTGTTGCTTGCGAGTCCAAGCAGCATTTCTGTGAACCCCGCTCTCAATCCGAAGTTGAGCTATAAGGCGAGCGATCTATTGCCGGTGACAAAGGTTACTAGTTCGCCAATCGTGATTGCTGCTTATCCAGGAGCGGGAATAAATAACATAAAAGAATTAATTGCAAAAGCAAAGCAGGATCCAGGCGGCTTGAACTACAGTTCTTCTGGTAACGGCTCTGCTCCGCATTTGGCTGGCGCACTTTTTGGGCAAGTTGCTGATGTGAAGATGACGCATATTCCATTCCGCGGTGGCGCGCTTGCCGTGCAATCAGTCATTGCAGGCGATACCCAGCTGACCTTTGGTACCCCGCCTTCTGTATTGCCTATGGTTCAAGCCGGTCGCTTAAAAGGCTTGGCTATTTCTTCACGCGAGCGCTCACCATTAGCGCCAGGTCTGCCTGGTATGCGAGAAGCAGGGTTGCCGGATTATTCGATCGAGTTTTGGTACGGCTTGTTTGTACCAGCGGGCACACCGCCCGAGATTATTCAGAAGATTTACGATGCAACCCAAGTCGCTCTCAAAAATCCAAACCTAAAGGCTGCACTAGCTCGCGAAGGAACCGATATTTCTACATCAGCTTCTCCGGCCGCATTTGCTAAGTTCTTGGCGGATGATGAGAAGTTTTGGGTGAAGTTAGTTAAAACAACTGAAGTAACGGTTGATTAAAAGTAGTGAGCAGCAAACATTTAAAGGTGGGTCATACAGCCCACCTTTTTTATCGCCCAAAATAGATGACTAAAGACATTTTCGCGCCACACAATTAATTCCCCTAAGGTTGTTAGGTCTTTAATAAGGTCAAAAGTGTTTAATATTTGAATATGAACCAAGATAAACAGATATTCCTAGATAAAAAATTACGACCTTTGCCGCGCTGGATTTTCATGTCCCGCTGGCTGCAGGCTCCCCTCTATTTGGGATTGATTGTTGCCCAGGGTGTGTATGTTTGGCAGTTTTGGATAGAGTTAGTTCATCTCATTACTATGATGGCAGACAAGTCGATGACTGAGACTGCCTTAATGCTGGTGGTATTGGGATTGATCGACGTTGTCATGATCTCTAATCTGTTGGTCATGGTTATCGTTGGTGGCTGGGAAACATTTGTCTCGCGTTTGGAGCTGGAGAATCACCCCGATCAGCCTGAATGGCTTTCACATGTCAATGCAGGTGTTCTCAAAGTAAAGCTGGCAACTGCGATTATTGGCATTTCATCAATTCATTTGCTCAAGACATTTATCAATGCGGCATCCTATGATGAAAAAACCTTGATGTGGCAAACCTTAATTCACATCACCTTTGTGCTATCAGCTGTAGCAATTGCTTATACCGAAAAAATAGTGACGGCAGCGCATAAGCCACACTAACGGCAATAAGGAATGCCCGCTATTTAGCTTCTAAGGCTTTGCGCAGATATTCAGAAACATTGTCTTGACGCAGCATCCATTGCTTGTAGTCGGCAGGCATTTGGCTAATCAGCTCACCTTTATGTTTGCCGTAAGGCATCACCTTCGGAATGCGTGCTTTCTCAGACATTTCCCAAAAAGCATCTAAAGAGACTGGGTGCAACTTATCGATAATTTCTCCAACAATCTTGGAACAAATCCATACATCAGCCAAAGCGCTATGCGCGTTGCGCAATTGATCTCTCGCGGTTGCGCGTTCGAAGTGATAGAGCAGAGCGCTTTGAGTATGGCTATCTAGCTCAGGCCAAAGGCTACGAGCTAGCGCTAGTGTGCAAATTCTTTTAACTTCAGGTTTGCCAATAGCAACCCAATCAAAATCAATGTTATGTCCAATGAGGTACTTAGTGCCAGCTGGTAAGCGAAAAGAACTACTGGCGGGGCAATTGACTAACTCCTCATCCATGATGTGGTGTGTAGCAAGAGCGCCCAAGCTAATCGGCTTGCCTGGGTTATAGCGTTGCACCCAAGGATTACCCACTTCAAATGGATTTAGTGAAGTGACATCAAGTGAAGCAGCTTCAATAATGACAGCATCGTTCTTATCGGTTGCTTCTACATCAAAAATAATGGCTTGGGGCATAAGGGCTTCGTTGTTATTGAATCAACCCATTGTGCCTTGAATGGGTGGATCGATCAAAAAGAGGTTACAAGCTCATTAGTCTGAGTTGCTAACATGGAATTAAGAATCCCTCCAATAAATTGGGTTATGGGCTTAATTAAAATGGGATCCCACCCATTATTTATAAGCCTTCATGCGCTATACCTATCAAAATGATATATTATGGCTACCTATCAATTTGATAGGTAGCGCCCATGCTTAAGATCTCCAAGGCGCAGCTTCAAAAGCATATACGCAAGGCAGCACTACAAACGATGAATGTGACTATCACGCATCATGCGAGTTTGAGAATGCGTGAGCGTCATATTACTAATGCGATGTTGTTTGATGTTTTGAAATGTGGAGTGATTAAGAGGGAGCCAGAGCCAGATATGAGGCATTCTGGTATTAAATGTCAGATGGAGCGGTATAGCGCCGGCATGAATATCGCAGCCATAGTCAATGTAGAGATTCCATCCGAGGATTTAATTGTTATTACGGTATATGAGATTACATGAATAAGAAAATGCATCATTACACCGACGGCGGCCTCAAGAATGTATGGCTGCAGAATGGCTTCGAAATACGTTCAACGCCTTATGGGAAAGGTGTGGCAATTCATGATGTGGAAGGACTGACCAAAGCCATCTGTTTAGCTTTGGCTGAAAAATCAAGCCCTTTAAGTGGAGTTGAGTTTCGGTATATCCGTAGCGGTGGAATGCTTTTATCTCAGGCAGGGCTTGGCACGATGATGGGCGCTGATGCCCAGTCAATCGCTCGCTGGGAGAAGCATGGACGTTTACCAAAATGGGCAGACAAAATGGTCCGGGTTTTATATATGGCGCATGCGGATGGTGATCAGACGATAAGCTCGGTTGTTTCCCGTGTTAGTGCCGTGGAGCGCCTTATCAATCAAAAGATTGTGGTTAGGGAAGTGCGCAACAAAGGATGGCGATCAGACCTCGTAGTTGCTTAATGTTTGCCTAGTAGCATCTCAGTAACTCTTCAGCGCCATCAAAGGCATGGCGTTTACTTTCTATTTCAAGGGATCATCTGATTTGTTGATCCGACCAACGATTGGAGCCTTTGGCGGGATTAGGCTGCCAAAAGACCGTTGAATGATGGAATTTTGGGAAGTATTTTTTTTAATTTGATTTCTGCGTTCCATAGATCGTATTTGGATTGCATTTCAATCCACAGATGCGGACCATTCCCTAAAAAGGTTCCTAGTCTGAGGGCAAGTTCTGGGGTGATGGCACTTTTCTCGGCGAGAACTGCGTGCAGCGTTTGTCTAGAGACCCTCAGGTGTTTTGAAAATTCAGTAACGGAAATCCCTAAAGTAGGGAAAACGTCCTCTCTCAGAATGGCGCCAGGGTGGGTTGGGGGTCTTTTACGCATGATCATGAATGATAGTTTTCCAGGTTAAGTCGATAAGCATTTTCTTCGCGCCATTCAAAGGTAAGGCACCAAGGGCCGTTGACATGAATGCTATAGCGTTTTGGAACCCCTTCTAATCCATGAAAATTAAAACCAGGAACCCTTAGATCATCAAGTGATTTAGCGGAGTCAATAGCGTCTAAACGACGGATGATTCTGCTTACTAAAGACTTCTGAATCTTGATACTTTTACCGTCTTCAAATAATTCCTTTAGGCCCTTATGAATATACGATTCAATCATATATTCATTTTAAAGGCTCAGAACAAAGTGTAAAGTAAAGCCTTACACTTGTAAAGGCTTAGAAAGCTAAGTTTATTAATGGAACTTAAAGGCTTTCCTACAGCCAAGTCATCCTCAATCCCTACCTATTACCCCCAAAAGTCTCTACGCTGAATCCATCTACATAGAGGAGGGTTAAGCTTGCAAGTATCTGTTGAATGTACCCATAAGACATTACGTCTCTTTAAGATCCAGTTAGATGCACGAACTGTCCTGATTTTGCTCATTATTTGGATGATTTGGGGCATTTTCAGAATTCTGAAGATCTTCTAAATAATTGGATTCTTTTGCCTAGCCATTCAGTTAGAATTTCCTGAGATATCAGTCTATATAAAGGGAAATACATGAAACATTCATGGACTAAGCAAATTCTTGCTGCTTCAGTTTCTGCCACATTGGCGTTTGCACCATTAATTAGTAATGCTTGTACTAGCTTCATGCTCAAGGGTAGCGACGGTGGCTCTGTGTATGGTCGGACTATGGAATTTGGTATGCCACTCAAGTCTGAGCTTATTACCATTCCTAAGAACTACGCATTAAAGGGAATTGGCGCTGATGGTCAATATGGTTCTGGTCGTAGCTGGACTACTAAATATGCTGTCGCCGGAATGAATCCATTAGGCCTGCCAGAGTTGGTTGATGGCATGAATGAAAAAGGTTTGATGGGTGGTGTACTCAATCTTCCGAATAGCGCTCAATACCAAGCAGTTTCTGCTGCTGAATCTGCCAATAGCATTAACTCAGTCCAAGTGCTTACTTATGCACTATCTAATTTCGCAACTGTGGATGAGATTAAAGCAGGCCTACAGCAGATTAAAGTCAATGGTGCCAAGCTTGCGATCTATGGAACTGCTACCCCACTAGTGCATTACACCTTCCATGACGCTAAAGGCAAAAGCATCGTAGTGGAGTACGTTAAAGGCCAATTGACGATTTTTGATAATCCAACCACCGTCATGACCAATGATCCGCCGTTTGAGTATCATCTGCGCGATATTGGTAACTATGTCAATCTTTCTAATGTCGAAAAACCACCACTAAAAATTAATGGTGCGACTTTCAATGCGCCTAGTTCGGGCACTGGCTTGCATGGTATGCCTGGTGATTTCTTAAGCACAAGTCGTTTTATTCGTGCACTGTTTTTATCTAACTCAGTACCAACCAGTTTTACAACTGCGCAAATGGGTGATGCTGCTTGGCATATTCTGGGAAGCTTTGATATTCCACCTGGCTCTGTAACATTGCCTGCAAGCAATCCTTACGGTGGTGGTGTTGGTGGCTACGAAGTCACTGAGTGGAGTGTCGTAGCCAACAATAAGAATATGACTTACAGCGTCAAGATGTATGAAAACACCAATATCTATGTATTTGACTTTAAAAAGTTGGACGTAAACGCTAAAGAGATCAAGTCAGTGAAGCTAAATCAGCCTAAATTAACGCTTCCGCTTAACTGAAGTAGGGTGGATGAGCCAAACCCCCGGCACTGGCAGAAATTGGGTTTGGCTGCTTCGTTCCCGACCTGACCAGGTTATCCAACCCACCATGCGGGGAGGCCCATCCAATTCCATTTTAGCTTGTTAGAATGTAAGACATGACAGCACTGGCATTGGCCCGTTCGTGGCGCCCCAAAACCTTCTCTGAATTAGTTGGCCAAGACCATGTGGTTAAGGCATTAACCCATGCTTTGGATCAGGGTCGCCTGCACCATGCATGGCTCTTTACGGGTACCCGTGGGGTAGGCAAGACGACAATTGCCAGAATTATGGCCAAAGCTCTCAATTGCACGGGATCCGATGGTTCCGGCAAGATGACTTCAGAGCCATGCGGAAAATGCCCAGCTTGCATGGAAATCGATGCCGGTCGCTTTGTTGACTATATCGAGATGGATGCTGCAAGTAATCGTGGTGTTGACGATATTGCCTCTCTCCTAGAAAAAGCAGCTTATGCACCAAGTAATGGTCGCTATAAGGTTTACATGATTGACGAAGTGCACATGCTCACCAATCATGCCTTTAATGCCATGCTCAAAACTTTGGAAGAACCTCCAGAGCACGTTAAATTTATTTTGGCTACAACCGATCCACAAAAGATCCCTGTAACTATTTTGTCACGCTGCTTGCAGTTCAATCTCAAGCAAATGCCAGTACCGCTCATCGTTGAGCATTTAGAAAAAGTACTCGCATCAGAAAAAGTCGAGTACGAAGTCAATGCCTTGCGTGTCTTGGCTAAAGCAGCCCAAGGCTCTATGCGTGATGCCTTGTCACTTACAGACCAAGCTATTGCTTATGCCGCCGGCAAAGTGACTGAAGAGTCTGTGCGCGGCATGCTCGGCACATTAGATGATGCTTATCTCATTCGCATTCTCGATTGCTTAATTGCTAAAGATGGCGCAAGCCTTCTCTCTGTTGCAAATGAAATGGGCGAGCGCAGCATGTCTTTCTCATTAGCATTGCAAGATCTCTCTAGCTTGTTGCAAAAGATTGCAGCAGCACAAGTTGTTCCAGAGTCTATATTGGATGATTGGCCAGAAGCAGGTGAGATTCGTCGTTTGGCTGGTCAACTCACCAAAGAAGAAGCGCAACTCTTCTATCAAATCACCATTACAAGTCGTCCAGATTTGTCGCTGGCACCGGATGAGCAAACTGGCTTTGCCATGACACTCTTGCGTATGTTGGCATTTCGTCCGGGAAACAATAATGGTGGAGGCGGCGGCTCTACAGTACCCTCATCACCTTCGGCTCCACCAGTAAGCTCTGCTCGCCCAACACCTGCTGCGCAATCATCCGCACCAGCGGCCAGAACGGCTGTTCCTGCGCCTGCAGCAAAACCTGCTTCTCCAGTACCATCATCTGCTGCTTCAGCCCCGGTTGCTGCTGCAGGTAACTCAGCAGAACGTCCCGATTGGCATGCATTGATGCGTCAGCTGCCAGTTAAAGGCTTAGTGCAACAGTTGGCGTTTCAGACGGAGTTACAAGATTGGAATGATTCAGCGGCTGGAGTGCGTGCAACGATTGTGACGCCAATGCCCCAGCTGGCTTCCGAAGCTTCTGTTGGTCGTTTATGCGATGCACTGACTGCACACTTTGGTAAGCCGGTGAAGATCGTGATTGAAAAGGGTGAGGTAGAGGGAAAAACCGTAGCTAAGGTTGATGCCCAGATTCATCAAGAGAAAAGAATGAACGCTGAACAAATGATTGCTGCCGATCCCTTTATTCAGCAATTAGAAAAAGAGTTTGGTGCCAAAGTTGTTGGTGGCTCAGTAAAACCACTTTAATTTGATCACTCAATACAAGCTCTTTAATTTAAATATCAATATTCAAAAGCACTAAGGAAATAAAGCGATGATGAAAGGTGGACTTGCTGGCCTCATGAAACAGGCTCAGCAGATGCAAGAGAAGATGAAAACTGCGCAAGCTGAATTGACTGCGTTGGAAGTGACTGGCCAAGCGGCTGGTGGCTTGGTTAAAGTAACGATCTCTGGCAAATACGAACTTAAGCGTGTGCAAATTGATCCAGGCGCAATGGATGATCGCGAGATGTTGGAAGACCTCATCGTGACTGCCTATACAGAAGCATTTAAGCAAGTAGAAGCCGCTAGCGCGCAGATGATGTCTGGCGCCACTGCCGGTATGCCAATGCCTCCTGGCTTCAAGTTGCCGTTCTAACTTCATTATTTAGTTGAATTCTGAATGGCACGTATAGAGGCACCTCAAGACGCACTCGGTCGATTGATCGAGGCTTTGCGCGTGCTTCCTGGAGTAGGCCCTAAGTCTGCCCAGCGCATGGCGTTCTACCTACTGCAGCATGATCGCAATGGCGCTGCTGTACTAGCTCAGTCATTAGGCGAAGCGGTTGAAACGGTAGGGCACTGCGCTCGTTGCAATACATTTTCGGAAACACAGATTTGCAGCACTTGCTCTGATGAGCGTCGCGATCCATCACTTCTGTGTATTGTGGAAACACCAGCTGACCAAGTCATGGTGGAGCAGACTCTCAGCTTCAAAGGCAATTACTTTGTATTGATGGGACGCCTTTCACCGCTGGATGGCATGGGCCCAAATGAAATCGGCTTTGATCGCCTACTCAATCGTATTGAGACTCCTGATACCGGTGTTCCAATTCGGGAAGTAGTCTTGGCCACCAACTTCACCAGTGAGGGCGAAGCAACTGCCCATTACATTGGCGAGGTCCTTAAATCCAAAGGCATTAAGGTGACTCGCATTGCGCGCGGCATTCCGGTGGGCGGTGAACTCGAGTATGTTGATGCTGGCACTTTAGCTAGAGCCTTGATGGATCGTCGTTGAATGTCGATCAAAGTTCAATTATCAGCATCATTAGTCCATGATGCTAAATCTGCTTCTGAGATTTCAGGCAGAAGTATTCCAGAGCAGATTGAGCATTGGGCTCGTTTAGGTAAGGTTGCGGTAGAAAATACTGATCTTCCAATTGATATGCTCCAAGATATGTTTGTCAGCATTGAGGAGGTAAAAGCCGGCAATCTCAATCCATATAATTTCGGATGATCGTATCTACAACACCTTGATTCGATAGGGTCATTAATAAAATAACAACGGACTAAATAATACCCTCGATGGTGCTCAGCTAGTGTTAATGGCTTATGGAGTTCATGAAAACTTCTATCGTGATTTAAAGCGCTGAGCATCACCGAAAATCGCAATTAAAGGGGCATTTGAGCCCCTTTTTTATTTCCCATTTTCTGGTAAAATGTAGTTACATTGAGACTACAATATAATTCAATGCTTTTAGTGGGAGACTCGCATGACTATTGCAGATACATATGTACGCGCCAGAATAGATATGGCAACCAAAAATCGCGCTTCTGACGCACTTGAGGCAATGGGTTTATCCATTTCAGACGCTATTCGTATGCTGATGTTGCGAATAGCAGATGAAAAGCAGTTGCCTTTTTCAGTGAAGGTTCCTAACGCCAAAACAAAAAAGGCCATAGCAGAGCTTGAGGCGGGCAAAGGCAAGCGGTTTAAAACCAGCAAGGATTTGATGGCGGATCTGCATGCGGGAGATTGAGAGATCTTCAGTATTTAAAAGAGACTTTAAGCGAATATATTCAAACCCTCGGCATAAGAAGGACATTGAAGAGCTTCTGTTGGTGACGATAGATTTATTGGTATTGGATCGGGTCTTACCGTTCAAATTGAGAGATCACGATCTGATTGGTCGGTGGCGAGGGCATCGTGAGTGCCATATCAAGCCGGATGTTCTGCTAATTTATAAAAAGCCCGATCCTCAACTATTGCACCTTGCGCGACTAGGTAGTCATAGTGATTTATTTGGATAAGTTGTTTTCCGGGTACAGACATAACCTTGTTTCGCGGTGAATCTCCCCGATATGTCATCTCCAGGACATAAAGACTAGGTAAATTGCCTCTTTTTGGGGATAATTTGGTCTGCGCCACCCTTGTGCTTCAATCCCAAGCTGTGTTTGCCTCGTTTTCCCATCGGCATGTTGTTAGTTCATTGCACTAGTGACCCAATTAGAAATTGTGAATGACCCGCAAGATTTATCTACTCCTCCTGCTAAGCATAATTTGCACGTTTTTCGGAGCAACTGCATTTGCGCAGAAGGCGGGATCAGGCTCGGATCAAATAGCGAGTTTTGCAGCCCCAATTGACGACTTGCCAACAGAGGGCGCTATCTTTGGTTTGCCAGTAAACGTTCACGGCCAAACTACCTATATTAATCAGCGCTACAACAACTTTACCTCTAGCTACTCTGGGGAAAATAGTCTTTCTTCATCGAAGTCGATGAGTTATACCTGGTCAGGCACTTTGTTTTTTGGTGCACGCTTAGCCCCAAATACAGATATCTATTTCAATCCAGAGGTGGTATCTGGCGTGCCATTTTCTGATTTAGTTGGTCTTGGCGGATTTTCTAACGGTGAGGCGACAAAAGCAGCTGGGCTTAATGCAAAGTTTTATTCTGCTCGCGCATTTCTGCGTCAAACTATTAATCAAGAGGGCGATAAAGTTGTTCTCGAAAACGAAGCTAATCAAATCACACAAACTGTTAGCAGTAATCGTGTAGTAGTCACTGCCGGACAGTTTTCTACTTTAGATATTTTTGACGATAGTCGCTACGCTAAAGACCCTCGTATTCAGTTCATGAACTGGGGCAATATGACCTATCTAGCCTATGACTACGCAGCCGACGCACGTGGCTACAGTACTGGCTTAGCGGGCGAATGGTACCTCAGTAATTGGGTTATGAGAGCTTCTCGTATGCTGGCTCCAAAGTCCCCTAATGGCCGCGATCTCAATTGGCAGATATTCAATACCTATGGCGATCAAATTGAAGTAGAGCGTCAACATAATATTGCCGACTTGCCAGGCAAGGTTTCGGTACTGGCTTATCGCAACAAAATGATCTTGGCTCGTTTTCAGGATGCAACAAATTATGTGATTGCCAATAATGCGCAAGGTACGCAAGCCATTAATAATGTACGCAATAACTACCAATACAAAACTGGTATTGGTATTCATGGTGAACAAGCTTTAACTAAAGATTTGGGTATCTATGGTCGCGCCTTTACTTCTGATGGTCACACAGAAACAATGTCTTTTACTGAAGCAGACAATTCAATATCAGTAGGTTTGGGTATGAATGGCACAAGCTGGAGTCGCCCAAAAGACAGTGTTGGTATTTCGATGATGCAAAACGGTCTGTCTAGTTTGAGAAGGGGTTACTTGCAGGCAGGTGGTGTGTCCTACTTCATTGGCGACTATGCTGGTCCAGGTCAGACAATTTCTTATCGTCCAGAGCGCATTGGCGAGGTGTATTACAACGCCACCGTGATTAAGAATGTCTTGGCCGGTTTGAACTTTCAGCACATTACTAATCCCGCCTATAACGCTGCTCGTGGGCCTGTGAATATCCTGTCTTTTAGGATTCATGCTGAGTTTTAAGCATTTTACTGACTTTAGTGATAATTTTTATTTTTAAAATCAATAAGATAGAGATTCTAAATAATTCGACTTTTGGCCTTTGTCCCCTATAATCCTAAAAACCCCCTGAATCAGGCTTAGATTTGATCTAAATCTGTATCTAGGGCTATAAAAACAGCATTTAATTGATTTAGAGGCAGTGGCATTTGTTGATTCTCGGTAAACATACAACTGGCGTAGCTAATCCGCTCAAAAACAAGATTCCGTTTGCGGCAATGGCTTGTGTTGTTTACGTTTCCGTCTCTCCGTTTTTAGCCTCTGCTCAGTCATCAATGAGTGATGTGCCAGCAAGCGTTAGTGTTCAATCTGGTGATGCCTCATTGACTACGCCACCATCGATTGGTGCTCAACTGGGTGCACAGGAGCAAAAGGCGGGCACAAACTCTAAGGCAACAGAATTATTTGCTCCAGTAACAAAAGCAAATACTCCAAAGATTTATACAAGGCCAATTTCATCGGGTCCAACAGAGATGGATTTGCGTCAGCTATGGAATGAGCTCAAGGTTAATAACCCACAGCTATCTTCATTGCGTGAATCATATTTGTCTGCCAAAGCAACTGTTCCTCAGATTAATGCGCCGGCTAATCCACAGGTGGGATTAGTCTGGTCCGGCATGCCGGTGAATTCTCCATTTGCATTGGGTGGGGCAAATGCGCCATCGCAGCAATACCCTGGCGGCATTAGTAGCAATAACGCTATTTCAGTAGCGCAACCTTTTCAGTTTCCAGGCAAGAAGAGTCTGGCTGCAGATATTGCCGATACGAATGCTGAGGCTTTGCTGGCCAGCTCTGAGTCAACCTATTTGCAATTGGGCGCCCAGCTTTCAACTTTGTACTACAGCGCCTTGTCTTCACAAAAGCAATTAGCAGTTCTAAGGGAATCTGTCATTCGTTTAGAAATGATCAAGAATGTAGCAAAAGCACGCTATACCAACAACGCTGCAGCATATGTTGAATATTTAAATGCCCAAGTGGCGCAGAGTGCCGCTCAAGCAGATCAATTCAATCTGGAGCGTCAGCTCAATGTGGCTTTGCACAATATCAATACTTTGGTTGGTCGCCACTCTCGAGAAAAATTGGTATTACGCGGCGATGTCCGTCGTGCCATGAGTGGCGTTCCAACCTTAATTGAACTGGAAGACTACGCAGAAAATAGTCATCCATCTTTGAAGAGTTCAGCCCTTCAATTGGATGCAGCTCGTAAAGGTGTGGATTTGGCAAAGAAAGCCTACCTACCAGACTTCCAAGTAATTGGCTCATCCTATACGCCACGTGGACCATTCTCCGCAAATAATGGCGCGATGTTTTATCAGTTTGAGTTAGATCTGATTATTCCCTTGTACTTCTTTACTAAAGAGAGGTACGGAATAGAGCAGGCGCAGCGCAATCAAGCAGCTGCAGAAGCGGGCAATCTCTCTAACCGCCAGCAAATCGTATTAGCCGTTAACACTGCCTATGCTGCTTACGAGCAAGCCAAGAATCAAGCCCAGTTTTTGAAAGATCGCCAAGTCCCTCAAGCAGATGCGGCTTATAAGGTTGGCTTAACTCAGTACTCAAATAATGGCCAAGGCTTTAATGATTTATTGACTGCACAAACGCAGTTACGTAATTTAGAGATTGCTTTGGCTCAGTCCGAGGCGAATCTACTGCAAGCGCAAGCGGTTTTAATGGTTTCAGCGGGTAAAGAACCCTTTTAAGGAGTAGTTTTGAAAGACAAAATTCTTTCGTTTCTAAAACAAATTTCAGATAAGCTGAAGCCGCATTTGCAGAAGGGCACGCATCATGGTTCGCGCCATATCAAAGTAGCTGCTGCAGGTTTGGCTGGTCTGTATTGGAATCTATCGCCGCAAAATCGTTATCGCGTTCGTCTTGCGGCCTTCGCTTTTGCCATTCTTTCTTTGGGTATCGTATTAGGTCGCGCGACCAATGTGAACCGCACCGTGAAAATTGAGGCTTCCGACAAAGCGCTTAAAGTAGAAAAAACGGGTGTGCTTGAATTGAAGTTACCTGGCATTCAGTTAAACCCAGAGATTTATGTATTTCAAACTGCTGAAAAAGTACAGGTGCCGGTTAACATCAAAGTGCCAGGACGTCTAGCGTTTAATGCAGAAAAATCTAAGGTGCTATCAGCACGCGCACCCGGTCGTGTAGAGCGTATTTATGCTTTCGACGGCGCCCAAGTAGAGATTGGCTCCCCAATTGTCGAGATGTACAGCCCAGAATTTTTGTCTGCGCAGCAAGAGTATTTGTTATCCTCCAAGACGGCCAAGGTGCTTGAGGCAAATAAAACCATGAGCGATTTGTTGGGTGATGCACGCATTACTCAGCAAGCTGCCGCAAATCGCATGAGAAATCTGGGCGCTGGCGATGGCGATATCAAGAGCATCGAAACTACCGGCAAGACAAGCAATAATTTAATCATGCGTTCTCCTTTAAAAGGGGTTGTTGTGAAGCGTAATGTCGAGCCAGGCTCTGCTGTGAGCTCTGGTGATGTCATTGCTACTCTAGCTGACCCTAAGCAACTCTGGTTCTTGGGTAATGTCTTCGAACAAGATTTTCGCTTGATTAAGCAAGGTCAAAAGATGATCTTGCGACTTGAGGCTTATCCAGAAAAAGAATTCATTGCATACGCTAACTACATTGCACCAACTGTGGACCCACAAACGCGCGCTTTATTGATTCGTGCGGATGTTGAAAATACTGATGATCTCCTGCGCCCTGATATGTATGCCTCAGCATCATTGACCACGGGTACAGCGGATGCTGTAGTGGTTCCACAATCAGCTATTGTGAGAATTCGTGAAAACCGATACGCTATTGTTAAAGTTGGCCCAGATACATTCCGTCGCATCCCTGTTAAAGGCTATGACCTTAATAGCAAGAGCTTTGCAATTACTGAAGGCATTGAGCAGGGTTGGCAGATATTGGCCGAAGGCGCAGTTTTATTAAACGATCGTTTTGCAAAGCAGGAGGACTAAGTGAGCGTTTTCACCTCCTTTATTCGAGGGGTAGTTGAGAAGCGTGCGCTTGTCATTTTTGCGTCCATCGTATTGCTTGGCTTGGGCATGCTCAGTTTGAGTAAGCTGCCAATCCAGCCTTATCCTGGCGTAGCGCCATTAACCATTCAGGCGATTTCTCAGTGGCCCGGAAGAAGCACTACCGAAGTAGAGCAGCAGGTCACTATTCCTGTTGAGAATGCTTTGGCAGGTATTCCAGGGTTGCAGGCGTTCCGTTCGGTATCGCTTTTTGGTTTATCTGTTGTTACTCTCAAATTTAACGACACGGCTGATCCATTTAAGGCTCGCCAAACCTTTTTAGCTAACTTAGCAAACGTTGCTTTTCCACCAGGCGTTACATCTAGTATTAGCCCAGACTCGGATGCAACCGGTGAGATCATGCGTTACGAGGTGCGCTCTGACTATGCATCTTCAACTTTATTAAAGACTTTACAAAACTACGAGATCTATAAAGAGCTCAAACAAACACCAGGCGTCGCCGATGTTTCTTCTTTTGGTGGCAAGGTTCGTCAATATCAAGTGATTGTGAGTCCTGACAGTTTGCAGGCCAAAGGTGTTTCTGTAAATCAGCTGATTACCGCGTTAACTAATGCCAATAGCAATGCTGGCGGCGGCTTATTACCTAGTGGTGAACAGCAGTTTGTAGTGCGTGGCGTAGGTCTACTGAAAAGCATCGATGACATTAAGCAGGTGGTCGTCACTATTAATAATGGCGTGCCAATTCGGATTGGCGATGTCGCGCGAGTAGAGATTGGTAATGCCCCACGTCTTGGCATGTTCCAGTTCAATGACAATCCTGATTCGGTTGAGGGCATTGTTTATCTGCGTCGTGGTGAGAATGCTACTGAAGTATTGGCACGTGTACGCAGTACGGTGGAGAATATTAATAGGCACGTTCTTCCTCCTGGTATCGAAGTCAAGCCTTTCTACGATCGCCAGGTACTTTTAGATATCACGATCGGTACCGTTAAACATACTTTGTTCTTCGGCATCTCATTGGTATTGGCAGTGCTCTTTTTCTTCTTGGGAAATATTCGTGCAGCCGCTGTGGTTGCTGCAGTAATTCCTTTGGCGCTGTGCGTATCGTTTATTCAAATGCACTTATGGAGCGTGCCTGCCAATTTAATCTCCTTGGGGGCAATTGACTTTGGTGTCATCGTTGACTCAGCAGTGATTCTGACGGAGAACGTCATGCGTCACCTGGAGGAGGGTGGTAAGCGTCTGAATCAAAGCATCATTTTGGCAACCAGTGAAGTGCAGCGTGCCATGATTTACTCTACCGGCATCATCATTGTTGCCTATTCGCCATTGTTCTTTATGGGTGGCGTAGAAGGAATCATCTTTAAGCCAATGGCATTTACGATGGGCTTTGCTTTGATCGCGGCCATGGTTTTGAGTCTGACATTCTTGCCGGCGATGATTTCATTGGTGTTTGGTGAAAATCTACATCACAAACCACCATCATTCATTACTAAGATTTTGGATGGCTATAAGCCTTTACTCAGAAGGTGGATGGATCGTCCATTAACTGTATTTTCAGTGGCAGTCTTTGTATTAGGAATCACACTCTTGAGTATGACCCGTCTGGGTACCGCATTCTTGCCAACTCTAGAAGAAAATAATATCTGGCTGCGCGTAACGCTACCCAATACTGTGGATCTGGATTACTCGGTAAAGGTAGCCAATCAATTGCGTGAAACCTTTTTAAAGCAACCAGAGATTGATAAGGTTGCTGCACAGATTGGTCGCCCTGATGATGGCACCGACTCTACTGGCGTGTTTAACCAGGAATATGGTCTTTACTTAAAGAGCCCGGACAAGATGCCTAGCGGGTCTTCCAAGAAGGATTTGATTGCAAATCTAGAAACTGAGCTCAATAAGATTCCTGGAGTTACCTATAGCTTTTCTCAATATATTCAAGATAACGTTAACGAGGCTCTATCAGGTGTTAAGGGAGAGAACTCGGTCAAAATTTACGGTACTGACCTTGAGGTATTGGATCAAAAAGCGCATGAAGTCATTGATCAACTCAAAAAAGTTCGTGGTGTAGCAGATGAGGGCATTCTGAAAGAGTTAGGTCAGCCCACTCTGAATATTCAGATTGATCGTGATCGCGCAGCTCGCTACGGAATTAATGTCAACGATATTCAGACCGTGGTTGCAAACGCTATTGGCGGCGCTGCAGTGACCAATTTACTGGAAGATGAAAAAACGTTTGGTATTGCTGTGAGGCTGAATGAGGGTAGCCGTAATGACGTGGCTGATATTGGCCAATTATTAGTGGAGGCGCCCGATGGCACTAAGATTCCTTTGTCGATGGTGGCTAGCGTTCGTTTAACGGATGGCCCATTCTTCATCTATCGCGAAGCAGGCAAGCGTTATATTGCGATCAAGTTTAGCGTTCGTAATCGCGATCTGGGTAGCGCTGTAGAGGATGCCCAGTTCTTAGTTGAGAAAAATATTACTTTGCCGCCAAACTATTCAATTAGCTGGGATGGCCAATTCAATCAAATGAAGCAAGCTCAGAAGAAGTTGATGCTGATCGTGCCACTGGCATTGTTGGGCATCTTCTTATTGCTTGTGAGTGCATTTGGCAACTTCCGCGATGCCTTCATTGTCATGATCAATGTGCCATTTGCCGCAATTGGTGGTGTGATTGCATTGCATCTTGCAGGCGAGACCTTAAGTATCTCTGCATTCTTTGGATTCTTATCGCTCTTTGGCATTGCCATTCAGGACGGCGTGATTCTGATTTCTTTTATTAATAAGACAGCCGCTACTGAACATGGCCAGATGAAAGACATCATGGTGGAGGGCGCTTCGTTGCGCGTTCGCCCAGTATTAATGACCGCAGCCCTATCAGGTTTAGGTCTTTTACCAGCTGCCTTATCCCACTCTATTGGATCAGAGGCGCAACGGCCTTTGGCATTGGTCATTGTGGGTGGCATGGTAACCACCACGATCTTGACTCTATTGGTATTGCCAGTTATTTATGGCTGGTTTCGAGCTCGTTCGTTGACTCCAGCAAGCAATATTTAAACGTTTTTAATTCATTAGCCAATAGAAAGAGCTAAATCGTCATGAGCAATCGTCAACCGCACATCTTGGTCTCCAATGATGATGGCTATTTAGCTCCTGGATTATTGGCTTTAGTAAATGCGGTACGTCCTTTGGGTCGTATTACGGTGATTGCTCCCGAGCAAAACCATAGCGGCGCATCTAATTCTTTGACGCTTTCAAGGCCTCTCTCAATACATCGAGTGGCCGGTGGCGAGCGTGATGGATTCTTCTTTATCAATGGTACGCCAACGGATTGCGTGCACGTTGCGATGACTGGTTTTCTGGATGAGAAGCCAGATTTAGTGATCTCAGGCATTAACCAAGGCGAGAACATGGGTGAAGACACCCTTTACTCTGGTACGGTAGCCGCTGCGGTTGAGGGTGTGATGTTTGGAGTGCCAGGCATTGCTTTCTCACAAATTGATCGTGGCTGGAATCGCATTGAGGATGCTGCCAAAGCAGCGCATGATGTAGTGGCACAAATGCTGGTTTCAGCTTTAAGTAAAAATCATGCTGATGGTGTAGCAACACTACTCAACGTCAATATTCCAAATCGTCCTTACGCTGATCTTTATCGTTGGCGCGTAACCCGTCTGGGTAATCGCCACCATTCGCAGCCTGTAGTGGTGCAAGATAGCCCCCGCGGCGATAAGATTTATTGGATTGGCGCTGCAGGTGATGTTAAAGAAGGCTCCGAAGGTACTGACTTTCATGCGGTTGCTGAAGGCTGTATTTCTATCACGCCGATGCAATTGGATTTAACTCATCATGCGCGTTTAGCGGCGATGCGCGCAAATGGATGGGATCGCGGTTGAAGGCTCCGACAGAACGCTTTGCCGCCTATCGGCAAGCACTTGCTGCAAAAGTGCATGCAGGTGGCGTGAAGCACGGTAAAACTTTAGAAGCAATCGCTACCGTTCCAAGGCACGCCTTTATGGATGCAGGATTGCATGCCCAGGCTTATGAAGACACTGCCTTGCCAATCGGTCATGAGCAAACCATTTCCAAGCCATCTGTAGTGGCGCGCATGATTGAATTGCTGCATAAACCTAAGCATAAGCTTGGCAAAGTGCTGGAGATAGGTACTGGTTGCGGTTATCAAGCGGCTGTTCTCAGTTTGCTAGCGGATGAGGTTTACTCTATTGAGCGTATACGCTCTCTGCATGATATGGCGAGGGCAAAGTTGCGCCCATTTCGAATCAATAATCTGCGTTTGATTTATGGTGATGGCATCTTAGGTTTGCCTCAAGCTGCGCCATTTGACGGGATTATTTTGGCTGCAGCAGGCTTGGGGATTCCGGATGCCTTACTTGACCAGCTATCGATAGGCGGTCGCCTGGTTGCTCCAGTTGCCAAAAATGACAAAGAGCAACAGCTTGTTATGGTGGAGAGGATGAGTTCTCAGCGCTATCAAAGAACGGTGCTGGACGAGGTCTTTTTTGTCCCCTTACAATCAGGGGTAGTATGAGATCTATGATGAATTCAATAATTCAGAACCCAATTTAATGCCAAGTACCTTATTTAAATCTTTTCTTATAGCCCTCATGTCAGCATCCTTGATGTTGATGGTGGGTTGTTCCACGCAGCGTGCGAAGCCTGCTAGCGTGACTGATCGCAGTGGTGGGTCGAGTGAGCCAACGCCGGCCGGTTACTATCGAGTTAAAAAAGGCGACACCTTGGCACGTATTGCTCTAGATCATGGTCAGGCGCCGCGTGATGTTGCTCAGTGGAATAAAGACATTAACCCCAGCTTTAATTCGAATGTCATTGAAGTGGGTGATTTGATTTTGATTAAAGCGCCTGGAGGTTCAAAGCCTGCTGTTGTGGTTGATAAAAAGCTTGTAGCAGATAAGCCAAGTACTTCAGCTACAGCATCCACCCCGGAGCCAGCAAAAACGGAAGTCGTTGCTGAGCCAGGCATTCGTTTATCTTGGCCAGCAAAGGGTAAGGTCATTGCTGAGTTTAGTGAGACCAATAAAGGTATTGATATTGCCGGCAAAGTTGGCGAACCTGTTCTTGCAGCATCTGATGGCAAAGTGGTTTACGCCGGCAATAGCTTGCGTGGTTATGGCAATTTAGTCATTGTTAAACATGACAACACTTATCTCACTGCTTACGCTCACAATAGTAAGCTCTTAGTAAAAGAGGGTGATTCTGTTCGTAAGGGCCAAAGAATTGCTGAGATGGGCGATACAGATGCCAACGCAATCAAGTTGCATTTTGAGCTACGCGTTAACGGAAAACCAGTTAATCCAACGCCCTACTTGCAGTAACTTTGTAGTAAGCACGTATGGCCACCGTCCTTGTATTTGATATTGAAACCATTCCTGATGTAGTAGGGCTGCGCCGTCTGGAAGATCTTCCAGACTCAATGAGTGATGCCGATGTGGCTAGCAAAGTTATGGCAGAACGTGCTGCTAAAACCGGTAGTGAATTTTTGCCCTTGTTTCTACAAAAGATTGTGGCGATATCTTGTGTGATTCGTAGAACCACCAAGGAAGGTTTGCCACAAATTAAAGTGGGTACCTTGGGCACCCCTCAAGATGATGAAAAGGTTTTAGTTCAAGCCTTTTTTGATTTAATCGAAAAGTACACGCCGCAATTGGTTTCTTGGAATGGCAGCGGCTTTGACCTGCCGGTATTGCACTATCGCGCTTTGGCTAACCATATTCAAGCGCCACGCTATTGGGAGATGGGCGAGAGCCAAGAGTCTGATAGTCGTGAATTTAAGTGGAATAACTACATTAGTCGATATCACATGCGTCATCTGGATATGATGGATTTGCTTGCCAAATTTAATGGTCGCGCCAATGCACCATTAGATGGTTTAGCTAAGTTGTGTGGTTTTCCCGGCAAGATGGGTATGGACGGCAGTCAAGTATGGCCGGCCTATCAGGGTGGCAAGATTAATGACATTCGCCGTTACTGTGAGACTGATGTGGTCAATACTTATCTCATGTACTGCCGCTTTCAGTTACTACGTGGTGGCTTCTCTCTGGAAGAATACCAAGAGGAGATTGGGTTTGTAAAAGCCTATTTAGAAAAAGAATCTAAAGAGCCGAATGGCGGTCAATGGCAAGAATATCTTCAGGGTTTCTCAGCTGATGCGTAGAGGGGATAAGCCAGTCAATATTGAGGTGACTGAGCCAATCAAAGTTGAAGCCTTAGATCTCGATGCTCAAGGAATTGCGCGTTTAACGCCTAATGAGGAAGAGCTAGCCCAGGGTCAAAGTGGCAAAGTCATATTTATTAAAGGTGCATTGCCAACTGAGCTGGTGACTTACACCATCACCAGTGACAAAGCTCGCTTTAGCAAAGCCAAAGTACGTGAGATTCTCAAGTCTGCAGTATTTCGGGCCGAGCCCAAATGTAAAGCCTTTGGTATTTGCGGTGGCTGCACGATGCAGCATTTAGATATACGTGCGCAAGTTGCTATGAAGCAGCGTGTACTCGAAGACGATTTGCAACACATCGCAAAAGTAAAACCAGGAGAAATTCTGCGCCCGATGGGTGGGCCTACTTGGGAATACCGCCATCGTGCACGCTTAAGTGCCGTTAATCGCTCTATCAAAAAAGGCACGGTATTGATCGGCTTTCATGAAGGTAAGAGCGGCTATGTTGCTGACATGCTCGCCTGTGAGATTCTGCCAAAGCATGTATCTGACTTATTGCCTGAGATGCGCAAATTGGTGATGGGATTGTCTATTGTCGATCGCATGCCGCAGATTGAAATTGCAGTGGGCGAGCCAGAGGATTCGACATCAGAAGATCCTACAAAATCAAAGCCAGTGACCGCATTGGTGTTCCGTAATCTCAAGCCCCTGACAGCAGATGACGAACAGCTGTTACGAGAGTTTGCAGATCGGCATCAGGTCTGGATTTGGCTCCAACCTAAAGGCATTGAGACGGTAGCACCGTTTTATCCTGTGACCGGTAAGCTCTGTTACCGACTACCTGAATTTGAAATCGAAATGCCTTTTAAGCCCGCAGACTTTACTCAGGTCAATCACATGATGAATCGGGCATTAGTGAGTAGGGCGATTCGCTTGCTGGAGGTGGGCTCAACCGATCGTGTGCTCGATTTATTTTGTGGCATTGGTAACTTCACATTACCGCTTGCTAGAAAAGCAAAACAGGTTTTAGGCATTGAGGGCTTAGCAAGCTTAACCACCAGAGCAAAAGAAAATGCAGAACATAACGGCCTAGTTGATAAGGCCAGCTTTATGCAAAGTGATTTGTTTGATGTGACAACAGAAACGATTGAGTCTTGGGGAAAAGCGGAGCGCTGGTTAATGGACCCGCCACGTGAAGGTGCGATGGAGATTTGTAAGGCGCTAGCTGAATTGCATCTACAGCAAAGCAATTTGCTCCCTCGGCGCATTGTGTATGTCTCATGCAACCCCAAAACACTAGCAAGGGATGTGGAAATTCTCTGCCACCAAGCAGGCTACTCCTTAAGTAGTGCGGGAATTATTAATATGTTTCCCCATACTTCGCATGTGGAGTCTATGGCGGTATTTGATCGGTTGTAATAGTCTCAAGCATTTATTCAAGGGCATCCTCCCCATTGAATACCATGGATTGCCCCAATTTAGTGCCTAGAGCCTGAATCCAGTGCGTCCAATAAATATCTCATCCCCACCCAGGAGTAAATTGAACTTGCGCAGAGTTATGTTGCTGCCTAACCTCTACATTACTTTTGGGAGTCTGTCATGAAAGCCTCAGATAGTTTTGCCCTCTTATTGATTTTGATGGCACTGTCTTACGCTGTAAGCATGTTCGTAGCGGCTTAATTGTTTAACTGCAAGCGCGTTAGCAGAATCACGGTAAAGAAAAAGGCGCCCGCAGGCGCCTTCAGAGAACATCACACTTCAGTTCTTAGTATTACTTAATCTCTATTGCCGCCAACAATACCCAAGAGGGCAAGTAAGTTGGTAAAGACGTTATACACATCCAGGTAAATAGCTAATGTAGCCATGATGTAGTTAGTCTCGCCGCCGTTGATCACGCGCTGTACATCAACCAGGATAAAGGCTGAGAAGATTGCGATAGCTAGAACCATCACAGTCAGCATCAAAGCAGGTAGTTGCAACCAGATGTTTGCCAAAGAGGCAACGATCAAGAGCAGCACGCCAACCATGAGCCACTTACCCATGCCAGCAAAGTCGCTCTTACTTACAGTTGCAATGGTTGCCATAGTGGCAAAGATTGCAGCAGTGCCGCCAAATGACAACATGATGAGAGTTGCGCCATTGCTATAGCTGTTTAGCGTAAACCCAACCAAGCGAGACATCATGATGCCCATGAAGAAGGTAAAGCCTAGGAGTAGAAGTACACCTACACCAGTATCTTTATTCTTTTCAATTGCCCAAAAGAAGCCAAAGGCAACTGCCATGAACACGATAAAGCCGATGAATGGGCTACCTGCGAAGAGATTCAATCCCATGGCAACGCCGAGCCAGGCACCAATGACAGTAGGCACCATGGATAGCGCTAAGAGCGCATAGGTATTGCGGAGTACGCGGTTGCGTACCTGGATGGTACTAATTGAGCCGGCCTGGCCAAAGCCGTAAGAGTTCAGATCACTCATGTTGACTCCTTCTTTTTAATGGTTATTACAAGAGCCCATGTAGGGCTGTTGACACTAAGTATAGACAAAACACCTAAATTTCAAGCCCCCATCAAAAAGACCTACAAATTAAAGGCTTATGCCCTGTAAATTCAAGGGCTTAGCCCTACGGACATAGGGGTAAATACTGTCAGGCAATGTATAATTTGGGGGTCGCTGGACTGGGGTGGCTTATAGCCCCGGACTGGCAAATACCTTTGAAATCACTATTGGAGTCTTGAATGGCAATTGAACGCACCCTTTCTATTATCAAACCTGATGCTGTCGCTAAAAACGTCATCGGCAAAATCTATGACCGTTTCGAATCTGCTGGTTTGAAGATCGTTGCTTCCAGAATGGCGCATTTGTCACAAAACGAAGCAGAGCAGTTCTATGGTGTTCACAAAGATCGTCCTTTCTTCAAAGACTTGGTGAACTTCATGATCTCTGGTCCTGTAATGATTCAAGTATTGCAAGGCGAAGGCGCTATTGCTAAGAATCGTGACTTAATGGGCGCTACTGATCCTAAGAAGGCAGAAAAAGGCACAATCCGTGCTGACTTTGCAGACAGTATTGATGCAAATGCTGTTCACGGTTCTGACGCTCCTGAAACAGCTGCTGTGGAAGTTGCTTTCTTCTTCCCTGGCATGAATGTTTTCAATCGTTAATCACTGATTAATCGATTAGCTATTTATCTATAAGTAGTCGCATTGACCTCCCCGCGCGTAAATCTCTTAGATTTTGACGCTGACCAAATGGCAGCGTATGTCGCGGGGTTGAATGAAAAGCCCTTTAGGGCTAAGCAACTCATGCAGTGGATACATCAACGTGGTGTATCAGACATTAATGACATGAGTGATTTAGCAAAAAGCTTTAGAGCGACTTTGCTAGATAAAGCAGAGGTACTTTCTCTCCCCGTAATTAAAGATGAGCATGCGCTAGACGGCACCCGTAAGTGGTTGCTGGACGTGGGTGCTGGTAACGCGGTGGAGTCCGTCTTTATTCCTGAGGATGATCGAGGCACTTTATGTATCTCTTCTCAGGCAGGTTGCGCAGTTAATTGCCGTTTTTGCTCAACTGGGCATCAAGGCTTCTCGCGCAATCTCACTTCCGGTGAAATTATTGGACAACTTTGGTTCGCCGAACATCTTTTACGCAACGACCCCGAGGCCATTCGTCGTATTGAAAAATTTCCTACTCCAGGCTGGGAACATACGGGTCGTGTGATTTCAAATGTGGTGATGATGGGAATGGGCGAGCCATTACTTAATTACGACAACGTTCTTTCTGCATTGCGTCTCATGCTTGATGACAGGGCTTATGGTTTGTCCCGCCGTCGTGTGACCGTTTCAACTTCAGGCGTGGTGCCGATGATTGATCGTCTGGCACAAGATTGTCCAGTGGCATTGGCAGTTTCCTTACATGCGCCGAATGATGCATTGCGTGATCAGCTAGTGCCACTGAACCAAAAATATCCTCTGCGTGAATTGCTGGATGCTTGTGAGCGCTACTTACCATTTGCGCCAAGAGACTTTCTAACTTTTGAATATTGCATGCTCGATGGTGTAAATGACTCCGACATCCAAGCAAAGGAATTAGTGCGCTTACTGAGAAACATTAAGTGCAAAATCAATCTCATTCCATTTAATCCGTTCCCAGAGTCTGGCCTAAAGCGCTCGTCAGCGCAGCGTGTAAATGCGTTTGCCAGCATTCTCCTTGATGCCGGTATGGTAGCGACAGTTCGCAAGACTCGCGGTGATGATATTGCTGCAGCCTGCGGTCAGTTAGCGGGGGACGTGGTCGACCGCACTCGAGTTCGTGAACGCGATGTCCACAGTGCCGAGATCGAAATCGAAGAAGTGTTATCCGATAAACAGTCAAATGAGCACCCCATTGAGTGGCTCAAAAAATTAAATTAAAGACTAGATCCTAGTCAGTAGATTCTATGAGCTCTAATAATTCTTTACCACCACTTCCACTGGGACCTTCTCCTAAGAGAGCAACCCGTCAGGCAACTGTCGCCTGGAAAACCAACATCATTACTGTGGGTGGTGATGCTCCAGTGCGCGTACAGTCGATGACGAATACTGACACTGCCGATGCAGTTGGTACAGCAATTCAAGTCAAGGAATTGGCGCGCGCTGGTTCAGAGATGGTTCGCATTACTGTCAATACGCCAGAAGCTGCTGCTGCAGTTCCTTATATTCGCGAGCAGTTAGATAAGATGGATGTGTTGGTGCCTTTGATTGGCGACTTTCACTACAACGGCCACACTTTATTAAATGATTTTCCAGAGTGTGCAAAGGCGCTCTCTAAATATCGTATTAATCCGGGCAATGTGGGTAAGGGCGCTAAGCGTGATCCGCAATTTGCCCAAATGATCGAAGCCGCGTGTAAATACGACAAGCCGATTCGGATTGGTGTGAACTGGGGTAGCTTAGATCAAGAGCTCTTGGCTTCCATCATGGATAGCAATGCGGCTTTAGCAGTTCCAAAGACTGCGCAAGAAGTGATGATTGAGGCTTTGATTCAATCTGCGTTGCAGTCTGCAGAAAAAGCAGTTGAGTTGGGCATGAACCCTGATCAAATTTTATTATCTTGCAAAGTAAGTAATGTGCAGGACCTCGTAGCTGTATATCGCGACCTCACTCGTCGCTCTGACTATCCACTGCATTTAGGTTTAACTGAAGCGGGTATGGGTAGCAAGGGAATTGTTTCTTCAACTGCTGCAATGGGTATCTTGTTGCAAGAGGGTATTGGAGATACGATTCGCGTTTCATTAACGCCCGACCCAGGCGCTCCTCGCGAAAACGAAGTGATCGTCGCGCAAGAAATACTGCAAACCATGGGTTTACGTAATTTCACGCCGATGGTGATTGCTTGTCCTGGTTGCGGTAGAACAACTAGTACTACTTTCCAGGAATTGGCAGCCAATATTCAGTCGTACTTACGTCAACAAATGCCGGTTTGGAAGAAAACCCATCCAGGCGTAGAGAATATGAATGTGGCGGTAATGGGCTGTATCGTCAATGGTCCGGGTGAGAGTAAGCATGCCAATATTGGCATTTCATTGCCTGGAACGGGTGAAACGCCTGCTGCCCCTGTATTTGTGGATGGCGTTAAGGTAAAAACATTGCGTGGTGAGAGAATTGCTGAAGAGTTCCAAGTGATTGTTGATGAATACGTGAAACAAAACTATGCGGCCAAGAATTAAATAGTTTTAATTGAAGTAATAACAAAACAATAATAAAAATGACTGATCAAAACGTAAAAGATAAAGCTCAAAAGACGCAGAAAATTAACGGTGTGCGCGGCATGAATGATTTGCTGCCAGCTGATGCTGCTCAATGGGCTCACCTCGAACATGTTTTGCGTGACCTCACTCGCGCTTATGGTTATGAGTTTTTGAGAACGCCTATTGTGGAAGCGACGGCAGTATTTCAGCGCGGCATTGGCGAGGTGACCGATATCGTTGAGAAGGAAATGTATTCCTTTGAAGATCGATTGAATGGCGAACAGCTGACTTTGCGCCCTGAGGGTACAGCTGCATTAGTGCGTTCCGTTATTGAAAATAATTTGCTGTACGAAGGACCAAAGCGTCTCTGGTATACAGGTCCGATGTTCCGTCATGAGCGTCCACAGCGTGGTCGCTATCGCCAGTTCCACCAGTTTGGTATTGAAGCCTTAGGCTTTGCCGGTCCTGATATCGATGCAGAAATCATCCTTATGGGTCAACGCCTATGGGATGAGCTGGGTCTGAAGGGCGTTCGTTTAGAGATTAACTCCCTGGGCCAGGCGCCTGAGCGTGCAGAGCATCGCGCGGCCCTGGTAACGTACTTTGAGAAGAACAAAACACAGTTAGACGAGGACTCACAACGCCGTCTGATTACAAATCCATTACGTATTTTGGATTCTAAAAACCCAGAGATGCAGGCATTGATCGAGGGCGCGCCAAAATTATTAGATTTCTTGGGCGAAGAGTCACTGAAGCATTTCAATGCGGTGCAAGCATTGCTTAAAGCCAATAACATCCCTTGCAAAATTAATCCCCGTTTAGTTCGTGGCTTGGATTATTACAACCTCACTGTATTTGAGTGGGTGACAGATGAATTAGGTGCTCAGGGCACTATCGCAGGTGGTGGCCGTTACGATCCATTGATCGAGCGTATGGGTGGCAAAGCCGCTCCTGCTTGCGGCTGGGCAATGGGTATGGAGCGTGTGCTTGAGCTCATGAAAGTTTCTGGTTCTTTGCCGGAAGTGCAAGCTCAGTGTGATATTTTTGTTTTGCATCAAGGTGGTGAGACTTTGACGGCCGCCATGATTATTGCCGAGCGTTTACGCAGCGCCGGAATCGATACGATTCTTTTCTGCCCTCCAGATGGTCAATCTGCTAGCTTCAAGTCTCAAATGAAGAAGGCCGACAGTAGTGGTGCTGCTTTTGCGGTCATTATTGGTCCTGATGAATTGGCGAGGAATGAGGCGCAACTCAAGGACTTGCGTGGAACCGGTGAACAAAAGTCCGTGCCTTTGGATGATGTCCTAGGGGCAGCAATTGATGCCCTGGTAGGCGCCTCCGAATAGAATTAACCTAATACCGATAAATAACTTATTAATTAGTTTGGATTGACATGCCTTTAGATCTAGAAGAACAAGAACAATTAGACCAATTCAAAGCGTTTTGGCAAAAATATCGCAATCTCATTACAGGCGTGGTTACTGCCGCTTTATTGGCCTATGCTGCTTATAGTGGGTATCAGTGGTGGCGCAATAGCCAGGCACTTGAAGCTTCTAAGCTCTATGAAACGATGGTCGGCGCAATTGCAAAAGGTGATAAAGATCAAACCTTGCGTGCCGCAGATGATTTGCAAAAAGATTTTGGTCGCACACCCTATGCAGCGATGTCTAGTTTAATTGCTGCGCGTATTGCATCAGATGCTGGTGACGCTAATAAAGCTATGGGGTATCTGCGTTGGGCTGCTAAGAATGCATCAAATGACGGATATTTAGCGCTGGCTAAGTTACGTTTAGTGACACAGCTCATTGAACAGGGTGGGGAAAAAGATTTTGCTGAGGCAGATCAAATTCTCAATCAGAAGCCTATCGCTGGTTTTGAGTCCCTCTGGCTTGAGCGTCGTGGCGATTGGTATTTGGCACAAAAGAAAAATGAGCAAGCAAAGCAGAGTTATCAAGAAGCTTGGAAGAAATTAGATCAAGCAAAAGAATTTCCGGAGGAGGCGCGTCGTCTCTTAAAGGTTAAATTGGATGCCGTTGGAGGAGTTGCTCAGTGATGACTAAAGATATGAAGCGTTTGCCGATGCGTATAGGCGCCGCCTTGGTATTGGGGTCCGTGGTAATAGCTTTAGTTGCTTGCTCCGGCAGCTCTCGCGTGAGAAAGCCTTCTGAGTTGACGGCGGTTACGAATCAATTTGATATGCAGCCGGTATGGTCCACTAATGTGGGTTCATCAGAAGGCTTTAACTTCCATCCCATTGTTGCTGGCGATGCGGTATATGTTGCCTCTCATCGAGGTAACTTAGTTAAAATTGATTTGGCATCAGGTAACAAAGTGTGGGAAGCATCAGTGCCAGAGCGTTTATCTGTTGGCCCCGGATCCGATGGCCGCACCACTGTTGTAGTGACTATCAAAGGCACTGTCTATGCTTATGACGACACAGGCAAACAGATTTGGAAAGTCAGTGTCGGCAGCGAAGTATTGAGCGAGCCGGTAGTTGCTGGCGGCATAGTCATAGTGCGAGCGCTAGACAATCGTTTTGTTGGCTTGGATGCTCAAACTGGCGTACGTAAGTGGACATATCAGCGCCAGCAGTCGGCCCTGTCATTGCGTGTAGGTTATGGCATGTTGCCTATTGGTAACGAAGTCATTGTTACCGGTTTTACGGGTGGACGTTTTGGCATGATTGCGATTGCCAATGGTGGCTTAGTTTGGGAGACCCCGGTTTCTTTTCCAAAAGGCTTTTCAGAAATTGAACGCCTGAATGATGTTACCGCTAAGCCTAGTATGGAAGGAGAGATTCTCTGCGCAGTTTCTTATCAAGGCCGCATTGGTTGTGGTCAGGCGCGAACAGGCAATCTTTTATGGTTTAAGGATTACTCAAGCTATACCGGTACATCCCAAAGTACGGATATGGTTTTCTCAGCCAATGAAAAATCTCATGTGACTGCTTTTGCAACCAAGGATGGCACTCAGGTTTGGGAAAATACTGATTTAACTTTCCGCGATGTGGGTGAGTCGCTTGCAGTAGGTAGAGTTTTATTAATGGGTGATGCTCAAGGGTATATCCATGCATTTTCACAGGCGAATGGTGAGATGGTTGCACGTATTCGTCATGACAGTAGTCCAATCTCGGCTGCCCCTATAGCGGTAGGTGGCCTCATCTTGGTTCAATCTCAAGGTGGAAAAATAGCGGCGTACAGTCCAAAATGAATCCAGTCATCACTATTGTCGGCCGTCCCAACGTGGGGAAGTCGACCCTCTTTAATCGCTTAACGCGTTCACGTGATGCCTTGGTGGCAGATTTTTCTGGTTTAACCAGGGATCGACACTATGGCAAAGGACGCATTGGTGAGCGCGCGTTTATTTGCGTAGATACCGGTGGTTTTGAGCCAGTTGCCAAGACTGGCATTGTTGCCGAAATGGCGAAGCAAACCAAGCAGGCTGTTGCTGAATCAGATATCGTCATTTTCCTGGTGGATGGTCGTTTAGGTATGGCGCCGCAAGACCGCGTGATTGCAGACTTCTTGCGCAAGACCGGGCGCCCAGTCATTCTGGCTGTAAACAAAACCGAAGGCATGCAGGCCGGCGTTGTTACTGCAGACTTTCATGAGCTGGGTTTAGGTGAGCCTTTCCCAATTTCTTCTGCTCACGGTGATGGTGTGCGTGGTTTGATTGATGATGCATTGGATTCTTTAGGCATCGCAGAGCCAGACGAAGATGAATTAGCAAGCGATCCAAATCGCCCAATGAAGATTGCGGTGGTAGGTCGTCCAAACGTCGGTAAATCCACATTGATCAATAAGTTGATCGGTGAGGAGCGCGTGATTGCCTTTGATATGCCAGGTACAACGCGCGATGCAATTGAAGTTCCCTTTGAGCGCAATGGTAAGCCTTACATACTGGTTGATACCGCAGGTCTTCGCCGTCGTGGCAAAGTGTTTGAAGCAATTGAAAAGTTTTCTGTTGTTAAAACATTGCAGGCTATTGCTGACTGTAATGTTGTGATCTTGATGTTGGATGCTCAGCAAGATATTTCTGAGCAAGATGCCCATATAGCAGGATTTATTGTTGAAGCTGGCCGTGCGCTAGTGGTGGCAGTCAATAAGTGGGATGGTATTGATGCGTATGTAAAAGAGCGCGCTCGCTTAGAGATTGCACAAAAACTACGCTTCTTAGATTTCGCAAACGTTCATCCGATCTCAGCCAAAAAAGGCACAGGTCTAAAAGAGCTATTTAAAGATGTGGATTCTGCATACGCTGCAGCTATGGCTAAGTTGCCGACCCCACGTTTGACCCGTATCTTGCAAGAAGCAATTGAGCATCAGCAGCCAAAACGCGTTGGCATGGGACGTCCTAAATTGCGTTATGCCCATCAAGGGGGTATGAACCCTCCAATTGTGGTCATTCATGGCACATCATTGAGCGGGGTAACTGATAGCTACAAGCGATACTTAGAAGGTCGCTTTAGGGATGTCTTTAAGTTACGCGGCACGCCTTTGCGGATTCAGATGAATACGGCCAAAAACCCCTACGTGGATGCTGATAAGGGCAAAAAGGGCAAAAAGCGTTAATTTGGGATAAGCTTTTACCTTCAAGTTGATATAGGCTTGATTTTTTCGAAAATCAGCCCAATATAGAGGGCTTAAGTAGAAGTTGTAGTAAAGATTGATATTTAATTAAAAAAGCAAGACTCCGAAAAAAAGTAGTTCAGAAAAGATAAATAAGGGGCAGTATGAATAACAACAAAATTCAATTACTTCAGGATCCATTTCTCAATGCATTGCGCAAAGAACATGTACCTGTTTCGATCTATCTCGTAAATGGTATTAAGTTACAAGGCAATATTGAATCTTTCGATCAGTATGTTGTCCTTTTGCGTAATACCGTGACGCAGATGGTTTACAAACATGCAATCTCGACGATTGTTCCTGCTCGTGCGATTGACTTCCGTTTAGAAGAAGCTAGCCCTGTATAAAACTGGGGTAGATGCGGCACGCGCTGTTCTGGTTGGAGTGGATACAGGACGCGAAGATTTTGCAGACAGCATGGCCGAGCTCAGTCTTTTGGCTGATAGCGCTGGCTCTATACCTGCAGCCAGTGTTATCGCCCGCAAAGGCAGAACCGATCCCGCTTTATTCATAGGCTCAGGTAAGGCTAATGAACTCAAAAGAGTGATGGAAGAGCAAGGCGCAGAGCTGGCCATCTTCAATCATCCTCTGTCACCAACTCAACAGCGAAATTTAGAGCGTCACATTGGCTTTCATGTGATGGATCGCACGGGTTTGATTTTGGACATCTTTAGCCAAAGAGCACAAAGTCATATCGGTAAGACGCAGGTTGAGCTTGCTCAAGTACGTTATCGCATGTCTCGACTAGTAAGGGCATGGAGTCACTTAGAGCGTCAACGTGGAGGTATTGGTGTACGTGGTGGCCCTGGTGAAACTCAAATGGAGTTGGACCGCCGGATGTTGGCGACCAAGGCAAAGCGCCTTGAGAATGAGTTAGAAAAGCTACAGCGCCAACAAAGAACCCAAAGACGTGCTCGAAATCGCAAGGATGTGTTTTCAGTCTCTTTAGTGGGATACACCAATGCGGGTAAATCAACCCTCTTTAATGCCCTAACCAAAGCAGGGACATACGCAGCCGACCAGCTTTTTGCCACCCTCGATACCACCTCCAGAAGGGTGCACCTGGATGGGGTAGGGTCGATCGTGGTCTCCGATACGGTGGGGTTTATTCGGGATTTGCCTCACCAGCTAGTGGAGGCCTTTAGGGCCACTTTGGATGAAACCATCCATGCTGACCTGATTTTGCATGTTATTGACGCCTGCAGCCCAGTGGCCAGGGAGCAAAAGGCTGAAGTTGAGGCTGTTTTGGAGGAAATTGGGGCCGACGATATCCCCAGGATCGAAGTCATGAACAAAATAGACCTCATGCCTCAAACCTTTACCCGTGGGGCTGTTTTGGAGCGAGATGGCCAGGGCTTTCCTAGCCAGGTTTTCCTGTCAGCCCAGTCCGGCTTGGGCCTTGATTTACTTCGTTCGGCCCTCGCCGAATGCTCTCAAATGACTGATAGAATAAGGGTCGAGCACAACCGTGCCAAGAAACAATTGGCCCCGGATGAGTTTTTAGAGCCTTTACCTGAACGACCAGAAACTTCTGAATTTAATCCGATTTCCAACCCGAGCTATTTTTCTAATGACGCGTAAATTTCTAGGACTGTTTTCGGTCAACGATCCCGGTTGGGGCAACAGCCACAATTCCGGCGGATCCAAAGATGCTAAAGATGGGCAGGGAGGCGATCAAGCTCCAAAAGCTGATCCAGAAACCAATAAGCCGGCAGAGACCCAGCCTAATAACCGACCTGCTAAGCCAGACGGTCCCCCGGATTTGGATCAGCTCTGGCGAGATTTCAACGACAGAATTGCCGGCATCTTTGGCGGCAAAAAATCCCCTGGCGCAAGTAGCAGGCCGTCTAATAAACCGAGCAGTACTGATATTCCTCCGCCTTCACAACGTGGCGGTGGCAGTGGTGGTGGCAATGGCGGTATTAATACGCCTAATTTCAATTTCAGTAATCCATTTGGGTCGAAGGCAAGCTTCCTGATTGCAGGCGCAGTTGTTTTCTTTATGTGGGTGTGCAGTGGCTTCTTCATTATTCAAGAGGGTCAAGCTGGTGTCATTCTTACTTTTGGTAAGTATGACTACACTGCCAAGCCTGGTATTAACTGGCGTATGCCTTGGCCAATTCAGTCAGAAGAGACTGTGAACTTATCAGGCGTTCGATCTGTTGAGGTAGGTCGCCCGGTCTTAATTAAGGCGACGAATCAAAAAGATTCTTCCATGCTGACTGAGGATGAAAACATTATCGATGTGCGCTTTGCTGTGCAATATCGTTTGAAAGATCCTACCGATTATTTATTTAACAACCGTGATCCTGATACTGCAGTAGTGCAGGCCGCTGAAACAGCTGTCCGTGAAATTGTTGCGCGTAGCAAGATGGATACTGTGCTGTATGAAGGTCGCGAAAAGATTGGTGTTGATTTAGCGAACTCTATTCAGAAGATTTTGGATAGCTACAAGACTGGTATTTATGTAACTAGTGTGACTGTGCAAAACGTTCAGCCGCCTGAGCAGGTGCAAGCAGCTTTTGATGACGCAGTGAAAGCCGGTCAAGACCAAGAGCGCTTAAAGAGTGAGGGTCAGGCATATGCGAATGACATTATTCCTAGAGCCAAAGGTACCGCAGAACGTCTGATTCAAGAGGCTGAAGGCTATAAGGCGCGAGTAGTAGCCACTGCTGAAGGTGATGCAACGCGCTTTAAACAGGTTTTAGTTGAGTACTCTAAGGCACCTCAGGTGACGCGTGATCGTATGTATATCGACAGCATGCGCGAGATGTACAACAACGTTACTAAGATTTTGGTTGATACAACCAAGAGCAATAGCCTCTTGTATCTCCCGTTAGATAAGATCGTTGCACAGGTTAGCGCAGAAAGTGCTCAAGCCGCCAACGCACAGGTTCAATCCGGTACAAGTACTCCAACAGGAAGTGTGACAGTGGGTGGCGCTACTGGTGCAAGCGCATCGAGCCCATCCTCTAGTGCTACACCAACTAACAATAGCTCTTCAGACAAGCGTGATGGCCTCCGTAGTCGCGATAGGGAGGCAAGATAATGAATGCAAATCGTTTAATTGCAGCAGCCATCGGCTTTGTTGCGCTCATTTATGTATTGTCCTCAAGCATCTTTGTAGTTGATCAGCGTAAGTTTGCTGTGGTGTTTTCGTTTGGTCAGATTGTTCGCGTGATTGAGAATCCTGGCATTCAAGTAAAGCTGCCAGCACCATTTGAAAGCGTCCGCTTCTTTGATCGTCGTATTTTGACAATTGATAATCCAGAGGCAGAGCGTTTCATTACCGCTGAGAAGAAAAACTTATTGGTGGATTCTTATGTGAAATGGCGCATTGTCGATCCACGTAAGTTCTTCATTAGCTTTAAGGGTGACGAGCGCTTGGCGCAGGATCGCTTAACACAATTGGTTCGCTCCGCCTTAAATGAAGAGTTCACCAAGCGTACTGTTCGCGAGCTGATTTCCGATCAGCGTGAAGAGGTCATGCAGGGTATACGCAAGAAGGTTGCAGATGATGCATCTGATATAGGCGTTGAGATTGTGGATGTGCGCTTAAAGCGTGTTGACCTATTGGCTGAAATTAGTGATTCTGTTTATCGCCGTATGGAAGCAGAGCGCAAGCGTGTTGCCAATGAGTTGCGATCTATGGGTGCCGCTGAATCAGACAAGATTCGTGCCAATGCAGAGCGTCAACGCGATACGATTTTGGCCGAAGCCTATCGTGATGCCCAAAAAATTAAGGGATCAGGCGATGCTAAAGCGACTGCACTCTATGCAGAGGCATTTGGCCGCGACCCGCAGTTTGCCCAGTTCTATCAAAGTCTTGAAGCTTACAGAAGTTCTTTCAAGGATAAGAAAGACATCATGGTAGTGGAGCCTAATGGCGAGTTCTTCAAGTTCCTGCATAAAAAATAAGAAAGCAAATTGTTCACATCATGAATCGCTGGTTACTTCCTGAAGATATTGCAGATGTTTTGCCTGCCGAGGCTCGCAAAGTCGAGTCTTTGCGTCGTGCTGTTTTAGATTTATATCAGTCTTATGGTTATGAACTAGTTACCCCTCCAATTTTGGAGTTCTTGGACTCTTTGTTAACCGGTACTGGCTCTGATCTCAATCTGCAGACCTTTAAGTTGGTAGATCAATTATCTGGACGCACTCTGGGATTGCGTGCGGACATGACACCACAGGTGGCTCGCATTGATGCGCACCTCTTAAATCGTGCTGGGGTCACTCGTCTTTGTTATGCGGGTTCTGTCGCACATGCCCGTACTCCAGTGGGCAGCTCCGCGCGTGAAGAATTGCAATTAGGCGCTGAGATTTATGGATGTTCTACTTGGGAAGCTGATTTAGAAGCTATAACCCTTTTGCTTAAAACATTATCAGTCGCCGGTTTAGATAAGTGCTATTTAGATCTTTCCCATGCTGGCATTTTGGCTGGCATCCTAGATGGCCAAAACTTAAGTAAAGAAACTGTTGAAGCTCTGTATGGCCTACTTCAAAGTAAGGATCGTCCACGCTTGACGCAGTGGGCAGCTTGCTTGCCAACCAATATTGCAAAAGCACTCATCACTTTGACCGAGTTGAATGGACCTTGTGCAGAGGTGCTGGCAAAGGCGAAAAAAGACCTGCCTAAGCACGCTGCTATTGATCAGGCTTTAGCGGATCTTGAGCGTTTAGTGTCAGCAGCAGCAAAGCTATCTGGCAATTTAGAGCTCAGTATTGATTTGGCTGATTTGCGTGGCTATCAGTATCACAGTGGTGTGATGTTTGCCGCTTATGTTGATCAATTACCGCAGCCGATTGCAAGAGGCGGTCGCTATGATCATGTTGGTCAAGCCTTTGGTCGTCCACGTCCTGCTACTGGTTTTTCTTTGGACCTGTTAACGCTAGCAAGCTTGTCACCATTAAATGTTCGTAAGCTGGCAATCATCGCTCCTTGGATTGAGGATGCTGAATTAAGCAAGACTATCGCCGCATTCAGAGAAAAGGGTGAGGTTGTGATACAAGTTCCCGCGGGAACAACGCTTGAGGCTGCCGAATACGAATGTGACCGAGAGTTAGTCAAGCAGGGCAACTCTTGGGAAGTAAAAAAGAAGTAGGGCAGTAATTAAATTAAAGCAGCGAACAGTTAACTTATTTTGTAATTATCTTTTTGGATTTCATTATGTCTTCAAAGCAGCAAGCTAAAGGTCGTAACGTAGTTGTCATTGGCACCCAGTGGGGTGATGAAGGCAAAGGCAAGGTAGTAGATTGGTTAACTGATCATGCGCAGGCAGTGGTTCGCTTTCAGGGCGGTCACAATGCCGGTCATACATTGATCATTGGCGATAAGAAAACAATTCTGCGTTTGATTCCATCTGGAATTATGCATAAGTCTGTTATTTGCTATATCGGTAATGGTGTTGTTCTTTCACCAGAAGCCCTATTTAAAGAAATTGGCGAATTAGAGGCTGCTGGTCTAGATGTGCAATCACGACTCAAGATTTCTGAAGCAACTACTTTGATCTTGCCGTACCACGTAGCAATCGACCACGCACGTGAGAAGAAGCGCGGCGAAGCGAAGATCGGCACCACTGGACGCGGCATTGGACCAGCCTACGAAGATAAAGTGGCGCGTCGTGCATTGCGCGTACAAGATTTGTTCTACCCAGAAAAATTTGCAGAGCAGTTGCGTGAGAACTTGGAGTATCACAATTTCATGCTCACCAATTACTACGATGCAGAGCCAGTGAATTATGAGAAGACATTGGCTGAAGCAATGTCCTATGCAGAGCGCCTAAAGCCTATGGTAGTGGATGTCTCCAGTGCTTTATATGCCGCTGAGCAATCTGGCCAGAATTTGTTGTTTGAGGGTGCGCAGGGTACATTGCTTGATATTGATCACGGTACTTATCCATACGTCACTTCCAGTAACTGTGTAGCAGGTAATGCTGCTGCTGGTTCAGGTGTAGGGCCTGATTCATTGCAATATATTTTGGGCATTACCAAGGCCTATTGCACCCGTGTTGGTGCTGGACCATTCCCAAGTGAGCTCTATGACCACGACAATCCTGCTAAACAAGATCCAGTAGGAGTACGTTTAGCTGAAGTAGGCAAAGAATTTGGTTCTGTGACTGGACGTCCACGCCGTACTGGTTGGTTGGATGCTGCTGCATTAAAGCGTTCCATTCAGATCAATGGCTTGTCAGGACTTTGTATTACTAAGTTAGACGTTCTCGATGGTTTTGAAACTATCCGTTTGTGCGTTGGCTATAACCTTGATGGTAAGAAGTTGGATGTATTGCCACGCGGTGCAGAAACAGTAGCCCGCTGCGAACCAATTTATGAAGACTTCCCTGGCTGGAAGGGCACAACCTTTGGTATCCGTGAGTGGAGCAAGCTGCCTGTAGAGGCACAAAACTTTCTACGTCGTATTGAGGAAGTGGCTGGCAAGCCAATTGCGATGGTCTCTACTGGTCCGGAGCGCGATGAAACCATTCTCCTCCAGCATCCTTTTAAGGATTAATAGGAAATAACTGATTCAATTTTATTTATTAACTTTTGTATAAGAAGATAACAACATGACTGCGCGCACTACCTGCAATAGCCTTCAAGTGGCAACCCCTTTATATCGTTTTATCGAAGACAAAGTACTTCCAGGTACTGGTATTAAGAGTGCTGACTTTTGGAAGGGTTTTGATGAAATCGTTAAAGATCTCACCCCAAAAAATGAAGCTTTGCTAGCTAAACGTGATCGCATTCAGTTGGATTTGGATAAATGGCACCAAGCCAATCCAGGCCCAATCACCGATATGCCTGCATATCGCAAGTTTTTGAAAGAGATTGATTACTTGGTTGATGTTCCAGGAAAGATCACTGCAACAACGAAGAACGTTGATGATGAGTTGGCTCTGCAAGCTGGTCCTCAATTAGTGGTTCCAGTTCTCAATGCACGCTATGCATTAAATGCTGCTAATGCTCGTTGGGGTTCTTTATATGACGCCCTTTACGGTACTGACGTTCTCTCAGAAGAAGATGGCGCTACCAAGGCTGGTGCTTACAACCCAATTCGTGGTGCAAAGGTAGTTGCTTATGCGCGCAACTTCTTGGATCAATCAGCGCCACTGGCTAAAGGCTCACACCGTGACTCTGTTGCCTACACAGTTGATGGCAATAAGCTTTCTGTGAAGTTAAAAGATGGCACAACAACTGGTTTGGCTGATGAGAAGCAATTTGTTGGTTATCAAGGCGAGGCTTCAGCACCAAGCTCTATCTTGTTGCGTAATAACGGTATTCATATTGATATCGAAATCAATAAGAGCAAAACGATTGGTGCAAGCGATCCTGCTGGTATCAATGATGTTGTATTGGAAGCCGCGCTTTCCACAATTTTGGATTTGGAAGACTCTATTGCTGCAGTGGATGGCGATGACAAGGTTCTTGCCTATGAAAACTGGTTAGGCATCCTCAAGGGAACTTTGGTTGAGGAAGTGAAGAAGGGCGACAAGACGATTACTCGTACACTTAATCCGGACCGCAAATACAAAGCCGGCATTGGTGCTGTAGATGCAAAAGATGGCGTTGTGACATTACATGGCCGTTCACTCTTATTCCTCCGCAACGTTGGTCATTTGATGACTAACCCGGCCATCATTACCGGCGAAGGAAAAGAAATCTACGAAGGTATCTTGGATGCGGTAGTGACTGTATTGATTGCTTTGTACGATATCAATCGTCCAGCAAGCCAAGCGATTGGCAATACACGTAAGGGTTCTGTTTATATCGTTAAGCCAAAAATGCATAGCCCGGAAGAAGTGGCTTTTGCAGGTGAATTGTTTGGCCGTGTTGAAAAGCTGCTCGGCTTGCCGGCTGATACTGTGAAGCTGGGTATCATGGATGAAGAGCGCCGTATGAGCGCAAACATCAAGGCGGCGATTGCTGCTGCTGGTGCTCGTGTTGCCTTTATTAATACTGGCTTCTTGGATCGCACTGGCGATGAGATGCACACGGCAATGTATGCGGGTCCAATGATGCGTAAGGGCGATATGAAGACTAGCAAATGGTTATCTGCTTATGAGCGTCGTAACGTATTTGCAGGCTTGGATTGCGGCTTGCGTGGTCGCGCTCAAATTGGTAAAGGTATGTGGGCAATGCCAGACATGATGAAAGCCATGGTTGAGCAGAAGATCGTTCATCCCAAAGCAGGTGCAAACACTGCTTGGGTTCCGTCTCCAACAGCTGCAACCTTGCATGCACTTCATTACCATCAAGTAAACGTAGCTGAGCTCCAAAAAGAAATGGAAAAGCTCGATACTCAAGCTGAAGCCGAAGCCTTAATCAATGATTTGTTGACCATTCCAGTAGTGGAAAAGGCAAACTGGTCTAAAGAAGAGATTCAGCAAGAGTTGGACAACAACTGCCAAGGTATCTTGGGTTATGTGGTTCGCTGGATCGATCAAGGCGTAGGTTGCTCTAAGGTGCCTGATATTCATAACGTAGGTTTGATGGAAGACCGTGCAACTTTGCGTATCTCTAGTCAACATATCGCTAACTGGTTGCTGAACGGTATCGTGACAGCAGACCAAGTGAATGAAACTTTGCAGCGTATGGCTAAAGTGGTGGATGGCCAGAATGCGGGCGATCCTTTGTACAAGCCAATGATGCCAAATTACAAAGATTCATACGCCTACAAAGCAGCTAGTGACTTGATTTTCAAAGGTCTTGAGCAGCCTAATGGCTACACCGAGCCTTTGTTGCACGCTTGGCGTTTAGAGGTGAAGAAGGTTCACGCTTAATACTTCTTTAGCGCTCTAGATAAGAATGGATTTGCCCACAAAGCAAATCCATTTTTTTATTAGCCCATGTCTATGTTTGGATTTCTGAACCCCTTCTCTAAAACGTGCTCCAAGTATTCATTTCAATTAAATGATGGCGGTAGGGAGAAGGCTGGCTTTAAGGGTGGGGCAGGGGATTGCGTTGTTAGATCTATTGCGATTGCAGCGAATCTTCCCTACATGCAAGTGTATGAAGATCTCAGGCTTGCCAACGAAAGATATGCGCTAGTCAAAAACGATCGTCTTGCCAAGAGACTAAGCATCAAAGGGGCCTCACCTAGGAATGGTAATCACCGTAATGTCTTTCATGACTACATCCTAGCCCAGGGGTTTGAGTGGGTGCCCACAATGCAGATAGGGGCAGGCTGCCAAGTTCATTTGAGACCAGATGAGTTGCCTGGCGGGGTTCTGATAGTAAAAGTATCTAAACATCTCACTACCATCATTGATGGCGTAATTCAGGATACACACGACCCATCACGCGGCGGAAATCGCTGCGTATATGGGTACTATATTAAGAAGCGCTAGGATCTTTTTGGTGGTGCTTGAGATTCCAAGCAGATTTGTATGAATTGGTCATGCTTATCATGGTGGAGGTTGTCCAAGCCACAGAAAATAACCCTGAAAAAGAAATGAAGAAGGCCAAACTCTTCCAGCCGGCCGGCAAAATATCTTCAACAAAGCCTACAGTGGTGTAGCAGCTTCCTACGAAAAGCAAAGTCTGAATGCCGTCACTCATGATGCCGAGCGCCACAACATAAAGAGTCCAGATAATAATTTCTATAATGTGGATTAGCGCGATAAAGAAAAAGGATGCATAAAAATGAAAAAATACGCGGTTGTATTGTTTTAACTTCAGGTTTCCATTCGTTAATCTTTCAAAGCGCAGCATGATGAAATTAATCGAGCTGCCATGAAATAGCAGAACTAAGATCAGGCCTAATATGCCATAAAGAGTATCTCTTAGCAGTGGCAGAAGCGGTATTCCGCCCAGAGTTGATTGGGTAATGAGGTCAGTAGCAATAGACATGTATTTAGTCAGATTTTAGGCGGTTCAAGATAGGCAAAATTCCATATCAGGGTTGATAATGGCACATTGATTATCCCAAGTAAAGCGCCCAATTGAATACCGTCACCCATACTGTTGAAACCAAAAAGCGAGAACGCTTCTTTTTGTTTTCTTTGGCGGGCATTCAGTTCACCCATATTTTAGATTTCATGATCATGATGCCATTGGGCCCTGAATTTATTCGGGAGCTCAATATCAATACGCATCAATTTGGTTTGCTACTCTCTTCTTATACTTTTGCTGCAGCTGCAGCTGGTATTTTGGCAACTTATTATGTAGATCGATTTGAGCGCAGACAGCTTCTTTTAAGTTTGTATGCACTTTTTATCATCGCTACTTTTGCTTGTGGCTTAGCGCCCAACTACGAAGCCCTCTTTATCGCCCGCGCATTTGCCGGTGCCTTTGGTGGTATCTTGGGGTCTCTGGTTCAAACCATAGTTGCTGACTCAATTCCATTTGAGCGAAGAGGTAAGGCGCTCGGAACGGTAATGGCTGCATTTTCGGTGTCGACAGTTGCAGGGGTTCCCCTAGGATTATTTCTTGCGAACCATATTCCAAGTCTAGGCTGGCGTGCACCATTCTTTTTTATTGCCTTAATTTCAAGTCTGATTCTTTACTTAGGTTTTCGCAATATTCCCAAAATTGCAGGACATCTGGGGCATATTCACGAGGGCAGTCGACTGAATCAGGTTTGGAAGATCTTGATTGCCCCTCAGCATATCAAGGCATTTATCTTTATGGCGCTCATTATGATTACGGGATTCTCGGTGATCCCCTATATCGCGCTATACCTCACATCCAATGTCGGAATTAATAATTCATATATATCGTTGATTTACTTATGCGGTGGTGTAGCCACCCTGATGAGCTCTCGTTTTATAGGGCACATGTCTGATAAGTATGGAAAAGTTACTGTTTTCAGAGTCCTAGCCATTGTTAGCCTTGTGCCACTGTTGGTAACAACTAATTTGCCGGTAACCCCGCTATGGATTGTGTTGATTAACTCAACAGCATTTTTTATCTTGGTATCCGGGCGTATGATTCCGGCAATGGCCATGGTCAGTCAAGTAGTTGAAAACAAAATTCGCGGAACGTTTATGAGCTTGGTAGGTTCTGTGCAAATGCTGTCCTCAGGTATTGCTTCAGTTTTAGCTGGCTGGGTAGTCACCATCGGTCCTGATGGCATGATGCAGCACTACAACCTAGTTGGCTATGGTGCTGCCATATGTGGATTGCTCACTTTCTGGCTGGTAGGATATATTCATTCTGATACGAAAAAAGCATAAGGAGATCCCCATGATCGAATTTAAGAGACCTGATGGAGCGGCAGTCAATGGTTACCTTGCTGAGCCAAGTGACAAGTCAAATGCTCCCGGAGTAGTAGTCATTCAAGAATGGTGGGGCCTTGATGATGAAGTAAAAGCAGTGGCAGACCGTCTTGCAAAAGCGGGATATAGGGCGTTGGTGCCAGACTTGTATCGTGGCAAGCTGGCATTAGAGGCTAATGAAGCAGAGCATTTGATGGGCGATCTCAACTTTGGTGATGCTGCCGGTCAAGATATTCGTGGCGCCGTTCAGTACCTAAAAGCTACCGGGAGTGCCAAAGTTGCGGTAACGGGATTCTGTATGGGTGGCGCACTTACCATCTTGGCTGCCTGCAATGTACCTGAGCTTGATGGCTCTATAGTTTGGTATGGCAACCCACCCCTCGAGTATGTGGATGCAAAAGCAATTACCAAGCCGATGCAAGCGCATTGGGCTTTGCATGATGAATTCTTCCCGATCTCTGGAGTGGATCAGCTGGAGGAGAAGTTAAGACAAGCAGGCGTTCACTATGAGTTCTATCGTTATGACACTAAACATGCATTTGCGAATCCGAAATCAGATGCCCGCGGATTATCTCCTCTGAAATACAGCGCAGAAGCTGCTCAATTGGCCTGGGAGCGAACACTCCAGTTCTTAAACAAAAACATAAATCACTAGGCCCTATGAAAACTCGACGTGAAGATGCATTTTTCAATTGGATATACAAAAAAAGTAATGTCCAAATCTTATTGATACTGATTATCTTTTTTGTAACTATGCTTGATATATTGCCGCGTCTGCTGCAATGTATTCCTATATTTGCTCCAACCCAAGACAGCACTCGATTAGGATTGGGTCTTTTCGGCTCCATCATTACTTTAAGCGGCTTATTGATTGGTTTTTTACTAAATCAAGCGCAAACTAATTTTCGTGAGGTTCAGACTTTGGTTTCGCAGGAGGCGGGACGTATTAATAACTTGGATCGCTTGTTGACCCGCTTTGGTGATCCGGCCATTGCGTCTGTTCGCGCCGAGTTGTTCGAGTATATGAATTCAATTGTTAATGACGAATGGGATTTATTACAAAAGGGCGAGGGGAGCTCTAAGACACACATGCTTTGGCGGAGTATTTCTCGAAAGCTTATGGCGATTGAGCCTCATACCAATCGGCAAACAGCGATGTATACAGACATCATTAAGAAATCAGAAGAGGTGGCAGAAAGCAGGGAGGCTCGTATAGAGCGCGCCTCTATCCGGTTGCCTGGTTTATTTTGGGTAGTCATTCTGATTTGTATGTTTGCACTCATGGGCATTAATACCTTATTCCTACCATCTGATTCTTTCTTCTTTGGCTTAAAGATTCTGCCTGTCACAATGGGTGCTTTGATTTCTCTATTGGTCATTACGGATCAACCTTTTAAAGGACAGAACTCCGTACAGCCCGACGCCTTCTATAAAATCATTGAATCTATTAAAACTCGTAAAGAGTAAGCCTCTTTTAAATTGCTATGCACTTATTTTCTGAAAATCTTGCGGTAGAAATTTCATCCTACTATCGTAATTTGGCCTTGGGTCATGGAGTAGTGCCAAAGGTATTTACTTTGGTAAATGGCGAGGGTGATCAATATCTTTTCTTTATAGATGATCTCCCTTTTGAGAAAGAGGGAGAAAAGAACCAATTTCTGGCCTATATCGTTCAGCAGCATGATGCTGTTTGCTATGCTCGTGGCACTCTGGTGATTGTTGAAAAAAATCAGCAATATATTGAGTTTGCCGTGATTGATAGGGATGATGCTGAAGCGATTGTCTGTTCTGCTCAGCTGACTAGGGATATGGACGATAAGCCAATTGGCTTGGGAGAGTTTGAGAAGACTCTGGTCAAGAAGAGCTCCATTATTTTTGGAGGTCTCTTTGCTCCTATTCAGTTATCTGAAGAAAAGACTGAAGACTTTGAAAGTCTCTGGTTAGAAATGAAAGCAAAAATCCTGCACCGCTCAATGGGCTTGTAATTACTTTCTCAGAAATTTTCGAGAAGTTGCTTCCATAGCAAAAGATCCGATTAAGGCAACAATGAGGGCGATAGCGCTTCCTCGGGCGCTCTCAATTACATTGATAAATAAAGTAGTGAACAAGCTCAAGTTAATGACGATTGCTGCCCCGAGCGGCCAAAGCTTGGCGCCAGTTTGCTTCCTCACACGAATATGCCCATAGGTGATTGCGGCGTAGACCAATAAAAAGGCGAGACTAGCCATTTTCCCAACCACTTCTAGTGGGAAAGCCAAAACCAACGCAATAACTAAAACGGTAGATACAGTTAAAGAGCGTAAGCCTGTTTTTAGGACGGACTCGCCAAGTGCTTTGGAGATTGAAGTCTTATTGGCCATGTCAGCAGCGATATTGGATGCAGCAAAGATCGTGGCATTTAGGGCGGCAGCGCAAGCGAGGAGGGCAGATGTTCCAATCACAACAAAGCCTGTCTTTCCGGCTACGATTTTGGCTGCATCGGCTAATACGTGGCCGTTATAAACAGCCATTTGTGCCGGGGATAGCAGTAGGATGGCGGCGGTACTCACCAGAACGTAAGCAATGGTTACCAGTACAAGCGCTGAAAACATCGCAAGCGGCAGTTCTTTTCTGGGTTCTTGCATAGCATTAGAAGAGTTGGTAACTACGCCAAAGCCTTGGTAGTTGATGTACAAAATACCGGTAGCTATAGCAATCCCATTGATGGACCAGCTCGACATCTGAAATGCACCAAGGTCTGCAACATGAATGCCATCCACTGAAAAGAGTAAAAGAGCAATCGTCACAAAGCCAATCGCAAGTGCCTCTGCCTTGCCAACAAAATTGGTGCCCAGTAATTTAATGCCAGCGCAAAAAATAACTATGCCAGCGCCAATAAGCTTTACCTCTAGCGGAGATAAATTACCGCCAAGTAAAGTGTTGGCATATTCAGCGAAACCAGCAGCGTAAAGCGCAGCAGCTATCAAGTAGGCTATGAATTGAAATATATTGAGACCACCAGAAATAACGCCTGGACCAAAACTCATTACTGTAAATGTCGCCGCTCCTCCACTGCTGGGAAAAGTAGCGCCTAATTTGGCATAGGAGTAGACGGAGAATGAAGCAGCAATTGCGCCAAGTAAAAAGGCTAGCGGTATATGTGATCCGGCATGAGCGCTTGCAGTGCCCAATAGAGAGAATAGGCCTGCACCCATCATCCCACCGATACCTAGGGCAGTGGCTGAAAAAAGGCTAATCCCTTTATCCTGCTTATTGGAGTTTTTGAGTAAGGCGGAATTCAATTTGCTATGGATGATTCTTTATTAGTGGGGCTCAGTAATTGAGTCTAGAGCCTATATTAAGGCTCTTGAGGGTGACTTTAAGCTATTTGGTGCCCAGGAAGGGACTCGAACCCCCACAACCTTACGATCGCCAGCACCTGAAGCTGGTGCGTCTACCAATTTCGCCACCTGGGCATGCCTTTATTATAGAGGGATGGGCATTTCTAGGTCATTTCTGGCCCCATTTGGCTTTTTCCCATCGGACTTGGTGGTTTGATACAGTAGCCTTATTCATAACAAAAATAGATATCTCTAGATATATAGACAGGGCATGTATTGCCGAAGGAATTAAATGCGTAAAGCAAAAGACTTGGTGCCGCGTGAAGCTGACCGTTTAGGTACAGTTCAAGGGCATCGAGATGGATTTGGATTTGTTATTCCCGATGATGGTGGTGAGGATATCTTTCTATCTGAAAGAGAAATGTCTCGCGTCATGCACGGCGATAGAGTCAATGTTAGGGTTCTTGGTACAGATCGCCGCGGTCGTCCTGAAGGTCAAATCGTTGAAGTTGTTCTTCATGCCAATAAAGTAGTTATTGGCCGCCTCCTAAATGAAAACGGGGTCCTGATTGTTGCGCCAGAAGATAAGCGCATCGGTCATGACATTTTGATTCCACCAAAAGGTCAGGGCAATGCCAAATTAGGCCAAGTGGTGAGCGTCGAGATTATCGATTACCCAGATAGCTATCGCCAAGCAGTTGGGCGAGTAGTAGAGGTCTTAGGTGAGATTGACGATCCCGGTATGGAAATCGAAATCGCTGTGCGTAAGTATGGCGTGCCTCATGAGTTTTCTGCTGCTGCTATGAAAGAAGCGACAGCCTTGCCGGATACAGTGCAGCAGGCTGATCTAGAGGGTCGCGTTGATCTGCGTGATGTGCCATTAGTCACCATTGACGGCGCTGACGCAAGAGATTTTGATGATGCGGTTTACTGTGAGCCGGTCATGTACGGCCAGACTAAGGCTTGGCGTTTAATCGTGGCGATTGCTGACGTATCTCATTACGTCAAACCAGGCCAGCCACTGGATGATGAAGGTTTGTTGCGCGCTACTTCGGTGTATTTCCCAAGACGTGTGATCCCAATGTTGCCAGAGAAGATCTCCAATGGTCTTTGCTCTCTTAATCCCGGTGTAGATCGTTTGTGTATGGTTTGCGATTCTGTTGTGGACAACAACGGTATTGTGCTGGCATACCAGTTCTACCCAGCAGTAATGCACTCTGCACAACGGTTTACTTACGATACTGTTTGGGAAGTTCTCTCAAATAGCAAGGGACCAGAGGCAACACGCTTTGCTCAGTTCCGTCCTTTGCTAACAAATCTCTACTCGTTGTATAAGATTCTCTTATCTGCCCGTGAGAAGCGTGGTGCTATTGAGTTCGAAACAACTGAGACTCAAATCATTAGTAATGAGCTTGGTAAGATTCTGCGCATTGAGCCACGCATTCGTAATGATGCGCACCGCTTAATTGAAGAGTGCATGTTGACTGCCAACGTTTGTGCTGCAGACTTCATTGATAAAAATAAACATCTCAGTCTCTACCGAGTGCATGGTGAACCATCGGAAGAGAAGTTGGTTACCTTGCGCCAAGTTCTCAGAACCTCCGGTCTCTCATTGGGCGGCGGTGAAAAACCTAAGCCACGCGATTACGCTAAATTGATGCGTGAAATCAAGGAGCGACCAGATGCCAATATGCTGCAATCCGTTGTACTGCGATCTATGCAGCAGGCGATGTACCAGCCAGATAACGAAGGCCACTTTGGCTTAGCTTATCCAGCGTATTCTCATTTCACCAGCCCTATTCGTCGCTATCCTGACTTGTTAACGCATCGCGTGATCAAGTCAATCCTCCAGAAAAAGCCCTACGTACCAGTTTTGCCGCCGAAGGTGCCTCTCAACCTCACTCTGCCACGCAAAGGTAAGGGTCGTGAGAATGCAGTCAATGCCAAGAAATCCCAAAGCGATGCCAAAGCAGGGGTCAAGGGTGCAAAGACACCTAAAGGCGCAAATGCCGCATTGCCAATCTGGGGTCAATTAGGTGTTCACTGCTCATCCAATGAGCGTCGTGCTGATGAAGCATCTCGTGATGTTGAAGCATGGCTCAAGTGTTACTACATGCGTGACCATTTGGGTCAAGAGTATGCGGGTACAGTCACTGGCGTAGCTAACTTTGGTTTATTCATTCAGTTGGAAAATCTTTTTGTCGAAGGTATGGTGCACGTCACCGAGCTCGGCGGTGATTACTTCCAGTATGACGAAGCGCGCCAGGAATTGCGTGGCGAACGTACCGGAATACGTTATCGCTTAGGTGATCGCATGCATGTATTGGTAAGTCGTGTTGATTTAGATGCTCGCAAAATTGAATTTAGCTTGGTTAAATCTGTTGGGACAGAACCTGGCGGATCATCCAATCGTCGGCAGCTCGTGTTAGCAACCGATACCGGTAGACCTAATAAAAAAGCTGCCTCTAAAAAGAGCCGCCCAGATAATAAGATTCCGCAAAAACCCAGCGGGATCAACGTGAATGCAGCTAAATCTGCAGGCACACTAGGCGCTAACCAGTCTAAGAGCAAAGCGGCCCGTAAAAGCGGCAAGAACAGCAAGCCTGGAAGATCTGTTGGCAAACCAGCTGGTAGCAAGCCTCCAGTTCGCAGCACCAAAGCGCGCCGCAAATAAAGACACTCTGTAGAAATTAAGTTAGAAAAGAAAATGAAACAAATATTAGTAGGGTTCCATGCAGTGCAAGCGCGTTTGCGGGTAGACCCAGGTAGCTTAAAGTCGGTGTACTTTGATTCTGGTCGTCGCGACAGACGCATGGGTGATTTCTTAAAGCAGGCCGAAGAGATTTTGGGTGAGCGTTTGCATGCGGCTGACGCAGAGCGCTTGCATAAGTTAACTGGGCATGACCGTCACCAAGGCGTAGTTGCTTTGGCAGAAAAAATGACTGTTGCAAGAACCATTACTGAGGTGGTTGAAGATGCTGAGGGCGCGCAGAAGAAACCATTATTTTTGGTTTTAGATGGTGTAACTGATCCCCATAACTTTGGAGCATGTCTGCGCGTAGCAGACGGTGCTGGTGTAGATGCTGTTGTGATCCCTAAAGATCGCTCTGCATCCATTAACGCCACCGTAAGCAAGGTATCTAGTGGCGCAGCTGAAGTCATGCCGGTAATTACTGTTACCAATCTTGTTCGTAGCATGAAAGAAATGCAAGAAGCGGGAGTTTGGCTGATTGGTACGGATGATGAAGCGACTAAGTCGATCTATGACATTGATCTCACAGGCTCTATTGGCATTGTCATGGGTGCCGAAGGTGAGGGCATGCGTCGCCTCACAAAAGAAAACTGTGATGAGCTGGTCCGCATTCCAATGCAGGGTGTGGTCTCCAGTTTGAATGTCTCTGTTGCAAGTGGCGTATGCTTGTATGAGGCATTAAGACAGCGCCTAGCCAAAGTATCTGACAAAGCTGCCAAGTAAAACAAGGAGCTGCATATGAAATGCAATATGGGACATACAGATCGCGTTCTGCGAATGACTGTTGGCGTAACCCTGATGGGTTTAGCTGGTTTTGGGATTACCGGCCCCTGGGCCTGGATAGGCGTGATTCCGCTATTAACTGGAATGATTGGTAATTGCCCGGCTTACTCAATACTGGGCATTAATACTGGCAAGAAGTAGGTCATCACACCTCTCATTGCTAATCATCAGGGTCTATTCTCCAGGTAAATATGCAAGATATCTAAGTTGTTCTATGGGCTTTTATGTTTAAAAAAAATAATGAATTCATTCTCTGGCTGCTGGTTGCCATCTCTGCTGCTCTATCGATCATTGGTGCAATGCCATTTGCAGTCAGTATTGCTGGAATATTGAGTATTAGCGCAACTTCTGCGCGATTACTTTTTGCGTTAATTCACGGCTCCCAGCGATTGGGTTGGCGCAGGCTCGGAATTATGTTTGGTATTGCATGCATTGTTAGCTGGTGTTATGAATCCTTAAGTATTGCGACTGGCTTCCCTTTTGGTCATTACGTTTACACGTCTGAATTAGGGCCAAAGATTGGTGCTGTTCCGCTAATGATCATGCCATCCTACTTTGGCGTGTGCTACCTCGCTTGGGCTTTAGCTCATGTTCTATTGGATAAGTTCGATCTCAAAATTCCGAAGAGCTTGATGTTTGCAATCCCCATCATTGCCAGTTTTATTATGGTTATGTGGGATATGAGCATCGATCCAGCATCATCTACAGTTAAGCATGAGTGGATTTGGCGTGACGGAGGGGGATACTTCGGAGTCCCTTTTTCTAATTTCATGGGGTGGTTTCTCTGTGTCTATACCATCTTCCAATTTTGGGCGATCTATTTAATGCGCACAAATGAAATACAAAACTGTGCTGAGGACAACAATAAATCGAGTTGGTATCTTGTGATTGTTATCTACGGAACCATTTTTTTGGGGCCTATTGCTGCTGTATTTACAAATAGCGGTGGCAGCATTACAGATGCCACTTCCCAGGTTTGGCCTTTGAAGGCGCTTTATGAAACGTTGGGGCTGGTATCTATTTTTACGATGCTTTTTGTAATTTGCTTATCTTTTTTCAAGGTGCAGAAGAACGACAATTTGCAGTAAGTGATTGGGTGAATCGAAACTATTTAGCGAGCAACGCTTCTAGCTTCTCAGTATCTACGCAGAAGTTCCGGATACCTTCAGCTAATTTCTCCGTCGCCATGGCATCGTTATTGAGCTGCAGGCGGAAACTGGACTCATCGAGCTTAAGGGGTGTAATGCCTTCTGCCTGCAATGCAGCTTGAGCATTAGCAGGATTAAGTTTTTTCTCAACAGACGCATTGCTACCTTGAAGTTCGGCTAAAAGTTCAGGGCTAATGGTCAGTAAATCGACGCCTGCCAACTCCAATATCTGACTGGTGTTTCTAAAGCTTGCACCCATGATCTCAGTTGGGATGCCAAAGTGCTTGTAGTAATGAAAAATTCTCTTTACTGAAGTCACGCCAGGATCATTTGCTCCACCATTGGCGGCATCACTCCAGTTGGCGCCAAGCTTAGCTTTATTCCAATCAGTAATGCGACCTACGAATGGAGAAATCAATTTGGCATTGGCTGCGCCACAAGCAGCTGCCTGAACTAAAGAGAAGAGCAGGGTCATATTGCAATGAATGCCTTGAGCTTCTAATTCTTTTGCTGCAGCGATGCCTTCCCACGTACCGGCTAGCTTAATCAAAATACGCTTGCGATCAATCCCATGAGATTCATATAGAGCAATTAAATGCTTGGCTTTGGCAACAGTACCTTTGGTATCAAAAGAGAGTCTGGCGTCTACTTCTGTAGAAACGCGACCAGGGACAATCTTCAAAATCTCCAAGCCAAAGGCAACCAAGATGTAATCTACGAGGTCGGTTGGGCTCATGCCTGGATGGGCTGCTTTAACTGACTTTACTAAATCCTGGTAATTGCTTTGCTGAGCAGCTTTCAGAATGAGTGAGGGGTTAGTGGTCGCATCCTGCGGTTGGAAGGCCTGCATACGCTCAAAATCGCCTGTATCAGCTACAACCGTAGTGAGTTTCTTGAGTTGTTCTAACTGGCTTAATGCTGAGGCGGTGCTATTCATGGGCTTGCTCAATGCTCTAAAGTGGTTTACTTATGAATATCATATGATAGATGGATTAATTAATCAGTTCCAGTAAAGGCGTTTGATAGCTATATGAATCAAGATCAACTCAAGCAAATGGTAGGTGAGGCGGCCAGAGACGAAGTTCTCAAGTTGCCCGCTGGACAGGTTTTGGGTGTAGGTACCGGTTCTACAGCCAATTGCTTCATTGATGCACTAGCTCCACATAAAGATCATTTTGTAGGTACGGTATCTAGTTCCAATGCAACCACTGAGCGTTTGCTAAAACACGGTTTTAAAGTGCTTGACCCAAACGATGTGCAAGGCTTACCTGCGTATGTTGATGGTGCGGATGAAATTGATCCTGCTGGGCATATGATTAAAGGCGGCGGCGGGGCGCTCACAAGAGAAAAAATCATTGCCTCTATGGCAAAGCAATTCATTTGCATTTGTGACTCATCAAAGCAAGTGCCGGTGCTAGGTAACTTTTCTCTACCAGTAGAAATCATTCCCCTTGCTCAAGGTGTCGTGAGCCGCGAATTGGAAAAGTTTGGCGGCAAGGTAACTCTACGTTTAGCAAAAAATACTCGCGCCGATCTCAATCAAACACCTAGCGAGCCATTTGTGACTGATAACGGTGGATGGATCCTTGATGTCGCAGGTTTAAAGATCGCCAACCCCATGCAGATGGAAGCGCAAATCAATCAAATTGCCGGCGTAATCACCGTGGGCCTGTTTGCCAAAGAAAAGGCCAATATATTGCTAGTTAGCAATGCTGCAGGCGTTGAGCGTATTGTTCTTTAGGGGATAAAAAACCCGACGGGGTATCCCCATCGGGTTTGTTTGCCATGGTTTGCATGGCGCAGGCGCTCGGAAGGTATTTAGTTCCTTAGCCTATAAGCACATAGATGTACTTATTAAGATCGGCTTTCGCCAATGTGGCAGGGCACTATAACTGCCTCACCACGACTTCATCCTACGCTTATCTTTGGTGGTGTCAACACCCCAAATCAATATTTAATTAAAAGGTAATGAATATTTATTCTGCTGGAGGCACGTAGCCTTGAGCCATATCTGCGCCACCCTCAAAGAAATACTTTTCTACCTGTTTTAAGAGGTATTGGCGTGCCCGTGGGTCCGCCATATTAAGGCGGTTTTCATTAATCAACATGGTTTGCTGCTTTAACCAGCCAGCCCAAGCCTCTTTTGAAACTTGATTCCAAATCTTTTTACCCAGCTCTCCAGGAAGAGGGGCGAAATCCATGCCTTCAGCTTCTTTATTGAGTTTGATACATTGAACCATGCGTGCCATCTGTAATGCCTTTCTAGTATTTCTAGCGTTTCTTATAGATCTTTAGTTAAAACCATGGACTTACGGTCCCAGTTATAAATTTGTTTTCTTTCTTCAGGCAAGTCATCCACTGACGCCCGTTTAAAGCCACGCTTTAAGAACCAATGCTCGGTTCTTGTCGTGAGAACAAATAATTTTTTGATGCCTTCTTGTTTGGCGCGCATCTCAACACGCTTTAGCAGACGCTCACCGTCACCTGATCCTTGAACATCTGGATCAACCGCAAGACATGCCAGCTCACCAACGCCATTCGGGAATGGGAAGAGTGCGGCGCAACCGAAGAGAACACGATCATGCTCAATGACGGAGAAGCGCTGAATATCACGCTCAATGACATCTTGACCGCGAGCAGCCAGGATACCTTCATCTTCTAAAGGCATAGTCAATTGCAAAATGCCACCAACGTCATCTTGGTTAGCTTCACGTAAGTTCTCAATATCGGATGAAGCTAGCATCATGCCAATACCATCATGGGTGAAGAGCTCTTCCAGCAGGGCGCCATCTTGATTGCATGGGAGGAAGTGAACACGGCTAACGCCAGCACGAATCGCTCTACCAGCAGTATTCAATAGACCCTTCATGCCGAGGTCCATATCTTTGTTCTGTGCGACATATTCTTGTAGCTGTGGCATCGACAGTTCAGTGATGAAGTCGCCCTCAGCATCTTTAAGGCCGGCATATGGACTCAAGAAAATCAGCTTATCTGCTTTGAGTGCTGCAGCAGTGGATGCCGCTACATCTTCATATGCCAAGTTGAATGCTTGACCCGTTGGTGAAAAACCCAAAGGTGAAAGCAAAACAATTTTGTTGCTATCCAGAGACTGTCTAATCGAACCGGAGTCTACTTTGCGAACTAGTCCTGTATGAATGTAGTCAGTGCCCTCGACAACACCTACCGGCATTGCAGTAATAAAGTTGCCAGAGATCACTGAAATGCGTGAACCAGCCATTGGTGTGTTTGGAAGACCACGACTAAATGCTGCTTCAATGTCCAGGCGTAATTCGCCGGCAGCTTCTTTGACGCACTCTAGTGCAGCAGCATCGGTAATCCGGTAGCTATGCATAGCACTTTTACCGAACTTGCTCTTAATCTTGCGAAGCATGAGCTGTTCTTCAATTTGCGGACGAATGCCATGAACCAAAACAATACGCATGCCCATGGCATGCAACATGGCGATATCTTCAATCAGGTTCTCAAGACCGATTTCTTGTACGAGTTCACCCGCAAAGGCGATAACAAAGGTCTTTTCGCGGAAGCTGTGAATATAGGGCGCAACATCACGCAGCCACCCTACAAAAGGGAAGTTGGAGGTCGTTTCTTCGGCCAATGAGGCCTGGTTTGGTGCATTTGTCGGCATAGTGAGAAAATTATAGGGTGCAAGAGCCTATAAACCAACAAAAACCCAAAGCAATCCCAAAGCCTGTGCCTGCTTCCAACACCTCGCGCAAGCTAGAAATTCGCTTTCCTGAGGAATTGCCGGTCTCTGGTCAGCGTCAGCTGATCAAGGATGCCCTGCAGAGCCACCAGGTGGTCATTGTGTGCGGAGAGACGGGCTCAGGTAAGACCACGCAGCTGCCAAAGATCTGTTTGGATCTGGGTCGAGGCACCATTAATGGTGGCAAGCTCATTGGCCACACCCAGCCGCGCAGGATCGCAGCGACTGCCACAGCCAAGCGCATTGCTCAAGAGCTAGGTTCACCCATTGGTCAGGATGTTGGCTACCAAGTGCGTTTTGCCGACAAGACCAGCAATACAGCCTCTATCAAGCTGATGACGGATGGCATCTTGCTAGCCGAGACTCAGCGTGACCCACAGCTACGCGCTTATGACACGCTCATCATCGATGAGGCGCATGAGCGCAGTCTCAATATTGATTTCTTATTGGGTTATTTGCGTCAGCTCCTACCGAAGCGACCCGATCTTAAGTTGATCATCACTTCGGCAACGATTGATGCCCAGCGATTTGCAGAGCACTTTGCCATGAATGGCAGGGTGGCGCCAGTGATTGAGGTGAGTGGTCGACTATTTCCGGTCGAGCAGCGCTATGCGCCGCTGGAACCAGATGCCAAGCCTGATGGTAAAAAAGAATCCAAGACTGCCAAAGAAATTCCGGATGCCGTTACCGAAGAGATTGCTAGTTTATGGCGTGAAGGCGCTGCAGGTGCTGGAGACGTATTGGTATTTTTGCCGGGCGAGCGCGAGATCCGTGATTGTGCAGAAGCTTTGCGTAAAGATCATGTCCTGCAGCAGCGCTTTCATCCGGAGATTCTGAGTTTGTTTGCACGCCAATCCGTGGCCGAGCAAGAAAAAGTGTTTAGTCCGGGTAATGGGAGACGCATCATCCTGACCACGAACGTTGCGGAAACTTCATTAACGGTTCCCAATATTCGTTATGTGATAGACAGCGGCCTAGCGAGAGTAAAGCGCTACTCATATCGCAACAAGGTTGAGCAGCTCCAAATAGAGCCGATCTCTCAAGCAGCTGCTAATCAAAGGGCGGGGCGTTGCGGTCGTGTATCGGATGGCATCTGCGTGCGCTTGTATAGCGAGCAAGATTATCAAGGTCGTCCAAAATTTACCGACCCCGAAATATTGCGAAGTTCATTAGCGGCAGTGTTGTTGCGCATGAGCTCCTTACGCTTGCCGAAGATTCAGCACTTTCCATTTATTGATAAACCACTAGGCAGGGCAATTACAGATGGCGTACAGCTTTTAGATGAATTAGGTGCAATTGAATTTGATGAATCTGATTCAGTGGACGGTAAAGATATCAACAACAGCTTCAAACTCACTGCTATTGGTAAACAGTTAGCGGACTTGCCGTTAGATCCTCGTATTGGACGTATGTTGCTGGCTGCAAAAGAGCAGAATGCTTTAAAGGAAGTAACCATTATTGCATCAGCGCTAGCTACCCAAGACCCGCGTGATCGGCCTATGGATCAGGCAGCTGCTGCAGATCAAGCGCATTTGCAATTTGCTGATGAGCGCTCTGAGTTTTTGAGTTTCGTAAAGCTTTGGAATTGGTATCAGGACGCTTTGCAACATAAGCATAGCAATCGTCAGCTAGAGAATCTTTGCAAGAGTAAGTTTCTGTCACCCCGTCGCTTACGCGAATGGCGCGATGTCCATGGTCAACTCCATACGATGCTGGGCGAGAAGGGCTGGAAAGAAAATGGTCTAGCCGCAACTTATGAACAAGTCCACCTCTCTTTATTAACGGGCTTACTTGGGTATGTCGCCAAAAAAGAAGAGGATGAAAAATCCCAGGATCGAAATAGCAAGACCGGTGGTTACGTTGGCGCCCGAGGTATACGTCCATTTATCTGGCCTGGCTCTACCATTGGCAAAAAAGCAGGTGCCTGGATTTTGGCTGGTGAACTGCAAGAAACCAATCGCATGTATGCCAGAACCATTGCAAAGATTGAGCCGCAATGGGTAGAACGGGTTGCTGCGCATCGCCTGATTAAGTCTTTGAGCGATCCATTCTGGGATAACCGTCAGGGCGAGGTCATGGCATTTGAACGTGGCACCTTATATGGCCTACCGATCTACCATGGCCGCCGTGTGAGTTATGAACCTCATAACCCCGATGAAGCAAGAGAGCTATTCATTCGTCAGGCTTTAGTGCAAGAAGAAATGTTTGGGCGTATGGATACGCCAGCATTGCAACGCGAGACTGAAACTGATGCCAAGAAAAAATACCCAAATCTGTTTGGATTTTTTTGGCATAACCGTCGCCTTATTAAAGAGATTGAAGCCTTAGAGCATCGCTCACGTCGGCCAGATGTTTTGGTGGATGATGAGTTGCTATTTGCGTTCTACGAGTCTCGTATTCCAAAAGGAGTATGCAGTCGAGAAAGTCTTAAAGCGTGGTTGGCTAAAAAAAGCGGAGATGATAAAAATCAGGGAAGTGAACTGGATGCTCAGCTTCGCCTAGAAAAAGCAGACCTGATGCGCCACGAGGCGGCAGGCATTACTGTCGATCGTTATCCTAAGACGATGCTGGTGGGCGGGGCACAGCTCAGTCTGACTTATCACTTTGAACCTGGAAGCCCTAAAGATGGTGTGACACTTGTGGTTCCGTTGACGCAGTTAAACCAAGTGGATGGACGTCGTTGCGAGTGGTTGGTACCCGGCATGTGTGAGGAGAAAGTGCTTCTCCTGCTTAAATCTTTGCCTCAGAAACTTCGCCGTCATTGTGTGCCGCTGCCAGATTATGCTAAATCTTTTCTGGAGCGCAAGCTAGAAGAGAAGCAATTTGGTGTTGGCGACTTCTTGGATAGTTTGATCGGAGATATTCGCAAAGAGCGTGGATTGGAAATTAAGCGCACGGACTTCAGGCCAGAGGCTTTGCCTTTGCACTCGTCTATGAATTTCCGTTTGATTGATGAGTATGGTCGACAGTTAGAAGTGGAGCGCAACTTAGCGCGCTTACGTTCTGAGTATGGGCAGACTGCCCGAAACGCTTTCCAAGCAATTGCTCAGGAAGCTGCGCAGGTCGAGTTAGGTATGGAGCCTTCAGTAGGCGAAAAAACTAAAGCCAATTCAGATGGCGGTACAGGCGCCATTGATGCAACACGCAAAGTAGAGCAGGGTGGTTACCGTACCTGGGAGTTTGGTGAGCTACCTGAAACATTAGAAATACAAAAAGGCAATAAAACCTTGTTTGGTTATCCGGCTTTGGTAGATCGCGTCGACTTCTGCGATCTTGAGGTGTTTGATGACCTAGAGGAAGCTCGTAAACAACATGGTTTAGGGCTGCGACGTCTATTTGCTCTGAGCAATAAAGATACGCTCAAGGCTTTGCAAAAACAGTTACCGGGAATTCGTGAATTAGGCCTGCTCTTTATTAATGTGGGCTCAGTAGAGGGATTGATTGATCAGATTTTGAATCTAGCTCTTGAGCGTGCTTATATGACTGAGCCATTGCCAGTCAATGCTGAGCAATTTGCGGAACGCTTACAAGCAGGAAAACCAAGATTGGCACTCATCGCCCAAGAGATTTCTCGTCACGCATTAAATGCATTGCAAGCCCACGCAGATTTGCAGAAAAAGATCGCCAGTGCAAAAGCCGCATCACCGAGTGCTTATGCAGATATTCAGGCACAGATGCAAGGCTTGATATTTCCTAAATTTGTGGCAGAGATACCTTATGGCCAACTAGTTCATGTACCCCGCTACTTAAAAGCCATTGCCATGCGGATTGATAAGTTGCGATCCAATCCAAGTCGCGATGCCCAGTGTCAAAAAGATTGGGAATCGGTTGCGCATCCATGGCAAAAGCTAATACAGGGTAACAAGGGTGGCTCCTCCTACGCCATGGCTGAAGACCAAGCCTTAACGGATTTTCGTTGGCAACTGGAAGAGCTGAGGGTGGCTTTATATGCCCAGGAACTGAAAACACCAACCCCAATGTCCTTAAAGCGCCTTGAAAAGGTTTTAGCCAGTTTGCGCTAAGTCAAATCCATTGCAGCCTAGAGGTCATTTTGGGCCTCCCGATTGCTTACAATGGAGGTATGTATACATTTATCAAGATTAGAGGTTTTCGCACAATTGCGACCTCCGCTTTATTGACTCTCCTTTTAGTCAATCAAAATGCATTTGCGCAAGCTGGTAATGCATCAACACCAGTAGCAGCTAATCAGCCAAAGTTGGCGGTCATTCTCAATTCTGGCGAAGCTTCAGTCAGTTTGATTGACATGACTACTCGCCAGGTCATTAAGACGATTCCGGTTGGTAAAGAACCCCACCATCTGATGTTGACTCCTGATCAAAAGACTTTGCTGATTGCAAATGCGGCAGGCAATGATGTTGCCTTAATGAACCCAACGACAGGTGAGTTAACCGGCAAAATTCCAAATATCATTGATCCATACCAAATTGGCTATTCTCCAAATCACAAATGGTTTGTGGCAAACGGCAATCGCTTAGACCGTGTTGATATTTATGCTGCTGATGGCGCAAATCTGAAATTAGCGAAGACCGTGAAATTGGCAAAGACTCCAAGTCATATTGCATTCACGGCAGATAGCAAAATTGCATTCATTACTTTGCAGGACTCAAACGAGCTTGCTGCCATTGATCTTGAAACACAAAAGGTCTTGTGGGTAATGCCGACAGGTAAAGTGCCTGCAGGCTTATGGATGACGCCTGGTGATCAGTACTTGTTGGTTGGCATTACTGGAGAAGACAATGTCCAGGTTATCGACTGGAAAAATCGCAAAGAAGTAAAGCGCATCCCAACAGGGAAGGGTGCCCATAACTTCCGCCCTCTTGGGGATAAGAAACATGTATTTGTGAGTAACCGTATTGCTTCCACAATCAGCCTGATCAATATGCAAACCCTGGAAAAGGTTGGCGACATCACCGGTCTTCCAGCTGGACCAGATGATATGGAAATTACTCCTGACGGAAAAACGCTCTGGGTTACCTTGCGTTTCTCAAAAAAGGTTGGAGTAATCGATATCCCAACAATGAAGTTAGTTACTGTTATTCCAGTGGGTAAGTCGCCTCATGGAGTCTTCTTTGCTCCAAGGGCTGGATGGGAGTAATCATCATCATGAAGCGCATGAGTCATAACGCATTCATACGTATTACAGCCGCGCTATTGCTCGGCTGTTTTTCTTTGGGCGCCTCTGCTCAGCCTGCAGAATGTAATAAAAAGGTTTACCTTACTTTTGATACTGGCAATATGGCAGTTGCTGAAAAGGTGGCGGAAATTCTGAAGCGACAAAATGTAAAAGCCACATTCTTCTTGGCGAATGAGAAAACATTCCGCGGCGATTTTTCTTTAGATGATTCTTGGAAGACTTATTGGCAAGAACGCGTTAAAGAAGGGCATCGCTTTGGTAGTCATACCTACGACCATACCTATTTTGTTAAAGACGGACCTAAGGGCGAGGTATTTGAAAAGCCTCAGTTTGGACCAAAGGCAGGAATGACAGTCCTCTATAACGAAGCAACAATGTGCAAGGAAATACGCCGTGTAGATCAGCGATTTCATGAGCTCACCGATCATCCGATTCAAAAGATATGGCGTGCACCTGGCGGTAAAACTTCCCCAACCTTGATCCGTATGGGGAATATGTGTGGATATGAGTACATAGGTTGGGATCCTGCTGGCTTTCTGGGTGATGAGCTCAACTCCGATAAGCACCCCAATGGCGCTCTTTTGGACAAGGCAAGCCGCAACATTAAGGATGGCGATATCACCATGGCTCATTTGGGTATATGGTCTAGAAAAGACCCTTGGGCGCCTGCCGTTTTAGAGCAGCTTATTGTCAATCTGAAGGCTCGCGGATTCTGCTTTGGGTTGCTGCCCAAGAATTCCGTAAATCAGTCAAAATAAAGCATGGATTTCAATGCCATCACTTCTGCCATTTCAGCCGGGTACGCTAGCGTTCAGGAGTTTCTGTTTGCAAATATAGTTGCCCCCGTTTTATATCAATTCGATTTAATGGCTTGGGCTGAAGATGTATTTGATGGGCTTGATTGGTTTTTATTTGGTTGCATCCAAATTTTCTTAATCATTATTGTCCTAAGAACTTGGGAGCGTCTCGCCCCAGCAGAAAAGCAGGATCGTTTTGCAAAAGCAAGTAGGGCAGATGTCTTGTACACCTTGTTTCATCGTCTGGGAATTTTTCATGGCCTAGTATTCATCGCCTTGTCTGGATTCTTTTTCGGAGTCGACTCCATCCTGCATGATTTCCGTTTCGATCGCCTGAACGTCGAGTCATGGTGGCCTGGCGTAACTTCTATTCCAGTTGTGAGCTTCTTGATTTATTTGGTATTGCTGGATTTTGTTGACTATCTCTACCACCGCGCATCCCATGTATTTAACTGGTGGTGGCAATTGCATGCCTTGCATCATAGCCAAACAGTCATGACCGCATGGTCTGATAATCGCAATCACATACTAGATGACATCATGCGGGCTGTGGTGATGTCTTTTGTTGCTTTGATGTTTGGAGTTTCTCCAGGCCAATTTATTCTGCTGATTGCATTGAGTGAATTTCTACAAAGTTGGCAGCATGCCAATATCAAAACCCATTTAGGCCCTGCAAAATACTTACTGGTATCACCCATGTTTCATCGCATGCACCATGCCGTTGGATATGGTCATGAAGCCAAAGGTAAGCCCGGTGTTTTAGGCGGCTGCAACTTTGGTGTTTTGTTTCCATGGTGGGATATGTTGTTTAGAACAGCCATCTTCCCTAAAGAGGTCTATCCTACAGGGGTAAGAAATTTAACGGTTTCGCAAAATATCCTTACTCAACAGTGGCAAGGCCTGGTTCATGCCTTTAAAGAAATCATGCCTAAGTAGACTTCAGGTCTGAAGGCGATAGGAGTTGTATGGTTGGCTTGCAGCAGGTATTTAAATCATTTGGCATGGCCTTGGTTGGAACTATGCATCCACGGATGTTGTGGCTCAGCTTAAGACCATTTCTAATTGTCTCCGTGCTGTGGGGCTGTCTTATCTGGCTTACATGGACGCCTGCACTCGAAGCATTAAGTGTCTTTCTGACAACTTCGATATTTACCAGCTGGATTCAAGAAGGGCTTGTTTGGGCAGGATTTGATAACGCGCGAGCATGGATAGCGCCATTATTTTTTGTCATGTTGATCATTCCGCTGATCACAATTAGCTTGCTCGTATTCATTGCCTTTTCAACCGTCCCTGCAATTGTCAAAATTGCTTCAAGAAATTCTCAATTTCATGATCTCGAATGTAAACAAGGTGGCGGGTTCTTCGGTAGTTTGATTTACTCATTGTGGTCGGCCATTATTTGCCTAGCTCTCGTGATGTTGACTCTGCCGGTTTGGTGGGTGCCTCCACTTGTGGCTGTCTTGCCTCCCTTGCTCTGGGGTTGGCTAACCATGCGACTCATGTCCTACGATGTATTGGCTAAACATGCCAGCATGGAAGAGCGCGATCTCTTGCTTGAAAAATATCGCTGGCCTTTGCTCTGCATGGGCATCGCATCGGGGATGCTAGGGGCGGTGCCTACATTCTTTTGGGCTACCTCGGCATTGGCTTTAGTGCTGTTTCCAATCGTAAGCTTTATAGCGCTTTGGATTTATTCTCTGATTTTTGTCTTTGCTGCTTTGTGGTTTAGTTACTTCCTACTGGATGCACTTAAGCAACTGAGACAAGAGGAGTTGGACAAAGCGCTGACAGTGGAATCCCGTGTTGTTGATATTGAACTTCCATATCACAGTTAATACGATGGCTAATGAGATTGTTGATGAAATGAAAAAAGTTGAAATAGACGAACCAAAAGATGTAACGGCTGCAGCGCAGCGTCGCTTCGGTTTAATCGTGATTGGCGATGAAATCTTGTCAGGACGTCGTCAAGATAAGCACATGAGCAAGCTAATAGAGCTTTTAAATGAGCGCGGTCTGAGTCTTGCATGGGCTAAATATGTTGCTGATGATCCAGAGCAAATTACCGCTACGCTGAAAGAGAGTTTTGCAAGTGGGGACGTCGTGTTTAGTACTGGCGGAATTGGCGCAACACCTGATGACCACACTCGTCAATGCGCAGCTTTAGCTCTCGGTACAAAAAT